>UPZS01000033.1 GCA_900538905.1 uncultured Sutterella sp.
ACACGATAAAAAGCGCATCGCTCGTGAAGTGAGCGCAGGAGCCGTCGTGCCTTTTGCACGAAACTCCGGCGCCAACAGCGAGAACCAACCTCTTGGAGTTGCGTAAGCAACTCCGAAGGAATCCTCTGATTTCAATCAGGGGAGGACGTCAAGAAAATGTCTCCACACGACGTTTGCTCAACACATTTTCGACCAATCTGCTTTTCAGCAATGTGATCAACCTCTCTTGTGCTGTTTCAGCATTTCCTTCCCCTGACAGGAGGCCGAGTTCCGTATCAAACTTCATTTGTTGCGCAGATTCGGCCCGTGTTCAAATTCTTCGCGCTTTGCTTGCAAAACCCGCGTGATGCGCTAATATCGAAGCAGAAAAAGAAAAAACTTTTCGCTTATCAACTCGACAGAAGGCGTCACGATGAGGCTATCCGGCGCGGCTATCACTGTTTCGAGTTTGTTTCTCAAAACGAGCTGCAGCCAATAAGCCCCGACGCTTGAGAAGGGGTGCTTATGAAAATCCTGATTGCCGTTGACGGCAGCATCTATACCGACCACGCACTTGAATTTCTTGCTTCGCGTGAAGGCTTCCTTGCAAGCTCGCCCGAAATCGAAATGCTCTCCGTCGTGCCTCAAATTCCGGCCGGCGCCCTGCGCTTTATCGAGCGTGAAACACTTGAGGGCTATTACAAGGATTGTTCTGAAAAGATCTTCAAGCCCATCCGCAAATTCCTCAAAGGCAAAGACCTTCCTGTTGAGGAAGTCTACGTCGTGGGCGATCCGTCCGAGGGTATCACCGACGAAGTCGATCGAACCAAGCCCGATCTCGTGGTCATGGGCTCGCGCGGCCGCTCGAGCCTCAAGGGGCTTTTCCTCGGCTCCGTCACGCGCGGCGTGCTCGCCCGCACCAAGGTGCCGATGTTGATTGTTCGCTCCGACCTGATTCCGAAAAAGGACAGCATGCGTGTGGGCATCGCCGTTGACGGTTCGCCGCAGAGCAAAGCTGTTGTGCGTTACATCCTCAACAATCTCGACTTCTTCGGAAAGGACTCCAAGTTCTATCTGATTCACGTCACAAGCGACATCAGTCTCACGCTTCTTGCTGGCGTCTCCACCGGTGCGCCGCAACCGCTCAAGGGCACGGATCTGGAAGCCATTAAGGAAGAGACTTACCGCGAAGCCACCGAAGATATCGTACCGATGCTTGACAAGGCCGGCATCGAATATGAGAAAGTTTGCGTCGAAGGCACACCGGGTGACGTACTTGCCAAAGTCGCCAAGAAAAAGAAGCTCAACCTGATGGTGATGGGCACTCACGGCTACGGGCGTTTCAAGAGCGCTGTGCTCGGATCAACGGCAATGCGACTTCTTGCCAAAGGCGAAGTGCCGGTGATGCTCATTCGCAAGTGATAACCCCTAAAGCACGCAGTCGCCAGACGCGGCGGCCGGAAAAAACACCCCATGCGCCGCCGCATCTGTTTATAACTGCGCTATGATCGAATAAGGTATTTTGGTGAGCGAGCAACCACAGTCCGCACCAAACCGTTTCGGTTTTTTCTTCACATTGTGAGCTCGACGCTTTTCGGGCGCCGCACTCAAGAAAGAACAAAGGAAATAGACGTATGAAAATTCTCGTTCCTATCGACGGCAGCAGCTACAGCGAAAACTCTCTGTCCTTTGTAGCCTCCCGCACGTCTCTTCTGGGTCACACCCCCGAAATCGAGCTTCTGGTCGTGCTCGATCCTCTGCCCGCCCGCGCGGCACGCTTGGTCGGCAAGGATTCGCTCACGCGCTACTACGAAGAAGAAGCCGAAAAAATCTTCGAACCGGCACGTAAGTTCCTGTCTGACAAGCACATCACGGTGACCGAAGCCTTTATGGTGGGCGATCCCTCCGAAAAGATTGCCGAAGAAGCCGTGCGTCTTGACGCCGATCTGGTGATCATGGGCTCGCGCGGCCGCACCGCTCTTGCCGGCCTCTTCCTGGGCTCCGTGACAAACGGTGTTCTCGCCCGCACCAAGAACCCGATTCTGATCGTGCGCAACAAGGCCGTTCCCGAAACGGACGCCATGCGCGTCGGCATTGCTGTCGACGGTTCCAAGTTCGGCGTGGCTGCCGTCAAGTACCTCGTGCGTCACAAGGAACTTTTCGGTGAAGGCGCTTCGTTCTATTTGATCAACGTCGCAAGCGACTACGCCGGCGCCGTGATGCCCGACATGGCAGGCATGGCACTTCCGGCACTGTCCGAAAGCGAAGTGCTCGAACTGCAGAAGAAGGAATTCGGTGAAGCTGTCGATCCGATCCGTCCGATTCTTGCCAAAGCCGGTCTCACGCCCAAAGAAGTTTGCCTCGTGGGCAACCCGGGCGACGAAATCGCTGCATTTGCAAAGAAAAAGAAGCTCGACCTGGTGGTGATGGGTAGCCACGGCTACGGACGCTTTAAGAGCGCCGTGATGGGCTCGACTGCCACTCGTATCGCAGCTCAGGGCGACGTTCCCATCCTGCTGATCCGTCGCTAATAGAGCATCGTCATCCCGCGAGGCGTCTGTCCGGCGCCCCGCAAGAAAAACGGCCCGAGAGATACCTTTCTTCTCGGGCCTCTTTGTTTGAATCAGCTCAGTTCGATCAGAGCGAAGCACGCAGAATTTCGATCACGCCCTCCCTGTCAATCGGACGCAGTGCGCCGGACAACGGCCACCAGCACGTCGGGATGTGATCGGCCATCGCTTCAAAATGAGAGTCGTCCACACCCACTTCGCTCAGTCGCTGCGGAATACCGATGGACGCAAAGAACTCCGCGGTCTTATCAATGGCAGCACTGGCCAATTCCATCACATCGACCTTGGGATCCATGCCCCAAACGTTAACGGCATACTGCGCAAAACGAGGCGCCGTCTTTTCGTTCAGGCTGTAGCGCATCCAGTGCGGCGTGATGATTGCCAGACCCGCGCCGTGCGTGATGTCATGCCAGGCCGAAATTTCGTGTTCGATGGCGTGGCACGGCCACGGTGAGGGCATATTGCCGATCGCAAGCAGACCGCAGCAGCCGAAGGAACTCGCGAGCATCATTGCGGAGCGTGCCTCGAGATTGGTCGGGTCCTTGATGCAAATCGGTGCGTTCTTGATCACGGTCTTGAGAATCGTTTCGCAGAAGCCGTCGCTTACGTCGTTGCCTTCGCTTACCAGATACTGTTCAAACGTGTGCGACATGATGTCGGCAGCGCCCGCTGCCGTGTGCCATGCCGGAACACTTGCGCTCACAGACGGGTCGCAGAAAGAAGCCTTCGGGAAAAGCAGCGGAGAGGAGATCGCCTGTTTTTCATTGGTTTGCATATTGCTGATCACGCCCGGCGCATCGTATTCGCTGCCGGTCGCCGCAAGCGTGAGCACCGAAAAGAGCGGCAAAGCGTCCTTAATGAGGCTGCCGTCCTTGACGAGGTCTCATGCGTCGCCTTCATACTTAACGGCTGCGGCAATTGCCTTCGAGGCGTCGATCACGGAGCCTCCACCCACGGCCACGATAAAGTCGGCCTTCTGTTCACGGGCCAGCTTGGCTGCGGCGTTGACAGAGCTCACGCGGGGATTGGGTTCGATGCCGGAAAATTCCACCACCTCAAAACCGGCCAGCGCCTTCTTGACGCGGTCAAGCAGGCCGCTGCGAACCACGCTGCCGCCGCCGTAGGTGATCAGCGCGCGTTTGCCGTAGGGAGCAGCCGCTGCAGCCAGTTTCTCGATGCTGTCAGCACCGTAAACAAGACGCGTAGGCATATAAAGTTCAAAGGAATGCATGGTCAACACCTCACAGAAAAGTTATAAAGCCGGCATTGCGGCCTTGTTTCATGGTGAGGATAGCGCACCCCAAATTCAGTCAACCACCTGAAAGGTTCAAGTTTTTGCCTGATTGTCCAAATCTCGCCGGATAACAAAAAGTCCGTGAGCTACGAAAACCCACGGACCTCGATATGACCGGGCTCCCGATTCTGAGAGCCCGTGCGACTGACCGAACGCGATTACTTCGCTTCTTCGTCAACGAAAGGTTCGGTGCCGAGTTCGCCTTCCATACGGGAGACGGTCAGAGCAGTCGTCGAGTCGCCGACCACGTTGATGGACGTACGGATCATGTCAAGGATACGGTCGACGCCGGCAATCAGAGCCACAACTTCCAGCGGGATGCCGATCTGCGTAAAGACCAACGTCGACATGATCAGACCGGCACCGGGAACACCGGCGGTACCGATGGCAGCCAACACACCCGTCAGAACCACGATCACCTGATCGGAGAAGGTGAGCGGCAAGCCGTAGATCTGAGCGGCAAACACAGCAGTCACGCCCATGTAGACGGCGGTACCGTTCATGTTGATGGTATTACCGAGCGGCACGGCAAACGAAGCGATGGCGTTGGAAGCACCCAAACGACGGGAAGCCACAAGGTTAGCAGCCATGGCGGCGGCCGACGAGCAGGTCGTAAAGGCAATAAGCCAGGGTTCAAAGATGCCCTTGAAATACTGACCGAGCGGAATACGGATCCAGAACTTAACCCACGGGATATAGATGACGATGATCAGCAGCGCCGTGGCGATGAAGCTCGCGAGAATAAGCTTGCCCAACGGCAAAAGAACAGCGATACCGTGCTGAGCAACGACGGCGGCCATCAAACCGAACACGCCAATCGGAGCGTAACGCATCACGATGTTGGTCATGCGGATCATGATGTGACCGATGATGTCGAAGAATTCGTACACGGAACGGCCCTTCTCACCCATCGCGTTCAGGCAGAAACCGAACATGATGGCAAAGAAGATGATCTGAAGAATCGAGCCCTTGGCAAAGGCTTCCATCGGGTTGATCGGGACGATTTCAAGCAACGTCTTCACAAAGCTCGGGGCGTTGACCTGAGCGGCCTTCAGGCCTTCGGTCGAAAGCGTCACACCCACACCCGGGTCAATCATGTTGGCAATCACGAGGCCGAAGATCACGGCGATGGCTGACGTGATCATAAAGATCACCAGCGTACGAACGGCAACTCGGCCGAGTTTCGAGACGTCGCTGATACCGGCGGCACCGGCCACCAGGGTGGCAAACACCAGAGGCACGACCACCATGCGGATCAAACGAATGAACAAGTCGCCCAGCGGACGGAACCAGGTCTGAGCAAATTCGGGGTTGGTAAACGCACCGACAATCACACCCAGCACCAGACCGAACATCATCTGCATCGGCAAGCTGGTCCACGCGGAGGATTTCTTATCTGCCATAACAGCTCTCCATTTGAAATTTTTCTTCGCTGAGAACGGGCAGCCCCTGGTTGCGTCCAAAGTCCACACGTCACGCACTGCAGCGTTGAAACAAACTGTTTCAACGTCTCAGTGCTTAATTTAGACCGAAGAAAGCATTCGCGAGGCTGGTATAAACCCTTACTTTTGCGACAAATCAAGGCTTATTACAAGCTATACAAATGTGCAAGTCTTTGTTTTTAATAAAGAATTTCCGCATTTCGCAAAAATTGAACTTTTTTGCCATAGGACAAATCAAATAAAGTCTCTTTTGCGTTAGCGCAACGACGATAACCAAAAGCAACTACTGCGCGAAGCAACGCCGCCCTTTGAAAGCATTTCTGAACACTTTTGCGGTTCTTGTCACGTCCTTGTCACGAATCCGACATAATTTTCCACTGTAAGCGACATCAGCGCATCAAAAAAAAACAAACACACGCACACGCGCACGAGCGCGTACGAGGAAAAATCAACCATGGCTGAGACCATTCTTGTTGTTGAAGACGAACCGGCAATCCGAGAACTGATCGGTTTTGCCTGCGAATCCTCCGGCTATACCGTATTGCGAGCCGGAAGCGTTCAGGAAGCAAGCGACCTTCTTTCTCAAAACCGCGTCCACCTGATTCTTCTGGACTGGATGTTGCCCGACCTCTCGGGGCTGCAGTGGCTTGACAAACTCAAGCGCGACGAGCGCTACGCGGCCGTGCCCGTGATCATGCTCACGGCCCGCGGTACCGAAAGCGACAAAGTCGCCGGACTCGACGCCGGCGCCGACGACTACGTCGTCAAACCCTTCTCACCGCGCGAACTCATCGCCCGCATACGCGCCGTTCTGCGCCGCGGCGGCGCGGAAGCCGAAAAAACGGTCACCTGCGGCCCGCTTACCATCAATGAGGCGCGCTTTTCTGCCAAGGTTCAGGGCAAACCCGTCAAACTCGGCGTGATCGAGTTCAAGATGCTTCTCGTTTTGGCTTCTTCACCGGGCCGCGTCTATTCTCGCGCACAACTCTTGTCCCGAGTCTGGG
The DNA here is from genome assembly GCA_900538905.1 of uncultured Sutterella sp. Classification (GTDB taxonomy): domain Bacteria; phylum Pseudomonadota; class Gammaproteobacteria; order Burkholderiales; family Burkholderiaceae_F; genus Duodenibacillus; species Duodenibacillus intestinavium. The sequence goes on from UPZS01000033.1 coordinate 6,290, forward strand.
ACGATTCAACCGAACTCGACGAGCGTACGGTCGACGTACATATTCTTCGCCTGCGTAAACAATTAGCCGGCACAGCGGCGGCCTCCCTGGTCGAAACTGTCCGCGGTCTGGGTTATCGCGCCAACGACGCCGTCTGAAAAGTGATTCCGCCATGGTCAAGCGCTTGAAATTAATGGCGCCGGTCGTGTTCCGGCTCATCCTGCTTTGCTGCGTCTGCCTGGGCATTGCCGGGCTTGCCAGTCCCGTCTGGGGCTTCGGCCTTTTGATATTGGGGCTCTTTCTTGAGATCTTCATGCATCTCAACTACATTGCGCTGCTTGCGCAATGGCTGGAAGAACCGGGACTGCCCGATACGCCGTCGGTGCGCTCAGGCGTCTGGAGCGAAATCTTCTATCGCATCGCCAAAAGCCGCAAACAACTTGAGAAAAACACACGCCGCCTGACCGAACGCGAAGCACGCTACCGCAAAACACTCGCCGCGCTGCCCGAGGGCATCGTACTCGTAAAATCAGACTGGTCGGTGACGTGGTGCAACGATGTCGCCGAAAAAATCTTCGGCATTGAAGGAGAAGACGACGCAGGTCGCCACCTTCTGGCCTTCGTTTCCGATGAGGGACTGCAGAACTACATCAAGTCCGGCAACTTTGCCTCCCCCTACATCCTGCGCACCAAGTCGCCCAATACCGCCAACGAGATCCGCCTCGTGGACGTGGATCGCAAAACCCGCATCCTGATTGCACGCGACGTGACCGAGCAAGAGCGACTTGACGCGATGCGGCGTGATTTCGTCGCCAACGTTTCTCACGAACTCAGAACGCCTCTGACCGTGCTCTCGGGTTTTCTCGATATGGCGCTCAACGGCATTGAAGAAAAGGCTCCGACCAAACTGGAGCTTCAGTCTTCTCACCTGCACCTCATGCGTGAGCAGGCCGGTCGCATGCAGCGACTTATCAACGATTTGCTCACACTTTCTCGCCTGGAAAACGAAGAGCAAACCAAGCCCTCCGAAATCATCAACCTTTCGAGCATGCTCAATACGATTGCGGAAGAAATTCGCGTCATGGCCGTCAAAACGCACACGGTGCAAACCGATATCGCCGCCAATATGTCCGTACACGGCTGGCCCGATGAACTGCGCAGCGCCGTCGTAAACCTCATGACCAACGCCGTGCGGTATTCCCCGTCCGGCGGCATCATCAAATTGGCTGGGCACGTCAAGGATAACGACGCCATTGCAATCAGCGTCACCGACCACGGCATCGGCATTGCCGAAAAAGACATTCCGCGGCTCACCGAGCGCTTCTATCGCGTCGACAAATCCCGTTCACGCGACACGGGCGGCACGGGCCTGGGACTGGCCATTGTCAAGCATGTGCTCATTCACCTTAACGCAACGATGCACATCGAAAGTCGTCTGGGAGAAGGCTCGACCTTCACGGTGGAAATTCCGGCTTCGCTCAACGCCTCACAGAAAAACGCCTCCGCTTAAGGCTTCGTATGCAGCCGCAGGAGTGTGTCGCGCATCTGATGCGCCGGCAAGTCCTGCGGCGTCGCGTGTTCGGACGCACTCGTCTCTGCGCCGCAACGATGCGCAAACCATGCCGTGGCGGGAGAAGCTTTGCGCAACACGGCAAGACTCGGCAGATGGTCTCCGTAGAGCGCCACGGTGCTGCCGGGATGCGAGCGGCTCAATGACTTCACAAGTTCATCCACGCCCTCGTCGAGATGGCGCAGGTGCTCCTCATACTCCGCGAGTTGCTCTTGGGCGGTGCCGCTCCAAGGGCCATGCGCTTCGATCGTGACAATGAAAAGAAACGTTGGCTTTGTACAAGTCGCCAAAAATTGCGCGGCTTTTTGCAGGAGCGCCTTGTCGCCAACGTAGTGCCCTTCGCGAGGCAAATCGGCAAATGCCGCAATATCCATCAGTCGAGAAAAGCCCAAATGGGGCATCACGGCAAAGCGATCGAAAAAGCGACCGTCGTTGGGATGCCAGGCTACCGTGTCGTATCCTCGCGCCTTGAAGTCTCGGGCGAGCGAAGCCATCGGAATTCGACGGGCAAGCTGGTACGGATCAAACGCGTAGGCCTCCAACGACGTGGTTTCGAGTCCCGTTAAAACGGAAAACTCCGTGCGCATCGTATAGGCACCGCGCCAATCCAGAAGCAGTTTGCCGCCCGGTCCCTGAGTGCGCAACGCGTCAATTGTCGGCGTCGTGCTCGGTCGGTTGAGCAACTCGGCAACCGGGCAATAGCTTTCAGCCTGAATGAGCACAAAATGGCGCAGCGTTTGGTCAGTTTTTTGTGCTTTGACCTCATTCTCGTGCGCGTTGGATGTCGATTCTGAACACTTGTTTTCACGGCCATTTAGGTTTAACCGCCGGCGTATCGTTTCGGCCCGAGCCAGGAAGCTTACCAAATGCACGAGCGCAGCTCCGAAGGGAGTAAAACGCGCCGCATCAATCTGAGCCCGAAAAACAGGCGGGTTAGCCGAAAGAAAAGCGTCCGCTTGTCCAACCAAAAATTTCAGTCCCGTCCAAGTAAAAGCAACGCCCGCCCCAAAAAACACCAGAGCAAGCACGCGAAGGGATTCGTGTGCAGATTCTTGAGCCACTTCGCCCGCAAGCGCCACCACGAAGACTGCCAGCACCGCCCACACCCACTTGGGCACATACCCGAAATACAGGCGCGGAAAACGCAGGGCGTGACCGGCAAGGAACACGTCGGAAAAAAGAGGCACCTCTCCCAACAGCTTTACCTTGAGCGCATTGCCGGCTAAAAGCAACACAATGCCCAGAACGCTCAAACAGAAAACGGAGACGGGACGCGCCAGAAGCGCCGTCAGCCCCCAGTAGACCAAAACGGCCGTCACCGCCACCGGTGCAACTTCCAGATGGCGATTCACCGAAAGCGACTGGTCAAACGTTACGCCCTTGGGCGTAGCCGCCCGATTGGCAAGCCACAACAAAAACGTGCCGACAACGAAAAAGAAAAGACTGAGAGCAACCGGCGTCATGGCTATGAAGCATCCGTGCGGTTGTTGTTCGTTTTGTCCTGCATCGCCTGCGTCTCGGCGTCCGGAATCACCGAAAAGTCAAAAGGCTTTAATGCGATCGCCTGAAGCGCTTCGGGCAACAGCGGCAAAAGCGCAATGCCCCATCGCAGGATCTTCGGAAAGACGCAGGTCGCGCGATTGGCGTCCATAGCCTCACGGATACGATGCGCGGCCACGTCGGCCGTCACCATCAGGGGTTTGCCGCCCACAAACCGTTCGCTCATGGGACTGACCACAAAACCCGGGCAAATCACCGTCACCCCGATGTTGTGCTCGGCGACCAGGCGGCGCATTGCTTGTCCAAAGACCCGTACGCAAGCCTTGGAAGCGCTGTAGCCGGGTGAAGAGGGCAGCCCCGTAAAAGAAGCCATGGAACTCACCATGCCCACCTGGAAATGGTGTCCCGGGACTTTTCGCTTGATCATCTTTCGCACGGCCTCATTGACGGCCAGCAAATCGGCGCGCGCGTTAACGTCAATCTCGCGCAACATGTCGGCGGTGGCTTCGGGCATCAAACCCTTTTCGGTCGTCTGTGCAGAGGCCGAGACACCCTGATTGATGAGCAAAACGTCAAGATCCCCGTCGCCCACCACGCGATCAATCCAGTCGATGAGCTTGGCGTCGTCTCGTACGTCGAACGTTTCGCAGACCACATCGGCGCCGTACAGACGCGCCGTACGAGCATTGGCTTCGAGGTTGTCTCGATTGCGCGCGCAGGCATAGATGCGGGTTCCGGGAGCAGCATAGGCCTTTAAAAGCGCCGCGCCGATGCCGCCCGAAGCACCGGTGACGGCCACGCGACGGGTGCAGGCAGTCGTTTGGGCCATGGTTCGTCCTCTCTTCTCTAGGCCGGCGTATCAAGCGTCTTACTCAGTACGCGACCGCCCTTCGGATGCCGCGCGCTCAAAGGGGCTCCGAGCGTCACTTCTTTGAGCACCTCAAAGCCCGCCTTTCGGTACAAACCGAGAGCCGCTTCGTTTTCGGCAAAGGCGTGCAACGCGATTTTCTTCAGCGACAAGTCACGAGCTTTGTCAGCGGCAACCTCCAAAAGCAATTGCGCCAAACCGCGTCCTCGAAACTGCGGATTGACCCACAACGTATTAACCCACAGGGCATCGTCGACCGTTGCCGTGAGCACTTCTCGCACCGGATCGATACGCTTGGCTGTGAGGAAATTTTCCATCAGTGTCGGAATTTGCTGCTCGCAAGCGTCGTAGCTGAACAAAAGTCCCGCCGTCTGATCTCCGACCTCGGCCAAAATTACATTCTCCGTCACATAGGGAGCGACGTTTCGCCCGAAGGCAAGCCGCAACACGTCGCTTGCCTGCTGCATTGGCAAAAGGTCGGCAAAAAGGCACTCGACGATGCCTTCGGAGACTTCCGTCACAACCCGGCTCACAAAATCCAGATCGTCCGCAACGGCATAACGAAGATTCAGTTCATCCATAGTACGACTTCTGTTGCTACTTGCTCACGCAAGATTCGTGGGAGCAAAAAACTTGTGCGTTCAGACGCATTATCCGGCAAATCGCACAGATCTAGCGCGTCAAAAGACCGGGCAGCGCATAGCGCGGATCGGGATCTGAAGTGCGGCGCGGCTTTGCAAACCGCTTCAAAGAACTTTTCACAGCCGCCTGAATGCCTTCGGCACCGTAGAAATTGCCCGCCACCGAAGCGCACTGCGCCACCACATTGCGAAAATCCTCAAATAAGCTCTTGTCGGGCGCCGCGGGTGCCTTCCAGAAATCCTTGAGACTCACCAAAGGCCAGCTTTGCGCCAAGCCTTCGATGTTGTAGATGCTGTGGCCGAGGCAGTAGACCGGAATCTCTTTTTCCAGCGCCATGATGCCCACGGTGCTGTTGACAAGCACCACGCCGAGACTGCGTCCGACCATTTGTCCGGTGTTTCCGAAGTCAACGAAAGTCACGCGATCGGCAATGCCGAGTTCGGAGGAAAAAGCTTTGACAAAGGTGTCGTAGTCGATCAGACCGTTGTCCAGCGGATGGTTTTTGATCAGCAAATGCGTGTTTTTCGGCGCGTGCTTGGCAAAACTCGTCAACACGTCGGCAATTGCTTCGTGCATGCGCACATAGGGCGAATAGAGTTGAATTTGGCTGTCGGAATTAAGCTGCAGCGGGAAAAAGAAGTACGGCGCTCGCTTGGCATGAAATTCACGCAGCCGCTTGGCATCGCGCCGAGCCCGACGCGCACGCGAAAAGTAGCGAGGCAAAATGCCGATCAGTTCAAAAGCGATGTTGCTCGGCCGATGCGTGCGGTAGTGTCGGAAAAACGGCCAAAGAAAGAAGTTGCCCGCGTGATGCTTGATCGCTTGCACGACTTTGTCAACAATGTCGTTTTCATGGTGTTCGACGGGTGTGGTGTTGGGACCGAGCTGCTGAGACAAGGCTCGAATGCCGCCGGCCGTTTTCGGCAATCGCGAACGCCCGTTGACCCCGAACTCCTCAAGTGTCGAATAGGAGTTGCGCAAATAGCCCTCTTCGTACACCCAAATGCGAATGCCCAGCGTATCGGCCAAGCGAATGGCTTCCCAATGCATCGGGCGCCAGTCACCGTAGACGCAGATATCGGTAATGTGGCGTCCGCGGTAAATTTTGCCCACCCAGGATAGCCACTCATAGCGCGTTCCGCGGTAGCAAAAGGCGTGCCCCATGCCCCAGAGCAACACATCGCCGCCGCAGAAATTGACTTTTTCGACAAGCGCCCCCGCTTCTCGGAGTCCTTTTGCCAATTCACGGAAAAAACCACTCTGCGGACCTTGCAGGAGCAAAAAGGAACGCCCCGACAGATCGGGAAGCGTTCGGGGCCCCGGCGCGGGATCGGGATGAAGAGTACGGTCAGTCATGAGCAAACGAACGTGAATCAGCCAACTTGCGCATCAATGTCCTGACGGGCCGCTTGCACTTCGCGCTCCACAATGGAAAGCGCCTGACGAACCGTCTCTTCGGTGTGCGCTGCGGAAAGGAAAAAGCGAAGTCGAGCCGCCCCCTCTTCGACCACCGGATAGATGATCGGCATGACGTTGACTTTAGCTCGGAACAAACGCGTGGCAGCTTTGCCCGCCAACAGAGAACTTCCGAGCATGATCGGCACCACGGCATAGCCTTCGGCGTGACCGGTATCGAGTCCCAGTCGCTTAGCTTCCTGCACAAAAAAATGGCTGATGTGCTGCAGTTTTTGCACGCGTTCGGGCTCGCGCAGCATGATTTCGATCGCTTTGGCCGAAGCGGCGGCAAGCACAGGCGACATGCCCACCGAATAAACAAAGCCGGGAGAAGTGAACTTCAGAAGTTCAATGAGCTCTGCAGACCCCGCGATATAGCCCCCGCAAGTGCAGCAAGTCTTGGAAAGCGTCCCCATCGTGATGTCAATGTCGCCCGGCTGCAGACCGAAATGCTCAGCCGTCCCTTTGCCGGTTTTACCCAAAACACCCAGAGCGTGCGCCTCGTCAACCATCAGGAAGGCGCCAAATTCTTTTTTAAGCGCCACAAGACCCAGCATATCGGCGATGTTGCCGTCCATCGAGAAAACGCCTTCGGTCACAATCAGACAACGCTCAGCCGAGGCTCGGTGCGTCAGCAAAAGACGGCGCAGGGCTTCGCAGTCGTTGTGCGGGTATGAAATGCGGCGTGCGCCGCTTGACTGTGCACCCAACACAATCGAATTGTGAGAGAGCGAATCGTGAAAGATCACGTCGTTGGGCCCGAAAAGCTTCCCGATGGTGGAGACGTTGGTCGCATGACCGCTTACGTACACCATGGCGTCTTCCGTGCCGTAAAGCGATGCCAGGACCTTTTCGAGCGCTCGATGCGGAGGACGTTCGCCGGAAACAAGGCGCGAGGCCGAGGCGCCGGTCCCCCAGCGCTCCAGAGCATCCGTCGCCGCCTGCGCAATTTCCGGATGCCCCATCAAATCCAGATAGTCATACGTCGAGAAATTCAGAAACGTCTCGCCGTTGATCGAAGTATGAGCTTTGGCAATGCCGTCGTGGCATTGAAAAAAGGGATTGAGGATGCCCGCGCTTTGCGCCACATTTTTCTCAATGCGCAGCTGTTTGTAGGCCGGAAAATCCACAAATCGCGTAAAACGCGGATCAATGGCAGGCCGCGAAGCTTCTTCAGCGGTTCGACCGCGCGTCACGACTCCGGCAGCAGGCTTTAGTCGTGACAAAAGCTTGGCCCTTTCCTCTCGAGACAAACCGAAACGAGGCTTGGGCGGGGTAACGGCGGGGGTATCTTCGGCAGGAGCTGTCATTGTTTGATTTTGTTCTTCTAAGCTGCGTCTGAGCGCGAGTCTGGGAATGTGAAACGATATCAAACTCGCATCAATCCCGTCATTTTAGAGCCTTATACGGAAGCACGTGAAATTCGGCGAAGCTGCGCAGGCCAATTCACAAAAAAGCTCCACCCTCGGTAGTCTGCAACAGCTCCCTGCCGTAACGACAGCAACTTTTTGCCGCTCAAATTGCCGAATTAAGTGCCGATGACATTTCTGTCAGCGCCGATTCCGTAACCGTTCGTAGGACGCTTTTTCGCAGGTTCGGAGCAGCTCTCTTTCTATCAATCTGTTAATAGATTTAATAGATATTAATAGCTATTTAATAGATTCGTTCACTCCCGAAGATGACAAACTCTGTGGTGGTATCGATGGCAATCAGTGTCCCCGTGCCCTGTCCGAATAAGGATTCGGAAAGCCGAGCGTGTGCATAATTTCTCGTTCGCGCGCTTCCATCTCCTCGGCCTCGTCATCGGTTTCATGATCCCAACCCTGTGCGTGCAGCGTCGAATGCACAAGAAGATGCGCGAGGTGCGCACGAAACGACTTGTTTTGTTCTTTGGCTTCGCGCACCAACACCGGCGTACAAATGACGATATCGGCTTGCGCCGTCGGTTCATGCTGATAGTCAAACGTCAAGACATTCGTGGCATAGTCTTTGCCGCGGTAAGTCTTGTTGAGCTCATGGCCCTCTTCAAGTCCCACAAAGCGCACGCAAAACGCAGCCGGAACCGAAAGCGCCGCCAGCATCCATTGCGTCATTTCGGCACGAGTGGGAAGGCGCTTTGTCGTATCGTCCGTTCGCTCAAATTCAACTTCAAGCGTTGCTTTCTTCTTTGCCATATCGTTCTTCCTTGGCTTGCCTCGCCGCTTCTCGACGTTCCCGAGCCGCGGCTTCCGCCTCTTTTTCCGCCTTCTCGTAAGCTCTCACAATGGCACCCACCAACGGATGTCGCACAACATCTTCGGTTGTAAAACGCACAATTGAAATACCGCGCACGTCTTCGAGAACATTGCAGGCGTGAGTGAGCCCGCTTTTGACGCCCTTGGGCAAATCTACCTGAGTGGCGTCACCCGTAATCACGGCACGCGTCCCAAAGCCGATGCGCGTCAGAAACATTTTCATCTGCTCGGGCGTCGTGTTTTGTGCCTCGTCAAGAATCACAAACGCGTTGTTAAGCGTTCGTCCGCGCATAAAGGCAAGCGGCGCAATCTCGATGATCTGCTTTTCGATGAGTCGTTGCGTCTTTTCAAAGCCGAACAAATCGAACAGGGCGTCGTAGAGCGGGCGCAGATACGGATCGACCTTCTGCACCAGATCCCCCGGCAAAAAACCGAGTCGTTCACCCGCTTCAATCGCAGGGCGCGTCAGAATAATGCGTTCAACCGCATCTCGTTCGTAGGCATCCACTGCAGCCGCCACCGCCAGGTAAGTCTTGCCGGTACCTGCCGGACCTACGCCGAAGACGACATCGGTCTGCATGATGGCCTGCAGATATTTCTTCTGGTTGGGCGTTCGCGGCTGTAGTCCCGCGCGACGGGTTTTGAGCATGAACGCTTCATCGTCGTCAATGTCGGTTCCGGTTTGTTCGCTTAACACCGCCATCTGGACGTCGTTGACGGAAATCTCTTCACCCGCATGCACGCGGGCCGCGCAGCTTTGCAACACCGCAAAGGCTTTTGGCGCCTCGGCGCCCGCAATGCGAAAGTGATTTCCGCGGCGAGAGATCTTGGCGTCAAAAGCCGTTTCGATTTGGCGCAAGTTTTCGTCCAGAGGACCCACAAGCATCGCGAGTTCGCCTGCCGTCGCCTCAAAGACGTAGACAAAATCTTTCAAGTCTTTTTTCATATTCCTACCGTCGTTAGGCCAGTTCTCCCCCCAAGGTATGCGGATACACCTCAGTGATGCGAATGTTGGCCATCTGACCGATGAGCGAGTCGTCGCCCTCGAAGTTCACCACGCGGTTGTTATCGGTTCGTGCGGACAAAAGCCCTTCACCCTTCTTAGCCTTACCGAACACGAGACAACGCTCGACTCGGCCGAGCATCGACTGTGAAATCTCCGTTGCCTTTGCATCAATCACAGACTGAAGATGCTGCAGTCGCTTGAGCTTGACTTCTTGCGGCGTGTCGTCTTTGTAAGAAGCTGCGGGCGTACCGGGACGCGGCGAATAGACAAACGAGAAGCTCGCATCAAAACCCACCTCCTTGATCAAACGCATCGTCTCGGCAAAGTCTTCCTCCGTCTCTCCGGGAAAGCCCACAATGAAATCCGTCGCAATACTGATATCAGGGCGCACTTCGCGCAACTTGGCAATGCGTCCCAAATACCACTCGTGCGTGTAGCCGCGCTTCATGGCGCTCAGGATTCGGTCGGATCCGCTTTGCACGGGTAGATGCACGTGATTGGCAAGCTTGGGCAATTTGCCGTATGCCTCAATCAGACGATCCGAAAATTCCTTGGGGTGACTGGTGGTGTAACGAATGCGCTCAATGCCAGGAATTTCGCTGACAAATTCCAACAGCGTCGCGAAGTCCACGGGATTGCCGTCCGTACCGCGACCGCAGTAGGCGTTAACGTTTTGCCCCAGCAGCGTGATCTCCTTGACACCTTGACTGGCCAAATGTGCACATTCCACCAGCACGTCCATCAACGGGCGACTGATTTCTTCGCCTCGGGTATAAGGCACCACACAGTAAGAGCAGTACTTACTGCAGCCTTCCATCACAGAGACGAAAGCTGTTGCTCCGGTGGCTGTCGGTGCGGGCAGGCAATCAAATTTTTCGATCTCAGGGAATTCAATATCGACCTGAGGCTTGCCCGTGCGTTCGCGCTCGGCAAGAAGTTCCGGCAAACGATGCAGCGTCTGCGGTCCGAAGACCACGTCAACCCAAGGCGAGCGTGACAGGATGCGTTTTCCCTCTTGGCTGGCAACACAGCCGCCCACAGCAATACGCATGGAGGGCTTTTCTTTCTTGAGTTCTCTTAAGCGCCCCAAGTCGGAGAAGGTTTTTTCCTGCGCTTTTTCACGAATGGAACAAGTGACAACGACCAGAAGATCGGCGTCTTCGGGCTGAGCGGTACGTTCGTACCCTTGCTCTCGCATCAGATCAATGATGCGGGCGGAGTCATAGTCGTTCATTTGGCAGCCGAAGCTGCGGAGATAAATTTTTTTTGCGTTCACGGTTTATGTCCGGTGGCGAAGTTTTCTTGAATTTTCTGCAAAGCGAAAAAGAAAATGCCGGCAACGATAACATCACCGGCAGTCGTTCTTGTTTTACGGTCTTCACACAGAAGGCCACAAGAACTGCTGCGCCGAATTGTACATGGGTTTTCCCTTCAGCTACAGCAACTTACACTCTGGCAAAGCTTGTTTTTGCCATTTCAGATCTCTCGCGAATCGTTAGCATTCCACGATATTGACGGCTAGTCCTCCACGACTCGTTTCGCGGTACTTGGACTGCATATCTTTTCCTGTCTCAAACATCGTCTGCATGACAGCGTCAAGGCTAACGAAATGGCTTCCGTCCCCGGCGAGAGCCAAACGAGCCGCATTGACCGCCTTCACAGCAGCCACTGCATTGCGTTCGATGCAAGGAATTTGCACTTGCCCAGCCACGGGATCACATGTCAGCCCCAAGCAATGTTCCATGCCGATTTCTGCAGCGTTTTCGACTTGACGGGGATTGGCGCCCAAAACTGCAGCCAGCGCTCCGGCGGCCATCGAGCATGCGACACCTACCTCACCCTGGCAACCGACTTCTGCACCGGAAATCGAGGCATTGCTCTTGTAGAGAAGTCCGATGGCTCCAGCCGTGAGCAAAAACTCGCGAATCCCTTCGGGACTAGCTCCTTGAATAAAGGTACGGTAATAACGAAGAACTGCCGGAATTACGCCAGCCGCCCCGTTGGTTGGACTTGTGACAACACGACCGCCACAGGCGTTTTCTTCGCCCACGGCAAAAGCCCAGGCATTGATCCAGTCGAGCGCACACAAGGGGTCAGAAGATGCAGAGTTGACGTTTTCCAACCGTTGCGCCAGGTGCTTCGCGCGGCGCCTGACAGCAAACGGTCCCGGCATGATGCCTTCCGCTTCCAGACCTCGGTTGATGCAATCGTTCATTGCTTCCCAAACGGCATCCAACTCGTTGTCAATCTCTTCGTCCGTATGATGTACGCGTTCGTTGGCGCGCGCGATCTGAGCAAACGAAAGATTGTGTTCAATGGACAATTCAAGCAACTCTGTACCGTTTCGATACACATAAGGCAACGGCTGAACCTTGCTCTTGGCAACGGCCGCCGGCTCATTGGGGACATCCGGGTCTCGTTCGCTACCGGCCACAATAAATCCGCCGCCCACAGAGTAATAACGACGGCACAGCAAACCGTTTCCCTGAGCGTCGAGTGCCGTCAAATCCATGGCGTTGGTGTGAAACGCACAAACCTTGTCGGCCGAGAAAATCATGTCGCGGTCAGGGTCAAAGGCAATACGCTTGATCCCGGCAAGATTAAGCACATGATTTTCTTCAGCTTCTCGCGGGATCTCTACGGACTCCCTGCCGGTCACGGTTGCCGGAGCCTTGCCCGACAAGCCAAGAAGCACGGCCTTATCGGTAGCGTGCCCGCGACCGGTCGCGCCGAGGCTTCCCATCAGCTCACAAACCACGCACTCCGTCTTAGGCAATAGCTCCTTCTTTTGGAGCTCCTGGACAAACAGAAGTGCGGCGCGCATCGGTCCGACGGTGTGACTCGAACTTGGACCGACACCAAGCTTGAACATTTCAAAAACGCTGGCAGCCATGTTGCTCATTTCAGTTAGATTTGCTTGTCCACCACCAATGCAGCTTCACAGTGCGTGCGCGGATCCGTCTTGACATCCACCGGGACACGATCACCGATTTTGACCTCCTGAGGCAGACGTACCAACGCCACGGTAAAGGGGCCTTCGGGAACTCGAGCAATCGAGGTGCAAGGGTATTGCGTGCCGTTGATCACAATGTAAGGCACTTCAACGAGAAGCGCCGGATCAAACGCAACGTCAAAGGCCACCAGCTGCATACGATCGTAATTACCGGCCTTAAAACGCGCTTCTGTCAGAGCGCGGCCAATGAAAATGCGATCGGGATCGTCAAAGTTCAACGCGCCTTCCAGGCCCGTTTCCAGCGGGCTTGAACTTTCATCCAATTCCAAGCCTGCCGCAGGTTCACGAGCAAAGATTCGCAAGGCATCCCATCCGGTCTGCTCACCCTTCTTAGCCCCTGCTTTAATCAGGTTTTCACTCAAGGCCTTGATATTGGCTTCGGGACCGATAGCCAAGCACATCCACCCCATATCGATGAAACGGATGCCAAGGCTTTCGACCATATGACCGGCTTGCAGCGTGATACCGTCAATCGGAAGCTTGCCGACGAAGTAGAAGCCTGCAAGAGCCTCCACACCCACTTCTGCTTCAAACGCAACGCTCACCTGACGAATCCAGGCCTGCAACGCGTCGGTTTCATCACCCGCAAGAATGATTTCGTAGGCATCCGTTGCGCGACGAGCTACCCAGGGGGTGCCAAGCACGCCGCCCGTCGCATTCATTGCAACTGAACGTTCCACTCCGCCCACGGCAAGTTTCGTCACGTCGCTCGTCAGAAGTCGGGCCAAAAACTTATCGGCTCCCTGTACCTTGAGAATCGTGACGGGAGTTTCATTAAAGATCACCAGATCCAAAGCCATTTTCTTTTTTCGTTAAGAAGTTGTGTTTCGATAATTAGTCTTCACGCACGCAGTCAAGCATGTACTTGATGGTTCCGTCAGGCTGTTTGACCTTCACAAGACCGTGCACGTCGCTCTCAAAGCCCGGGAATCGGCGGGTAAAGTCTCGAGCAAAGCGCAGATACTCAACAATCTTGGAATTGACACGTTCGCCCGGCACCAAAAGCGGGATTCCCGGCGGATATGGAGTGAGCAACACGGCTGAAATGCGACCTTCCAGGGAGTCAATCGGCAAACGATCGATTTCACCGTGCGCGAACTTGGCATAGGCGTCCGTCGGGCGCATTGCCGGAATCATTTCCGAGGTGTACATCTGCGTAGTCAAACGCGCCACGTCGTAGTCGCGATAGACCTCATGCACGCTCTGGCAGAGGTCGCGCAAGCCCAGACCCTCGTAGTGAGGGAATTCTGACAGGAACCGCGGCATCACGCGGTAAAGCGGCGAGTTAGCATCGTAGGCATCTTTGAACTGCTGCAGTTCTGTCACCATCGTGTTCCAACGGCCCTTGGTGATGCCGATCGTGAACATGATGAAGAACGAGTAGAGCCCCGTCTTTTCCACAATGATTCCGTGCTCAGACAAGTACTTCGTTACAACGGCAGCAGGAATACCCGTCTCGGAGAAGTCGCCTTCCACGGACAAGCCCGGCGTCACGATCGTTCCCTTGATGGGATCGAGCATATTGAAACCTTCTGCCACGGGACCAAACCCATGCCAGCTTTCGTTGGCGTGCAGCATCCAGTCTTTTTGCGAGCCAAAGCCTTCGCTCGGAAGTTTTTCCGGCCCCCAGACGGAGAACCACCAGTCGTCGTAGTTCTTGCCGACTTCGCGCATCGCACGACGGAAGTAAACAGCTTCAGCAATGGATTCTTCCACAAGGGCCTTGCCGGCACGGCCTTCCATCATGGCTGCGGCCACGTCGCAACTTGCGATGATGGCGTACTGCGGCGACGTGGAGGTATGCATCATGAACGCTTCATTGAAGCTTGAGCGATCCAGCTTTTCCGTTTCGGAGTCCTGAATGCAAATTTGACTTGCCTGCGAAATGCCTGCCAGAAGCTTGTGCGTGGAGTGCGTCGCAAAAACCATGCTCTTTTTGGTGCGCGGCTTGTTGCGATCGATGGCGTGCATGTCACTGTAAAACGGCGAGAAAGCCGCATGCGGCAACCAAGCTTCGTCAAAATGCAGGATGTCGACCTTGCCGTCGAGCTTTTCCTTGATCACTTCGTCGTTGTAGACGATGCCGTCGTACGTCGACTGCGTGATCGTCATAATGCGCGGCTTGGCGTTCTTATTTTTGATCAACGGATTCTTGGCAATCTTTTCTTGAATTGTTTCCCAATCAAATTCGGAACGCGGGATCGGGCCGATGATTCCGTAATGGTTGCGCGTGGGCATCAGGAAGACGGGAATGGCCCCCGTCAGAGTAATAGCGTGAAGAATCGACTTGTGGCAGTTACGATCCACAATCACGATGTCTCCGGGAGCCACCGTGTAGTTCCAAACAATCTTATTGGACGTGGACGTACCGTTCGTCACAAAGAAAAGATTGTCACAGCCGAAGATTCGAGCTGCATTTTGTTCGGACTTTGCCACAGGACCAGTGTGATCCAGCAGTTGACCCAGTTCTTCCACGGCGTTGCAAACGTCAGCGCGAAGCATGTTTTCGCCGAAGAATTGGTGGAACATCTGTCCGACCGGACTCTTTAAGAATGCCACACCGCCAGAGTGCCCCGGGCAATGCCAGGAGTAGGAACTGTCAGCCGCATAATGCGTCAAAGCGCGGAAGAACGGCGGCGGCAAGCTTTCGAGATACTGGCGAGCCTCACGTACGATGTAACGCGCCACGAACTCGGGTGTATCTTCGAACATGTGAATGAAGCCGTGCAGTTCGCGCAGCACGTCGTTCGGAATCGAAGGTGCCGTCTTCGTTTCACCGTAAAGAAAAATCGGCACATCCGGATTCGAACTTCTGACTTGGTGAACAAAAGCGCGCAACTCGGCAATGGCTTCGTTTTCCTCGCCCGTGTCAGAGAAATCGTCATCGTCAAGACTCACGATAAATGCGGACGTACGGCTCGCCTGACGCGCGAGACTCGAGAGATCGGAAAATGTGGTAACGGCGCTAACCTCCTGCCCCTGCGCCTCGATGGCTTGTGCAAGGTCTCGAATGCCAAGACCGGAAACGTTTTCCGAATGGTAATCCTCGTCAATGATGACGATCGGGAAATGGTATTTCATAGTTGGAAACGCAAAGGAAGAAGCCTCCCGCCAGAAATCACCTCCGGCAGGAGATTGCTGTTAAAGAAAAATAGGCGCCTACGGTGAAGAAAAAATCACGATCTTTCGCGGGCAGTGCAAGTATATCGGCATCGCCCTTGTTCTTGAATATTGGGCCTTTACCTGCCAATTTTTCTCAGCCATGCAAACGGATAAAATACGGCCCATCGTCAGGCGCTGTTCTGTCGTTTTGCCCTAGCCGGAAATCTTCATCTGGATGATTCTCTTATGTCTCACTGTGCTACTCAGAAATCCACCACTCACGCCGGTCGTCTTTTTATGATCACGGCCCCTTCCGGAGCCGGAAAAAGCTCCCTGGTCAAAGCACTTTTGGAGCACGACCCGGAAATTGAACTTTCGATTTCTCACACCACGCGTGCACCTCGTCCGGGGGAAGTGAATGGTCGCGAGTACCACTTTATTTCCGTCAATGAATTTGAAGAACGCAAAACGCGCGGTGAATTTTTGGAATCCGCCCTTGTGCATGGCAACTATTACGGCACAAGTCGCGTCTGGATTGAGCAGCGCATGGCCGCGGGAAAAGACGTTTTACTTGAGATTGACTGGCAGGGCGCCCGTCAGGTACGTTCTCAATTTGAAGGAACAGTGGGCATTTTCATTTTGCCGCCCTCAATTGACGCTCTCGAAGCACGACTGCACAAACGCGGCACCGACAGCGAAGCAACCATCACGCGTCGTCTGATGGGCGCCGGCGCAGAAATCGCCCACGCTCCCGAATTCGAGTTCGTTATAATTAATGACAGCTTTGACGTTGCTTTGTCGCAACTGATCTCCGTAGTGACAGCCTCGCGCCTGAACTTCCAAAATCAGGCTGCGCGCCATCGCGAACAATTCATCTCGCTCGGTGTTCCTGTCTGATCTCTACCCCACTGCAACGATTTCCTATTTTTACAGAAGAAAAATGGCACGTATTACTGTTGAAGATTGCTTGAAAAAGATTCCGAACCGTTTTGAGATGGTTCTGTGCGCGGCATATCGCGCCCGTCAGCTCAATGACGGTCACGCACCGCGCGTGGATGCAAAGGATAAGAACACCGTGATCGCTCTGCGCGAAATTGCGCAGGGTAGTGTGTCGCGTGAAATGCTCGAACGCGTTTCTTAACATCTTGCATCGACTTGGCAACGGACAACCGTTGCGTTGCCCACAAGCGAATCAAAGCGCTGCCTATCCGATAAAACAAAACAGGCGGCGCTTTTTTGTTTTCAATTACTTTCCGGAATAGGTCCTATGCTGTTTACCGCCCCTCAAACAGCCCCGGCTGCACCGCTCCCCGGCATCATTCGCCCCCAGCATCCTCATGCAGGTCAATCCAACGAAGACGACTACGATGCCGCCTACCTGGATGCCCGCGCTGACGACATTGTCGGTCAAGAAGCCGACCTCCCGCTCTTTTCTCCCGTAGAAAAAGTAACCAAAGTCGTTACCTCTTCCGAACTGCTCGCCCGTTGCAGCCAGTTTCTTTCCAAAGCCGACGTTGAGCGCGTGCGTCAAGCGTTTATGTATGCCGATGATGCGCATCTGGGGCAATTCCGCAAATCGGGCGAACCATACATTACGCATCCCCTTGCCGTTGCAAACATTTTGGCGGAGTGGAGACTGGACTCAACAACGATCTGTGCGGGTTTGATGCATGACGTGCTTGAAGATACGCCGGTAGCCAAAATTGAAATGGTCGAGCGCTTCGGCGTGGAAGTCGCAGAACTTGTTGACGGTGTAAGCAAACTCGATAAGCTGCGTTTCTCGTCCAACGAAATCGCTCAGGCTGAGAGCTTTCGCAAGATGCTTCTTGCCATGAGTCGCGACGTACGTGTGATTTTCGTGAAGCTTGCCGACCGTTTGCACAACCTTCGTACGCTCGGGGTGATGCGTCCGGAAAAACGTCGCCGAATTGCAAAGGAAACACTTGAAATTTACGTGCCGATCGCGCACCGCTTGGGGCTCAACACCGTTTTCCGTGAACTGCAGGAACTGTCTTTCTTCAATCACTATCCCCGTCGCTACGCTATTCTGCGCGAAAACGTGATTCTTACGCGTGGGAACCGTAAAGCTGTCTTGGAACGAATTCTGCGTGAGACGCGTTCAGCTTTGCCCAAGTGCGGCATCATTGCCCAAGTTCAAGGACGTGACAAGACCATCTACGGTATATACAACCGCATGCGTGATACGCATGCTTCCTTTTCAGACGTTTTGGATATCTACGGCTTTCGCGTGATCGTGCGCACGCGTGAAGAGTGCTACCTCACGCTATGCGCCCTGCATCAGCTCTATAAACCCGTTCATAACCGCTTTAAAGACTTTATCGCCATCCCCAAGGCAAACGGCTACAGAAGTTTGCACACCACCGTTATCGGCCCCTACGGCACCCCCGTCGAGTATCAGATCCGAACCGAAGAAATGCACCGCATTGACGAAATGGGCATTCTCTCGCATTGGATCTACAACGACAGCATGGACACGAGCGGCATTCAGAACATGGTGAAGTCGTGGCTGCAAAGCCTGATGGAAATCCAACGCACAAGTGCCGACAGCAGCGAATTCCTTGAGAACATCAAAATCGACCTCTTCCCGGATCGCGTCTATGTCTTTACGCCAAGAAGCAAGATCGTGAGCCTCCCGCAAGGTTCTTGTCCGGTCGATTTTGCCTATCAAATCCACACCGATGTCGGCAATAAGGCCATCGGCTGCCGCATTAACGGCGAGAACCAACCTCTGTCCACGCCGCTTAAAAACGGCGATATGGTCGAAATCATCACCGCCCCGGATGCCGAACCGGATCCGCAATGGATCAGCTTCGTGCGCAGCGGCAAGGCCCGCGCCGAAGTTCGTCAATACCTTCGCACACGCAATCCGGAGGAATCCGAAGCACTGGGGCGCAAGGTACTCGCAAAGGCTGCTCAAGAAGCTCAGCTCAACCTTCAGGCTGTTCCCGAACCCATCTGGCACGAAGTGCTGCGTGACGCTTCCATCGGAACGCGCGAACAGCTCTACATGGATATCGGTCTGGGGCATATGCCGGCTGCCGGCATCATCGGGCAAATCAAGACATTACTTCAGGTAAAAAAGCCGGAGCATCCGGCCGGAGAAGCCGCAGTCAGCATTCGCGGCACAGAAGGTATGGCGGTACAGTTGGCAACCTGTTGCCACCCTGTTCCGGGCGACAATATCTGGGGCTTTATGCGCAAAGGCCACGGTCTGTCCGTGCACCGAGCCGACTGCGAACATGTCGCTCGCGGCCGTCAAAATGCTCCGCAGCGTTGGATGTCGTTGGCCTGGCAGTCCGACAGTGCCGAAGAAGCTCGCTTCTTTGTTCCGTTGGATCTGGAAATCACCGATGACCGTGCCACACTTGCCTCGGTTGCAACGGAACTCAGTTCTGCCGGCTCCGCCATCGTAGGTGTCAATGTTGAGCCCAATAAAGAAGGCAAAGACTCTCTGAATTTGATGATTCAGGTTCGTAGCCGCCTGCATTTGATGCACATCATGCGTGCACTCAAACGTATACCGACCGTGCTTAATGTGGCGCGTCGCCTCGACGGTGACAAAAGAATTTTCCTGCCGTCGGAAGATCGGTAAGTGTGACGAGGGCTCCCGCGGGAGCCCTCTATTTTGCAGTTAGATTTTGCCACCGTAGTTTTTCAAGTAGTAGTAGCGCACGTACTTGGACTGAACTAAGGTCATCGTTGCGGAATTTTGAATCTCAAAACGAATACGGCTATAAGCCATGTATCAAAAGGAGGTTTC
>UPZS01000034.1 GCA_900538905.1 uncultured Sutterella sp.
TTTTTTTTTTTTTTTAATGATACGGCGACCACCGAGATCTACACTCTTTCCCTACACGACGCTCTTCCGATCTAACAGTAAGCGGCGTTAGGCTTATCACCCGAAGACTATGGAAGGCGTGCCTGCACAAGGCAACACCATCAAAAAAGGATCGAAAATGAGCAAATTGGACGTCGTCGAAATTTGGAAAGAACTGCACCGTATGCCCGAACCCGGCATGAACGAATTCAAAACCGGGGCCTACCTGGCCGATGCACTCGAAAAACTGGGCTATAAGGTCACCCGAGGCGTAGGAAAAACCGGTGTCGTGGGTGTTGTCCGCGGCAAAGAACCCGGTCCCGTTGTGATGCTGCGCGCCGACATGGATGCCCTTCCTTTCAAAAACGAGGACGGCAGCATCGAATACATTCATGCTTGCGGTCACGACTCCCACAGCGCCATGGTTTTGACGGCGGCTGCCGAACTCGTGGACAAAGTCAAAAAAGGCACGCTCAAGATCCTGTTTCAGCCAGCCGAAGAAACGCTCGAAGGGGCGCTCGCCGTGATGAAAGACGGCGCGATTGACGACGTCGATATTGCGCTTGGCCTTCACGTTCGGCCTGTTCAGGACATTCCGGCCGGCACGTGCTGCGCCGCGGTGCGGCATTCGGCAAGCACATTCCTCTGCGTGGAAATCGAAGGCAAGTCGGCTCACGCGGCGCGTCCCCATCTGGGCGTCAACTGCGCGGAAGCCGCAGCGCTGATCACCAATGCGATCTGTGCGATCAAGATGAATCCTGCCCTGACTTGGTCGTGCAAAGTCACCTCGATTTCGGCTGTGTCCTCGGCTTCCAACATCATTCCCGATCGCGGCGAACTTGTCCTGGATGTGCGGGCTCAGACCAACGAACTGATGGACGAACTTCTCGAGAAAGTGCGGCGAGCGATTGAAGGCGCAGCGTCAAGCATCGGAGCCAAAGCGACAATCAAGTTCCCGGGCGGCGTCATTCCGGCAGCCATTTACGACGAAGATCTCGTTGCCGAGGTGGCGCAGACGATCAAGGAAGAACTCGGAGCCGACAAATTGGCCACCGACTGCGGTGGCGGCGGAGAAGACTTCCACTACTTCAAGCAGACCAAGCCTCACATGAAAGCGGCGTACTTCGGACTCGGAGCCGGCTGCACGCCGGGACTGCACGCCCGCAACATGACATTTGACACCGCGCAACTTGCCAAAGGCGTCAAAGTACTCGTGGCAATGGCACTCAAGAAATTAAGCTGATCGTTCCATGGAACCGCCGTACGCTCTCGTGTCAGTGGCCGGCGGTTCCGACTGAATTTCGGCCAAATCATAGATTCTCCGCATAGAGCTTTCGTCATGGCAATACAAAATCTTCAATTGTTTGCCATCTCGATAGCGAATTTTTATGCACTGCCCAATCTCCGAGATTCCGACACCAAGCGAAACGGCTTAATCGTGCCAAACGCCAGCAGACCGTGCGATCATTGTCGAGTGCATACCACAAACCGCCACTTGAAATCGATGAAGCAACCGAAAACATCACGTACAAACTATCGCATAGGTGAATTTGCCGAATACATGGGTGTAACACCCGACTTTCTGAAGCACTACGAAGAATGCGGGCTGCTGGACGTACACCATAGCGAAAACGGCTACCGCTATTTCAACTTCGATCAGTCTTCGCGCATCCTGGAGTACATGCGTCTGCGCAACTACGGTGTTACCGTCAAGGAAATGCGGGCGATGCTGATGGCCGACGCAGACGAGGCTTTATTGTTGCTGGACAAAAAAGTCGAAGAGTTGCGCAGACAAGCCGACCGCATTTCTGCTGTTCTCGAAGAACACAAGCGCGTGCATGCCTGGCAGCAAAAACGACGCATCAGACCCGTCGATTGGGAAGTTCGCGAGGTTGAAGCACACTATTTCCTTCCACATACGATGGATTCGAACTTCATCCGGGATGAGCGTATCTATCCCCTTCTCAAAATCTGGACAAGCTGGTTGCCTATCGCCAAATCGGCCATGCATCTCAAAGCGGTCGAGTCCGGCGACAAGCGCTATTTGCCGTGCTGGGGTGTCATTCTTCCGAAATCCATTGCCGAGCGCTATGACATTCCGACAAGCGAAGTCGTGGAAGTATTTCCCGCCGGCAAAGCTTTCGTTTACCACTTTGCCGCCGACGAATCCGCTTTCAGCATGGAAAAGCTCTCCCAGGCCGATCACCCGGCCTTCCGACAAATGAAAACGCTCAACCTGAGGCCGGCTGACAATCTTTTTCTGATTGTTGAAATGAAACTCATCAATCCGGACGGCAGTCGTCGCGGTGGATACGGACGTTTCGTGATGCCTATCCTAGAATCTTGAGAGATTCGAGGGGGCCTGAGCGACTAAGGTACGAAATCAAAGAGAGGCCTTGACCAACGCTTGGGACAAACTTCGCAAAAAAAATCGGAGCCGCATGGAGTACCCGATCGGCCGGCTTCCTTTTCGACACGACCGAATTTGACTCAAAACAGTGCGCGGCCCCGACAAAACGCAGGAGAGAGAAACAGAAAATGTTAGGGACGGCAGGTGTTCAGTGCTTCCAAACGCCTGCCGCGACCCTTTGGAGATAAATCAAGCCTTAAGCTGGGCGAGATACTTGCCGACGCGGCGGCCGAACGTCACCGTGCGGCCGCAGGCCATACCGGTGACAAGGTTCGGATAGGTGTTGGCAAAGTAGCTACCGCTGTCATTGCCGATCACGTACAAGCCCGGAATCGGATTACCTTCGGTGTCGATGGCGTTCATGTTCGTGTCGATCTGAATGCCGTCCATCGTGCAAAGAATGTCACCCGTATTCTTCGCGCCGTAGAACGGCGGCTTGTCAAGCGGTGACAGACGGAAGGGTTCCTTGCCGTAATCGACGTCGTTGCCGTCCTTGCAAAGCTGGTTGTAGCGCTTGACGGTCTTGACGAGCTCTTCGGGCGGCAGCAGCAACTTCTTGGCTAGCTCTTCGATCGTATCGGCCTTCATCAAGAAGCCCTTTTCGAGGAGCACAGGGAAATACTTTTGCTGGAAGACCTGCCACGGGATGTTGGGATCCGCTCCGTTTTCAAACGGCACAAGGCGAGAACAACCGTGCATTTTGAACTGCTGCACGTACTTGGTCCAGTTTGAGTCAAAGAGCGTGTAGTGGCAATGTCCCTTCTGGTATTCGTCGGCGTGCAGAATGGCTTCGTAGGTACCCGATTCGTTGATGAAGCGGTGACCGTCTGCGTTGACCTTGAGCCAGGGCTGAGACGCCATCCAGAACATACCGACGTCGCCCGACTTGGCCGTTTCGGGACCGTTTTTCTGGTTGGGACGAAGCGCGCAACGATCAAACTTCATGGCCGAGTGGATGTCGTCCATCTTGGCGCCGACCCACAGACAAGCACGGATGCCGTCGCCGTGAGCTCCGGGCACCGAACGGTTGCGCCCGATCACGCGAAGCGTCCACGGCTGCAGCGCTTCGAGCATCTTGTAATTGAGTGAATAGCCGCCGGTGGCAACCACAGTGCCTTTGGATGCAACGTAACGCACGTACTTGCCGTCCTTATTGGTGGCAATGCACCCGGTAACGCGTCCGTTCTTGCGCTCGAGCTTAACCATCTTGGTGTTGTAGTCAAAGCGAGCTCCCTTCTTGACGCAGTAGTCGTACAGAACCTTGTTGCCGTTAAGCGGCTTGCCCGTACCGTCGTTGGACGTGCGCCAGCGAGGCGAATGACCTGTCGGGAAGTGATGATGGTAAGCGGGATCAACCTTGTCGCCCGATTCGTGCCAGAGTTCCACGCCGCGTTCGGCCAGACGATCGCCGTACCAGTCAATCGTGGCGCCGGAATTGTCACACCACACCTTAACCAGATCCTGTTGCAGGTGACCTGCGGCATACGACGTTACGGCGCGAATGAACTCCCACTTGTCGATCACGATGCCGTATTTCTTTTGGTAGCGGGAGTTCATGGCCGCCAAGTCGTCGCGAATGCCGGTACCGGTCGGGAATCGGTCGATGCCGATCACCTTGGCCCCCTCTTCTGCCGCAGCGGCAACGGCAAACATACCGCCGGTACCGCAGCCGATCACGAGAATTTCCGTCTTGATCGTATCGACAATGTCTTTTTCCGCAATTTCGGGCGGCTTGCCGAGCCAGTCGCCGTCATCGGCCACTTCGGTCTTGGTGATGAATTCAACGGGAATTTCACCTTTGGCCTGTGCGATGCACTTGGCGGCCGCCTTGTGAACGGCCTGAGAAGTGATGCTCGCTCCGGAAACGGCGTCGATGTCGGCCGACTGAGCCTTCAGAATGAATTGTTTCAACTGCTTGGCTGCAGCCTGACCGATGTTGGGTGTTTCGTGCGAGACGTCAAGAACAACATCCGTGATCTTGTTTGTGTCAAACGTCATCGTCACGATGACGTCACCGATGCCGGCAGCTTTGGCTGAATAGGTACCGGGCTTATAGATACCGACAGGCGCCGCGTGCAGACCGACGGCAGCCAGCGATGCGCCGCTGGCTATGCTCGTGCGCAAGAAAGCTCGGCGAGACAGATTTTTCTTGTCCATATTGTTCTCCGGTGGTTCCTGATATCCGAAGCATTCTCCTGTGCTTCGTGGATCCGGAGAATTCTCAAGCTGCGTGTTGCACCCAGGTCAAGAGCTATGGGAAAGATCTTAATTTGTGAGCCGATCCGGGCGGGAGGTGGCATTCGGGTTAGTCCCAGGCAGAACTTTGCCCGCATTTTTCTGCCAAGTCCGGGACGAAAAAACAGCGCACGGTTACTTATGCTCGAAGTTCGAGCCGCAACCAAAAAGACGATTTTGAACGACAAGCGCGCAAGCAAAGAGACGCCTCACTTGCGGCAAAAAGAGTCTGACTGAAAAAGGAACGCTGTCTACACCAATCCTTTCTCTTTGAGCAACATCAGTCGCGCAATCAATTGCGCCGAACTGCTGACGCCGAGCTTCTCACAGGCCGACGCTCGATGAAACTTAACGGTACGCTCCGCTATGGCCAATTTGGCGGCAATCGCTTTGTTGGATAGGCCTTGCACGACAAGCTGCGCCACTTCACGCTCTCTTTCGGTCAGCGAACGAGCGTCGCTTTCCAGAGCATTGTTCTGAAGTTCAGACAGCTTCCGCTTGCAATCCTCTCGACACCAATGCAAAACGGCTTCTTTCAATCGATCCGGAACCACCGGTTTGAGCATGAAGTCAACTGCACCGTCCTTCATGGTCTGCACAGCCATATCCACGTCACCGTGCCCTGTCACAAAGATGACCGGCAATGTCATGCCGAGTCTTCTCATTTCGGCGTGAAGCTGCAATCCGCTCATCTGCGGCATGCGAACGTCCAGAACAAGGCAACCTGCCGCATCGTTCTGATCGTCAAGAAAAGCTCGAGCCTGTTGATAACACTTAACTTGCCAACCGACCGCACCCAGCATGAAACGGTAAGAGTTAAGCATCGTCTCGTCATCATCAACAATGCGAACCAGACAAGCCGCCTTAACCCGGGCTTCCGGCAAATCGTCAATTTTGGTGTGTCTATCCGTCATTTTTTATGCTTTCGGCAAAACCATCACGGCCTTCAAACCAAAAGGCTGATTGCGCTCGATTCTCAGTCTGCCGCCGCAACCTTCCATAATGCGGGCCGATATGGCAAGGCCGACGCCCAAACCGGTGGACTTGCTGCTCGTTTTCGGTGAAAACAGATCCTGAAACATAGAAACGTCAACCGTGGGCCCATTGTCGGAGACGGCCAGCTCCCACATCGAGCCGTTACTTTCGAGTTTGACGTCAATTTGCGGATCTGTCGTGTGGCGGGTCGCTTCAGAAGCGTTCTTGAAAAGATTCAAAATGACAAGAGAAAGCTCCACCGCATCGACCTGTACATAGGCATTGGGCGGAACATTCACGTTGATTGTCGGGGGAGACTTGGCCAGCAGACGAAAATCTCTGACGGCGTCACTGACAACTTTGAGCAATTGCCGTTTTTCAATTTGTTTGCCTGCCCCGCTCTTGGCGTACCCGCGAACTCGTTCGATAATGGCGCTCGCCCGCTGTGTCTGTCCGATGATCTCATCAGCGGCAATGCCGATCAACTCCATCGTATCGGACTTTTGTCCGACCTCTCCGGCAGAGCTCGGTTTGCCGTGCTCGGTCTCGCCCTTGGTAATCGTCCGAATTCCGTCTGCGAAATTAGCGATCGCTCCAAGCGGCTGTTTGAGTTCATGCGCCACCATGTTGGAAAGCATGCCGACCAAACTGGCCTTTTCAAGAGCCTGAAGTCGGGATTGAGTCTGCAACACTTCGTTTTGTGCGGCTTCCCGTTGCTGCATGGCCGCTCGCAGACTTGCTGTCTTTCGCCGCACTTCCAAAGTCACAAAAACCGCATGCCATATGCCTAAAAAAAGCAGTCCGAGCGCCACGAGGACCACCCATCGGTATTCCTGCCAAAAGCGCTTGAACGTCCACTCGCGCAAGTAACTGTAGTGACCGATTTTCAGATCTTTGAAAAGACGGTCAATCCTCGTAAAGTCGCTTGCGACGCTCCAATACATCGCTGAGTCTTCCGGCATGGAAAACAAAGCTGCCGAAGCCTTTCGGCTCAATTCAGGCAAAGCTTCGGTCGTTGCGGCAAACACCCAGTCAGGGTACAGCGCGGTAGAAGTCAAACAACGCAAACGAGGTTCCGTCTTTGCCCCGATGACACGAAACTCGTCCCGACCAACAAGGCCTTCGTGCACCATTTCCTCGAGCAGACAGGCGCGCACCATACCAATATCGGCCCTTCCCTGCTTCATCACGTCAAAGACGCTCTGCATGGGGTATCCGGTAAAAGTAGTCGAGCCAAAGAATGTTTCAGGTTCATATCCCCGAGCATACAGTTCTCCGAGATGAACGCGGTACCCGCCGAATGCATTGGGCGCAACGGCTACCGCCGTTTTACCCTTCATATCTTCGAACGTGCGAATCGCCGTATTTTCACTGCGGACAAAAAAGATGCCGCCCATACTGAAATTGGGATCGTCTGCTTCGCGGATTTTCCGCGTAGCCAGATGACGCGCGAGCCCCTGAGTCTGCATATGCGAGAAAGTGCCCGCATTTGAAATGAAAAAGTCAAGCTGTTTGCGAAGGACGGCTTCCGGCAGCGTGTCAAGATCGTAATACGAAAGTTCAATATTCCGCCCCCAGGCCATTTTCAAAGCCTGAACCGTCTCGGAGAAAACTTCTGTGCTCGACAGTTCACCGATTGTGCTCAGAATACCCAGTCTCACCGGGCCTTCTGTGGTCAACCGGCGGTCGAGACCCGACACATCGGACGATGCAGCCGACGGATTTTGCACCGCCAGCATCGTCATCAGCACAACATTACATATCCATCTGGGCATGATCGCAACCGTCGAAAAATAACCTGCCGTCACAGACATCATAACGGCAGGTCCTCAGTTGGAGATTCCGGTGCTTTAAGCCGTTACTCGAACGTGCTTGCGAAGAAAGTCGTCTATCACGGTTTCGAGCAGAGTTACCAACGTCATCGCAACATCGTTGTCCGGCTGCTTGGCTTCGAGCTCGGCTCTCACCCAAGGCACCCAAGAAAGGTGCTTCTCGGCAAAGGAAACCGCGGCGTCAGCGTGACCGGGCGCGGCAAGAAGACGCGCCCAGAAAGCCAGCAGCACACCGAGATGATCGGCCGGCTCATGCAATGCCGCTTCGGGAGCAAGGCCGAAATCGCTCATCACCTGCAAGACCTCATCGCGCGGCTCCTGCATCACCAGTCCCGTCACCGCCACGCTTTGATGCGGCGTCACGGAACCTTCGCCGACGCAAAACGCACGTGTCCAGCAGCGGGACTGCTCCTCAATCGAGCTTTCCCGCAATACATGTGCTGCCTGACAAGCTGCCTTGGCCACGGTTTGAGGCCCTTCAGACAACGTCTGCATCATTGCGGTAAGACTCGCGCAAATCGAGTCATCCGCACCTTTGAGCAGCCAGTCAGAAAAAGTAAGCGCCGCAAGAGCCGTCACACGATCGGAAAGATGTTCGGTCACTTGTGTTTCACTCCTTACTTCACAAAGGTCTTCCGAGCCTCATAAAGCACATTGGGCTTTGTCTGTTCGACAAGTTTGCGCGGCACGCCCACGGCATCAAACGTTGCATTGGGATGCAGCTTTTTGAGTTCCTCAATCGGCCCGCACTCCAAAGCACGACCGGGACAGGATGCCACGCAGGCGGGCTTAAGTCCGACACGCAGACGATCGACGCACATGTCGCACTTGGTCATGTGAGGATGCTCGGGCGTACCCATCTGTGTTTTTTCCAACGCCTCGAAGTATTGCGGCGCACCCCAGGGGCAGGCCTTCGCACAAGCTCCGCAACCGATGCACTTGGCGCTGTCGACAATGACTGCACCGAATTCCTTTTCCTTGGAAATCGCCTTGACGGGACAAACCTTTACGCAGGCCGGATCATTGCAGTGGTTGCATGACATGGAAAGCGGCACCACCTCGACGTCCGGAGCTCGTTTTCCAAACTCAAAGAACGTCACGCGACGCCAGTTTTCCTTCATGTCAAAACGCCGCAAAAAGGCATAGTTCGATGCTTTATCGGATGTTCCGGCTTTCCAGTCCCTCGGCGTTTCCAAACTCTTTAAAGAATTGTCCGTCAGCCCATTGAGCTTGGCGTCGCCGCGACGTCCCTCGTTCCACTCTTTGCAGGCAACCGTACATGTGGCGCAGCCCAAGCATCGCTTCTGGTTAAAGTAAAAACCCCACTGTGTCATTTTCGTATTCCTCGACGTATTCGTTGATGATCTGCTTGAGCCGTTAGGCGGGCAATGTTGCACTCACTTCACACACACAACCGCCGGCGGCAAAGCCGCCCGACTTCGATGTCTGCAGATGCAGGTAGGGGTCGCTCGCTCCGATGTCTCGGTCGATCGTCAGCGTATTGACGGCCCCGCCCACGTCAACGGGCACACGATGGCAAACGGCCTTGCCCGTACCGGCTGCGTCAAAGTAGGCGTCAAAGAATTCGGTTTGACTCGGCTGATACCAGGCGCCTTCACCGATCGATACGACTCCGGGCAATTGACGTACGGTGACTTTGGCTGGAAGTTTGATGCAACCTGCTTCGGTGTAGACATAAACGTCGGCACCGTCCTTGATACCGCGCGCTGCCGCGTCGTCAGGATGCATTGTGACGGCGTGCGGGAAAACGTCCTGGATCATCGTCGTGTTGTCAAAGGACGAATGCGAACGATTGGGCATATGCGGCGTCGTGTACTGCAGCGTATAGCGACGACCCGAAGCATGAGGCGTTTTCTCGAGAATGTCTTCGTAGCCGTCGGCCGGGCGCACGTACTGGGCACGAGCCACACCGGCCTGAACGCGACCGCGCTGCGCAAGCCAGGGGGAATAGAAATTGATGCGGCCGGTATCCGTCGGGAATTCTCCGGGCGCGAATTTGGCCGCTGCAATCACACTCTTTTCGGGCGGAACGGGCAGCTGCAGGTTGGCCTTTTCAAGCATCTCCTCAAACGTGGGAAGCTTCATGTCGGGATCGACCGACTTGTAGGCTTCAGGCAACTTCGTACCCTGCCACTGAATGCGCATCACATCATGGTCCGTCATGCCGTGGCGTCCCCAATCCAGACCGAGTCGCTCAGCGATCATCTCGTTGATGGTAACGTCGCTCTTGGCCTCGTACATAGGATTGACGACGGCGTTGACCACGTTCATGTCGGTCTTGACACGACTGCCCGTAAAGAAGCTCTCTTCGAGGTGCGTCACCACCGGAAGGACGAGATTGGAATAACGCGCCGTCGTACTCATGAAGCGTTCGTAGCTTACGACATAGTCGAGTTTTTTCCAGGCAAGAATCTTGGGATTGATGGAAGAGCGCTGATTAAACGGGTCGGCTGAACCGCCGCCGCGCCAAACCATATCAATTTCAATCTTGGCGTCGGGCCCCAGATCGATACCGTTGATGCCGAGCACGTCGGCTCGAATTTGTTCGGGCGTACGCGAATCGCGGCCTGTCAGCAACACTTTGCTTTGCATGTACTGAGAAAACAGCAATGCGCTGTGCTTTTTCCCCTTGCACAGGGCGGGCGCCTTGCCGAGCTTGACCGCCATACCGTCAACGGGAGCCAGAGCGCCGATGCCGCCGCCTCGAACCGTTGCGTTGCCGGTCATAGCCGCCAGACACAGGAGCAGCCATACATGGTACATGCCGTTGCCCGTACGTTGCGCACCACCGCAAGTCCATGTCGAATGCAAACAAGCGGGCTTGGTCTTGGCATAGGTCACAGCCAGTGCCTCGATGGTTTCAGCCTGAACACCCGACAGGAGAGATGCCCAGCGCAACACGCCCTCTTCCCCGCCGTGTTCACGATTGAGTTCATCGAGATACTCCACAAACGACTGTCCTTTAGGCGTCGTAAACGTGGTTCCCTTCCATGGCTTGCCCGTGATTGGATCTTTCGCAGGAGAATGACTGACAACCGTGTCACCCGGGAAAAAGCCGAAGCAATACTTGCGGATATACGCTTCATCGTGCAAACCGCGCCGATAAATCGTATTGGCCATGGCTGCCAGGATGGCACTGTCAGTCCCGGGACGCGGCGCAATCCACGGCGTAATGCCCGGGGCTCCCGTTGCCATGGCGCCTACCGTGCCCGTGTAGCGCGGATCAACCACCACGATCGGAATGCCCTTTTCTCTGGCCTTGGTCATGATGAAAGGCAGATGCGGCGACGTTGTTTGCGGGTCGGCACCCCAAACGATGATGAACTTGGAATTGAGCATGTCAATTGACGGATGCCCGTTGACGCCCTTACCGAGTGCGTTAAAGAGCGCATCCATTTCGTTGCCGGCCGAGTGATGGCCCCAGCACGAAACGTACGGGCCGAGGAAAGCAAGCGGCGTGCTGCCAACCTCCCAGATGGGGATGTAGCCCAATTCCTTCTGGCGAGCTCTCGCCTTTTCGATATGCTCGCATGCACGGTCAATAGCTTCATCCCAGGAAATGCGCTTGAAGCCCGCAAGATTGCCGCGTTCGATCGTTTGAAGAAGCGGATACTTCAGACGGTCGGGAGCGTACAGGCGTTTACGTTCGGCATAACCCTTCATGCAGGCGCGACGCTGCATCTTACCGATCGATTCGTCCGTCTTGGCTGCTTCGCAACGCGGAACGTCACCGGCCGAGGTCAACGCAAGCAGTCTTCCGTTTTTGACATGGGCCTTCAACATGCACTGCCCGTGGCAATGAATTTCGTGATAGGTATTGACGACTTTGACGCTTTTGTCGAGCGTTTCGGCTGGCTTAGCACCGAGAACGTCCAGATCGGTCTTGGCAAGAGCCTGTGTCCAGCAGGACAGAGATGAGACGGCCGCCGCAGCGGACGTCATCTTAAGAAACTGACGACGTGTGGAGGGAAGAGCGCAACGGCTCTGTTGTTCGGATTTGCTCATGCGATTCTCCTGTTTTGGGGCAGAGAAGCTGCCGAGACCTTCTTGTTTTTGTGAGTACTCGGCTCCATGGTTGCATCTTGGCCTGCCGGAGTAATTTCGACAACTGTCCCAAAGTGCAGTTATTCCTTTTCGGAATAGCGAATCCGCTAAAACGTTGACGTCCGTCCCCTAAACTTAATGCGCGTCTGTAAGAGACCTGCGAGCAAACGTTCGGCGCGCTGCGTCAAGCCCTTCCGTCTGCGCCCAGCATTCGATCAAATACTGTTCCAAGCGGCGAATATGCGTGTTGTGTTCCGTGTGAGGATGTTTCAAAAGCCAGACCGGGCGTGCAGCGATTCGCCAGTCTTCCAAAACCAGTGTCAATCTGCCGGTTTTCAAAAGCGAACTGATCTGCCACAGCGGCACACCGACCGCGTAACCGGCACCGGCCAGGGCAGCAGCAGCAAGCGCTCCGGCGTTATTCACCCGCATTGTCGGCTCCACCCAAATGGCTACGCTCTCATCTTTGCCGAGCATCAGCGTTCGTCCGCTTCGTTCCGCAATAATCGGTCGTTTTTGAAGATCCTCCGGGACGCGCACTGCGCTTTGCGTTTTTAAAAAGTCGGGTGCCACAGCAATGCCGCGCTGCACGAACCCTAAAGCCGTCGCAAGAACTCGCGCGTTCGGTAGAACATCTTCACAGACAAAAAGGTCGTAGCCGATCATGTCCACGGGCATCGTATCGGCGTACTGTTCCACCATCACGGTCAATCCCTGCGAAGCCGGAAGGCTGCCGAATCGTGCCGTCCACTGCACAAAAAGCTCGGCCAAGGAAGCCGGAACCGCAAGCCGCAGTTCGGTGCCGACACCCTTTTTGCTTGTGCTTTGCAGCACTCGGTCGAATGCTTGAATCACGGCGATCGCTTCTTTGTAGCGCTGCACACCCGCCCATGTCGGTTTGACGCCGCGCTTGCTGCGTTGCAGGAGCGGTTCACCCAGACAATTTTCAAGTTCTCCGATTTCGCGGCTGACAAACGCCACATCGGTTTGAAACACATCGGCCGTCCGCAAAAAAGAGCCCTGCTCGACAGCTGTTGTAAACACACGCCACATCCGCAGCGTCGGCGTTTTGAGCTTTTTATCTTTTCCTACCATTCGCCCGGTCCTCTTTCGTGAATGGTGAGCTCCGGATGCGTATGCCACTTGTTCTCAATGAAATCGGCAAGTTCCTGAACAACGGCCCGAACGGGACGGTTCACGGGTAAAAGCATGCTCACAGGTGTTTCATCGGGAATCCAATCGGAAAGAACTTCCACCAGTCTGCCCCGGCGCACATACTCGAGCGTGTCGTAACGAAAGGCATGAACGGCAATGCCCGCGCCCGCCAGCGCTGCCGAGCGGGCTGCCGCATGATCGTGCAGTCGCAATCGTGGCAGATACGGGATCACGACGCGTTCCTTGCCGCGGTGCACGACCAAAGGTCTGCCGTCCAACAGGTCGTTGCCACCCAAAAGCGAGTGATGTATGAGGTCTTCCGGAGAATGCGGCACGCCGTGTTCGGCAAGATACCGGGGCGAGGCCACCATCATGCGCTGCATGAAGCCCAGGTGCCGCGTAATGACTCGCTCGCAGGGGAAAAGTCCGTGACTGATGCGCAGGTCGCACCCGTGAGGCATCATCCGCACCGGTCCCAGCGTCAACGTCAGATCAATGACAACGTCGGGATGCCTGCTCTCGAAAGCCGTGATCCATCCGATGAGGAGGCCGTTTCCGATGGAGCTCGGCGCCGAGATACGTATCGGGTCCGTCTGCGTTTTCGCACTCGGAACAGCTCGATTGCAGAGTTGCCGGAATCGCTTCATGCAATCTTCGATCGGTTCGAGCAGCCGTATGCCTCGAGAATTGAGTTTGACGCCATTGGTTTCTCGTTCGAACAACGACCCGCCCATCATCTTTTCAAACCCGACAAGCCGGCGCGAAGCTGCCGAAGGCGATATCGAAAGTTCCTGAGCGGCCGCTGCCACGGAGCCCGTCCGGACCGCCGCCAGAAAGACTTCAAAGTATTGGGTTTCGTCAACCGTCCGCATGGTTGCGTTAAGAACAAAACAGTGTTGCCTAATAGGGACTTACTGCAATTGTACGGAACTTCGAAAATTGAATTGGGGCAAAACGATCGCGTTTTCCTCACCAGAAGAATCAACCATAGGAGAAGCTGACATGACCGTTACTTCCTGGATTGCTCTGGCGGTTGTAGCTGTTACGGTCTGGGCGCTCATCAAGCGCTATGAAACACGACTGGTCCTCATCACCGCCGGCCTGTTTCTAGCCTGCATTTCCTTCACCCCGATGCAGGCGCTCAACGCCTTCGCAAAATCCATGACCAATTCTGGCCTCATCATGGCAATCTGCTCGGCAATGGGTTTTGCTCTTGTCATTCAAATGACCAAGTGTGACGTGCATCTGGTCAAATTGCTCTCGGCACCGCTTTCCAAACTCGGCTTTGTGCTGATTCCGGCGGCTACCGCCATCACCTATTTCATTTGTATAGCGATTCCGTCGGCTGCCGGCTGCGCCGCTGCCGTCGGTCCGACACTCATTCCGATCATGCTGCGCGCGGGCATCAGTAAAGAAGGAACGGCAGCGGCGATTCTGGCCGGCACCTTCGGCTCCATGCTCTCGCCCGGTTTGTCCCACAACCCCTTCGTAGCCAAAATGGCCGGCATCGGCGTCATGGACGTCATCGGTCTTCATATGCCATACACCTTGGTGTGCGGCGTGATCTCTCTAGTCGGCGTCTCGATTGTCTGCTTTGCGTTGGGCGACTATAAGAAAGGACGGACCGAAGAAGCTCAGACTGCCGTTTCCGACGATATCGGGCGCTGCAACATTCTCAAAGCAATTGCGCCGCTCATTCCTGTCGCTCTGCTTGTGACGGGCAATCTATGGCTTCCCGCCATCAAAATGGGCGTAGCTCAGGCCATGCTGATCGGTGCCATCTATACACTTGCCGTCACGCTTGCCAATCCGCAGGAATTCTCCAAGAAGTTCTTCGTCGGCATGGGCAAAGGCTACGGCGACGTTCTGGGCATCATCATTGCCGCGGGTGTTTTCGCTGCCGGTCTGACGGCTTCAGGGCTCGTGGCCGTCTTTATCGATCTGCTCAAGCACTCCAATGAAATTGCCCGCTGGGGCGGCTCGATCGGCCCGTTTGTCATGGGCGTGATTACGGGGTCGGGCGACGCAGCGGCGTTTGCCTTCAATGAAGCTGTCACGCCGCACGCCGAAAGCTTCGGCATGCAGGTTCCGACACTTGGCGCCATGGCTGCACTTTCGGGTGCCCTCGGTCGAACCATGAGCCCGATTTCGGGCGTTGCAATCGTCATTTGCGGTCTCACGATGGTCAATCCCATCGAACTCACCAAGCGCCTGGCTCTGCCGATGTGCGTGTGCGTGATCTTCGTTGCGTTGGCAATGGTCTAACCGCTCGTTTTCTGTTGGAGTTAAGAATCATGAACTACATTGAAAATGCTGTTGCTCTGCGGCGTGAACTGCATCAGATCCCGGAACTGGGCTGGGGAGAATTCTGTACAACTGCGCGCATCATCGAAGAACTTGACCGGCTCGGTTGGAAAGTGCATGCCGGACTCGAGCAAATCGGTCTGGACGACGTCATGGGCCGCAGCCCCGAGTTCGTTAAGCAAAACATCGAACGCGCCAAGAGCGAAGGCGTAAGCGAATCGATGCTTGAGCGTATGCAGGGATTTACGGGCTGCATCGCCGAGTTCGACACGGGTCGCCCGGGTAAGGTAACCGCCTATCGCTTCGACATTGACTGCGTGGGCGTACAGGAAACCGACAAGCCCGAACACCTACCCAACAAAGCCGGCTTTGCCTCCAAACATCCCGGTGCCATGCATTCCTGCGGGCACGACGGACATACCGCCGTCGGCCTGACACTCGCCCGCTGGATCGTCGACAACAAAGATTCGCTCTCGGGACGCATCAAACTCATTTTCCAGCCGGCAGAAGAAGGCGTGCGCGGCGGAGCTGCACAAGCCGCTTCCGGTCTTTTGGATGACGTCGATTATCTGCTCGGCGCCCATCTGGCCATGATGTGCCCGACCGGTGAAGTCACAACCGTTCCAACAGGTGTTCTTTGCACCACAAAACTTGACATCCGCTTTACCGGTGCGCCCGCTCACCCGACCATGAGTCCGCATTTGGGCAGAAACGCGTTGGCTTGCGCCTGCACATGCGTCACCGAACTTCTCGGCATGGCACGCCACGGCAACGGTTTGGGCTGCATCAACGTCGGCCTGATGAGCGCGGGCGAATGCCGCAACGTGATTCCCGTACACGCTCAGATTCAAATGGAAGTGCGCGGCGAAACGGCCGAAATCAACGACTTTATGGTTGACCAGGCTGTCAGAATCGTCAAAGGTACCGCCTTGGCCTACGACGTTCAATACGAAGTGGAAAAAGTCGGTGAAGCCGGTGAAATGATTAACGATCGTGAGCTGATCGATCTTGTTGCGGAATGCGCTCACGAAGAACCCACCTGCAAGAACGTTGTGGAACGCAAGAAACTGGGCTGCTCGGAAGACTTCACGCTTCTGGCTCGACGCGTTCAGGCTCACGGCGGCAAGGCCGAATTCTTTGTTGTCGGCGCCGACAGAACGGCGGCTCACCATCAGCGCGAATTTGATTTCGACGAAACGGGTCTTGAAACCGCCTTCGGCATTTTCCGCCGTACCCTTGAAAAATTAAACGGCCGTTAACGCCGAACGACGGGCAATCTGACCGCCCTCCTCCTCCCGATGCCATGCGTGTCGGGAGGATTTTTCATCCAAACGACGTTTCAGAACTCTGTCAAACCTAACCTTCAGAGGAGACTTCTCGCCGAATCAGACAAACGAAGTCAAAAACGACATCCACGATGCCACAAGAACGACACCCTCTAAGCTGCGATTTCTTCGCGTTGACGCCTCCTGAATTCATGACATTTTTGTTCGAAGGACAGAACGTGTCGTCTAAATATATTGCGTAGTTACGAGGTTGTTTTTTCTCGGTTATACCTTTGTCTTACAAGGTAAGACACTAAAAAAGGGCTATATGACATCATCCGTACTGATTAACGTTCGCTTGCCGCAAGAAATGCGCAGTCGGTTTGCCGATTTGTGTGAACAGCAGGGCATAAGTGTTTCTGAAGCTGTTCGCCGTATGGTTGAACACGCCGTTGCTCTCAAAACCGTAAATCCCGATGACAATATCTGGGACTCCATCGGTAAAGGACAACTGCCTGCCAGATTCAAAAACCGGTTTGCCATGCTGGCGGAACTCACCAAGGATCTGCCTGAAAAAGATTACGAAGACGAAGAACCTTGGCACATTCGACCCGAAAACAAATGGACGGAGCGTGAGGTTTTCTGATGGCTTCCGGTTTCCTTTTGGACACTAACATCGTCTCATATCTGCTTGACGGGCGCGATACGGTGCTTATTGAACACGTAGCGGCGGTTGATGAATGTCGACTGTTTGTTTCTTCCATTACCTGCTATGAACTGTGGTTCGGACTGACGCGTCGACTGATGCAAGCACCATCGAGCAAACGTCTGCTTGAGATTCAATCCAGACTGGAGCAATGGTCGAAAGACTTGAATATCGTCTCGTTTGACGGGAAAGCGGCAGGCGTGGCCGCTAGGTTCAACTCTACTCTGGTACAGCGAGGTCGGACTCTGCTACAACTGGATATGTTCATCGCCGCCCAAGCGATTGCAAACAATCTGGTTTTGGTTTCACACGATCACCGGGCATTCGAAGGGCTTCAAAAAGAAGGTCTGCTTTGGGAAGATTGGTGTGCACGGTAATCTCATTGCCGTGTTGTTCCGTGCTGGCAACATTCGAGTTTTATGAGCGTGGAAATGGCAACCTCGCAAACCTGCGGTTTTTCGTTGTCGCCATTTCAGACTACAGGCGCTTTAACTGCACCGTTCTTCACAGTTTGATTTTTCAGCCAGCCGTTTTCTAAAATTAAGCCTTCAGAAAACTAGCCTCAATTCATTCTGACGTCCTCACAGCTTTGCAAAGCACTTCGTTCGGAACCAAAGGTTGCTCCAAAGAGGCGATGATCACCTTGGCATCTTCTCTGCCGAGAACAAACCTTTCGTTGCGCTCGATAACTGAGCAAGCGGCCTCAAGTGCCGCTTTTCTAATGAAGGCAGACAAAGACTCGCCTTCGTAGGATGCAGCCAATTGCAGCAGGCCCTTGTCCTCCGCTCTAAGTCGAAATTGAACTCGTTTCACTGCAGAGACGGTGCTACCCATTGTTATCTCCCCGAACTTTCACTATCTGTGTTCTGCCTGCTATACGCCTTGCTTGTCCGATTCCTGCGCAATTAATCCGTCCGGGCCTTCGTTTGTAAAGAGTTCCAACGCAATCGCCTCCACGCGTTTGTCAAACGGGAAACAATCGTCCCAATCGCGCATAACTCCGAGTTCGCCGCGCAGCATTTCTCGGATTTCGTCGTCCGTCAGATGTTGGGCAGAATTCCGGCTCAACAGATTGCTGCGGATGATGAACGACTTATCTGTCTTGAGCTCGTCCACGACGGCTTTGGGCAAATTTCGGCGTTCTGAGAGTTCGCGGCGAACCTCAAACGACTTGCTTTGCGCAAGCCGCGTGAGCAATTCCTCCTGAACACCCTGCTCGTCCCAATACGCCAGAGACGAGTGAACCGATACCGGCAGCCAGAAAATCGGCTCGTTGGGATCAATTTCCGATGCATTGATTTCGCCGTCAGGTTTAAGAAAACCAATGGCGAATACATACTCGCCGATGCGTCCGTACGGATTGTCGCAGGAAAGATTCTCTCTGCGGCGCAGATGGGCCGACTTTGTCGCAACGAATTCGTTTTCTTCGATTCTTATCCGCAGCTCCTCTGCCGTCTCGCGCAGCTCACCATCGGAATCATTAGTAAACGCTTCGACAAAAGTCTTGAGCTTCTCGATGACTCCGGCCTCAATCATGTCCTCCGAGAAACCGCTGAAGTACACAAGGTTTTGGAACACCTGAGACTTGATCGCCTCATCGCGCGTGACGAAGGCGATGAGCTCTTCAACATTGAGCTTGAAAAGGTTCTCAGGATTCTTTGCAAGCACGTTGCAGACGTCGAACCCGTGATCTTTGGCAAGCAGTCGCACGGCTTCTTCGGAAAGACCGTGACCGGCAGCGGCAATCTCGCGCATCCAGACGTCGTGGTGTTGGGCAAGGCGGTTGAAGAATGCGGATGCCTCTTTGACGACGATTGACGCCGTATTCTTGTTTTGCACTCGTGACATCAGACTGCCGGCCTTTTCCGTTTTGAGCGGACAGATAAAGACGTCCTCGAGCGTATCGAAAGAGAGTTGCCCTTCTTTTCTGCGGCCTCCGAACAGTGAAAGCAAAGACACCGACTCGAGCTTGTCGGCAAGTTCATAGAAATTGTGATGTCTGACTTTGCGAAGCATGAATTCACGCGGGAAAAATCCCATTTCTTGACTCCTTGCTGCCGATCTTTTGGCAGCCAAAGTTCGTTTTGCAGGTAACCTCACGAGGCTATGTTGGATTGGCCAGACTTCAAATATTCCTTGAAAAACGCCAAGGCTTGATTGCCCAGCCGATCTGCTTGCTTCAGCCCCCAGGTCATGAAGTCAGCCGCAGCCTGTCTGTCAGACGGTACGACCGGTGTTTCGGCAACGCGGGCAAGGCAACCGAGAAGTTGTCTCAACTGCCAGGCAGCGAACCTATCAAAAGGAACATTGGTCGTAGCCTTGGAACGTGCATTGCTGATCTTGGAGTGAACAAGTCCTGCCAATACCGGATAACGCTCGGCGATGGCCTGCAATTCCTGCTCGTTGTTGCCAATCAGCCAGCCGCGTTGTCCTCCCCTCAGTGTGACTTGAAATGCTCCTCGCAAGGTGTCGTTTACTTCGTCACAAAAGACGTAGCTCCTCCAATAGTCCTTTTTGTAGCGGCCTTCGCCAATCGGTGTCGAGAAGATGTCAAAGCCATCAGGGGAGCATTGTTCTCGACAGTATTCCTGCATGATCGCCAGTGCTTTGTCGACCAGGAAGTCCGTGCAGATCACGAAATCACGAATCGAGCACTCAATGAGACCGGCCTCCGACGTTACTCGGCACTTGAGCAAATCCTGAATGCCGTCGGAGCAGTGACACACCGCGTTAAGAAGCGAAAACGGATTGACACACTTATCGGCTTTGAATGTCTTCACAAATCCCCAGTAGTCATCGTGGTCGTCGTCCTCGTCGCTGTCCCATAGTTCGTGAACCTCAATGTCTCGGAAACAATCGACCGCTGCGTAGAAGTCGAGCGCCTGCTGTTGTTTCTCGTACGGGAAATGGATAAGTACCTCATGGTGGTCATCGTCGCAATCGCCGTAGAGCTTCAGAAAGAAATCCGTCCGCGCCTTTCCGTTTTCAACAAAGATCGGGTATTCAGCTCGGATGTCATCTACTTTGAGCGTGACGCCGTCCACACGGAACTTATGATTGCGAAAGTCCTCAACTTTGAGGTTCTCGCCTTCGACGATATGCATCACAGGCTCGTACTTGGAGTTCAGCGCCTTCATCAGGTCATCGACATTGGTAAACCAAGGCTTTTTCTCTTTCCCGGCTAGGCCGGCTCCTCTCTTCCCATAACCGTTCGCTCGCATAAGCTGACGGTGTTCAAACATTTTGTTGACTAGATCGTAAGAAGGGATGCGACAGACTGCGTCGCACTGCAACGAAAGCAGCGATCAGGAAAAACAATTGCACATCAATTGATCAACGAACACTCCATGCGTCAATCGTTGACGCATCGAGACCTATTCTGCACTTGTCGAATTTCACGAAATAAATAATGAGAAAGTGCAGTATGTCTGACCGCGCCACCTCTTTGAACCTGAACAATTCCAACATTGGGCACTCCGTTATCAACCTTTGGATGCTGCGATTGCTGTGCAATGGCGACTTGTGGGCAAAAGTAGCCCGCAACGACATGTACTCCCACGACGCCTTGCCGAAGTTCTTCTGGGGACTCAAACTTCGTCGTCACCTGCATCTGGGAGCATTGATCCTCAACAATGAGAAGTTCTTGGGAACCGGCGCCGTCAAAGACATCAAAGCGGTTACAGACGTCGAGATGGAACTCGATGAGGATGCTGTCATTGCTCCTGAAAAGCGAATCCGATATTTGATCGAAGAAGTCTGGCCTCAATACAACTTTATCGACGGATTGATGCCTTTCCTGACGGTGCAGCCCCGTCATCCGGAAACCATCGGCGCATACTGCCGCCCTTTTCTCGGCCATCCGTTTACCGCCAAGTTGTTGGAAAACGGCATGCCGCGTGCCTTGAGCCGTGAACTGCGATATTTGGAATCGGCCTGCTCCGACGAACTCTCCGCTTTGCCTGAAGCCTTTGCCGCCAACCTTCGTCTGCTTCAGGAAAACTTCAAGCTCTCGGATCTGGAAACCCGCATTCTCGCCTTCGTCTACTGTGCCCGTGACGTGAAGCTCGTCAACCGACTGCTGTGCGATCTGTTCGACTACGGAGAGCAAGGCATGACACTTGTCATCGATACGCTCTCTCTGGCTCTGAACGCTGATCGCGAAGACGTCAAGAAGGCCCTTGCCGCCGAAGGAAAGCTTGTTTCCATCGGTCTTCTGGATTACGGTGAATCGGGCGACGAATTTTGCGAGCAGATTGTTCCGGGTGCCGTGCTGTCTCCTTCAACCTTAAGCGTGAAACTGTCTTTGTCCAAATTGCTGCAGGAGTCGTTTTTGCCGGCACCCGATCCGACCTTGAGCGTCGAACACTTTCCGCATCTGCCGATCGTGAGCCGCGTTCTTCTCCCCTACCTCAAGTCTGCCGTAGCCGGCGAGCGCAAAGGCGTCAACATCCTCTTTTACGGACCTCCCGGAAGCGGCAAAACGGAACTCACGCGCGTCATTGCCAAGGAACTGGGTCTCACCGGTTACGAAGTGCAGTTCGCCGAAAAGGAAACCCGAAAGAAGGAGGAGCGTACCTCGCGACTGAAGTTCTGGAAGGCTGCGGGCAACGTCCTTTCGCAAACCAATACCAATCTTCTGGTGATCGACGAAGCCGAAGACGTCTTCAACGACCTGGGATCGTTCTTTTTCAGCGGACGCACAAACAAGGGAGAAATCAACCGTCTTCTGGAAGAAAATCCGGTCGTCACGCTTTGGACCGCCAATTCGATTCACAACATCGATCCGGCCATGTTGCGGCGCTTCAATATGGTCATTGAAGTGAAGTCGCCGGGGCTTGCCTATCGACGCGAGATGATCGACAAGGCGTTTGATCACCGACTCTCGAAGGGCACGACGGAGAGGCTTGCCTTGACGGAAAACTTGTCGAGCGCCGTGATTCGATCGATTTCGGACATCGTTCGTGAAACCGGCAAAACGTCGGAGTCTCCTTCTGAGGACGAGATCATCGAGATGGCAGACCAGATGCTCAAGGCACAGCACATGGGACGCGTCGTTGACAACAACACGCTGCTGCCGGAGCTCTACGAGCCTCAGTTTGTCAATTCCGAACTTGACCTTGATCACCTTCTGGAAGGACTGCGTGCTGCTCGCTGCGGGCGTCTTTGCATCTACGGGCCTCCGGGTACGGGTAAGTCGGCTTATGCGGCGTACGTTGCTCGGGAACTCGGCATTCCGCTGATGCGCAAAACCGGTGCGGAACTCACGAGCTGCTACGTAGGCATGACGGAAAAGCTCATTGCGGATGCCTTTGAGACGGCGCAGCGCGACGGTGCTCTGCTGTTGCTCGATGAGGTGGATTCGTTCCTTCGTGATCGCCAGGCGACTCGGTACAGCTGGGAAGTGACGGCCGTCAACGAAATGCTTGCTCAGATGGAGCGCTACGGCGGTTACTTCATCGCAACCACGAATCTGAAGGACGACCTGGATCCGGCTTGCCTGCGGCGTTTTGATCTGAAGACGAAGTTTGATTACCTGCGCCCCGAACAGGCCGTGGCGATGGCCAAAGCTTATGCGGGCAAGCTTGGTTTGACTGATGGCGTCGAAGCGCTTGACCGTGTGGCCGACTTTGGGAATCTGACGCCCGGAGACTTCGCGGCCGTGGGCCGTCAGGCGGCGTTCAGGAAACTTTCGGGGACCGAGGATTTTGTCGAGCGTTTGGCTGTCGAGTCGAACTTGAAGGCTGCAGGGATGGGAAATCCGAAGCGGTGGATTTTGTAGTAAGTGATGTTGGTTGATGCAAGTTAATCAAATAATGCTTGAGTTTCTTGCATCAACTAACACGCATGACTGAGCAATCGCCCGGTTTACTGACAAGTGCGAGCTTTTCCTTGCAGAGCCTGATCTGGACGAATCACTATGGAACAAACAGGTCTCTGTTACGCATCAAAGACTTGCCACGAGCTCGCGACAGCTCGACTCCATTCTCCTCTCACCAACTCGGCAAGGCCGTCATGATGTCTCGGGAAGTAGAATGCTCGCACCTTGTTTAGGAAACGCCATGTCGCTTGCCTACGTTCCACTTCATTCACTGCGACGCGCTTTCGTTGCAGCTACCTGTGCGCTCGTCGGATCTTTCGTCTTCCCGGCCTCATTCGCCTGGGACCTGACGATCCTGCACGTCAACGACGTCCATTCGGCGGCGGCCGGCGTCAATGACCGCGGGCCCGTTTACGACGACACCAACGCAGTGGGCGGTCTTGCACGCGTTACGGCATTTGTAGCCGACGAGAAAGCAAAGGCGAAGGTCCAAGGCAAAGGCGTGCTGGCGCTTGATGCCGGCGACTTTTGGCAGGGGACTCACTTTTTCAGAACGGGCGGCATGCCTTGGGCAAGGGCAGCTATGCGCCAAATGCCCTGGGACGCGGTGACACTCGGCAACCACGAATTCGACTTGGGATGCGAAACGCTTGCTCAATACGTAAAGGGCCTGCCCTTCCCGGTTCTCGCCGCGAATCTTAAAAAGAATCCCGCCTGCCCTCTCTCGACAGTCCCGCTTCCGTCAACCGTCGTAAAAGACCTCAGCGGCGTCAAAGTCGGCATCATCGGTCTGGCCAACGACGAAGGAAAGGATATTTCCGAAGCCTGCCCCAACACGGATTTTGCCAACCGTACCAAGGCGCTTGAGCGTGCCGCGGCGGAACTGGAAAAAGCGGGCGTCACGCACATCATCGCGGTGACGCATGTGGGCTACGAAGCCGATCAGGCGCTTGCCCGCGCTGTGCCTGCTATCGATGTGATCGTCGGAGGCCACACCC
The DNA here is from genome assembly GCA_900538905.1 of uncultured Sutterella sp. Lineage (GTDB taxonomy): Bacteria > Pseudomonadota > Gammaproteobacteria > Burkholderiales > Burkholderiaceae_F > Duodenibacillus > Duodenibacillus intestinavium. The sequence continues at coordinate 23,782 of UPZS01000034.1, forward strand.
ACAGCGTTCTCGGTGTTCATCCGCATTCGGAAGGTCCTTACCCGACGGTCATCGCGCATGACGACGGCTCGAAGACGCTCGTGGTACAGGCGGGGCGCTCGACACGCTATCTCGGACGGCTCACGGTTTCTTTTGACGACGCGGGCCGCATCGTGCAGTTCCGGGGAGATCTCGAAGAACTCGTACCGAGCCTTCGTCGCGACGAAGCGATGCACGAATTCGTTGTCCAGTCGATTGAGGCCATTCGCGCCGATCAGGAGCGTTTCGTGGGCGTCAACACGTCAACGCTTCCCGACGGGCTCGATCCCTGTCGTGAAGGCGACTGCCTCTCGGGAATGGCGACAGCCGATGCGTTTCTCGCCTGGGGCCGCTCTCGAGGTGCAGTCGCGGCGATTTTAAACGGCGGTGCCGTACGAGCCGCCATGCCCATCGGCCCCGTCACCCACGCCGATCTGCTCGATATTCACCCCTTCGGGAACCGTATTCAGGTGGCCGACGTCTCGGGCGCAGTACTCCGGGAGGCGCTTGAACACGGTCTCTCAGAGCCCGACGTGATCGGCCCAAGACTCCTGCAGACAGCGGGGCTTCGCTATCGAATCAATCCTGCGGCCCCCGTGGGCAAACGCATCGTGTCCGCTGAAATACGCACGAAAGAAGGAATCTGGGCGCCGATTGTGCCTGAGAATGTCTATCGCATCGTTACGATCGCCTACCTTCTCGGTGGGGGCGACCATTTCTCGATGCTCGGACAACACGCCAAGATATTGGAAACCGGCCCTCTCGAAGTCGACGTTCTTGAAGCCTATCTTCGTGAAAAAAAGGACCAGGACAATAATCTGCCCACACCCGCAACCGGGCGGATCGTCGGCATGCCCGTCCATTGATGGTTGGGCTGGATCAAAGGCTCCCGGTTCCTTTCACGTAGGAAAATGACCGCTTGAACCGGATTCCGAAAAGCTGTGAATTC
>UPZS01000035.1 GCA_900538905.1 uncultured Sutterella sp.
ATTTGCTTTGGACAGATTCAATTTTCTTTTGCCAGAAAAGTCGCCCTCGTATCAGATTTTGTTTTGGACAGCAATGTTTTTGCCTAAAACTGTCGACAACTTTTTTGCAAAGACCTGATTTGGTTGACACCAAATGATCTCGTCGGAGAGTCCTCTTCGATTCTATCCTTGCATCATCCTCCTTACCATGACGACGTAACGAGCCGAGGTCAACTTCGACTCAGGGGGTGATCGTGTCAAGCCCGAAGCCTCGTTTAATGGAGGGGACCCGCGTAGCGGGGCGTAGGCCGTTCATCGAGGCGTAGCGGCTTGACGCGCTGACGGATCGCACAATTGCGGCGCAGCCGGGAAAGAAGAAATCTTTCCCGGTCTGCCCAGCGGCGAGCGATCAAATTCAATGCCGCAAGGCATTTTCATCGCTTTCTGTCGTTGAGACGTCAACGATTTCTTTGACCTCTGCACCATACACGTTATGCGAGCTCTGAAGCAGACGCTCATTGCGTCGCTCAGACCACGTTTTCCAGCACCGTTTTTGACTCCCCGATTGTCGGTGAGCCTGAGCAGGTGTTTGATAGTTCAAGCTCAAGTGTGGTCTGACATTGTTGTAGACATCAATCGCTTTCTCAACACGGCACAAGCAGTCAGCCAGATCCTTAATCTCCACGTTGTTGAGCCATTCGCTCTTAATGATCCCGTTAACTCTCTCGGCCACAGCGTTTTCCAGAGGATCTCCGCTTTCGGTCATCGAAATCCTGACGCCTCTGGACTTCAAAACCGCAACGTACTCATGGAAGCAATACTGGCAGCCTCGATCTGAGTGATGGATCAACCCATGAGCAAGCAACGGCTCAAACAAGCCCGCTAAAGCCATGTTCAAGGCTCTGAGGCAATGGCTTGCCTGCAACGTATCTCCCAAAGCCCAGCCGACGATCTTGCGGGAATACAAATCCGTGATGAGCGACAGATAGCAAACGCCTTCTTGTGTCTCAACGTAGGTTATGTCCCCGGCCCAAGCTTCGTTAGGGCCATAGAACTCAAGATCCTTTATGAGATTGGGTTACCGTCGGTATGGATGGTTGGAGTCGGTTGTTTTGTAGCGTTTGCGGCGCCGCAGTTTCAACAGCAGGTCATTGGAGGCAAGCAAATCAATAAACCTGTCGCGTCCCGGAAAACCAACAAGGCTTCCCAGCTCGTGTTGGGCCAACACGTAGAGCTTGCGTGAACCAATGCGAGGCATCATCTCGCGTTGATGCCTGACGCTTTGCAGAATCAATTCGTTTGCGGCTTCGGTGTCGAAATCCTTGACCGTTGAATGCTTGTAGTAAGCCTGGCGGCTATAACCAAACAGCGCACAGCACTTGTTCAAACTGATGCGAGGCCAAGTGCTACGCAGCCAGCCTACTGTTTGGTGCCAGATTTTTTTCGGATCGGAATGTTGAACTGCTGTTCGGCCAGCTCAATCATGTGCGAGTATCCGGCACTACGCATCTTCTCGAGATCAAGGGCCTTTTTGAGCCTCTTGATCTCCTTGAGAGCCTCGGACAGGGTGAGCTCTTTGGAGTCAACCTCGGGCTTTTGTGAGGTATCAGACAATAAGCTCTCCTCGATATAGCGACCAATCCATCCGTAGACGACTTGGACGCTGCTTTGGTCGCTGCTGTAGGTTGGCAGAAAATTAAGGGCGCCTGAAAGGCGCCCGTGAACTTCAGGCGAGCAGTCGCCCGCAGGTCGCTTCTTTCATTTGTTGGGTGAAAGAGGAGAGCTTGGATTTGAGGGCTTGGTCGTCGTTGAGATTTTCATTGATGATGCGCACGTAGGCCGAGCCGACGATAACGCCGTCAACACCGTGAGCCATTGCTTCGGCGACATGTTCGGGCTTGCTGATGCCGAAACCGAGTAAGGCAGGCGGGGCGCCGGCGTCTTTCATGAGTTCGACGACATGATGCGTGGGCATGCCGGCGGCGCGATCTGTACCGGTGACGCCGCTTCTCGACATCAGATAGATATAGCCCTCGCTGTGCTGAGAAATGCGGCGTATCTTGTCAGCATCGGCGTTTGGAGGAACCAAACTGATCAGCTGTACGTCGTGAGCGCGTGCAGCTGTATCCCATTCCGATTCTCTGGCGCGCATCGAACTTGGAATGTCGGGAATCAATACTGCGTCAACGCCGGCTTCATGACACTGAGCGAAGAAATGATCAAGCCCCGGTGCGTAGGCGAGGTTGATGTAGATCATGAGGCTGATCGGCATATCGGGATGTTTGGCTCGGTACTGTTGTACGACCTGCAGACATTTTTGCGTGTCAGAACCATTGGCAAGTGCACGTTTGGAGCTGAGGCAAATCACCGGACCGTCGGCGCTGGGGTCGGAGAACGGAATGCCGAGTTCAAAAGCGTCGGCACCGGCTTCAGTCAAGGTCTCCAAAATTTCGAGACTTTTTTCTGGTGTCGGATCACATAGGTTGACGAACGGAACCAGAGCACCGTCCTTTCGGGCTTTCAACGCGTTAAAGAGGTTTGCAAAACGATCGGTCATGATGGTTGTCCTTCACTAAATCACTTGGGGTCAAAGCGTTGTGGCGTTGATGTAAGCCTCGCGGTTCATGTGACCGTCCTTAAAGAGTCCGATGCGCTCAAAACGATCAAGCACCTGATTGACGTCTTTGTCGCCGCGGCCGGAAAGGTTGCACAGAATGATCTGTTCCTTGTCGGGATTTTCTCGAATCATTCGCAGTGCATGCGCGAGCGCGTGACTGCTTTCGAGTGCCGGAATGATTCCTTCATGCAGACACAAGTCACGGAACGCAAGCAGCGCTTCTTCATCGGTGGCGTTGACATACTGTGCGCGGCCGATGCTTTGCAGGTATGCGTGTTCCGGACCCACCGACGGGAAGTCAAGACCTGCGGAAATGGAATATGACTCTTTGATCTGTCCGTCGGGCGTTTGCATATTGAAGGATCTTGCACCGAAGAAAATGCCTTCCTGGCCGTGACCGAGCGGTGCGCCGTGCTCACCCGTTTCAATGCCTAAGCCGCCGGGTTCCACACCGATCAGTCGGACGTCTTTTTCCTTGATGAAGTCCGTGAAGATTCCGATGGCATTGGAGCCGCCTCCCACGCATGCCACAACGGCGTCGGGAAGACGATGCTCGACTTCCATGAGCTGGCGTTTGGCTTCTTCACCGATAATTTTTTGGTATTGCTTCACAATTGTGGGGTAGGGATGGGGACCAGCTGCCGTACCGAGCATGTAGTGCGTGTTCTCGAAGCTGCCGGCCCAGTCACGCAAAGCTGCGTTGCATGCTTCCTTGAGCGTGGCAGCTCCCTCGGTGACGGGATAAACTTCGGCGCCCATCAATTCCATGCGAAGCACGTTGGGCTTTTGACGTGCGACATCTTTAGCGCCCATATAGATGCGGCATTCAAAGCCCATCAGAGCGCAGACAATGGCGGTGGCTACGCCGTGCTGGCCTGCGCCAGTTTCTGCAATGATGCGCGTTTTGCCCATCCGTTTTGCCAAAAGTGCTTGACCGAGCACTTGATTCGTTTTGTGTGCTCCGCCGTGCACGAGGTCTTCTCGCTTGAGATAGAGCTTGGCCTTGGTGCCCTTGGTGAGATTGCGGCACAGCGTAATCGGCGTGGGGCGACCGGCGTAGGTGGTCAATAGACCGTTGAGCTCGGCCTGAAAGCTCGGATCATCCTTTGTTTCGACAAAAGCCTTTTCAAGCTGATCCAAGGCCGGAATCAACAGCTCGGGAACGAATTGACCGCCGAACTTGCCAAAAAACGGATTCAACAGCATTTTGATGTGTCCTCTCTTGTAGCGAATGTGGTTTAAGCGGCTTGCGCGAGCGTACCGTTCCGGGCAAAGTCGCGGTGTGCTTCGACGATTCCGAGGGCGCGCCCGGTTGCAAGGGTCTGGCGCGCGAGCTCTACGCCCTCGGCTATCGATTGAACTCGGTTGCCGGCTAAAAGCAGAAGCGCCATGTTGGCGCAAACCATGTCGTTGTGTGCGGGTTTGCCACGGCCGCTCAAAACAGCTTGCGCGATGCGTGCGTTTTCTTCCGGCAGGCCACCTTTGACGTCTTCTTCGGTGTACTTGGCCGTGATGCCGAAATCGGCCGGCGTAAAACGACCGGTCTGAATGTCGCCGTTTTCATACAGTCGGGCATATTCCGAAGGACCGGAAACGGGAACTTCGTCGTAACCGCTGCCGTGTACGACAAAACCGCGTTTCATGCCGAGTTCTTTGAGCGTTTGTGCGACCGGTTTGATCAGAGCCGTGTCGTAAACGCCGATGACGGCATAGTCGGGATGCGAAGGATTGGTCAGCGGGCCGAGAATGTTGAAGATGGTGCGGGTAGCGAGAGCGGAACGTACCGGCATCACGTTTTTCATGGAAGTGTGGTAGAGCTGAGCAAAACAGAATGCAAACCCTGTGCGGACAAGGAGTTCGGCCGCTTGTTCGGGGGCAGGGGCGATATTAAATCCCAAGGCGGTCAGCAGATCTGAGGCGCCGGTTTTCGACGAAACGGAACGATTGCCGTGTTTTGCGATGAATAGGCCGTTGGACGCGGCACCGAGCGCGGCAATGGTTGAAACGTTGATTGATTGTTTGCCGTCGCCGCCCGTACCGACGATTTCGCCGATTTCGATGCCTTCGGGACGAGGAAAATGTCGTGCGGCGCGAACCATGGCACGAGCTGCGCCTGCAATTTCAGAAGGAGCCTCACCCTTCATTTTGAGGGCTGTCAGAATGGATGCAAAGACGGCCGGGTCGGTTTCGCCGTTAAAGATTTTGGTAAAGAGTTCTTCGGTTTGTTCGCTCGAAAGGTCCTGAGAAGCGTAGAGAAGTTCAAGAGCCGGTGTCATTTTGGATTTCCTTTTTCGTCGTGTTGTTTGTCATGCATATGCCAAGCTGAGAGAAACATCAGAGGCGCCAGCACGGAGCAGGCGGCAGGACGAAGGAAAGATCCTTGTGTGTTACGGCAGACTTCATTTTGCAGATCCTTTTTTTTGTTGATCCGCGGACCTTGTCTGGTGGTTTTTTGAGGATAAGAAAAAACCCGCTGACCTCGTTGTCCGCGGGTTCTTCTTTTCAAACTTCACTCGTTATTGTGATGTGACAAAGCGCACCCGCCCTATGGGAGGTGCCACCACCAAAACTGGTTGAAATGCTTCGTCAAGTTCATCATCTGTTATCCGAACAAAGAGAATTGTCGGTAAACCGTACCGATCGTTGCGCTTACTTTACCTGGACTTTCGATAAGCCGCAATAAGGTAACTTGCTTAGAAACAGCATCTGAGGAGCCGAAGATTTGCTCCGTCGAGGAAATCTCGGCAAGATACGGGCCAAGTTCAACCATTTGGCCGCAAACTGACGGCCTCAACAACGGAAACCAAAATATGACCGAACCTCTACAGATTACCGACATCGTGGTCGGCGACGGCGCCGAAGCCAAAAAAGGCGCTCGCATCACCGTGCATTACACGGGCAAACTCACTGACGGCACGGTGTTCGATTCGAGTATTCCGCGCGGCCAGCCGTTTGACTTTACGCTTGGTGCCGGTCAGGTGATCCGCGGGTGGGACGAAGGTTTTGCCGGCATGAAGGTGGGCGGCAAGCGCAAGCTTGTGATTGCTCCTGAATACGGCTACGGCGAATACGGCGCCGGCGGTGTGATTCCTCCCAATGCAACGCTCGAATTTGAAGTTGAGCTTCTCGAGGTGGAGGAAGTGCCAGAACCCGGTGAGCTCGAAATTGATGAAGTGCAGATCGGTACCGGAGAAGAAGCCAAGTCCGGTATGGTTGTGAGCGTGCACTATACGGGCAAACTCACCGACGGCACGGTGTTTGATTCGAGCATCCCGCGCGGTGAGCCGATCGAATTTCCGCTTGGACAGGGCATGGTGATTGCCGGCTGGGAGCAGGGCATTGAAGGCATGAAGGTGGGCGGTAAGCGCAAGCTTACGATTCCCTACAATCTTGCATACGGCGCACAGGGTTACCCTGGTGTGATTCCTCCCTACGCTACGCTGATTTTTGACGTTGAACTCACCAAAGTCGCCAAAATGTAACGGCTGATTCTCGGAGTCGACGATAGGCACCGGTGCGAATGTTTCTCGCCCGGTGTTTTTGTTTGCGCTTTGCTCACAGCGGCTCGATCGGCACCACGTTGATAAAACCTGGTTCGGTCAGACCCACATGAGTGCTCACGCGATACACGGCTTCGAGCATATCGGGCTTTAATACTTCTTTGGGCGTGCCGCAGGCTCGCACGCGACCGTGGTCAAGCATGATGAGACGGTCGGAAAAGCGGGCGGCGGCCATCAGGTCATGCACGACGCACACGGTTGCGGCACCCGTGCGCTCGGTGTATCGGCGTGCCGCTTGCATCACAATGAGCTGATGACGCAGGTCCAGAGCGCTTGTGGGTTCGTCAAGCAGCAACACGCGCGGAGAGGAAACAAAAGCCTGTGCCATGAAAACGAGTTGTTTTTGGCCGCCCGACAGAGACAGCACCGGTTCCGAGGCCAGTTCATTGATGTGCATGGCGTGTAACACTGAGTCGACGCGGTCAAACGTTTTGGCGTCGACCGAAAGCGAAAGGTCATTCACGAGTCCGAGCAACACCATTTCAAACACCGTGAGGCGACTCTGGATGGCGGTGAGCTGAGGGACATACGCCACGGCGCTGTTGGAGAGGGTTTTGCCGTTTTCGGTGGCGCGCACCTGCCCGGTTGCTTTTATGAGCCCTGCCACGGCTTTGAGCAATGTGGTTTTGCCGCAACCGTTTTGACCGATGACGCTTACCAGTTCGCCGCCTGCGATGTCGGCCGAAACGTCCGAAAGAACGGTTTTGCGGCCGAACGACACAGAAAGGTTCTCGATGCTCAGTTTCAGGTCGGTGTGAACCGGTCGGTCGTGCCCGCTCAATAGGCTTTCGTGATGATGGTCATGGTCGTGCGGATGAGTGTGCCCCATAGCTCGGTCCTTGTGAGATTTCTCTTTTGAAAGGTGTCTTTTGCCGTTATCTTTCGTCTTCGTCGTTTATTTTTTATTGGTTTGCGAGTTGGCGATGAAGGTTCAGATACCACTGTACCGTTTGTTTGATGCCGGTTTCAAATGACATTTCGGGGTTCCAGCCGAGCTCACGGCGGATTTTGCTTGCGTCAATGGCATAGCGGAAATCGTGACCGGGGCGATCGGTGACGTTTTTGATGAGCTCTTCGTAGCGGTGTCCGCCCCAGGGTTCGAGTCGATCCAACAGACGGCAAACGATGCGCATCATGTCCAGATTCGAGTGTTCCTCGTGACTGCCCACGTTGTAGCTTTCGCCGGCTTGCCCGCCGTGAAAGATTTTGTCAACGGCACGACAGTGGTCCATCACCCAAATCCAGTCGCGCACATTGCTACCGTTGCCGTAAAGCGGTATCGCTTCGTGCGCAAGAGCCTTGCGGATAATGGTGGGAATGAGTTTTTCGCTGTGTTGCCAGGGGCCGTAGTTGTTGGAGCAGTTAGAAATCGTCGCGTTCATGCCGTACGTGCGGCAATAGGCGCGAACGAGCAGGTCCGAAGCGGCTTTGCTTGCCGAATAGGGGCCGTTGGGTGCATAGGGCGTTTTTTCTGTGAAAAAGCCCTCCTCGCCGAGGCTTCCGTAGACTTCATCGGTGGAAATGTGATGAAAGCGGGCTTGAGCCAGACAGCTCTTGCGTTTCCAGTAGCGAAGGGATTCGTTTAACAGCGCCACGGTTCCGTTGACGTTGGTGTCGACAAAAAGCAGAGGATCGACGATGGAATTGTCGACGTGGCTTTCAGCGGCAAAATGGATGACGCCCGTGATGTCGTATTTTTCGAGGAGATCGCGAACGAGCTCGGCATTGCGGATGTCACCTTCGACAGGTACGACGTTTGGCATTTGTTTTTGAGCGTCAAAAGCGCAGCGAGAACCCGCGTAGGTGAGCGCATCCAGGTCGATCAGACGATAGTTTGGGTAGGTGCGTGCAAAGTACGCTACGAAATTGGTTCCGATAAATCCGGCGCCGCCGGTGACGAGAATGCTTTTTTCAAACATGGGAAGAATCTTCCGTCAATGCCGTCAGCCAATGCCGCGGCTCAATTGCGTAAGGTTGCAGCGAGTTGAGCGACAACACGCTGTAGGACGGTCGCTTTGCTTTTGTCGGATAGTCGCTCGTAGCAATGGGCTCGATGTAGCAGGACAAATCGAGATGCCGCACGATGGCACAGGCAAAGTCATACCACGAGCCGCTTCCTGCGTTGGTAAAGTGCAAAAGCCGCATCGGCTGCAGGTGTGCCTTTTGTTCGTAGAGCGAAACCAATGCTTTTGCCAGATCGTCGACAAGCGTCGGTGCGCCGATCTGGTCGTTGACGACGCGTAGATTGTTTCGGTTTGATGCGAGTTGCCGGATGGTTTGGTAGAAATTGCGGCTGTCCGCTTTCTTACTGTAAAGCCATGCCGTGCGCACGATCAGGCCCGAAAAGCCTCCTGAAAGAAGCGCGGTTTCGCCGGCGCGCTTGCTGCGGCCGTAAACCGAGAGCGGATTGACGGGCGCGTCAATGCCGTATGGCGCAGCATTTGTTCCGTCAAAGACATAATCGGTTGACACGTGAATGACCGGTACGCCGCTTTCGGCAAGAATCCGGGGCCCCTCGGCATTGACGGTAAAAGCGGTTTGCGGATCATCTTCGGCGGCGTCGACGGCGGTGTAGGCCGCGCAATTGATCACGCAGTCGAAGGACTCGAGGTCAAAACAAGCTTTTATGCGGGCTTGATCACAGATGTCCAATGCCTGACGAGAATACGCACGGCAAGCGATGCCTCGTCTTTGACAAAGCGCGGTGAGCGCTTGTCCCAATTGACCGTTGGCACCGGTGATCAAAATCATCCCCGAGCTCCTTCGTAGTGAAAGGCAGGCGCCTGGCAATATTTCTCCCAGGAAGAGGCGGCTCTGTCCTTGCTGGACTGCAGGCAAACGGAGCCGTTCAGTTGCCAGTCAATGGCAAGTTCCGGGTCTGCGGCATTGATCGCGCCTTCGCTTTCGGGGGCGTAGTAGGCGTCGGTTTTGTATGCCACATGCGCGACCTCTGAGAGGACTGCAAAGCCGTGAGCAAACCCTTTGGGAATGTACATCTGCAGATTGTTTTCGTCGGAGAGTTCAGCTGCAACATATTGTCCGAAGGTGGGGGAACCCGCTCGAATATCCAGCGCCACATCCAGAATGCGACCGCATACCGCACGCACGAGTTTGGTTTGGGCGTGTTCGCTCTTCTGAAAATGCAGCCCTCTCAGTGTGCCTCGCCGAGAAAACGAGGCGCTGTCCTGTAAAAAGTCAATTTTGATGCCGAGCGAAACAAGTGTGCCGCGGTTGTATGACTCCAGAAAATAGCCGCGATCGTCTCGATAGACGGCAGGTGCCAGCAACACAATGTCGGGGATAGCGGTTGAAAGAATCTGCATGAGCGATCTTCTCGATGGCCTCGAGGCCTCAAAAACAAAGCAATGACGCGGATTAGGCGTAACGGGCTTGAGTGCTGCGCAAAAGTAGAACAAGCAAAAACGGCACCCCCACAAGACTTGTGACGATGCCGACCGGTAGAACGGCGCCGGCAGAGAGCAGTTTAGCGGCCACGGAACTTGCGAGCATCAGCATGGCGCCGGTCAAAAGACTTCCTGGCAAAAGATAGCGCTGATCTTCGCCGAGCGTCAATTTGGCCAGATGCGGTGCAACCAGTCCGACGAAGCTGACGGTTCCGATAAAGGAAACGGAGCAGGCGATCAGCAGCGCACTAATGCCAAAAGCGACAACGCGAAGACGACGCACGGGAACGCCCAGGCTCAGGGCTCTTTCTTCACCGATGGTGAGCGTCGTTAATTCCCACGAGCGACCGATCAAATATGCCGCTGCGGCGATCACGGCGGCAGCGGCTGCTGCCGTGCTGGTCCATGTGCTGCGCTCCAGGTTTCCGAAGGTCCAGCCGCTGATGAGTTGCGCGACTTCGGGGCTTGCATGGTACTGCAGGAATTGCTGCAGTGCCATGAAAAAGAAGTTCATGACGATACCCGCCAGGATCACTGTCGAAGGCGACATGCCGCGCCGGCCGCCGAGCCAGTAGATGGCTGCAGACACGATGATGGCCATGGAAAAAGCGGCAAGTGCCGTGCCGAGCCAAAGCATGCCGAAAATCGTAAATCCGACGGTGATGGCGCCGGCTGCACCGAATCCGGCGGCCGAGGAAATACCCAGTGTTGAGGGACTTGCCAATGCATTGCCGGTGATGTTTTGAATTTGCAGGCCGGCCAACGATAAGGCGGCCCCTACGAAGAAAGCCGTCAGCGTCATCGGCAGACGAATGGACCAGACGATGACGGCTTCAGCTGTGCCGGCTTCTGGCCCTTGCAGCAGAGCCTGAAGCACCGCGGCAAGTTTCATGCCGGAAGAGCCCGTCATCAGGTCTGCTAAGGCAAGCAAAACGACTCCGACACCACCGGCCGCGAGAATGCGCAGGCGTTTTTGGCTTTGAAGTCGGTATTGCAGGTCGCAACTCACGATTCGTTTTCCTTTGCGATCGGTTTAGCGTTCGAGCTTGATGAAGAACGTTCCCGAGCCGTCAACTTCAGGCAGATACGTTTTCCAGAATCGGTTGTATTCGGCAAGCGGATCAAAATCGGCAAATGTTTCAGGGTAGATGATTTTGGCGAGATCCATCAGATATGTGTAGTCAACCATGGAGCGTAGAGAGCCGTGATCAACGCCGTAGATCTCTCCGGTTTTGACGGCTTCAAGGGTTTTCCATTCGGGACGAGAGGCAAAGCCGCGCAGCCGCGATTGTGCTTCTTTGGGGGAGACGGAAAGCCCCATGCGCATTTGATCGGTGTCATGAGCGCCTTGCCAGATACTGCCGGTGATGATAACAATCTGCGGATTGTGTGCTAGCACGTATTCGCGGGAAAGTGCTGCGTAGGGCTGCTTCATGTCCGCGGCAATGTTGTTTGCCTGCAGCTGATTGAGAATGCCGCCCCAGAGCACGCCCTTGTTGTATGTGTTGCCATATTCGCCCGGGCCCTTGCTTCCGGTTTCGACGTAGACGCGGCGGGCTTTGGCTGATTCGGGGAGTTTGGAAACGCGCTCGCGGACGATATCGGCAACTTCAAGATAGCGTCGATTCAGACTTTCGGCCGTGGATTTCTGATTGAGCAGTTCGCCTAGGATTTTCGTACTTTGCGTGTGATTGGCAGCGGTAAGCGCGTGGTAGTCGAGCACCACGGTCGGAATGCCGGCTTTCTGAAGAACTTCGACGCGTTTGTTGTTGTCGGCGTACTGGCTCTTGTTGATCAACAGGAGATCGGGCTTGAGCGAAATGATCTTTTCCGTGTTGAGAATGTTGTCGTGGTAGCCGCCGATGCTCGGGATTTTCTTGATCTCAGGAAAAGACTTCGTCAGCGCAGTGTATTCGCCAAAACGCGTGGCCTGCCAGCCGTCCTGAGGCAGGGCGACGACTTTTTTCAAACTCTCGGTTCCGCCCACCATCAGAAAGTTAAGGATGTAGTTTCCCACGACGATGCGCTGCGGCGTCTCTTTGAGCGTGATCGTGCGATTCTCGAGATCGGTGATGGTTATGGGGGCGGCATCTGCACTCAGCGACAACATGCCGAAAAGCAAAACAAGGGTAGCGGATTGAAAAAGACGACCGAGCATATCCGAAATCTCAAAGAGGACGGCGCGCGACTGCCGCCAGTATGATGTTTTTGCTTTTCGTATGATACCCGTGCTTTTTCAGGATGCCATAGCTCGAAAGACGTACGACAACAGTGAACAAGAATTTGGCAGAAACGGGCAATCCGGAGGAACAAAAAAAGGAAGCGCCTCAAGTTAGAAGCGCTTCCTGTCCGGTCGGATACAACCCGCTGTTAGGCGAAGAAGCCTCGCAAGCCGTATGCGAAGATCGCAATGATCACGACTGGAATGACATAGCGCACCCAGACAAACCAAAGGCCGGTGGTTTGATGCGGCAGCGTACCGCAGTTGTCGATTTCGTCCTTGGCGTTGTTTTTCATAATCCAACCCACGAAAATGGTGGCGCCGAGTGCTGTGATCACAAAGCAGATGTTGCCGCTCACAAAGTCGAACGCATCGAAAATGTTGCGATCGAGAATGCGTACGTCGCGCCACGGGCCATAGGCAAGAATGCAAGGCAGATTGCCGAACAGGAAGATGCCGCCAAGCGTCAGATTGATGGCGCGGCCCAGGCTGATGCGCAGACGTTCAACAAGCACGCTGATGATCACTTGATAGATGGTCAGCGACGTCGTCAGAGCAGCAATCACCAGCAACAGGAAGAAGACGATCGCAAAGAAGTTGCCGAGGAACATTTCGGAGAATGCGATCGGAAGAGACTTGAAGACCAGAGACGGGCCGGAATCGGGAGCCAAATTGGCGCTAAAGAGCGACGGAAAGATCATGAAGCCCGCCATTACGGCCACCAGCGTATTGATGATGCCCGTAATAACAGCTGTCTTGACCATGTCTTCCTTCTGGTTCAGGTGCGAAGAAAGCGTGATCATCACACCGAAACCAAGTGACAGGGCAAAGAACACCTGGCCGAGCACGTCAAGGAAAAGTCGGGGTGTGATTTTGGAGAAGTCAGGCGTCAGGTAGAAGCTCACGCCGGCTGCAGCATCGTCGAGCGTGAGGTTGCGAATCACCATGATCAGCAGGCACAGCAGCAACAGAGGCATCAGGTACTTCACCGAGCGTTCGATGCCCTGAATGACGCCTTTGCGCAGGATCACCCAGTTGATGAGAACGAAGACGAGCGTGTAGCAGGTGATTGCAAAGGGCGAATGTTCAATGGTGTCGGAATAGAAACTTTCGGTGAGTTCTTTCGTGATAGGACTCGAAAGGTCCAGGCCTCCGGCAACGCCTGCTGCGCCGAGGAAAATATGCCAGATGTATGAGATCACCCAGCCGCCGATTACCATGTAGTAGGCGAGAATGCCGAAGGCGCCCAAAAGCCCTGTGTAGCCGAAGAGTTTCCATAAGGGACTCGGAGAATAGCCGGGAGCACGGCCAGCCAAAGCAAAGGCGTCGACGCTGTTGGCCTGTGCGCGGCGGCCGATGACGTTTTCAACAAGGATAATGGGAATGCCGACGAGCATCATGACGGCAATGAAGGTGAGCACGTATGCGCCACCGCCGTTTTCACCGACGAGATAAGGAAAGCGCCATGTGGCGCCGAATCCGATCGTCGCGCCGGCAACGGTCAGGATATAGGTCAAGCGGCTTGACCAGGTTTGTCGTGTACTCACCCGTTTTCTCCCGAAAATTTGTTCTTCTTCTATTGCAAAAAGAGTCCCGGCAGACAGCCCGGGATCTCGGAATTCTTGCAACTATTTACCCATTTTCGACTATACCATATAACCTAATATGACAATGCGTCTGTTCGAGCATTTCCTGGCGGTTGAGGGCCTTGTTGCAAACAAAAAATCCGCTGATGCGAGCGGACATCGGCGGACTTTTGAGTGGTGGAGATGAGGGGGATCGAACCCCTGACCTCTGCATTGCGAACGCAGCGCTCTCCCAGCTGAGCTACACCCCCACTGATCAAATTTTTCAACCGCAAGCATACGCCTGCGAAGGAGGCATTATGCCCGAGGCGGACATTGAAAGCAAGAGCCTAAGGCGCCTCGAACGGAGGTTCAAAGCGCCATTTCTCAACGTTAGGCAACTGCTTTTTCAACAAATTCCTTGAACGGAGCAATGCTCTTGGGCTCAATGAGCGTGTCGACCGGTTGGCCGTCTTTGAGAACGACAAACACAGGGATGTGACGCACATCGAACTTTTCCTTGATGCCGGGGTTGTTGTCGAAATCGCAACTGGCAAAAACCAGTTTGTCGCTGTAGTCCTTGGCGAATTGCATGAACAGCGGTTGGAGCCGGCGGCAGTCAGGACACCACTGTGCGCCGATGGCAAGAAGTACGGGCTTTTGGCTTTCTGCGACAACCGAGTCAAAGTTGGTGTCAGTTACCATCGTGATGTTGGGCATGGTCTGCATAGCGGTACGTTCCTCGAAAAGACATGAGATGGAGGCAGTATATCCGACAAGTGGACTCAGGTATTTATGAGTAATCTGATTTTGTTTTGCCAAATGTACGCAACCTTCCAAGCTGTTGAAAACTCCGCAAAATCTCGCTGTGGGAACAAGTCCAAAACGGCGAGAAAAGCGCGGAAATCTTTATAATTCATCGGCTATGCGTAAAACCAAGAAACCCGCTATCGCCAGCGAATGGCGAGAAAACAAAGAGGCGCAGCAACGTGCCGATCAGAAAGCAGCTCGGGAGCAGGCCAGGGTCGCTCGTGCCGAGGCGTTTGCTCGCTTTTCCGGAGCGGCCGGCTACCTCATGATTGCCGGTGGTTGGGTCGTGTGCATCGCGTTGGCCGTATTGTTCGGTCTTTCGCTCGCCACATATTCGCCGGCAGATCCCGGATTTTCCGTAACCGGCACTCAAAAGGCTGCCAACCTGTGTGGCATCGTTGGGGCCTGGGCGGCGGATTTTTCCTACTGGCTGGTTGGTCGATCGGCCTGGTGGGTTGTGGCGGTGCTCGCTTTTTCCGGTGTGCAGATGGTGCGGGCGTTGTGGGCTCGCGCCAATACTGTGCAGTACAGCCTTCGTCCTTGGTCCGCAAGCGTCGGTTTTGTCATCCTTATGAGCGCCTCTGTCGGATTGGAGACGCTGCAGTTCGGTTACGCGGGCGTGACGCTTCCGCTCGGTGCCGGTGGTCTTTACGGTCAATTTGTGGCGAGCCAAGTGACGCCATTTTTCGGAATCTGGGGCTCGACCTTCCTCTTTATGCTGCTAACGGCCGTCGGTCTGTCATTTGTTTTTGGCTTTTCTTGGTTTGATCTGGCCGAAAAACTCGGTCTGATTTTCGAAACGATCGTGAAATTCATCACTACGCCGCGTCGTAAGGAAAAGCCGCAGACTGTCTCTGAACAAGACGAAGCTACCGAAGAAACGACGGAAGAAAAAGTCGAGGCTGATCTTTCTGCTCCTGCCGAAGCAAAGGATGTTGTCAAGCGCCCCTCTGCGGCTACAACACGAAGCAAGCGTGCCAAGGCTGCCGCCACGACTTCGTCTGAAGGCGTCAAGGGGCCTGATCTGGAGATCCTGATCGATCCGCCTTCTGATCAACGCGGTATCAGCGAAGAGACGGTAGAAAAGATTAGCCGCCTCATCGAAACCAAACTCAAGACATATCGCATTGATGCAACCGTCGTGGGGGCGCAGGCCGGTCCTGTTATCACGCAGTATTGGCTTGAACTTGCGCCCGGCGTCAAGGGCAGTCGAGTTGATGACATCCGCCGCGACCTCACGCGTTCGCTGTCAGTGGACTCGGTGCGCGTGGTGCCCGTGATTCCCGGCAAGCCCTATATGGGCCTGGAAATTCCTAACGGCAGCAAACAGCGCCTGGCGGTGTACCTCAAGGAAATCATCGGTAGCCCCGACTTCACTGAGAGCAAATCGTCGCTGTCTCTGGCGCTGGGCAAGGACATTGCGGGCAAGCCCGTGGTAGTCGACTTGGCCAAGATGCCGCATCTTCTGGTGGGCGGTACCACCGGCTCGGGCAAGTCGGTTTGCATCAATACGATGATTCTGTCGCTACTCTACAAGAGCTCGCCGGATCGTCTGCGCTTGGTGCTGATTGATCCCAAGACCGTTGAATTTTCGCTTTATCAGGATATTCCGCATCTGCTCTGCCCGGTGGTGACGGATATGAACAAGGCCTCCAATGCGCTCAATTGGCTAGTCAACGAAATGGATCGCCGTTATAACCTGATGAGTAAGCTGGGCGTGAGAAGCTTCGATAGCTTCAACGACAAGGTCAGCGCAGCCATTGCTGCCGGTAATCCGATAATGGATCCGTTCGATGTTTCGCCCGAGGCGCCCGAACCGCATACTCCACTCAAGCCTTTTGCTTACATCGTCTGCTTCATTGACGAGCTTGCCGATTTGATTCTCATCAACCGCAAGCAAGTTGAAACTCAGATCATGCGTCTGGCTCAGAAGGCGCGTGCTGCCGGCATTCACTTGGTGCTTGCCACGCAGCGCCCGAGTGTGGATATCGTGACGCCGCTTATCAAAGCCAATATCGTGGCGCGCGTCTGCTTCCAGGTGGCAAGCCGCTTTGACAGTCAGGTGGTGCTTGACGACACCGGAGCGCAGGACCTTCTCGGCAAGGGCGACATGCTCTTTAAGCGTCCGGGGCAGGGGGTGCAGCGCGTTCAGGGCTGTATGGTGGCCGAAAGTGAAGTGCTGCGCGTGGTGGAAGAACTCAAGGCGCAGGGTGCGCCTGAATACGTTGACGCGGTTACCGAGCCGGAAACGGGCTCTGCCGCGGGTGAAAGCGGTGGTCCTGGAGCTCGGCGCAGTGGCGAAAACGACCCGCTTTACGATGAAGCCGTGCAGATGGTGATTCAGCACAAGCGTGCGGCCACAAGCTTCGTGCAGCGCCGCTTCAATATCGGTTACAACCGCGCGGCCAATCTGCTTGAAAGCATGGAGGCGGCCGGTATCGTCAGTAAGCCCAATCCTGCGGGCAAGCGAGAAGTGCTCGTCAAGGACAATACGGAGGCTCTGTAATGACTCGACGAATGGTTAATGCGCTGATCTTCACTATTGCCGCATGTTCGAGTGCATCGGTTTGGGCTGCTTCCGGCAGGGAGGCGTTGTTGGCCTTTGCTGATAAGACGACAACGGCGCAGGGGGTGTTTGTTCAAAAGGTGACCGACAAGAAGGGGGAATCGGCCGGAAGTGACAGCGCAGGGACGTTTGTTTTTGAACGTCCCGGCAAGTTCGTCTGGGAAACGAAGACTCCTTATCCGCAAACGATTGTTTCGGATGCCAAAACCGTTTATGTGTGGGATCCTGATCTTAATCAAGTGACGGTGCGAAAACTCACCGAAGCGATGAGTGCCACGCCGGCGGCCATTTTGTTTGGCAAAGGTGACATTGAGAAAAGTTTTCGCTTGAAAGATATGGGAAGCGACGGCGGTCTGGATTGGGTGGCGGCCGAGCCGCTCGTCGAGGACCTCACGTATCGTCGCTTTGAAATCGGCTTTGATGCCAAGGGCGTGATGGCGAGCATGCGTCTGTTTGACCATTTCGGTCAGACAGTGACGCTTACGTTCCGAGATGTGAAAACCAATGGCAAGATTGAGGCCGGCGTATTCGACTTCAAGATTCCCTCGGGCGCTGATGTGCTACAGGATACGCACTGAGGCGATGTTCGGCAGACAAGGACAAAACGATGTCTCAGGACTTATTTGAAGGGCTTGAGCCCGAACAGCCGATTCGGTCGTCGGTCGCCAGCGAGGCGGCGTCAAGAGCGGCGCTTTTGCTCAATAAGCTCGCGCCGTTGGCCGAACGCATGCGCCCGAAGACGATAGATGAAGTGATCGGTCAGAAAAAGCTGCTGGGGCCGGGGCAGCCTTTGCGGGTGGCTTTTGAAACGCACCGACCGCATTCGATGATTCTCTGGGGGCCGCCCGGAGTGGGAAAGACGACACTTGCTCGTCTCATGGCCGATGCTTTCGGACTTCCCTTTGTTGCGATTTCGGCAGTCCTCAGCGGTGTCAAAGAAATCCGCGAAGCCGTTGAAGAAGCACGTGTGACGATGGCGCAGAGGCATATCCCAACCCTGGTGTTTGTTGACGAAGTGCATCGTTTCAACAAAAGCCAGCAGGATGCGTTTTTGCCGCATGTTGAGTCCGGGCTTTTCATTTTCGTCGGTGCTACAACGGAAAATCCCTCTTTTGAGGTTAATTCGGCATTGCTGAGCCGCTCAGCGGTGTACGTCCTTGAACCTTTGTCTGCCGAAGAGGTCTCGGAACTCATCGACCGAGCGTTTGAGCGCGAGTTTCCCGGATTGGAACTCACCGATGATGCGCGCAAGATTGTGATCGGAACGGCCGACGGCGACGCACGCCGATGTCTCAATGCGCTTGAAGTGACCTGCGGCATGGCGCGCGACCGAAAGCTGACTGTGATTGATGGAGATTTCCTGCGAAGCGCGCTGCCTTCGAGTCTGCGGCGTTTCGATAAAGGAGGAGAGAACTTCTACGATCAGATCAGCGCACTGCACAAAAGTGTACGAGGTTCGGATCCGGATGCGGCGCTTTACTGGATGTGCCGCATGCTCGACGGCGGCTGCGACCCGCGTTACATCGCCCGTCGTCTGATTCGGATGGCGGTGGAAGATATTTCGCTGGCCGATCCGCGAGCCATGCAGGTGGCGTTGGATGCAGCTGACATATATGAGCGGTTGGGCTCTCCGGAAGGCGAGCTGGCGCTCGCTCAGGCTGTTGTGTACCTGGCTGTTGCCGCTAAAAGTAACGCCGTCTACAAAGCGTTTAACTCGGTGCGCGCTTTTATTCGTGAAGACGGTACGCGGCCTGTGCCGATGTACCTTCGCAATGCTCCCACCAAACTCATGGATGAACTTGGCTATGGCGACGGCTATCGCTACGCTCACGATGAGGCGGGAGCCTTTGCCGCGGGGGAGGTGTATTTGCCCGAAGGGCTCGAAGGCATGCGTTGGTACGAGCCAACCGACCGCGGACTTGAAATTAAGATCGGCGAAAAACTCGCGCGCTTGCGTGAACTCAACGAACAGGCGGCCAAGCAGGGAAAGGCACGGAAGCGTTAAGCCGCACGGTGCTAAAATTTTCATTTATGTGTGATTCAGACCCTTTGGGGCTGGATTGCTATGGGATTCTCTTATAGATCGGCCTGCAAACGCAACAGTGAATGTTGCTGTCATAACTGCAGTGCGACAAATCAAATCATCGAAGGTTAGAAATGCTCGATATCAATATGCTGCGCAAGCAGCTTCCCGAAGTGATCGCCCGCTTGAAGACGCGTCCCTTCGACTTCCCCGAAAAGGAATTCAACGCACTCGAAAACGAGCGCAAGGAAGTGCAGACCAAGACGGAAGAACTGCAGGCGTTGCGCAACCAGCTCTCCAAGCAGATCGGCATTGCAAAGAGCAAGGGCGAAGATGCCGCTCAGTTCATGGCCGAAGCCGCTGCCATCCCTGAAAAGCTAAACGCTCTGTCCGCTCAGCTCGACAGCGTGCGTGAACGCCTGAACGAACTTCTGATGAGCATTCCCAACTTGCCGCACGAATCTGTGCCCGTGGGGCGCGATGAACACGACAACGTTGAGCAGTACCGCTGGGGCACGCCTCGTACGTTTGACTTCCCCGTGAAGGATCACGTTGACGTCGGTGCTCCGTTGGGCTTGGACTTTGATACGGCCGCCAAGCTTTCCGGCTCGCGTTTTTGCTACATGAAAGGGCAAGTTGCAAAGTTGCATCGTGCGCTTGCTCAGTTCATGCTTGATATGCACACGACCGAACACGGCTACACCGAGTGCTACACGCCCTATATCGTGACGGCCGAAACGCTTCGTGGCACCGGCCAGCTGCCGAAGTTCGAGGAGGACCTCTTTGCAGCCAAGAAGGGCGGTCAGGAAGGCAAGGGCGAAACCCTTTACCTGATTCCGACGGCTGAAGTGACGCTTACCAACTGCGTCTCGGGCAAGATGCTCAAGGCAAGCGATCTGCCCATCAAGATCACCGCTCACACGCCTTGCTTCCGTTCGGAAGCAGGTGCCTATGGACGTGACACTCGCGGCATGATTCGTCAACATCAGTTCGATAAGGTTGAAATGGTTCGCATCGTGCGCGACGATGACAGCTACGAGCACCTCGAAGAACTTACGGCATGCGCCGAAAACATCCTCAAGAAGCTCGGCCTGCCGTATCGCAAAGTGTTGCTGTGCACCGGCGACATGGGCTTTGGCTCGGCCAAGACTTATGACCTTGAAGTGTGGCTGCCCGCTCAGAACACTTATCGCGAAATCAGTTCCTGCTCCAACTGCGAAGCCTTCCAAGCTCGCCGCATGGGCGCTCGCTACAAGGACGCCGACGGTCGTACGCATTTTGTTCATACGCTCAACGGTTCGGGCCTTGCTGTGGGCCGTACGCTTGTGGCTGTGCTTGAAAACTACCAGAATGCCGACGGTTCCGTGACGGTGCCCGAAGCTTTGCGTCCCTACATGGGCGGCGTTGAAAAGCTGGTTCCTGAAGCGTAATTGCGCACAAGACGAAAGCTGGCAGGGCGTCTTTTCCTTCAAACGAAAAGGCGCCCGTTTTGTCTGTTCATCAAATGTCATAACGTTGTACTTTTGAGTACCATGTTGACATAGGCAATATGCCTTATT
This sequence comes from uncultured Sutterella sp., assembly GCA_900538905.1. Classification (GTDB taxonomy): domain Bacteria; phylum Pseudomonadota; class Gammaproteobacteria; order Burkholderiales; family Burkholderiaceae_F; genus Duodenibacillus; species Duodenibacillus intestinavium. The sequence goes on from UPZS01000035.1 coordinate 20,305, forward strand.
GTGCGGAGTTGTCCGGATCTGTAAGATGAGCGGTACATTTCGAAGCAGAAACCAAAAGTCTGCGCCAACCTGCTCCGTCCGGGCAAGGTGGAAACGCTTCTCTCAGAGACAGCGGATGTGGCCTTGATTAGGCAACCAAACGGATACAACGGCCGTCTGATCGAAATGGATTGGATGGCTTTTTTTGTATGTGAAAACAGGGTGGATTTAATCCGACTTGCCGAACCCGTCCGATGGGGACAAATCGGCTAAACAGGAGTGAAAAAAATGAGCCAGCGCTTAACGATCAAGGGGCAAGTGACCGTGCCGAAGAACATCCGCGATTTTCTGGGGCTGACTTCGGGAAGTTCCGCCGTGGAGTTCATCATTGACGAAGACGGTTCGGTACGCGTGCAAAAGGCGCAAGTTCGCAAAGCTCGTCGCCCTGGAGCGCAGGCTGCAGATGTCCCGACGTCATCGGCTACGAATCGCTGCGACCGCATTCTGGGACTGCTTGCCGGCTGCTACGTTTGATGTTGCTTGGGGTTACGCCGCGACCATCAGAGGCAAAACGAATAACGCACAAAAAGGGACAGAGAAAAAATGGACATGCTTGCCGAACTGCGCGCCATTGTGGGCGAAAACAATGTGCTCACCGAAGATGCCGACACCGCCGGGTATTTGGTCGACTGGAGCAACCGCTTCTTCGGAAAGACGCCCGCCGTGGTTCGCCCGGGCAATACCGAAGAAGTTGCCCAAGTGCTTGCCTGGGCCAATCGCACGGGTACGCCTGTGGTGCCTCAGTCGGGCAACACGAGTCTGGTGGGAGGAGGAACCCCTTCGCCAAAGGGCGACGCGATTTTGTTGTCTCTTTCACGCATGAACAAAATTGAGGAGATTGATGCGGTCAACGACACCATGACGGTACAGGCCGGTGTGGTTCTTGAAAAAGCACAACAAGCGGCACAAGAGGCCGGTCGGCTCTTTCCTTTGAGCTTTGCGGCCGAAGGAACAGCATGTCTGGGCGGCTGCATTGCAACGAACGCGGGCGGTACGGCTGTTCTTCGCTACGGCAACACGCGCGATTTGGTGCTTGGCCTGGAAGTGGTGCTTGCCGACGGTCGTGTCGTCAACATGATGCGAGGGCTTCGCAAAGACAACACGGGCTACGATCTGAAGCAGCTTTTTATTTCCAGCGAAGGAACATTGGGCGTCATCACGCGAGCTGTCGTCAAACTCTTTAATCTTCCGCAGACCACTTGCACGGCTTTGGTGGGTGTGGAAGATCCGCATAAAGCCTGCGAACTGTTGGCTTCTGTGAAAACTGCTGCCGGTCCGGCGCTGACCGGCTTTGAGCTGATGCAGGCTAAGTGCATTGAGCGCGTGGGCGAGCAGATTGAGTCGGTGACGTTGCCCGGCGATGTTTCATCGGCACCGTGGTGGTGCCTGGTGGAATTGAGTTATGCTCGAGATCCCGGTTGCAATCCGCTGGAATCTATCCTCGAAAAACAGTTCGAGGAAGGTAATGTGATAGACGCCTTTTTGTCTAATTCGGTCAAGGACAGCCAGACTTTTTGGGCGATTCGCGAGTCGATTCCGAGTGCAGACGCACACGTGGGCGGCAATCTGCACAATGACGTGAGCATTGAAATCAGCGACATCGCTGCTTTTGTCGACGAGGCGCTTGCCGCGCTCAACGCCCGTTTCGACTGGATTGATCCCTCCGTGTTCGGTCACCTCGGCGACGGCAACCTGCACTTTAATATCGGCTCCATTCCGCCTAATCTGGCCTTTGAAAATGAAGAGGGCATTCGTGAGACGGTCTACGAGGTTGTGAGCCGCCACAACGGTTCGATTTCTGCCGAACACGGCATCGGACAACTCAAGCGTGCGCACTTTCTCAAGCTTAAAGATCCGCTCGAATTGGAACTGATGGGCGCCATCAAACGCGCCCTTGACCCCAAGGGCATATTGAACCCCGGAAAGCTTTTGGCCGACTGAGATTAACCACCTAGTTATTTGGAGGTATCGCTCTGCGTCGTTTGATCTAGAGTGCTGCGAAAAGGTTACTTCGAAGTGTTGTGCCTTTGGGCTCCTGCTAATATCTACCGATGTATCCGATTGATTCGGATTGAAAAATTTCTGGGAGACCCATATGAATTCCGACTTTTCTCGCATCAAACGGCTGCCGCCGTATGTCTTCAACATTACGGGCGCTCTCAAGATGGCAGCGCGTCGTCGAGGAGAAGACATCATTGACTTTTCGATGGGTAACCCCGACGGTCCGACTCCCAAACATATCGTCGATAAGATGATTGAAGTCGCGTCGCGCGACAATACGCACGGCTACTCAGTTTCCAAAGGCATTCCGCGTCTGCGCAAAGCAATCAGCAATTGGTACAAGCGTAAGTTCGACGTCGACATCGATCCCGATGAGGAAGCCATCGTGACGATCGGCTCCAAAGAAGGTATTGCACACCTGATGCTTGCTTGTACGGATCGTGGCGACACGGTGCTCGTACCTAACCCTTCTTATCCCATTCATATCTACGGTGCGATTATTGCGGGCGCAGACATCCGTTCGGTCAAAATGATTCCGGGCGTCGACTTTCTGGCAGAGCTTGAGCGCGCCATTGTGGAAACCGTGCCTCGCCCCAAGATGATGATTCTGGGTTTCCCGTCCAACCCGACGGCGCAGTGCGTGGAACTCGATTTTCTTGCCAAGGTTGTTGAACTCGGTAAGCGTTATGGCATTTGGGTTGTGCACGATCTGGCATACGCCGATATCTGTTTTGACGGCTACAAGGCTCCCTCGATTATGCAGGTGCCGGGCGCTAAGGATATCGCCGTTGAATTCTTTACGATGTCCAAGTCATACAACATGGCTGGCTGGCGACTGGGCTACATGGTCGGCAACAAGGAGCTGGTGCATGCATTGGCTCGTATTAAGAGCTACCACGACTACGGAACGTTCACGCCGCTGCAGGTTGCAGCCATTGAGGCGCTTGAGGGCGATCAAAGTTGTGTCGAGGAGGTTCGGCTGAAGTATCAGAAGCGCCGCGATATTCTCTGGAAGGGACTCAACGAAATCGGCTGGCCGGTCGAGTGCCCGAAGGCGTCCATGTATATCTGGGCCAAGATTCCCGAGCCGTATCGCAAGCTCGGTTCCGTGGAGTTCAGTAAGCGCCTTCTTGAAGACGCCAAGGTGGCTGTGAGCCCAGGTATCGGTTTTGGGGAATATGGCGACGATCATGTGCGCATTGCGTTGATTGAAAACGAATTCCGAATTCGTCAGGCACTGCACGGTATCAAACACATGTTCAGAAAAGACGGTCTTATCGACCCGGATGCTCCTCGTCCCGAGCCCGTGAAAGGCTGATAGGTCAAAGCAAACAAAAGCGGCGTCTTTGTTACTGGAAGGCGCCGCATAATTTTTCTCGGCTACGCAATAGCGCCGAGGTGCGCGGCGCAACAGATCAATACAATCACAGAAAGCGCATTCATTTTTGTCTCCCGACTTTAGAAGTCTAAATCTGTCTTTTTCCCTGTCTTTGTAGGCTTTCCATTGAAATTTGATGCATCAAAAA
>UPZS01000036.1 GCA_900538905.1 uncultured Sutterella sp.
CAAAAATTTTCGGAGTTGACTTCTGAACGTTTTGGTTGCATTTCGCGTGCATTACGCGCGTGAGCGTGGGTTGGTTGATGAAGTTAAAAATTAGCCAGCAAATAAAAAAGCAATGATCAATTTAAGAAGAAACATTGGATATGCACGAAAATCGAAGAAGCAAGAGAAGTTCAGTATGATGCTGAACAAATGATTTCTAAATAATATTTAGCCGGCAAATAAAAATTTCGTATAAAAACGAAACCGTAAACTTTTAGAGGTGTGAAGGGACAAAAAACTCCGACAGGTTTGACTTTGTCGGAGCCAAAAGAGATTGCACAGACTGATCAGTGTGCAGGAAGCATTACATTTGTTTTTCCGGTATCTGTTGATGGCGCAGGGAGTCGATGATCGTGATCACGAGCCCTCGGATATTGTTTTCCGTTGTACGATAGGGCGCGATGCGCATTGTGTAGAAGCGCTCGTTGTTGCCGACAACTTCACGGTCGATGGGCGTCAGATCTTTCAGGACGGCTTTGGCGTCGGCAATGACGTCTTCCTTGGGGAAGGCGTGTGCAAAGATCTGCAGAGACCTGCCGACATCCTGCGCCACCAGCTGAAATTCGCGCCCGACGTATTCTGTGAACTTGCGAATATTGAGCTTGCTGTCGACGAAGAGAATGCCGATCATGGTTGACGACAGGAAGTTCGACAGGTCGTTGTCCATCATCGTGAGTTCGTCGAGTTTTTGCTGGTACTCGGAATTGACTGTATAGAGTTCCTCGTTGACGGACTGCAACTCTTCGTTGGAACTCTGCAATTCTTCGTTGGCCGTCAAAAGCTCCTCATTGGCCGCCTGCAGTTCCTCATTGACGGTCTCAAGTTCGCCGATGGTCGAGCGCAACTCGCTTTTGCTGACCTGCAGCTCATGTTCCAGGTCGATGATGCGTTGGGCGGCCGTCGTATCGACATCATACTTTTCAACGGTACCGATCAGTTTGGAAGCTGTACATTCCAGAAAAAGAAGGGCGATGAGGCTTGGATCTGATTCGGTGCCGACCGGTTGAACGGACAGCGTGATTGTTCGGCGTCCGGCATGCGTGTCTACGGCAATGTCGGTGTAGGAAACCGGGGTGTTTGTTTCGCGACAACGGTTGATGGCCGTTGATGTGATGAGTTTCAGATCCTTGATGATGAGTGAAAAGAGGTTAAAGGTCGCTTTGCCCGGTGCAATGTCGATGTAATCGGTGCTGTTACCGAAGAAATGAACGATGTCGTTGCTGCCGTTGACAATGATTGAGGCGGGCATAAACCGTTCCATAAAACGAACGTAGACATCTTCCATATTTTGCTGATCGGTTTTGCGCGGAATGCCTCCTCCGGAGATTTGAACCTGAGGCAGGATGTTGGGTACGGAAAAGACCGGAGGCTGCAAATCTTCCGCTTTGCCCTCGGCATGATGCACGTAGATCTTTTCCATCGTGGCAACCGCTTTAAAGACAGACGAATACTCGCTTGCTGTTTCGCTTTTTCCCAGAAAAAGATAGCCGCCGTTTTTGAGCGCCGTGTGAAAGATGGCGAAGACGGCCTTCTGCAACACGGGTTGGAAATAGATCAGCACGTTGCGGCAGCTGATCAGATCAAGCTTTCCGAATGGGGGATCGGAAAACATGTTGTGCGGCGCAAAGATGATCATCTTTCGGATCTCTTTGGAGATGTGATATTGCTCGTTTTTCTCCGTGAAGTACTTGGCAAGCTGTTCCGAAGAAAGATCCTCTGAAATGCTTTCGGGGAAAACACCTTTGCTCGCGCGTTCGATGGCCTGTGTGTCGATATCGGTTGCGAAAATCTTGACCTCGCGCTTACGCCCCGTTTCTTCTATCAGCTCCTGCATGAGAATGGCAAGAGAATAGGCTTCTTCACCCGTGGAGCAACCAGCCGACCAGATGCGGATCGATTCGTTTTCTGGGCAGTGATTGAGAATGGAGGTGAGCGCCGTTGCCTTGAGTTTCTCGAAGAAGTCTCGATCGCGGAAAAAACGCGTGACACCGATCAGAATGTCCTTCATCAGAAGTTCGGCTTCTGTGAGGTTTTTTTCTAACAGATCGGCAAAGCTCTCCATATCAGGGCTCTTGGTGACGACCATGCGCCGTTCGATACGGCGCAAAACGGTGTTGCGCTTGTAATAGGTGAAGTCGATGCCGCTTACCGTTTTGAGCGAACTGTAGATGCGGTTGAGCGCCTGCATGTCGGAAGGTTCCGAAGCCGCCTGAGGGAACATCAGGTGATGGTAGTTGGCAAGATTGAGAAGCTCCTGCGCAAGCTCCTTGGGCGGCAGGATGAAATCGGCCAGTCCGGTATTGATGACCGAACGGGGCATGCCGTCGAATTTTGCGCTCTTGGGGTCTTGCGCCATGACGATGCCACCGTGTTCCTTGACGGTTTTGATGCCGTTTGTGCCGTCTGATCCCGTGCCGGAAAGAACGACAGCCACCGCCTTTTCGCGGCTTTCTTCAGCAAGTGAATTGAAGAAGATGTCGATCGGATGATTGATGCCGCGATGGTCGTAGTCGCTCAACAAAATATGACCGGCTTTGATGGTCAGATTCTTCTTGGGCGGAATCAAATAGACAGTGTTTGGTTCGACGGGCATCAAGTGTTCAGCCTGAACCACCTGCATGGGCGTGTACTTCCCCAGAATTTCAGCCATTAGGCTCTTGTAGTCCGGCGAAAGGTGCTGGACGATGACGTATATGAGGTTTGAATTGGCAGGCAGATTGACAAAAAACTGCTGCAATGCTTCAAGACCGCCGGCCGAGGCGCCGATGCCGACGACAAGTCGTGCCTCCTGGAGTTTGAGGCTTTTGATGAAACTTGTCTGAGATTCGTTGTTTGTCACAATGGACTCCTTGCATTTGCAGAGATGTCGTCAAAACGCCCGGTCACGGATGTCGTCGGGTTGTGTCGATGCAGAAAGATATTTTGTCGTAAAGGAGTCGACATCCATCGGTTTGTCAAAGAAATTGCCTTGTGCAATGCGGCAGTCTTTCTGTTTAAGAACGGATGCTTGCTCCTCGGTTTCGACGCCCTCGGCCACAACCGTAATGTTATGCTCGTGGCTGATTCGTAAGATACTTTCAATAAGCGACCGACTGACCGGGTTTGAGCCAATGTCATGTACGATTGAGCGGTCGAGTTTGATTGTTTCGAAAGCAAGTTTGGAGAAAATGGAGAGATTGGCATAGCCGGCACCGAAGTCGTCAAGCGCAAAATGTAGTCCCATATCTCGATAGGGAGCAAGAGTACGGGCTAGCGTTGCTTCTTCGACCGTGCAAGCTGTTTCGGTGATCTCGATTTCGATGTATGACGGATCAATGTGTTCGTAGTTGCTGAGAATGGCGAGTACGGCGCCGCTTGTTGCCCGATCAAAGAGTGTATAGCGGGAGAAATTGACTGAGATCGGTACCAGCGGATGCCCGTTTTTCTGCCAGCGATCGAGCTGTAAAAGTGCTTGCGAAAGGACGAAAAGATCCAGACTTCGCAATGCTCCTTTGCTTTCCATTGCCGACAGGAAGCTGCCCGGTCCCACAATACGACCATCCTTGTCGATGCCGCGAATGAGAGCTTCGGCACCGACAATGCGGCTGTTGATCATATCGACTTTGGGCTGAAGGTAGATGTCGAAACTCTGCAGCATAGGTAGGGAAAGTGTGGCGGGTGTGCTGCCGAGATCAACGCTGTGACTGCCCGATACACTTTGAATGAGCATGAACGTGCGAGCTTCGTTGATGAGATCGGCAGCGTTGAAGATGTCACGGGACCATGTTGCACCGACTTCAATTTGCTGCGGATACTGACGCTCGCATGTTTTTTGAAGCCACTCCACTCGCTCAAAGAAAATTTCTTGGGTGGTGTTGGGAGCAAGAACCACAAATTCTTCGGAGTACTTTTTGAAAATGACGGCATTGCCAAAACTGCGGCCGATCAGATCCTGCAGGAACATCAGCAGATTGTGGCAGTGTTCGGTGCCGTGTTTTTTATCGAGCAAAAGTAATTGGGGAACAGCCGCTACCAGGGCCCCCATTGAGTAGTAGTGTTCGGACGTGAGCTCGATAAGCTTGTTTTTGTACTCGGAATAGGTCTTGATTGTGTGTGGTTTGAAATCTTCGGCTGTCAGCAGTTCCGACTGCGCTTTGAGCAGTTTGTCGTGCAGAAGCGTCAAATAGGGGGTGAGTGCTTGCGGCAATGACCAATTGGGAATTTCTTCGCGCGGATTGTCGATGCAAAGAAGAAGGTTCTTTACTGGTAATGCGCCATTGCCTTGATCCGTACCGAAGGGTAGGGCGAAAAACGACCAGGTGTCATCCAGTGCACCGTCAGCCAATTGAAGGCTCAGCGAACGCTTGCGGCGACTGATGAAAACGGGTTCCGAGGTTTTCAGAACGCGCTCGAGCAAGGGAAACTTACTAATCTGCATGCCGTGAATGAGCTTTTTAAACGGACTCTTGCCGCTGTTGTCCCATTCTCCGGTTTCCTCAAATACGTGCATGCTCTGAATCGCGCGCAGGGTGTAGACGCGATCTGCTTTGTAATAGATGCCCAGCAGGGAGAGCAAGTGCATGAGACCTGTCTGAGGTTTATCACTGCGGATCAGCACGTCGAGACAGGTGATAAGGAGTGTTTTTTCCTTGTTGCTCAGAGAGTTGGAGATGATGTGGTGAAACGCTTTGTCTTCGGGCTGGGACGCAAAAAGAACGCTTTCGGACTGCAGTGTTTTGATTTCGTCAATGGGAGACATACACTCGATTGTATCGACCGGTTCATTTTCAAGACGACTGCAGACAAGAGAGGCGGTGTGCAGGAACTCGTCGTGATGTTCGGGCTTGAGCAAACCGAAAGTGAGGGCCGCAACGAAGCGCACATTGACGAGCTCGGTGCCGGCGAGCGTCTTTTTGACGAAAGTAAAGGCAGTCTCCAGTTTTTCCCGTGCTTTGAAGGCTGAATCGATCTCAGGCATGAAGATGCTGACAGTCCGATCTGACGGAATGCTGACGATGGCAAAGCTCTCACAAAAGAGACTGAAAGCGGCAACGATATCGTTGAATTGCGTTTCGGAAAAACTTTTACGGTAATCGCAAACGCGAACGAGTGCGTGGGCGTTGTTGCCTTGAGCGTTGTGCAGATGCACAATAATCATCCCGCGTGCGTCTGGCTGTGGAAACACGCAACTTCCGGGCAATCGTGCCGATGTTGTGCGGCGATGTGTGTCGACACTGTGTTGCATGAAAATAAACGCTCGCGTTTCAGTTTGTGCATTTGTATCCAACAGGACGTGAATCGCGACCGGTTGGACGTAAGACTGGTTTTCCACGAGTTCGAAACAATCGCATACCCAGTATGGCGAACGCTTGCGTGCAAGTTTGCGAAGATTGCCGACATCAAGAAATTTACGGACTCGCTGTTTGGAATTATCCGTGTACAGAGCGATGCAGATGCGATCAATTAAGGCTCCGTAGGAGCGACCCGACACGATGGTGTTGGGATTGTGCCCTGAAATCCATAACTTTTCGATTTGTTCGGTATTGAGATTGATGCACGCAAAACTGTGTAACGACGTCAGCAGTTGTTCCCAGAGCCGGTCCAGTTCGAAGTAGCGCGGTTGCAACTGCGCCGATTCGACTGGGTGCAGAACACCGACGGCTTTTTTGGGCAGTCCTTTCGCGTCAAAAAGCGTTCGGTAACTCAAGTTGTGCCAGGAATAGCCGCTGTCTCTGGAGGTGCGCATGATGAGGGTCGCACCGCCCTGACGATCGCCGCCAAGAATTTTGCGCACAAATGTACGGAAAGCCGGCAGACTGCGAGGGTGTACCAGACCCTGACTCAAAAAATCGTTGGGGAAAGCCAGTGTGTCCGGCACTGGTTTTTCGTGACTGTTGAGGGGATCGAAGATCGTGAACGTGTTGGTTTTGAGGTCGAGTTCCCATACACGCTGCACGCTTTGTTCCAAAAGCGCCAGAAAGCTTGCGCTTTGTCGGGAAAGGTCGCTTAACGTATCTCCGTCTTCAGTTGTGCTGCGTGAGAGTTCAATCAGAAAGTGTTGCTGCCGGGCTGGTGCCAGAGCCGCCGTCACATAAACTTCTCGGAAGAATGTTTGGGCGGGTTGCTCGGGGGAGTGTAGCGTTTGCACTTCCTGAACAGGATTGTGATCTGTCAGGCAATGTCTTAATTTTTGCTCATATTGCCAACCGGCGTCTTTGGCCAGTCCCAGCTTGCCGATTCGGCAGGGCAGGCGTGGTGTTTGGGCAAGGTGCAGAATCTGCAGGCATGTCTGGCTTAAATATTCGATTTCCAGAGCGCCGGTACGACTGTTGACAGCGTAGATGGCGATGCCTTCGATGTGGAAAGAAGATGCTTGTGCGAGCACACGATGACCTAATTCAGCGGATATTTGATCCATGTGCTACCTCCCTTGAGACTGACCCAATATTCGTTTGCAAAGCGCACAACACGAGCATTTGAGTTTTCCGATACGCTCCACGTTTGCGGAAGATCTTTCAGAATGTCCGAGACAATCGCAGGGGCATTTTGGTTGTGGGGCCGATAAAGGCCGCTTGTTACCGTACGGTTGATCAGTTCGGAGACCGCAAGATAACTGACGGGTTCGGAGATGACGCGTCCCTGCATTTTTGTTTCAACCCCGAAGAACTTCACCATCGCCGGAACGTGGGTGATGTGAGGACTCGGAATTTCGCGAAGACGCGCCATTTGAATTTTGTCGCCGCGATAAGCTGCGCCATGTTCGGGTACGACGACGAACAGTAGCGGCCGACCGCTTTGAGCGATGCGTTCCATGATTCTCTGTAAGTCGTTGAGCATGCGTTCGGCGCGCAGTTTGAAGTCTAGCTGCTTTTGCGAGCCGGGATCGCGGTTGCCGTCGTGCAGAGCGACCAAATTGAAAAAAGAGACCGTGCGAGAACTTTTCTTGGAGAGTTCTCCGAACCAGGTATTGAACACATCGGATGTGTCGAAGATGGGGGAGCCGTCGAACGCTTCGTAAAGTTTGCGCATGTCTCGCTGAGAATGCAGTTCGGGAGTAAGCCCTGCGAGCGTACGCAACGACTGAAGATAATCGTCGAAGTGTCCGTCGTGATCCATGTAGAGTCGATTCGTCCAGCCTGCGGACTGTAAACGGTTGAGTACTTCGCAGTCCGGACGGCGACCGTCATAGATGTCCTTGTGAGAAATCTGTCCGCAGCAAGAGGTGAGGAGCCTGAGTGTTGCGGGACCCGAGTAGGACGTAGCCGACGAGAAGTTTTCGAATCGTGCGTCAAAAAGCTTAAAGACGGGGTGCGAGTCGAGTCCTGCGGCACGAATATCGTCGTTTGAAAGCGAACATATATTGACGATGGCGATGTCGAATGTGCCGGACGTTTCCGTGCCCACCGGACTGTTCGGGAAGTTGACCCTGCGTTCCTTTTCATAAGCAAAGAACTGCTCGAGCCAGCCTTCGACATCTTTGGCACCGCCCGTTGCCGGTTGCGTGGGTTGCAATGCCGAGGTGTTTTTTGCCACGGCTGTTACGACGTTCGCTTCTTCGGTGGTTCTCACGGTTTGAGCGGCGGTGGAAACCTCTGCGGTTTTTTCCGAGGTGCCGCCCCACTGCAACACCTGAGGAAAAGCGGCAATCACGAGACCGATTACGGTGAGAGTGGAAAAACGAATCCAATGTCGAAGGAAAAACCAACTTACCAATGCGGCAGCCAACCAGGCCAGCATCTCATAATTGATGCTGGTTGTCACCAACTCCCAAAGGTAGGCGGCGGAAAAGTCTGCCAGATTGCGGGAGTTTTGAATGATGACATCCGGCCCTGGAAGCCAGCTTTCAGACCACAGCAACGCTAAGGCGCAGCCCCAGGCGGCGACTTTGCGAATACGACGCAACCAGGGGGTACCAATCGGAACTAGCACGGCTGCAAACAGCAGCGCGTTGGCCGGAACGTACAGATTAAGATACCCCAGGTAGGCTAGGGCAAACTTCAACAGGAAGTAGAAGTTGAAAAGTCCCGCGCCTTCCCATTGCGGCAAAATGCTTGCTGCGGTGCGATATTCTCGATTGCTCGGCATTGTCTGTTACGAACGGTATGTTTTGACGGATGTCGGCAAAAAGTCTCGGAACGTTTGCGTTTGGGCAAAGCAATGCCGCCCGATGATGTACCAGCGCAGACGCCAGAAAAAGTTGCAGATGGATCGATGGAAATACGCTCCCAGAGCCAGACCGAGCAAGGAGAGTACTACGATTGAACCGATGTAAATGTCTGTCCAGGGCATAGCGTCAATATCTCAAAAAATCATCATCTAGAGCCTGAGGCTCAATTACGTTGGGACCAATCACGGACTGTTTTTGCTTCCCGGGGACGATTTCTTTGTTAATGTCGGCGAGCATTGTGACATTGCCCTCGGGTTGTTCTTTTTTGCCGGACTTTGCGGTGTTGATCTTAAGACTTCTCAAGAATGCGAGGATGCCGAGGTCATCGTTTTCGGTACGGATCTTTTCGAATAATTCGCTTGGATCGACCAGAAAGTTACGTGTTAGAGCCAGCTTCAGGTGCGAAGGCTGGCAACCAAACAGAAAGAGAAGCACGTTATCTCCCGAGACGCAGCCGATGTCCCCCGATCGTTGAGGTTCGAACTGCGAGGCACATTCTTCGGCCGAAAGACCCCTTCTGGGCGTGAGCGACACCAGAATGCCTTGCGTGGGCAATTTACTTGTTCGCTGTGAAATGAGCGTGTGGCAGACCTCCAGAAAACGTTCGCAACCAACAATGCCCTTTTCATGCAGTGCAACGATCGGTTTTAAAGCTTCCTCGAAATCGAATGTCACGTCGTGCGGATAGACTACGTCTTTGAGTGCCGACAGAATCAGACCAATGTATTCCGCACTTGCCGAGAGCTCAAAAATACGATTGGCGCCGCAAGACAAAATGAATGCAAGCGAATTGACGCGCAGCGGCAGACCGTCGGCGACGGCGGCGATTTTGAGTCGCCGGCCGCGCGTTTTTCTCAATGTGTAGATATAGCGTCCCACTTCGCTGATGTCTGAAGGGCGGGAAAGCGAAAACACGATCGTCGCAGCATTGGCATTGAGCGCCAACTTGTAGAGTTCGGCGTTGGTTGAAACGTTTACGAGTGTCGACATGCCGGTGGAAACGGCAGTCAAACGAGCGCTGGCACTGAAAATTTCATTTTCGTCCTCAAGCGATACGCTTGTTTCGTTGTCCGTGTCAATGCAAGTAAAACCGATGGCATCGGTTTCGGGGGCCGATAGCAGCGTGCGCGACGACCCTGCAAAGTGATTGAGGCAATTCCAGAAATACACTTGCCAACAGGGGCTTTTTTCTTGCAACTTAAGATGGGCAAATCCGGCCAGACTGTGGCGGCAACGCATTAGCTGCATTTCGAATTCGCTTGTGTCGGCACGGTCGGATTCGCGGCAGAAGATCATCAGAAGCGCAAAGCCGCGGGCATTGGCGGCGGCTGAGAGTCGACGAAGTTTCATCACCAGATCGCGTGTGGCGGCAAGCGCGATATCGGTCATGCTTGCAAGTACCACAACGGCTCTTGGTTCGGGGCATAGGTAGGGAATCGAGACGCTCAATTCGTCAATCGGACAGGGGCGGCAGAAGGCGGCGGGACGCGCACGACGGATTTCCCAGTCAAGGATTTCCGGGCGTTTGACGGCGAATTGTTCGATATAGGCATTAAGGCGAGCCTGAGCAATATCGCCCATGACAATGAACAGTGGGCAAGGGGACTGACCATAGGCGTGAGCAAATTCGTTGTCAATTTCCACGCCGAAGGCGAGTTCAAAGGCAAGAAGCCAGTCGTCGGCGAGCACGATGCTTGCCGTTGCGGAGTCAACGCCTCGCAACGGACGACGCATGCGCCTAAGGGGCAGCGTGATGGCGGAATGTACGGCACTTTCAGACATGGTTATGATGATTTACTGACATCCGACGACTTGGCAGGAGCGGATGAGATTCCCTGCCGGGAGACTTCTTCGGTCAGTTCACGAGCGAAATGGCACACACAATTGCGACCGCTTCGTTTGGCTTTGTAGAGCGCCACATCGGCTTCACGAATGAGTGTGACGGCATCAACATGGCCGGTAAAAGCAGTAACGGATGACATGCCGATAGAAACGGTAAGCGGATCAGTTGCGATACGCCCCTCGTTGCAGACCGAAGCGTCGTTTCTTGAGATCTGTCCAACACGACGACAGATATATTCGGCCGTTTCACGGGCGGAGCGCGGTGTCACGTCGCTAAGGAAAATGCAGAACTCCTCGCCGCCGTAACGGAAAATCCGATCCTTACGCGTGACGCTTTGCTGAAGATGGCGCCCGAAAACAGACAGGACGTGATCGCCGAAGAGATGACCGAGCGTGTCATTGAGCAGCTTAAAGTGATCGATATCGAGCATCAAAACGCACGTGTTGGCGGCTACTTCCTTTTCCGACTTGACGTACTCTTCGAGAGCTTTCCGATTGGAAAGGCCGGTAAGCGTATCGAGATGCGAAGAAATGAGCAATCGGTCGTATTGTTGCGTGAGTTCAGTTTCTCTTTGTCGCTTCTCTCGGATCAGTTCGCAGAAGTGCATCAGCCATTTGAGCACGTCGTTGATCTCTCGAATGCGGGAGGTCGAACGCAGCTTGGGCATTTCGTTGGTGGCGAGAAACTGGCGCATCTGACCGGACAAGTCGATGAGCGGACTCATTAGCAGATAGAAGCTTAGGCCGAGCAGCAGCGTTACGGCGATTGCAACGAGCAGGGACATGAAGAAAGTCGAAAGTATTTTTTCATAAAAGCGATTCGTTTGATTGATGGTCTGCAGTAGATCCGAGGTTTCAATTACTGAATATTCCTGCCTGAGGTTGAGCGCATCGGCGTTCATGACCTGTACGAAAGCCAGAAACTCGTTTTTAAGCGTAGCCAATTCGGCGAGTCCTTCCGTGATTTTGGCGGGCAGAGGTCTGATAGCCTGACAGTGTTCTTTGAAATGAGCGGCTCGCGCACTGTCCATCGGGACGTGCGCATTGGAGCACAGTCCTCGAAAAGCCACACGAAGATCTTCCAGATGGCACTTGTGTTGATCTCCGTCGTCGAAATGAAGCACGAAACGCTGCGCGGGAACCTGCAGCAAATCAATCGAGGTGGCGTGTAGACCTGCTGCCACTCCCGAGGCCATCAAAAGGTGAAAGTATAAGTTGCGGAATGTTTGATTGATTTCCAGACGCTTACTGTCGTACTTCTTGCGAATTTGCCAAGTTTGGTTGAGGCTGTCTAAAAGTCGTTCGGTGCTTTCTTTTGTGTGCTCGTGCCGAACAAAGGAGGATCCCGAGAGCATGCCCCAGGCGTTGACGAAAGCATGTCGCGCGCGCTCGGGTGCAGATGCATAGACAAGATCCTGTAACGAGTTGCTCAAACTTTGGAGATTCGTCGAATTGCGCTGAGCCAGCAATACATTGTTGACCGTCTCTTGCTCGAGGTCCTGCGTATAGGCGCGAACTTCGCCGTTGATTTTGGTGCTCAAAAAAATCGTACCGGTAATCAACAGGGTGATCGGAATCAGAACGGTGAGCAAAAATCCTTTCAGGGAAAAGGTCCACTTGCTCAAGTGTCGAGTGGAATTATTTTTGTTACGCATGACGAAAAATTAAAAATTCACGAAAGGAAAGAATCGTGCGTGCAGTTCTTGGTATTCGCCGCCGGTCTGCATTTGATGAAGGGCGGCATTGACCTCCTCGATGAGAGCAGCATCCTCCTTGCGTGCGACAATTTTGGCGTCCGTCAGGCTGGTGACATTCTCTTCCTTCAATTCCAATTTCGGGCGGCCTCCTATGTTGAGCTTTTGCCCTTCGGGACTGTTGAGCAGGGTATAGCCGGGGATGCCGTCGGTGAAGATCACGTTGATTTCACTGTTGTTGATGGCTTCCACCATTTTTGAGTAGGTATCGAAAACGACCATCTTGGCCCCAGCGGGAACATATTCTTCGCGTATGAACTTCTCCTGCAGCGATCCCTGTTGTACACCGATGATCATTTGCGGTGCATTGTCGATCGCTATGCGCTGTTCTATTGTGTTGTTCGTGATGAAGAAGCTTCTTGAACGGTAATAAGTTTGTGAAAACGAGAAGTTGCGGTTGCGCTCGCTTGTTTGACCGACTCCGGCAACGACAAGATCCAACTTGCCGCTCTGCAGGGCAGGCAGCAAGTTGTGAAAACGCTTCGACTCGACTGTGCAAACGCGGTTCATTCGACGGCACAGGGCATAAGAAAGCTGTACGTCAAATCCTGTGAGCTTGCCGCTTGCATCAACGTAAGCAAACGGTTCGTAATCACGCTCAACACCGATTTTCAGGCAGACTGAAGGAGCCTGAGTTTTAGGTTTGACAATCTGCATGCGAGTGTAGGAGACAGCCGCAACGGCAACAAAAAAGAAAAGCGTACAGGCGATCATCCATTTTTTCATGACGACTCTCCTTTGGGCTCTCTGGTGACGCACGCCTTATGCGTCGTTTCTCCGGCTGTTTGCGCGAACACTTCAATTTCTATAGGTTCGCCAAAGTAGTAGCCTTGAAGATTATCTGCATCAATGCCGGCAACGGCTCGAAAGACCGTCTCATCCTGAATGCCTTCGAGACTGATGGACAGATCAAGTCCCTTGAAACACTCGATAAGACGCGTTAAAAAAGTGAGTCGTTTTCGATCCGACAGACACGTAAGTGTGATTTCGCGTGAGAACTTCACCATGCTGCAGGGGATGCTCAGCACGAAATCAAGCGAGTTGTAACCAGTGCCGAAGTCATCGACTGCAATGCCGATGCCACGATGACGGCACAGCCCGGCAAAGCGCGCAATGGCGGCCTGATTGGTGCGTTCGCCTGTTTCGGTGAGTTCGATGACGATCGAATCGTGCGGTACATGGCGCAAAGTCAGGATCGTGTCAATAAAACCGAACAGTTCGTCGTCTTCGGACTGTTTGGGACTGAGATTGATGTGAAAACGGAAGTTCTCAGGCAGTTGAGCGCGAACCGAAGCAGCTAAACTGACAGCACGATCGAAGACGAAACGCGAGAACGGTACGGCCAGAGCGCTTTTTTCCAGAAGTGCGATGAAGCGATCAGGTCCAAAGCCTTGATCAGAAGCAAAACGAATCAGAAATTCACCTCCCGAAAATTCCAGCGAATCTTTCTTCACCAGCGGTTGGATGAGCAGTTTGAAGCCGGAAAAGTCGTCTAGGCAGGCCTGTGCGGTGAGCATGATCTCGCGGAACGAAAACTTGGTCGGTCCCAGACTGTTGGTAAAGATCTTGGCAAGTTCCTTCCAGAAATCCATGCGCAGACGCACGCTTTGAACTAGATCAGGCGCACCGCGGCTGATGTGCAACACCTCCTTGACGATACTGTCGGTATGGTGATCGCGCAAGATATCTTCAACGAGACGTGCAACTGTGTGCTCGAAATCAAGCGTCGGTTGCTGGCAGGTGAAAAGAATTGTGACAGGATCAAAAAGATAAGCGGTGATGATTTGCGGCACATCATTGGCGAGTGCTGCCATGATGAGACGCATCATGTCCGGTAGCAGAGCGTCGCGGACCGATTCACTTTCAAGACGAATAAAACCTAGACCGTACTCACGAGGGGCACCGGCTAGCGTTTTGAGCACATCGACTTCTTTGGCTGTGAAATCGGAGTGCTCCAGAAGTTCGCTCAAGATATGTCGGAACGAGAAAAATTCGAAGCTGCCGGAGAGCAGAACATTGCCGCCGGCTTCACTGGTATAGGCACGTGCGCGAATGGCTGTCCAGACACAAATTCCTTCAATGCGCAAGCGGACATGCTGCAGCATAGTGGTTTGTTGGCCCAACGCAAGTGATTCAATGTTGACCCTGAGGTTTTCGCGGTCGCTGTCGTTGATAATGCGCGGATAAATGACGTCGCCGAGATGGCAGGGACCTTCTTCGGATACTCCGAGTGCGTGAGCAAGATCGGACGACAAATGGAAGAGTCCGCTTGTGAGTTCACCGAAAAAGATGAACGGTGTTTTAGCGCTTGAACTATTTGTTGTGATCGCAAACGGCATTTCCGGTTCCTTGTGCTTATGTGGTTAGCGCTGAGCGTACGGCGTCATGGGAGTCGGCGGCAAGGCCAGATCTCCCAGCCAGTCCGTTAAAGACCAGCGCAGCCATAAGCCTGCATAAAAAGGGGCGTATTCGTCCGAGTTCTGATACGACATTGCTGCGCCGACAATAACGCGTCGCGTCAGGCGTCGCTCTACGGCTCCGTAAAGGGAGACGCCAAGCTCGACGGAACTGTCGTCGGAGTACTGTGCATCAATGTCGGGCAAAGGATAGGGACGGATGCTGTTTTTGGCATGGTAGCGATCATAGGAACTCGATGTCGAAGCCGAGATGCCAAGCTGACCGCGCAGCTGCCACGACCAGTTAGCATAGCGTCGGGCCTCGTCGAGCATCAGTCCCGCCGAATAAGCATGTTTGGGCGAGTAGTATCCGCCTTGACCCCAGTGATAGTCCGACAAATCTTTGCCGTACTGCCAGAAAAAGGCCGACAGCCCCGTGAGCGTGCGGCGGTTAGGCAGATTGATCAGGCGATGATACCAGCCCCCCATGAGTTGCAAACCGTAGTTGTCGGCAACATGATGTCCTTTGATGGATTCAATGCTTGCTCGCGCCCAGAAGCCGTTTTTGCCGCCGAGGTCGTGCGACAGATTGATCGACGCACCCAAACGACGTACGCCGCCCCATGTGAGTCCCGTGTTGGGATCACGTTGACCGCCGATTGCCAGAAGCGAGCCGGTCTCCGGGCGGTAGTAACCTTCCAGTCGAAAACCAAAGTCGCGCCAGTCCCAGCGCCAAGAAACCCCAGCCGAAACGTCGCTGTAGATCATTCCCATAGGCGTTGTGCCGATGTCAAAACTTAGTTGCTCTCCTTCCCAAATAAAAGCGACGGATTGTCCGAAGTCCGAATTTACAGGGCTGAAGGAATGATCGCCGATCCACTCTTCGCGTGTACCGAAGCTTTGATAGTCGCCGCCCAGAGAACCGGTGTCGTAGCAAACACTATCGGTGCGCAGTGTAACCACGCCGCCTTGGGCCGGGAAACTCACTTCGTTCATCCAGGTGAGCATCGTCAGATCCGAATATCCGCTCGTGCCGCTGTCGCGCTCGAAGTGAAGCCCCGAACGAAAGACGGTTTGATTGCGTTGATAAAGTTCGGCCGCGCGAGCTTTGAGAGAATTCGTAAGCCAGCCGTCGGAGTCCAACGGCTGCGGTTCTTCGTTCGGCAGGCGGCTGACGGGAGGATCGAGCGTGCGCGTTGCCAACGTAAAGGCGGCATCGTCGTTCATTTCTTCGGCCTTGAGCCAGCCGGTGCTCACCAATCCTTGTCGGTAGGCGTCAAGCGCAGCGGCGTTGTTCGAGCTTTCCTCGTAGTACATGGCGAGTCGTCGCCAGAGCATGGCATCGTCCTCATTGCCGGGGTTGTCGGCAAGCGTGATACGGCGTTCGAGCAGAGCGCGAGCCTGATCGTGAGCCTGTACGTCTTCCAGACTTGATGTCATACGCAGGAGATTGTTTGAGGTCAATTCATTGCGTCGGAGCAGTTCGTCTTCCAGTTGAGTGATCAGGGTACCAACACGTTGACGTTTTTCCGTGAGCGCAAGCGACTCGTCTGTTTCGATGGCTCGGACGCGACCGAAAACGGATTCGGTAACCCAGCCGGGATCCCTAGCCGCTTGTTCCCAGAGCCAATAGGACAGACGAGGCTCGGGCACTTCCATGGCCCAGTCGGCGGCTTTGGCAAATTGGTAGGAAGCGGGATCGACAAGACGAAAGAATCGCTTCAGAGCGGCGACATAGTTTTGTTTTTGCGCCAAAATCAGTGCTTCGGCGTATTCAATGTCGTCTGAAAGACGGCGTGCGAGTGACAGAGCGTCCTGCTCAAGCATTTCAGCTTCCGTTACGTTGGCCAGATTGAACCATTGCGTGGCCAGATGCGTCGCGCCGGGGCGATGCAGGAGAGCTTGGAGCGAGTCTTCATCCAGATCGGGATGAAGTTCGCTGACGATGGCTTTGAGAATGCTCAAAGCTTCACGAGGATCGCCGTATGAAGCGAGAAACTGCGCGTAGACGTAACGTACCTGCAACTTATCGAATGCGCTTGGCACGGCGTCCATCGCTTTGACCCACAAATCGGGAATGTCCTGAGGACGGGAAGCTGCGGCCAGCACGCGCGAGAGGGTATAAACCTCCCAAGCGTCGTAATTGGAAAGTTTGGTCTGCTTGGTCAAAGCGGCGATGTAGGCTTGACTCGGCAGTTCGAGAAAGTCACCGGCAGCGTTTTGTGCAGGCGCCAGCTTACGGGCGACCAGAGCTTGCTGCGCAGTTTTCAGTCGGCTGATACGGTTGTTAAGTACGCGGCGGTAATTCTCGGATTCGTCGCCGGCTGCTTTCAAAGCCTGATGCATGCGTTGGATTGCAAGCGGATAGTTGCCTGCCTGTTCAGCCACTTCAGACAGCCCGACGTAGGCAAAAGGACGAGAGGGGGCTAGGGCAACGGCATTTTCATAACCTTTTTGAGCTTGCGCAAGGCGGCGTTGCTCAAGCGCCGCCTCAGCGGCATCACACAAGAGCCAATAGCGACCTTCGATCAAAGCGTTTTTCCAACGTTGAATGCGCGGATCGTTGGGATGCCGAGCGATGGCCTGCTGCAGGAATTGTGCAGCACGACGACGTGTGGCATCGGAATAGATTTCGTCGAGAGCAAGCTCAAGACCAGTTTCGAAATGGTGTGCCTCAATAATCTCACGCGCACGGTGGGCGATGATGTGTGAGTGAGACCGGGTAAGACGCTGCAGCAATTCCATACTGTGACGCCGTCCGTTTTTCGTATTGAGGAGCATTGAGGCGTATTCAAAGAGCAGGGAATCTTCCTGCGGCTCTTTGCCGTCGAAAAGGGCGAGCATGTTCTGACTGGCCATGTCGTAATTGCCGGCCATGGCCAACAGACGAACGTTGGACAGCGCTTCGGCTTGCGCACCGAAATGAATCGATTGAAGAAGACGGGCTTGACGGCAGGCAGAGGAATCAGACTCAGTACAGATGGATTTGACCAACGAGTCGATTTCTGTCCTTTCCTTTTGGGCATCTAAGAGAAGATGACGTAGCAAGTCAAGCTGCAGTTGCTGGTCGTGAGGAGCCATGCTGACAAGCTTGCGAATGGCGTCGCGCTCAACAGCCGGATTGCCCGAGGCCTGCGCTTTGATGATTTGATCAGTAAGCCACTCGGTGTGCTGCGAGACACGCTCGGAGATGAGCGTCGTGTCTGGGGAACGAACGGAAGCCTGCGCTGTGGTTGCGGCTGTCAAAAGACAGCACAGCCAAACGCAGGATTTGCTCCAATTCACGCCCGCTTGCATCATCGTCAGGCCTCCTTGCCGGAAGTGGCAAGCAACAGACGGCCGTATCGGTCGAAGGCAAAGCAGCCGTCGTCAAAACCGCGGCCGAAAAGCGTGAGCATGCTCTTGTAATAATTTTGAGCGTCGATGGGAACCGACTCAAGAAGCGAACGCATCATAGCGGCCTCCGACGACTGCGGATTCCAGCTCAAAAATGCGGCGACAAAGGCATCGGGGCCGGGAGAGCCGACAGAAAGTCGCGGTGCGTTGACCCTCCCGATCGGTCCCATTCGAGCTTTAACAAAGCCGTAGGCGTTTTGGAAGCGCTCGAGAAGCATGGCGCGTTCGGGGACGTCGCTTGCGAGCATGCCGGCCCACATGTAGGTGCGGATAGCGTCCCAGCTGCCGCTGTCGCGGTCGGTCGCCAAAAGTAATCCGCGGGCATTGAACCGAGCCCAGTCAGGCACGATGCCGGTGGGACTGGAGCGCAACAGCGCGCGCAGCGTCGATCGTGCAATGCCTTGCCAGGCCGCGTCTTCCCGACAGAAGCGTTGCATCAGTTGCAACGGGTAGTAGCTCGGGTTGAGTGTTACGGAACCGTCTTCATGCTGAAAGCCTCGCTTGGCGGGCAGGCAAACGGATCCGAGCGTACCTACGGTGCGGACGCACTGTTTTTTGACAAGTTCCAATAGGGAAAGTGCTTGAGTGCGGTAGTCATCGACCCTCCAGAGCCGCGAAGCCTCAAGCAGTGAATAAGCAATCCAGAGGTCGGCATCAACGGCATTGTTGTCATCAATAACGTCCCAGTGCTCTTCGAGGCGCCGCGTTTTGGGATTTCGCGTATCGGACAGACGCCCCCAAAGCCAGGCTGGCAGCGTTTTGCCGCAGTCGCCTGCGCAAAGATTGTTTTGTGTCCATTGCCACAGGGCGTCGAAAAGGGCACGGTCACCAGCGACAAGACTGAAGAACATTGCATAGGACTGGCCTTCACTTGTCGTGATGAGACGCTTGTCGCTGACGTCAATGACGCGCCCGTTGTGAACGGCACCGGCTACAAAGCCTTGCCAGAGCGCGAGCCACTGTTTGCGGCGTCGGGTGCTCTTGGCAGACACCGAGGAACTTCCCGCGCAGGCAGCAGCACACATCAGCGCGAGTCGTTCGAGAAAGACGCGACGGCTCGTCATGACTGAACTCCGTTGTTTTTGCGGCGGCCGGCTCGTTTCTGCAATGCTTCGTGAGCGTCCTTGAGTCGCTTGGCTGCCACGCGCTTCATGGTCACGTAGATGAACGTGAGCGAGGCGACGATAAAGATTGCCGACAGGAAGAAGAGTACCAGCGGTCGATCGAGCAGGGCATACCAGATGCGTTGCCACCAGGGAAGATTACCGATGTAGTAGGAGTCGGCCGTGTAAAAGTTCACACTGGAACGACCGGCCACAAGGCTTACTGCACCCTCGGCGTCGGTGAGCGACGAAGGATACGAAAGCTTGTCATGCAAAACCCGCGTGCCGTCGCCCTTGGCACTCAGAATGGCAACAACGGAACGTCCGGTTGAGATCGGTGATTCGAAGCCGACGATGGCCGCTCGCTTATCGGTGGTTGTCAGTTCGGGGCGAGCCTTGACTTGCCGCTGTTCGCGCGGCAGGTTGTTATCCGCGGGCGAAAGCACCGAAACGATTTCTTGCTCAAATAACGGCGGTGTATCGTCCGGTTTTGTTTGGTCGGGAATGCGGCCGAAGACGAGGATGTCCTTGTTCATCAGTATTTCTGGATTCGGGTTGCTTGAGACCGTAATTAACGTTGCGGCAGCTCCCGTTTGCGCACCGGTGCGTCCCATGGTCGTCAGGAACATGCTGGCGTCGACTGCTTCAATGTTGCTGGGAACAACAGCAACCGTCTGCGCAAAATCGGCAAAACGTGTAAACGGATAACCGCTTTGAGCGAACAAGCGCGTGTTGGGCATCCGGGCGAAGTGGTAGAACCCGCGGAAGTCGAGCGTTGAGTTGGGAACGATATCGACCTGATTGTCGGGAATGAGCAGCGACGGGCACTTCTCAAGCGTGGCGCCGCCGGAAACGGCCAGACTGTACTGGAAATCAAATTCCAGTTCGTTGGCAGCATCCAGGTAAACGGCAGGAATATTCAGGGCACGAATCCAGCTTGCCATCGAATCGAGTGCGGGTAGGTGCTGAGTTCCGTGTCTGTTGGTCGAGCGGTCGGGCGCAAGCTCGTGAATGTGCATGAGCGAGCCGTTGATTCGAATGCGCACGCTTGCCGGCGCATCTTCGGGCGGCGGAGTATAGCGGTATTGCAAGTCAAGCGGCACGTAGGTGCGCGGCACGATGAACAGATCGGGCGGCAGTCGGAAGTTCAGTCGAATCGGTGGTGGCAAAGCGCCGCTCGATTGCAGTTGTCCGCCGTACTGCTGCAACTCCGAAAAAGGAACTTTACGGTCTGTGGAGAGCCATTTGGGTGCGTCGTATGCCTTACGTTCGGTGGTAATCACGGGTTCCTTGATCAGAGCTCGCCGGCCGGCAAGCGTGTCGGAATGAAGCGCTAACGCGCGTGCCGCGGTGATGAGTTCCGCATCATTGCGACCGAGAACGATCAGCATCTTGGCCCAGCCCGAGTTGGGTTCATCTGCGATGCGGATCTCGGGGCCCTCGATGGGATCCGATTCCTTTAAAAACTTCGGCAGTGTGTCTGCAGTTGCGAAAACGACGAAGTGACTGTCGGCTGGGGGCAGGTCATAGTAGACGGGGATCGAGAGACCCCTCCAGTCGGCCTGAACACCGGCCCAGGAGGCGACGATGGCTGCCGCTTTCAGAGTATCGTCGTTGGGCGTTCCGGCAAAGACAAACGGTAGCACGATTCTCTTGTGACTGGCCTCGTCAATAAAGGGGGAGGGCAGCAAAATGAGTTCATCGGCCAGACGCACTTTCTGTTTGGCGAGCGTGATGGAGCTGTCTTTGTCGATTTCAACCCACAGCGTCTTATGGGCGGGCGATTCGCACGAATTGGTATAAGAACCGACGAAGTCGAACTCCAATGTATTGCGGTTCTTGAGTTTTTTGGCGTCAAGCTTGATTTCGTTGACAGCCGGACGACCGAGGTTCTCAGTGTTGATCGGCAGACTCACCTGCATTTCACCGTTGAGTCGGATATTGACCTGAGATCGTACGGGAATCAATGAAGGGGAGGCTGTCCACTTGAGAAAAACGGTGGCGTCGGTAGCAATTTCGTCGCGCGGAACTTGGAAATCAACGTAGATCTTCGGGCGCAAACCGGTCATGACGAGCGGTTCGTTTCCGTAACGGGCCAGAAGCTGCGTGAAGGGATGGATTTCTTTGGTGGTTTCCAGAACGTCGCTGCGATCACCCGGTCCCAGCATCATTTCTCGTTGAATCGGACGAAGGTCGTCGGGGGCGGGCGAGGTTTGACCTGCTGTCAGACCTGACAGACACAGGGCAGCCACACCGATCAGCAAGTTTGCCGTCAGGTGAAGCAATTTTGAATTTTTTGTTGTTCTGTGTCCCATTTGTGAAGCGAAAGAAAAAGTAATTTTTATTGTTTCGAAAAAGTTTGCCGCTGTTTAGAACTTTTCGGCGAAAACGTCATGTCGGTGACCGTGCGGGGAAGTTTTGAGCGGAGCCCGCGGGATAAAGCTCACAATCCAGCCGAAAGTCATGTCGATGGCCGCAAACGTCAGGCTGATGGGGAGTGGGGCATAGCGGCATACACCCGAAATGCCACGTCCGGCAAAGCGCAGAATGCTACCGGCACCGGAAAAAAGACCGCCGGCGGGGCGGAACGTTTTGCCTTTCCAAAGATCCGGACGGCAGAATGTGGCTGCAACAAAAGCGCGTTCGTTCTGACTGTCGCTAAAACGCAGCTCCAGACCGAGTGCATGACCGCTGGAACGGCGTACCACGGCTTCAAAGTCGTAGGCAACGCCTCGATCGGTGAGCACTACTGCGACGGTGTCGCCCTTTATGAACGGGTTGTCGACCAGCGGTAGCAGCGTGACGCTGGCGCCGTTTTGCGAGAAATCGTTGAGCATGGCGCTCGTGTGCTGTCCGTTTTTATCTCGTATGGCCATGGGAACCTTGAGCTTGATGCGCGCATGTTGACGCTGTTGTACGGTTTCGACGGCCACGGCCGTGGCTGTTCCGAGAATGACGATGTTGTAGGCAAGCCAGAGAAGGTTAACGAGCAGGAGCGCAGAATTGATTCCGTCGGCAAGCGTGGCGCGTATGCATAAAACGACGACGCCCGCGATGTTTAACAATAAAAGTACAACGTAGGGGCGGGCTATTTGCCAGTCCATATAGTCCGAGTCGACGGTGCCGCCTTTGGCTGTGACGTTGAATTTGCCATAGTGCGGTGCAAAAAGCGCAACGGTCGTGGGTAGCACAATGTAGCAGGCCAAAATAGTGTCGTAGATCTCACCCATCAGCGGGATGCGGTGCCCGCGCTGAACGGCGTCGCTTGTGATGACCGAATGCAACAGATGCGGTAACACGAAAGCCAGAATGGCAAGTCCCGGAGCCTGAATGACGTTGATTTCAAAAAAGACGAAAGGCAATGGTGCAATCAGAAAGATCAGGCGCGGCACCCCCATCAGGAAGTACATCATGGCGCTGAAGAAGCACAGGCGTTGAGCGAGCTTCAGACCTTTTCCGAGTAGAGGGTTGTCCAAGCGGAAAATCTGAGTCATGCCACGGGCCCAACGGATACGTTGACCGATGTGCGCCGACAGGGTCTCGGTGGCCAGTCCGGCAGCCAGTGGCTCGGCAATGCAAGCCGTGTGCCAACCGCGGCGAAGCATTTTGAGCGAAGTGTGAGCGTCTTCCGTCACCGTTTCGACTGCGATGCCTCCAATTTCATCAAGCGCACGGCGACGCATAACGGCACATGAACCGCAGAACATGCAGGCGTTCCACATATCGTTGCCCTTCTGAACGAAGTCATGGAATAGGGCGTTTCCCAAGGGCACAGCGTCGGTTAGGCCCAGATTGCGCTCGAAAGGATCCTGCGAATAAAAATGATGCGGCGTCTGCACCAAGGCGATCTTCGGATCCTTGAGCATCCAACCCATGGTTTTGAGCAGGAATGAGCGAACCGGAATATGGTCGCAGTCAAAGATCACCACATATTCGCCCGACAGCTTCGTGAGTGCGTGGTTGATATTGCCGGCTTTGGCGTGATCGTGTTTCTCGCGGCGAATGTACCCTGCCCCCGCGCTTTCTGCAAAATCGCGAAATTCGTCGCGACTGCCGTCGTCGAGAATCCAAACGTGCAGTTTGTCACTGGGCCAGTCGAGTGACAAAGCGCCGTAGACAGTTGCGCGTACGACCTCCAACGATTCGTTATACGTCGGAATGCAGACATCAACGTGCGGCCATGAAGTTTGATCGTCAGGCAGTGGTACCGGTTTGCGCTCAAGCACCCAGAATGACTGGAAGTAGCTCAGCGCCATGAGCACGTACGTATAGGTTTCAGCAAGCACAAGCAGAACCGAAAAAATGGAACCCGCCGGCGTGTCGAAGTTGAGCGTCTCGCTGTAGCGCCACCAGAGGTAACGAGATGAGACGAGAGCTGATATCAAAACGAGCGAAATAACAGTCAGGCGCGAGCGTATTCCTCGCAAAAGGATCGCAAGCGACAGGGTGCAGGAGCAGAAGACAGCTTGATACAGCGGATCAAGAGGCTGCGTAATGCACATCCACGCAAGCGACAGGGCGCCCGCCGCAAGAAGGCTCAGCGCAAAAATATGGTGCCACCCCAGACGGCGTGGTTTGCCGTTGGCAAGCAACCTTATGCGGGTTGCGGTCTGGTCAATGGCATCAAGCAGATTACCGGTTCGCTGTCGAGCCCAGTTGAATCGAGTCTTCCAAAACGCTGAGACTCGTTTTTCCTTGTTCCGGTCGGTGATTCGCTCCCCGATACTGAAAAATATCAGGAAAAGAATTTGCAGCAGGATGCGTATGCTGTCAAGCGGTCGGATGCGGTCGGGGTTGACTGTTCTGAAAACAGGGCCGAAGCTGCTGCGCAACTTGTCGTAGACCGTGTTTTCGAGCGGAAACAGCGCCCAGGCCAGATCGGAAGAGCACACGTCTGAACTCCAGTCACCGTACGTAATCTCGTATGCCGTCTTCTGCTTGAAAAAAAA
>UPZS01000037.1 GCA_900538905.1 uncultured Sutterella sp.
TGGCGCAGATTATTAATGCAAAAAGCTTTGGGCTTAAATAGCTCGACGTCTCTTTTCAACTTGGCAAAATGATCGCGCACAACTGCCGACACTTCCACAGGCCTAAAGAAGCGTGTCTTCATACGGTTAAAAAAACGCGTATTTTGCCTAAAAAGGCACTGACACCCCAACTCATTTGCCATCACATAGGAAAACAGTACACGCGAAATTTCACCTCCCGTCCGAAAAGGAGAAGAGTTAGTCTGCAACAACTCAGGAAACCGACACAACACCTCGCGAAACATAGAGATGTCGTACGCATCCATTGCATGTGCCGGCGTAAAAAATGGGATCCGTCTTCCGGTTTTTCTGCGATAGAGTTCCCATGCTCGAATCAGCGTTTTCTGCCAACTGTTGATCGAATCATCGTTCAAAATTAGATTCGCCCGCATTGATGTCATTTTGTCTGCACCCGCATTGCTCATCCATAGAATCGGCCTGCCTTGTGCATCGAAAAAGTCCCCCGGCATCAACGGCCGACTCAGCATCATGTCGTCATTGGAGTAGACAAAATGCTCCGACAAACCAGGTATCCGATCCAGATACATTTCTATGCAAATGGATGAAAAAAACGGTTGCAAATCTTTGGGAATGATCTCTTTATGATCAACAATCGAAATTTTAGGGTGATCAATCAACCACTTCGGACGCTGATTATTCGTCACTACAAAAATGTGGTGAAACCAGGGAGCAAACTGATTCACTGAACGTAAAGCGTACTTCAGCTCATCGAACTGCACGTACCGAATATCCCCTATATTCTCTGTTATCTGCTCCGGCCGAACCTCCTTCATGCGCTGGGCTTTTTGTCGTACGAAATCCGGGTCCGACCCATCACACCATAAAAACACGAAGTCGATAGCCGTCTGCATTTCTGATATCCGATCACCCTATTCTCAGGATCTTCACAGCCCACTATGCCTCTTTCGGAAACCTATCCGGGAAAAACAGCGTCAGAATGACTTGGCTTGATCAGATTGCTTTGCCCCCTCGTTCGTCGCTTGAGCTTGGGGCGGTACATATGCTGCCGTTCCCCATAGCGGGACAGTCGAGAGGCTATGTTTGAAGCTGCCGGATGTTTCCCTTGTAGAGTAGGAAAGATACATCAATGTTTGACTTTCTTCGTCAAAAATGCGTCGAATCTTGAGCGTTTTCAAAAATACGCTCTTCGATTTTTCGAAAACAACTTCCCCCGTTTTTCCCTTCTTGATGCGGGCAATCATCGCCGGCGTGATTTCGCCGGTTTGTCGACAACTGACCGCGCTATCCGAAGGATCCGACAGGGATAAATTGGCCTCTATGCTCGCAACATGACATGTGACCCCCGGAACCAAAGGGTCCACAAAACTGTTGAGCTTGATGTCTTTAAGCGTAAAAATCCCTAATGACACATCAGCCACTTCGTTATCCGAACAAGCAGACAATGTCACTGCTCCTACTGCAGCAACCGATAGCGTGACAAGGAATCGCTTGACTGAAGATGTTCTAAACGATTTCAACACAGCCATACCTACTTTTTGCGTTTGAAACAACTTACTCATGGTGGGGCGTGGCAAACTGGATGGAATAAAGATGCGCATAGAGCCCGTTTTTATCCAGCAACTCCTGGTGTTTGCCGACTTCTTGGATTTGTCCGTCTTTCATCACAACGATTTTGTCGGCACCGATGATGGTGGATAAACGATGCGCCACAACAAACGTCGTACGACCCTTCATGAGTTCATCAAGCGACTGCTGAATATATTTTTCGCTCTCGGTATCCAACGCACTGGTTGCTTCATCAAGAAGCAAAATCGGCGCATCTTTGAGAAGCGCACGCGCAATTGAAATACGCTGTTTCTGTCCACCAGAGAGTTTGCTGCCGGCTTCACCAACCATGGTGTCCAGCCCCTGGGGCAACGTTTCAATAAACGGCATTAGATACGCAGCTCTTGCTGCCGCTTCGATCTCTTCACGCGTTGCTTTTTCATTACCGTAGGCAATATTGGCCGCAATGGTGTCATCAAACAAAACTACATCCTGACTGACCAAAGAAATCTGTTCTCGCAAACTCCTAAGGGTCACAGAACTCTGCGCTACGCCGTCAAAATAGATTTCACCCGATGTAGGAACCCAGAAGCGAGGAATGAGATTGATTAATGTGGTTTTCCCCGCACCGGATGCTCCAACCAAAGCAACTGTTTCGCCAGCCTTGACATCCAATGTAAAGTTCTGCACTGACGGCCTATCCGCTCCCACATACTGATGAGAGACTCTCTCGAAACGAACGTCTCCACGAGTCCTTTTCAATTCTGTTTGACCAGGATCAGCTTCCTCAGCTTCATCAAGCATCTCAAAAATGCTTTCGGCCGCAACACTCATAGCTGCAGTTGATCCATTTAGCGAGGAAAGATGCCGAATCGGCGTCATCAGCAAAAGCAATGCCGACAGGAATGTGATGAACTCACCTAAGGAAAGCATTCCGTGTTGCGCTTGCAACAAAGCAACCACCACCACAATGCTCACCGCACACATACTTACGAAATGCGTCATCGGCGTACCGGAAGCTGACACGGCTTTACGACGAAGCGCCAATTTTTTCATCTTTCCGTTGAATTTAGTGAAGCGTTCCTCTTCATAGTCGTATGCACCGTAGATCTTCACCATACGCTGGCCGCTGTATCCCTCGCGAATCACATTAGCCAGGTCGGCCAATGCCTCCTGAAAACCTCCCGCATAGCGTCGAGTACGTTTTCCGACCCAACGGATAATCAAGGCCAAGAATGGGGCAACAACGAATGACACAAGTGACAGCTGCCAGTTGTGATAGAAAAGTACGCAAAGCAAAGCGATGATCTGCAAGGAATCTCTGAAAATCGTTGCAATCAACTCCATCGCCCCACCAAGCGCTGTGCCTGCTTGATTCAGGAAAGTTGTCATCACAAGCCCTGAATTCCGACGTTGGTAAACTTCCGCAGGCCATCGTAAAACTCTGGAAAACAGAGCATTACGGAAATTGAACAGCACACTCTGAGAGATTGACTGCAAGTAGTAGGCACTCACAAACGAGGCCACTCCATAGGCCAGCGAAATCGCCAAAAGAGCACCAGGAGCCCACCAGATGGCATTCGGGTCTTTCTCGTAGAACCCTTTGTCAGTCAGTTGCCCGACCAAAATTGCAATAAGAGAAGAGGCGCCAGCATTGACAATCATTGCGCAGAGGGCAATGGCGATCCGTTTTTTATATTGCAAAACATAAGAAAAGAGCCGTTTAACGGCGTCTTTCTGTCTTGCTTTTGAAGCATCTAGTTGTTTGTTATTGGTGCCCTTGACCATTACTGAGAATTTCCTAGCGTTGAAAAAAGTCTAATTTGGGAATTTTACCGTGCCCTATCGCAGGATCTTTGTAGTTACGTGCAGTGTCTCAACTACGCGACTGTTCTTTTTGTAACATTGGACAACAGCTGATTCAACTCGCTATCCTTGTGCATCTTTCTTGCTTTGTGTGAGTCCATCCTATGTCAGTTGTCCTCTGTCGACTTCCCAACCACGTTGGTGATTGCTGTATGTGCCTGCCTGCGTTGCGGCTTTTAGCTGCAAGTGGTTTTACACCCGCTCTGGTAGGCAAGCGCTGGGCAGAGGACCTATTAGCAGGCATGGGATGGCGTTTCGATCCGATTGAAGGAAAAGTTTCCGAAGATCTTTCGCGCATTCGTTATCTTGCCAGCAACGCTAACGCATCTCAGGGACTTCTGTTCCCCAACTCCTTCGGTTCCGCCCTTCTGTTTAAGTTGGGACGATTGAAAACGACCGGACTCCGGACGGATATGCGTTCTTTTCTGCTAGATAACGGCATTCCAGAACCGGGAACGATGCACGAAGTTGAGCGTTTCTTCTATGTTGCCCACGAAGCAATTAAGGCCTGGGGATCCACACCTGCCTTTGACAAGGTACCAGAACGCCTTAGCCTTATTCTGATGAAGCGACATGAAGCTGCGGCTAAAAACCTCATCGAGCAATACAAGATTCCTGAAAAATTTGCTCTCCTAGCCCCTATTGCGCGCGGCAAGCATCAGGGTAAAGTCAAACACTGGGAGCATTTCAACGAATTAGTGGCTCCTTTGCGCGGGAAGGGAATTGAACCCATTGTCTTTCCTTCCCTAAGAGAGGAAGCTCTAGCAAAAGCGGCCTGCCCGGACGCAACTATCTTGCCGCCCACGACCCTGGGAAACTTTGCCGCCATTGCAAAGCGTGCTCAGGTTGTCGTCGCTAATGACTCTGGTGTCAGCCATATTGCTGCAGCCGTCGGCGCCAAGCAAATCACTCTCGTCGGCGTCACGGACACCAACCGAACCGGCCCTTGGAATCCCGACGCGATTGTCCTTGGCGAAAACGGTCGTTGGCCTGAAGTGTCTGAAGTTCTTCAAACTCTGGACAACGTGCTGAAATAACACATCTCTTACGGCGGCAAATCAATACACGAACTTGGCAGAGGCAACGCTATCTGAATTTCTAAGCTGGTTGAGTAACTGATCGGAAGGAATGTATCCATTCTTGAGATACATCTCCGCTTTTACACCATTGCTCCGAATGGATACTTCGCACGAAACGCCGCCGATTTCGTTGTTTTGTCCGGCTTGAAGCACTTCGACAAGAGTCTTCACGCCCTTACCTTCTGTCAATTCAAGCATCAGCGTAGCGCCTTTCCGGACACGCATCTGCTCAATCGTCAGCACCTCGTCGCATACAAACGACATACCGCCGCTACGCTCATCTTTGCGGCCTTTGCCGACAAAGATCAACATCTCATCGGCCTTGAGCATTTGCTTATAGCTATCGTAAGCTCTCGAGAACACAAGTACATCCATCGTGGTCTGTCCATCACTCAAGACTACGACACCGAAATTGCCGCGCTTACCCGTGATCGTGCGCACACTCTGGACAATGCCTGCAATCGTTTGTTGTTCCCGACTGTCTCGGACATCCTTAAACGGAACGGCAAAATTGCGAGCTTCCACTCGATACGGATCAAACATGTCGCCCGTCAGGCAGAAGCCAAATGCATCTCGCTCAAGCGTATAAAGCTTGCGATCATCCCAGCGTTCTGCTTTTGTCCAATTCACAATGCGTTCATCTTCGCCGTTTTCATCCGCAAAGAGACTGGCTTGTCCGAAAGACGCCGCGACGGCTTGCCCAGCTTGAATAGCGTTCTCCACATTACCGAAAAGCTTGCCGCGATCCTTATCCAACGAATCAAAAGCACCGCCCTTAATCAGTTGTTCAAGAACCTTTCGATTCATCGATCGCACGCGCGCAGCCACATCAAAGATGTCCAAGAACGGACCATTGAGTAGGCGTTCGTTGAGCAGATCCTCGACGATGTTCTGTCCGACTCCCTTGATGGCGCCAAGGCCAAAACGAACCGTCTTCTCATCCGGCACAGTGAAGAACCATTCACTTATATTGATGTCAGGCTGAAGAACCGTTACCCCCATCTCACGGGCATCTTCCACCAGTTCACGCATCTTCTCGCCCTGGTTCATCACAAGGCACATGTTGCCGGCGATAAAGCAAGCTGTATGGTGAACCTTTAGATAAGCTGTCTGCCAGGCCACGTAGGAATAGGCTGCGGCATGCGACTTGTTAAAGCCGTATCCCGCAAACTTTTCCATCAAGTCAAAGATTTCCGTGGCAGTTTCAGCTGTCACACCGCGCTCAGCCGCGCCTTGAATGAAGACTGCACGCTGGCGCTTCATTTCTTCGACGTTTTTCTTACCCATGGCACGACGCAACAAGTCTGCGCCGCCAAGAGAGTAACCGCCGATTGCTCGAGCCACCAGCATCACCTGTTCCTGATACACCATGATGCCGTATGTTTCGCGCAAAATCGGCTCCATACGAGGATCAAGGTACTCCACTTTCTCTCGCCCGAACTTTCGATCGATGAAGTGCGGAATCTGATCCATCGGACCTGGACGATAGAGTGCGTTCAGAGCAACAAGGTCTTCCAAACAGTCTGGCTTTGCTTGCCGCAACTGTTCACGCATACCGTCCGATTCGAACTGGAACACGGCGCCCGTGTTGCCTTGTTGGAAAAGCTCCAGCGTTTTCTTGTCGTCTGTCGGAATTCGTGACAAATCAAACTTCGTGCCGGGATTCAGACGGTCAATGTACTCTGCCGCTTTCGTAAGAATCGTCAGCGTTGTCAGCCCCAGGAAGTCAAACTTCACCAGCCCGACATTTTCGATGTCTTTCTTATCGAATTGGCTAACGGTATTTTCTGGTCTACCGTCAGCGTTGTAGAGAGGACAGAAATCCGTGAGTTTGCTCGGTGCAATCAATACGCCGCCAGCATGCATACCCAGATTTCGCGTCAGCCCCTCGAGTTTTTGAGCGTAGCTCATCAATTCGACATAGTCGTCTCGCTCGGCCATCGCCTTAAATTCGGGCTCCATCTCAGCCGCTTTTGCAAGCGTGACGTCCATGCCCGGCTTTTGCGGAATCAATTTAGCCAGATCGTCGACCTTGCCATAGCCCATGTTAAGCACACGTCCGACGTCACGAACCACAGCTTTTGCACCCATCGCGCCGAACGTCACGATCTGACTCACGGCGTCCACGCCGTAAGTGCGCTTGACGTATTCAATGGTTCGGTCTCGGTTGTGCTGGCAAAAGTCGACGTCAAAGTCAGGCATCGAAACGCGTTCGGGATTCAAAAAGCGTTCGAACAGCAATCCGTAATGCAATGGATCCAGATCGGTAATGCCCAGGGCATAAGCCACCAGAGAGCCGGCACCGGAACCACGGCCCGGCCCCACGGCCACACCGTTTCGCTTGGACCAATTGATAAAGTCTTGAACGATCAGGAAGTATCCGGGAAACTTCATGGACGAAATTGTCTTGAGTTCGTACTCCAATCGTTCGACATACTCGGGGCGGCGCGCATCGCGCTCGGCCTGATTCGGATACAAGAATTCAAGTCGACGCTCCAAGCCTTCGTGGGAAAGCTGCGCCATATATTCATCAAGCGAAACACCTTCGGGCGTCGGGAAAAGCGGCAACTGCGGCTTTTGAAATACCCCGTCCAGATTGCAGCGCTGAGCAATCACCACGGTGTTATCGATGGCCTGAGGGATGTCGGCAAAGAGAGCCCGCATCTCCTCTTCGGTCTTCAGGTACTGCTCTTCGGTATAGGGCTTGGGACGCCGAGGATCTGCAAGAACATAACCGCCGGCGATGCAACAGCGTACTTCGTGAGCGTTGAAGTCCTCCCGATGCAAAAACTGCACCGGGTGCGTCGCCACCATCGGAAGTCCCGTCTCTACGGCTAGTTGCGCAATATTGGCCACAACCGCTTCATCGTTTTTACGACCGGCTCGTTGAACCTCCAAATAAAAACGATCCGGAAAAGCCGTACGTAATTGTTCGACAACCGCGTTGGCTTCCGTCTTGTTGTCGTCAAGAAGATGGCGCTCGATCACCCCTTGCGGTCCACCAGAAAGACAGATCAATCCCTTGCAGTTGTCCGGAGTCAGCCATTCCAGCCTTACCTCACCACGGCCCAGATACTGGTTTTCCATCCAACCGCGGGAAAGAAGCTCACAGAGCGACAGATAACCATCATGGTTCTGGCAATAGAGCGTCAGACGATACGGGTTGTCTCGCTTGCCCTGCGCTGTGTTGGTGATCCACAAATCGCAACCGACGATCGGTTTGATGCCGTCGGCCATCGCGTGCGAATAAAACCGAAGAGCACCAAAAAGATTCATTGAATCCGTAATACCCAGAGCTACCCCGCCCTGCTCCATCACTTCTTCAAGGATGGGATCGAGACGCACAATGCCGTCTTGGATGGAATATTCGGAATGAAAGCGCAGGTGAACGAAATTGGCGGACATAGACAACGCAAAAGAGCAGTCCGGCGCATTTTCTTAGGAAAATACGCCGGTTAACTGAAAAGATCTTAGTGCTTGAGTGGCTTGAAGCGAATGCGATGCGGGCGCGCCGCTTCTTCACCAAGGCGCTTTCTCTTGTCGGCTTCGTACTCGTTGTAGTTGCCGTCAAAGAAAACCACCTTACTGTCGCCTTCGAACGCCAAAATGTGCGTTGCAATTCGGTCAAGGAACCAACGATCGTGCGAGGTCACCAGTGCGCAACCGGCAAATTCAAGCAGTGCTTCTTCCAACGCACGCAGGGTTTCAACGTCTAAGTCGTTCGAAGGTTCGTCGAGCAACAGCACATTGCCGCCCTTAAGAAGCGTCGCAGCCAAATGCAAACGACCTCTCTCACCACCCGACAGCACGCCTACCGTCTTTTGCTGATCGCCGCCCTTGAAGTTAAAGCGACCTAGATAAGCTCGCGAGCTCATTTCGAACTTGCCGACTTGCAAAATATCAAGTCCACCCGAAATGGCTTCAAAAACGGTCTTGTCGTTGGGAAGCCCCTCACGCGTCTGGTCCACTGCGGCGATCTTGACAGTGTCGCCGATAACAATCGAACCGGAATCTGGCTGTTCCTTGCCCGTGATCATCTTAAAGAGCGTCGACTTACCGGCACCGTTGGGACCGATCACACCGACAATGGCGCCGGGCGGAATCGTGAAAGACAAGTCGTCAATTAATAGACGATCGCCGAAACCCTTGCTGACGTTGTGAAACTCGATGACTTTATTGCCAAGGCGATCAGCCACCGGAATAAAGATTTCATTGGTTTCGTTGCGGCTCTGATATTCGTAGCTCGACAGTTCCTCAAAGCGATTCAAGCGAGCCTTTGCCTTTGCCTGGCGTCCCTTGGGATTCTGGCGAACCCATTCCAATTCGTGCTTAATGGCTTTGGCGCGGGATTCCTGCTGCCGCTTTTCCTGCTCAAGGCGCTTTTCCTTCTGATCAAGCCAGGACGAGTAGTTGCCCTTCCAGGGAATACCTTCTCCGCGATCCAATTCAAGGATCCACTCGGCAGCATTGTCAAGGAAGTAACGATCATGCGTCACGGCAACCACCGTCCCCGGGAAACGGTGCAAGAACTGTTCCAACCACTCAACACTTTCGGCATCCAAGTGATTGGTCGGTTCGTCGAGCAGGAGCATATCCGGACGAGAAAGCAAAAGTCGGCACAATGCTACACGGCGCTTTTCACCGCCCGACAGATGACCGATCTTGGCGTCCCAAGGCGGCAAACGCAACGC
Organism: uncultured Sutterella sp.; assembly: GCA_900538905.1. GTDB lineage: Bacteria > Pseudomonadota > Gammaproteobacteria > Burkholderiales > Burkholderiaceae_F > Duodenibacillus > Duodenibacillus intestinavium. The sequence goes on from UPZS01000037.1 coordinate 9,203, forward strand.
ATCAGCGGCAATTTCCATCTGCGTCGAAGCATCCGTACCGGCAGCGGCAATGATGGCTTCCAGGCGAGCCTGTTCAGCAGCCAGAGCATCGAAATCGGCGTCCGGCTCAGCATACGCGGCATAAACAGCATCAAGCTTGGCCTGCGCCTGCATCACTTCGCCCATGCCTTCTTCGACAGCTTGTCGAACCGTTGCTTCAGGATCAAGCTGCGGTTCCTGCGGCAGATAACCGATTTTGAGATCGTTTTGCCACGTGATTTCGCCGTCAATCTCCTTGTCAACACCGGCCATAATCTTCAACAGGGTTGATTTGCCGGCACCGTTGAGTCCCAAAACGCCGATCTTGGCGCCCGGGAAAAACGACAGAGAAATATCTTTGAGAATGAATCGCTTGGGCGGAACCACTTTAGCCACGCGATTCATGGTCATGACGTATTGAGCCATTTGTCCTGATCTTTGATTGAAAATGGAAATTAGAACGTAGAATTATGCCCGTGCCGTGCGAAGCACACAAACGGGGACAGATGATTACCTGTCTGCTATTTTGCCCTTTTGCTCTGTTCGCGGCTGATTATTTTTTCTTGTCTCGCATTCATGGACTCTCTGCGCAAATCTTTGATCTGTTTTATTGCCGGCATTTGCTTCGTCGGTTCGGTGTTTTGCGCAGAAACACCGGCTGTTGCCGAAGTGCGCCAAGCTGATGATCTTCCTGCTACGGAAGCAGAAGTATCTCCCCCGGTTGACATCTGGGATCGCATCCGACGCGGCTACGCCATGCCTAAGCTCAACAACTCCCGAGTGAAAACTTCGCTTAGGAGCTATAGCCGTAATCCTCGCCACATCGAGCGAGTCTTCGAGCGTGCCGGCAAGTATCTCTACCACATCGTCGACGAAATTGAACAGCGAGGGCTTCCCACCGAACTTGCTCTTTTGCCGTTCGTAGAAAGTGCCTTTCAACCGGAAGCTCTGTCTCACGCCAAAGCATCCGGACTCTGGCAGTTCATGCCTCAGACTGGCAACATTTATTCGCTTCAGCAGAACTTCTGGAAAGATGAACGCCGAGACGTACTGCAAAGCACGCGCGCGGCGTTGGATTATCTGGAAAAGCTCTACCAACAATTTGGTGACTGGCATTTGGCTCTTGCTGCCTACAACTGGGGCGAAGGCAGTGTTTCGCGTGCTATCCGAAGAGCCAAAGCGCGCGGTCGCAAAGCTGATTACGCTCATTTGCGCATGCCCCGGGAGACGGCTTACTACGTACCGCGTCTAGAAGCCATCCGAGAAATTGTGGCTACCCCGGAAAAGTTTGGCATTAACTTGCCGGAAATTGAAAACGCTCCGTACTTTGTCCGTGTCACAAAAAGCCGTGACATTGACATGAAGACCGCAGCCGAACTTGCCGAAATGGATCCCGATGAGTTTCGACTACTCAATCCCGGCTTCAATTTACCGGTGATCGTCGCCAGTCACAATTCCGTCATGCTGCTTCCGATGGAAAACTTGGAAGTCTTCATGGACAACCTGGCAAGTTGGGTCAACACCGGCAAACCCCTTTCAAGCTGGGTGCTTTATCACCTTAAAGAGGGTGAAACGCTTGCCGATGTCGCCCTGAAGTCCGGCATGACCGAAGAGGAACTGCGCCGCGTCAACCGTATTCCTAAAGGGCGCAAGGTATTGGCCGGCTCCGCCTTGTTGGTTGACGCCAACGGTCAACTTGCTCCTGAAATTGCTCAGGAAGAACTCAATGCCGGGCTTAAGCTTTCGGCTCCCGAAGTGCGCCGCGTCGTTTATCGCGTCCGCCGAGGCGACTCGATTTATACCATTGCAAAAAAATACGGTATTACACAACGCTCCATCCGTCGCACAAATAATTTGCGAAGCTCTCGCCTGCGCATCGGACAGCGCCTTGTGCTCGTGATACCGCCGCGCGCTACAACGCAACCGCCCCCCGGAAAAAACGTTCATGTGGTCAGACGCGGCGAGACACTTTTTTCAATTGCAAAAAAGTACGGCACGAGTGTCTCTAAAATCCGTATCATCAACAACTTAAGAACGACTCGAATCTCCATCGGACAACGTTTGAAGATTCGCTAAAAAACAAAAAAATCCTTACCGAGGAATAAATCATGGGATTTCTGCAAGGCAAGAAACTTTTGATCACGGGCGTGTTGTCGAACCGTTCGATCGCCTACGGCATCGCCCGAGCCTGCCATCGCGAAGGTGCTGAGCTCGCCTTTACTTATGTCGGCGAACGCTTCCACGACCGTATCGTTGAGTTTGCCAAAGAATTCGGCAGCGACATCTGCCTTGAAATGGACGTCACCAAAGACGATCAGATCGCCAACGTGATGGGCGAGTTGAAGGAGCGCTGGGGTGGTTTGGACGGTTTCGTGCATTCCATCGGCTTCGCTCCGCGCGAATGCATTGCCGGTGACTACCTTGAAGGTGTCGGCCGCGAATCCTTCCGCACCGCCATGGAAATCTCCGCGCTGTCCTATCCGGTTCTCGCCAAGGCCGCTCTTCCATTGATGGAAGGTCGTGCCGCATCGATTCTCGCACTGACCTATATCGGCAGCGAACGCACAGTTCCGAACTACAACACCATGGGCGTTTGTAAAGCAGCTCTTGAAGCTTCCACGCGTTATCTTGCCGGCAGTCTTGGCCCCAAGGGCATACGTGCCAACGCCATCAGCTCAGGCCCGATCAAGACGCTGGCAGCTTCCGGCATTCAGAACTTCTCAAAGATTCTGACCTACATGGAACATTCCGCTCCTCTGCGCCGTACTGTCACGATTGATGAGGTCGGCAATACCGCAGCGTTCCTTCTCTCGGATCTGGCTAGCGGCATCACTGGCAATGTGGCCTACGTTGACGCCGGTTTCCACAGCGTTGGCGTGAGCCCTGTGTTGGTGGAAGAATGACAATTCTTTAGAATTCTGCTCCGAAACGAGGTGTTGCAAGGGAACCTCATGCAACACCTTTTTTATTAGATCCATGTTCCAAATAAGCTCTCAGCGCCCCCCAAAATGAAAGGTATCGTTTTAGCCGGCGGTAGTGGCAGTCGCCTCGCTCCACTTACAAACACAACCTCCAAACAGCTCCTCCCGGTATATGACAAACCCATGGTGTACTACCCTTTGGCAACACTGATGGATTTGGGGATCAAGGATGTTTTAATCATTTCAACGCCTCGCGACCTCCCTAACATTGAAGCTTTGTTTGGAGATGGAAATCAATACGGGCTCAACATCACGTATCGTGTGCAATCCGCGCCGAATGGAATTGCGGAGTGCTTCCTGCTCGCAGATGATTTCATTGATGAACCTGTTTGCCTGATTCTCGGCGACAACATCTTCATTCTTCGTGAAGAGTTATTGCAATTGCGCCGGTTCGTTCAGGAGCCTCTAGATACTGCCGCAATTTTGCTCTGCCCGGTACAAGATCCCGAGCGATTCGGAGTTGCCAATTGCGATGAGGACGGACGCGTAGTAAAGCTTGAAGAAAAACCTCGTACTCCAACATCAAATCTAGCTTCAGTTGGCCTGTATTTTTACCCTGCTGACGTACTTGACAAAGCGCGACAACTAAAACCCTCTTCAAGAGGAGAGTTGGAAATCACCGACCTCAACAACATCTATCTTCAAGAAAACCGTCTCAACGCGCTTCGCATGACAGATTCTTCCCTCTGGCTGGATGCGGGAACTCCAGACTCTCTCCTTCAAGCTTCGGTAGAAGTTGAACGGGAGATTCGTGAACACGGTAACCCTGTCGGCTATCTCGAAGTGTTGGCATTACGACGCGGGCTGATTAAAGCAACAAGTTTTGAGGCCCTTGTAACTTCACTTAAACCCGGTACTCCCTATAGAGAGAAACTGCGTCAACTGGCCTTCGGTCGAGATGTTTAACGGAGTCCTTTCATGGAAAAAAAAGAAACAGCAATCTCCGGCGTGTTCGTTCTGGAACCACGAGTGTTTGGCGACTCACGCGGTTGGTTCTATGAGTCGTACAATGCCAAAGTTTTTTCAGACCTTGGCATTTGTGCGGATTTTGTCCAAGACAACGAATCTTTTTCTAGCTACGGCGTACTCAGAGGACTTCACTTCCAAAAAGGCGAATATGCTCAAGCGAAGCTTGTTCGTGTATTGTCCGGTCGCGTACTGGATGTAGCTGTTGACATCCGCGCAGGTTCCCCAACATACGGCAAGCACGTAGCCGTTGAACTTTCTTCAGAGAACAAACGACAGTTGTTTATCCCCCGTGGATTTGCACACGGTTTCGCTGTGCTGTCAGACACCGCACACTTCGCGTACAAGTGTGACAACTTCTACGCTCCGCAGAGCGAAGGCTCTATCTTTGCTCTTGACGAGTCTCTCGGCATTGATTGGCAACTTCCTCGCGAGGTGTGCCGATTTTCCGATAAAGACCTTTCTGCCGCCTCCTGGAAAACATACTGCGGATTCCCCGTTTTCCGATTTGAGGAGTAACCCATTATGCTGCTCATCACTGGAGCAAACGGACAATTAGGAAAAGCAGTAATTGAACAATGCCTGCGTCAGGGCATTTCGTTTTGTCCTGTCACTAAGGCCGAACTTGATATCACTTGTGCGTCAAGCGTGATCAGGCTTGTTTCCGAACAAAAGTTCGACTGCATCATTAACTGCGCGGCTTATACGGCCGTTGACGCAGCTGAAACTGATGTTGCCAATGCCTACAACGTTAATGCATTCGGTCCATGGATGTTAGCATCCACCGGAGTGCCGATTCTTCATGTCTCTACGGATTACGTGTTTGACGGTACAGCCGTTTCACCCTATGAAACAAATGACCTATCACGACCGTTATCCGTCTATGGCTTGACTAAACGCGCCGGGGAAGTCTCTCTTTTAGAAGGGCAATTCAGCGGGGTCATCATTCGCACTGCCTGGGTTTACTCCAAAGCAGCCGAGTCACGCAACTTCTTTAATACGATATCGAGACTTGCAGCAGAGCGAGATACCTTGCGTGTGGTCAGCGATCAAACTGGGACTCCGACAAGGGCCAAAGACCTTGCTCAAGCATTGTTGACCTTATACAAACAAGGTGCACACAAGCAACCCATGCATGTTATGCACTTTACCAATGCTGGCCAATGTTCCTGGTATGACTTTGCTTGCGAGATTGTAAAAACAACTGGCAGTTCCTGTGCCATTGTTCCCATTACAACAGCGGAATATCCGACGAAAGCCGTACGCCCTGCATTTAGCGTTCTTTCCCTGAAATCTCTTGAACCCTATGGGATCAAGCCTCGTTCCTGGCTTGAAGCTCTTACCGATGAGTAACAAACAGATGTTCGAAAAATCCATCCTTGTGACTGGTGGTGCAGGCTTTATCGGCGCCAATTTTGTCAGCCATTTTTCCAAAGCATATCCCCACTACCGAATCATTGATCTGGACGCTCTCACCTATGCTGCGCATCCCGCCGTTTTTGAGTTGCAAGCGCAGATGGGCAATGTCATTCCCGTCAAAGGCAATATTTGCGATGTAGCATTAATTCGACAGTTGTTACGCCAGTACTCAATTACTGGTGTCATACACTTTGCCGCTGAAAGTCACGTTGACAACTCCATCGCAAATCCGCTGATTTTTGTGGAAACGAATATCAACGGAACAGCCAATCTTTTGAATGAATGCCTCAACTACTGGCGGGAAATTGGTTGCTTAGAGTCTGCTCGTTTCCACCACATTTCAACCGATGAGGTATACGGCAGTCTCGGTACCGAAGGTTTCTTCACGGAAGATACTCCTTATGCCCCTAACAGTCCCTATTCCGCCAGCAAAGCCTCTTCCGACCTGTTGGTCCGTGCCTATGCTCACACATATGGGCTAAACACAACCATCTCCAACTGTTCCAACAATTACGGGCCCTGGCAGCACAGTGAAAAATTCATACCAACCATCATCCGTAAGTGCCTAGCTCATGAACCTATTCCCGTGTATGGCAAGGGACTCAACATTCGCGACTGGCTTTGGGTGGGGGACCACTGTCAAGCTATTGCCCTTATTTTCCATAAGGGTAAAACTGGTGAGAGCTACAACGTTGGGGGGCACAACGAAAGAACAAATCTGCAAATCGTCGATACGGTATGCAACGTTCTTAACGAACTCCACCCCTGGAACGGACACGACTATAACGAGTTACTCAGCTTTGTAAATGATCGTCCCGGTCATGATTTCCGGTATGCGATTGATCCCTCAAAAATCTCTGAGGAACTAGGCTGGATCTCACAAACCACTTTTGAGCAAGGGATTCGTCAGACTGTTCAGTGGTACCTTCAATAGTTGGTACTCATGCAGTAAAAAAGCCGAGCTTGAACAATCACAATTCCAGCTCGGCTTTTTAATTCGATTGTTTGACAATAAGCAACTACTTGCGGCGAATCTTTTCCTTCTTCCGACAATCTTCGCAAATACCGTATAACGCCAAAGCGTGTCCTTCAAGCTCAAAGCCCAAACGCACAGCGATTTGTTTTTGGCGTTTCTCGATTTCCTTATCAACGAACTCTTCGACTCGCCCGCAACGCGTACAGACGATGTGGTCGTGATGCGCCCCATCATCCATCTCATAGGTTGCGCGGTCATTGCCGAAATAGTGTCGGACGATAAGCCCCGCCGCCTCAAATTGAGTCAAAACGCGATAAACGGTTGCAAGCCCGACTTCGATATTTTCCGCAACCAACTGCTTGTAGATATCTTCCGCCGTCAGGTGGCGCACAGCCCCGGATTCCTGCGCCTTTTGAAAGAGTTCCAGAATACGCATGCGAGGCGCAGTCGCTTTGAGTCCGACATTTTTCAGTTCCTGTTCGGGCTCAAGCATCTCATGTTCATTGTTTACGCTCATTAGCTATCCTCAAAAGGCTCATTTCAATCCGATACTCGCTATCATAATGGGAAGTTTTTAATTTACGAATCTCGAGGCGTTTTCTCGACCTTTTTTCACATGTCCTTGCGCACATTTCTTATCACCGCTCCCCTTGCCGTCGGTTTGATCGCGCTGTCCGGCTGCAACTTCAATAGCTACGTCTACCGTACCGATGTCCACCAGGGCAATCTGGTCACCAAAGAAATGATTGACCAATTGCAGGTCGGTATGGCGCGCCAACAGGTGCTCTTCCTGATGGGAGAGCCCCTCATTGAAAGTCAGTTCCACCGTAATCGCTGGGACTACACGTACTACTTGAATCCGCGCTACGGCGACATTCAGATGCGTCGCGTCACGCTTTACTTTGACGAGCAGGACATTCTCACCAAAATTGAAGCCGGTCCCGTTCCGACGGAAAAGCAGGCTGACGAAATGATTCTGGGCAGAGAAACGGATTTTCCTCCCACTCCGCTTGTACGTCCTGAAGATCAGTAAGGAGCCGAACGTGAAAATAGCCGTTTCCGGTGCGACCGGTCGCATGGGCAAACTCATCATTGAAGCCGTCATCAATAGTGACGACCTTAAACTCGTTGCGGCTGTGACTGCTCCAGGAGTTGCAGAGATCGGAACAGACGCCGGTGCGTCACTCGGGAAAACCACCGGAGTCATGATCACTGACGATGTTCAGGAACTAGCCAAAGCTGACGTGTTGATTGACTTTACGCGTCCTCAAGCTACTCTGGCATACCTTCCTTTCTGCATTGAACATAATGTGGGCATTGTGATCGGTACGACCGGCTTTGATACTCAAGGCAAGGCTCAGATAGCCGAAGCCGCAAAAACTGTTCCCGTTGTTTTTGCGCCCAACATGAGTGTGGGGGTTAATTCCGTTCTCAAGCTTCTGGAAATCGCCGGCGCCATGCTCTCTCAGTACGACTGTGAGATTGTGGAAATGCACCACAAGCACAAAGTGGATGCTCCTTCCGGCACTGCACTTGAAATGGGGCGGCGAGTTGCCCTCGGACGTGGCGTTGATTTTGACTCTGTCGCCGTTCTGAGTCGCGAAGGTCATACCGGCGAACGCCCCGATGGAGCCATCGGCTTTGCAGCTCTTCGAGGCGGTGACGTTGTGGGAGACCACACCGTCATTTTTGCCGGACCTGGAGAACGCATCGAGATCAGTCACAAATCGGGATCACGCGCAGGATACGCACAAGGTGCCGTAACCGCGGCGCGCTTCCTGAAAGACAAGTCCAACGGGCTTTTTTCCATGTCCGACGTGCTCGGTTTCAACTGAATTTGTTTTTCCGCGTAAAAAGCCACGCAGACAACCGTTTTGAGTGGCAAAATTCGCAGGCAATCTTTTCTTACGTGCGCAAATCTGCTTTTTGCGTATGCTCAAACGAGGTAACAAATGAACGACCAGCTTGACAAACTTGAATCCTCCGTCGCCCGCCTTGTGCAGGCCTACAACGAAATGAAGGCTGAAAATGCAGCCCTCAAAGCACAGCTCGCCGACAAAACCGCCGCTGTCGAACTGCTCGAGGAAGAAGCCGCCGCTGTTCGTGGCCGTATTGAGTCGCTGATCGTCTCTTTGACGGCCGACCAGCAGACCGAACAGCCCTCTGCTTGATCGGGTTATTTTCGGGTAGTCAATCGGAGTCATAAAGCATGCCACGCATCAAACTCACCATCTTGGATCGCGAGTATCCCTTTGAGGTTTCCGATGAAGACGTGGAGAATCTTCGCAGTGCTGCGGAAATCCTCAATACACGTGCATCTCAAGTGCGCTCAGCCAACCGTTCGCTCACTCCTGAACGCGTGGCTGTTATGGCGTCGCTGCAGATTGCTTTTGACTCCATTACCGGCCGACTCGGTCAGGTGCCTGTTGATGAAGCAACGGTTTCTCGCGTTGCTGCGCTTCGCATGAAGTGCGACGAAGCTCTAGATCCTGCACTCGAAGGCTGATTCCATACAGTCTTTGTGTAAAGATTCTCCGAAAGGCCGCTGAAAACAAGTGGCCTTCCTTATAATTGCCTTACCCTGTGATGTTTCACCATACGGCTCCAATGTTCCTAACCTATGCATTCGTGCAAGGCCGTTTAACTCGAGAGCCGATAGTGCAGCGGGCACGCGTTGTCCGCTCCGTTTTCCGCTCCAGCCACGGCCACCCTGACCTTTCGGTTCAGGTAACGTAGCCGGAAACCACAGGGTCTTCTCTTTTTTTCTCTCCCTTCTCTCCCATTCAACCACCTTTTGCGCAGGTATCATGTAGCCGCAAATCGGCAATTCTGCGGGAAGTGTGTTCATGTCTTGGGAAATTGTTGCAGCCCTGCTATGTTTAGGCGCCTGTACGGGCTTTCTGGCAGGTCTTCTGGGTATCGGTGGTGGCATGGTGCTTACGCCGTTTATGACCATGTTGCTGGTTTACGTGGGCGTGCCCGATACAGCAATTGTTCATACTGCAATTGCTACATCTCTGGCCACCATCATGTTTACGTCGCTTTCTTCCGTGCGGGCTCACCACAAACGCGGAGCCGTGCTCTGGAATGTTGTCGCGACAGTGGCTCCCGGCATTTTGGTCGGCGCCCTCTTAGGTGCAAAAATATCCAGCCTTCTGCCGACTTTCTGGATTTCTCTTGTCTTTGTCTGTTTTGTTGGTTTTTCTGCCATCAAAATGTTCATCAACTCCAAGCCGCAGCCCAAACGAACGCTACCTGGCATGGCAGGAATGTTTGGCGCCGGCACCGGCATCGGCGTCATCTCTGCCTTAGTCGGCGCCGGAGGCGGTTTTATTTCCGTTCCCTTCATGGTTTGGTGCAACGTCAAGATGCATAACGCCGTAGGCACATCGGCTGCACTGGGCTTTCCCATTGCAGCAGCCGGGACACTCGGTTACATCATCACGGGTTGGAGTGAACCGGGCTTACCTCAATTTCCCATGATGCTGGGATACATTCATCTGCCTGCATTGTTGTCCGTTGCGGCGGCAAGCATCTTCACTGCCCCCTTCGGCGCCAAGGTCGCCCATAGCATCGATACAAAACCGCTAAAGCGCATTTTTGCCTGCATGCTTCTGGTTCTTGCTGGCTATATGCTCACTCGTGCCATTAATTCCCTTTGATCTTTTAACCGTTTTTTCCGCTTTATGTCTGAAATTCCTTTGCCTCCTGTCCGTGCTGTTGAGCCCGAAACCATTGCCACGCATCTTTTCCATGTCAAGGAAGTAGCTCCGCTTGTGCACTGCATTACCAACGACGTCGTGCAGGAAATCACCGCTAACGTACTGCTTGCGATGGGGGCCTCGCCCGCCATGGTGGTTGCTTGTGAAGAAGCTGCTCATTTTGCGGCGATCTCTTCTGCCCTGCTCGTCAATGTCGGAACGCCTCGTCCCGAATCTTTGGAAGCCATGCATCTGGCGGCTAAAAGTGCAGTCCGTCACAACGTTCCCTGGGTTCTTGATCCGGTAGCCGCCGGTGTCATTCCCTGGCGCGACAAAATGATCATGGGTCTTTTGGCCCTGCAGCCGACCGTTATTCGTGGAAACGCCTCTGAAATCCTGGCGCTTGCCGGATTAGGCAAGGGTGGTAAGGGTGTTGACAGTACCGACTCAAGCGACGCCGCTCTTGAAGCCGCCGTCAAACTTGCTCGCGAATACAACACCATTGTTTGCGTCACCGGTAAAACCGACTACGCAACCGACGGCAAAGAAATACTTGCCTGCACCGGCGGCTCGATCAAGGCAACGCTTGTGGTCGGCACCGGTTGCTCCCTTTCAGCCATGGTGGCCGCCTTCGTTGCGCAAACCGAACATCCGCTTGAAGCCGTTATTTCAGCCTGTGCGCTCGCCAAGCGTGCCGCTCAGCAAGCCGCCGGCGTTGCCCGCGGCCCGGGTAGCTTTGCCGTTGCTTACATAGATGCGTTGAATCTGCTCCAAGCCAAGGACTTCTATTAATGCGACACGCCATTGATCTTTCCGTTTATTTGGTACTCGATCCAGATTTGTGCGGTAGTGCTCAAGGCATGATTGAGACCACACGCGCTGCTGCGCAAAACGGCGCCACCTGCGTGCAGCTACGGGCACCACACTGGAAAAAAAGAGCTCTTGTGGAATGCGGGCGAGCATTGAAGTCAGTCTTAGCCGACTTTAACGTTCCTCTCATCATCAACGACCATGCAGATGTCTGCCTGGCGGTTGATGCGGAAGGATTGCACGTTGGGCAGGACGATCTATCGCCTCTCGATGCCAGAGCCATCATCGGCAACGAAAAAGTATTGGGGCTATCGGTTTCTAATACACAAGAACTTTCCGCAGTCGATATTCGCCTGGTTGATCATCTTGGTATCGGACCGATATTCTCGACCAGTACGAAACCAGACGCCAGTGCCGCTCTCGGACTTGACGGCTTTGCAGCATTAGCTTCACGAAAACCGTGCCCTGTTGTTGCAATCGGCAGCGTCAAGGTCCCGATTGTCGGAGACTTGATTCGTTCCGGTGCGGACGGCGTTGCCGTTGTCTCTGCTATTTGCGGACAAGCCAACCCCGGTGAAGCCACAAAAGAATTGGCTCGAGCAGTTGAATCGGCTCGCTCCTAAAGCGCACCTAAGCACTCTCACCTAAAATAGGGGTTTAAACAGATCACACAGGATTGCGCACTGCCATGGCCCAAAACAAACGAATGTCGGTTCGACTGACGATACAGCAAGCCAAGCTTGTTTTGCTCGCCAAGGCTATAGAAGAGTCCAACGACTCGCGTATCCATTGGTCCTCGGCCGATTCCGAAGCCGCGAGTCTTCGCGCCGCTCACACCGTGGGCGAATCGGCCGACACTGCCAAACTCCTGACCGAACGAGCCAAGGTTGTTTTGAAAACTGTCTCTGAAAGAGGCATCAGCACAACTGCAAGTACCAAAGCCCGGTTGCCCCAGTTCTTCTCGCCGCTTTTCGTTTTGTTGGCTTTCATTCTCGGAGCTCTGACGGATCGTATCGCAAGTCCCGAGCACATCGTCAACTTGCTCTCTCCTCCTTACTGGAGCGTGATTCTCTGGAATCTGGTTGTCTATTTCGCCCTCTTTTGTTGCGCTATCGGTTTGGTGGGAACCGGAACCAATCGTTTCGCTTTGCCATTGCGCAGCAGTCTCGGAGCCTTCGTCCAAAAAACAAGTTACGGCACGCTAAGACGCACAGGATTCAAGGCGCACTTCTACAGTGAGTGGTCGTCATTTGTGGCTCCATTGATTCGCATGAATGTTGCCCGAACTCTGCATTTCGCCGCTGTTTTCTTTGCCCTGGGCATCATCGTGAGTTTGCTTGTACGCGGCTTCGGCACGTCTTATTGGGCCGGATGGGAAAGTACATGGCTTGCCGAGAGCCCCGAGAGTGTCAAAGCGTTCATTGATCACACCTACGGACTAATTCCTGCAGTAGGCCCCTTGTCTTCTATGCCTGATCTCGCGCAAATCGTGGACATGAGGGCTGATCGTCTGCCGTATTTGGAAGCACCGATCTCGGCTGCTCCCTGGCTCATTCGGATGATGATCCTGATGGGCGTTACCGTCATCGTTCCTCGTCTGCTTTTTGCCATGTTTGACACATGGCGTATGCGACGCTTTAAAACGCAGACAGCGCTGTCCATCGATTCGCCCTACTACGAGAACATTCTCGTTCAGTGTGCTCAGGATGCGGTTCTTGGCAACTTGATGATTGTCACATCAACAGCCAACCGCCCGTTAAGAGATCAGACAGCCTCTATTCTGTGCAAGCATTGGGGCAATGCTGAAGACTCGACGGTCAAGAGCATTGACTTTGATGATGAAGAATCGACAGTTCCGGCAATCGCAGAAGGCCCCAGAAAGCCAATTGTTCTTCTCTGGTTTGACGGCATTGAAACGCCTGAGGAAGACGTCCACGGCGCTGTCATTGAACGCTTGCGCGAAGCATATGAAGCAAAAGGTTCCGCTGTCTTTGCCGCACTTCTCGACATGAAAGAGTTTGCCCAAAGGTTTGCCTCAACACCTTCTCGTATCCAAGAGCGTAAGGATAGTTGGCTCGCCATGAGCAAGTTGCATCAGGTCAAACTATTTGATCTGGACGGTACCTCAGAGTCTCAACTGACAACTATCAAGGCACTCCGCGCTTGGGCCGCTCCGCGCGTTTCTTCCAACCAAATAATCGTGACTGACAAGAAGGAAAACAACAATGAGCAATGATCCGTTGCGAATCCATTTGAGCCTGGTCAGTCATACCAATATCGGTAAGACGACGTTAGCTCGCACACTGCTGTCCCGAGATATCGGCGAAGTCGCAGATCGTGCTCACGTCACAGAAACGACTGACGACTATGTGCTGGCGCGCAATGCCGAAGGCTGTGAACTCGTTTTGTGGGATACGCCGGGCTTTGGCAATTCTGTGGCACTTGCGAAACGACTCGAAGGCAGAGCCAATCCTGTCGGATGGTTCTTGTCCGAAGTCTGGGACCGCATGGCCAACAAGTCGCTTTGGTTGAATCAAAAAGCTCTTAAGCACGTCAAGGAAACGTCCAGCGTCGTGCTGTACCTTGTGAATGCGACTGAACTTCCCGATTCCGCTCCCTATGTGAGTGCGGAAATGCGTATCCTTGAGTGGATCGGCAAGCCAGTCATCGTGCTACTCAATCAAATCGGTCAGCCGAAACAGCCGGAAGCAGAACAAGCTGACGTAGATCGTTGGAAGCAGGCGATGGCCGCTTACCCCATTGTCAGTTCTGTCCTTTCAATGGACGCATTTGCCCGCTGTTGGGTTCAAGAATTCGCGCTCTTTGACGCTATCGCCAAGGCTTTACCAGAAGAGCAACAAAGCACTCTTGAAGCACTCAGGGAAGTATGGTCGAGACAGCGTCGAGCTGCTTATAACTCAAGTATTCAGGCCTTATCTCATTATCTTGAGAAACTCGCCAACGATCGCGAAGTTGCGGAAAGCTCTTCGGTTATGGATCAGCTTAAGTTCCTCGGCAAACGTCTTGGCCTATTTAAAAACGAAACTATTCATGACCCTCTAGGGGCTGCTCAAACAGCCCTATCGGCTAGAGCTGCAGACGAATTTTGTGCTTTAACGGACAAGCTTATTGCCGTCAATTCACTAAAGGGTAAAGGTGTCCGGAAGGAACTGCTTCGTCGTATGCAAACGGACTGGAAAGTCACAAGCTCGGTACCACCCGCACCTGCTGCCGTAGCGGGAGCTATTGGGACCGGTGCAGCAGGTGGGCTAGCCAGTGACCTCGCAACGGGAGGTCTTTCTCTCGGACTCGGAACACTGATCGGCACTGTTGTCGGCGCTCTTGGTGGTGCAGGACTTGCAGTTGCTTATAACCACAAAAAGGGAATTGAAGGTACAGTGGCT
>UPZS01000038.1 GCA_900538905.1 uncultured Sutterella sp.
GACAGAAGGTAAAAAGTTGGCGATGTGTTCGTTTTTGTTCGGTTTGAAACGAACAAAAACGAACAGTAAAGAGGGACTTGAATTTATTTTAAGGATATAAGGTTGCAAAAAGCCGTGCCTTTCGTTTTTATTAAATAAAAGGCAATTTTTTCCAAAAATATCTTGATTGTTTGTGTAAGAAATCAAATTTAGGTGACGATATTGCGGCGCTCAATTTGTATTACACATTCGATGAGGCCGCTTGAGATTCGCCCGAGTCAAACCTTTCGAAAAACACAAAGTCGGCAAGACTACCAGGACCGGGCGCATGCTGCGACGGATTTCTTAAAAATCTGACGTTTTCATTGGAAATTTTCTCTCGAGGACGTCACGTCGAATTGCCGATGGGGCGCGGGATTTACGACGATGTCGGCTACGACGGGGTCTCGGACGATCAGACGGAAAACTTTTCCGTTTTTGTTTTTCGTCGCCCTCAAATTGTCTTGACGCCCGAAAGATGCGTGTGAACAATTCGCCGCCGTGCCGAACGCCAGGCGTTTGCCCCGTCGTTCGGCCGAAGACGAAGAAAAACCGAAGGTTCGTCTCAAAGGTGAGTCGGCGGTTTTTCCATGTAAAACCCATCCGAGGAGACGTTGCATGTTCAACTCAATGTCGGACGAAGCGCGCTTAAAGGCTTTTAAGTGGTGCTTTGTGACGGTTTTGGCCGTCTGGGCTTTGCTTTTGACCGTTGATCCTGTGCACGCCGCCGCCACGGGCGGCTCGGAGTTCAAGTCCTTGTATGAGCTTGTCTCCGGTTGGGCGAGAGGTTATCTGGGCAGAACCATTGCGGTGGTTTTTCTGCTCGTGGGCCTCGGCACGGGACTTATTCGCGGATCCGTTATTGCGGCGGTGACGGCGCTCGGTGCGGCAGTGGCATTGTTGATGCTGCCCACGATCGTCGATTCGCTCTTTAACGGCGCCGGCATTTAAGCAAAGCGCCGAGTGCGAAAGGCGGCCGACGGCTTTCATGCCGCGGACACTTTTCGCACTCCGCCGAGCAACCCTTTTTTTCGGAGAGACATTCAATGCAACCGGTCCTTGTGCCGAAAACGCTCGACGCGCGCTCGCGTCTTCTTTTTTGGGAGAGCGACTACGTGATCGTGGCCTTGGGCGGCTTTGTGGCCGGTCTGCTTGTGTCGGGACTCATCGCAGGATTGATCGGCGCCGTGCTCTTTGCTTGGGGTTGGCAAAAAGCCCGAGGCGGGGGTTCAACGGCGCAGGCCGTGGCGTTGGCGTACTGGCATCTGCCGGCGGACTTTTTCCTGCGCGTGCCGCAAAGCGCCAGACGTCACTTTATCGGGTAAGTCTCCGAGGCCATTGACAGAAACCGAACTCTCGACGCCGTTGATGCGTCATAAACATTCATTAAAGCGTACGCCATGCAGCGAATCATTCAGACCGTTTCGGCCGAAGCCGCCGCCCATTTGCAGATCCGACGTTCCATCGTGGCCGCTTTGGGCGTGAGTCTGCTCACGAATGCCGCTCTGGCGCTCACGCTGCTCACCAAAACCGACAACAGCCGCACGGTGGTTTTGTCGCCGGCGGCTACCCAAACATTTATCGCCACGAACGATGCCGTGAGTCCTAATCTGCTGGAATCCTTTGCGGCACAGTCGGCGTCGATTCTTCTGAATATGACGCCTGCAACGGCCGCAGCCAACGCCGAAATCTTTCTTAAAAACGTGGCGCCGCAAGCTTATGCGGCAATGGCTGGCAACGTGCGTCGCGGCGCTTCCGAACTCGTGCGCAACTATGCCTCAAGCGTTTTTTACCCCCATGCCTCTGCCGTGGACGAGACTGCCAAAAGTGTATGTCTGAGCGGCGAACGGCGCATGATGATTGCGAGTGCTGTGACCGAAACCAGCGATATAACAGTCTGTATGCGACATGTTGTAACGGCGGGACGCCTGCAGATTTCTCAACTCACCATCCGCAAAACGGAAAGCACGGATCCGGCTGTTGAGCTCGCAAACTTTACCGGCCCGGCTCGATCGATTGCTGACGCACAAGCCGAGTCTGTCGACTGAATTTCCTGAAATTCAATAAACCGATAAGGCTTTGCCCGCTGTGGCAAAGCTTCGGGGATTGTTGTTGCTTTCGTTTCCTTAACAGATTACAAACAACACGTTAAATCAATGAGACGTTTTCCTTTAAAGACCGTTTTGGCCGGTCTCGTGACAGTTGCGGGACTCATCGCAAACGGCGCACAAGCCGCAGACCCGGTCACACATCCTCTCTCGCGCGATCACGTCAATCTCGTGCGCGTCCAGGGGCAGAAGATCACCGATGTGGTTTACGACACGCAGGCTCTGGAAGTCTCGGCCGACAAGGAGCGCGGCATTGTCTTTATCAAAGTGAAGACGGCGTGGCTGGCGTCGGGAGCCGGGGAGGTCACTTCGGCATTCTTTAACACCGAGAGTGAAAACTTTTCCGTGCAGTTTTTCGTGAGTGCCGTTCCTTCGCAAACCGTGGATTTGATTCCGCAGACCTCGCTGACGGGGGCGGCCGATGATCGGCAGACGCGCATCGCGTTGGCCGCGCCGTTGTTAAAGCTTGAGTCGGGTGACTTTGTGAGCGAGCTCAAAACCCTGGTGCAAAAAAGTGTCACGGGGCATGTGCCTGATGAGACGCTTGCCGTGGGGTCACTTGCTTCGCGCGAGGACGATCGGCGCTTTGCCCGTTTGCCCGCACCCGAAGGCGCCGTGTACTGGGAGGGTTTTAAGGTTCGCGAAACGCAGGCGTTTTTGTCGGCCGACAAACTCACCGAAACGCTTTTGTTTACGCGTGTCTCTGTCAAGGCGGGAGTACCGGACGCGGCGCGTTTGGCGAGAATCATCGGCGGCGTGCTTGCCGTGGCCCAGGAAGTGCAGGGGGCGGGTGATCGACTTCAAACGGAAATCACCGTGATTCGTTCACGTGAAGCAGCGACCCGAGGCGGCGACGCTTTTGAAAGTGCGCTGGTTGCCTTGTCGGGCGCTGTTTCCACATCGAAACGGGAGAGCAAGCTTCCATGAGTCAAGAGCCGATTGATTTTGAGGCCGAACGCCGTCGCGCAGCCAAAGAACTGGGGTTGCCGTACTCCGATTTGGACGATCCCGTCCATTGGCAGAGAAACATGCAGACGCAAGAGGCAAAAAAAGAGCTTGCCGAGATGCTCTCAAAGAACGACACGAAGACGCAGAGCCGCGAACCACTCAAAGACGAGTCGACGTATGCCTCGTCCAACTCGATTTACACCCAGGGTCGTACTGCGCAGGAAGAACCCGAACACACAGCAGGCGTTGCCATGAATCGCGAGCACACCAAGCTTTCTTGGAAGTTGCGTGCCGAGTCGTTCGTCAACAAGGTGAAGAGTTTTGCCGCCAGCCGCCGTGAACGCTCGCAAGCGGGCGGGGTGGCGGCGCAGCAAAAGGAGAAGTCGCGTCAGATACAGACGGCCGCGGTGGGTCTTACGACGGTTGCGGCGGTGGTGGCGGGCACCATGATGCTTGCCGGAGACGACCGCGGGGTTCGAACGGAGCCGGTGCGTGTGTACAAAAGCGACTTTCGTCTTGAGCCAGAGGCGTTGGACAAGCAAAGCTACCAAAAGATGTACGACGAAAAGCTCGCGGGCGTCACTGAACGTCTTCAGACGATGGAAGAGCTTGCCGCGCGTCTTCAAAAGGAATTGGCCGCGCAACAGGAAAAAAATGGAACGCAAAGTGCGGCATCCGAACCCAACACCGCGGTGCCCGTGAATCAATTGCCCGGTTTCTCGCCGCAGAGCCGTGCTGCCATTGAAGCGGGAACGCTTTCGGGGGCGATGAACACATCGCCGCCGGTTACTTTCGACGGCCCACGCCTCAAGCGACTGGCTGTGACCGATCCGATCAAAGATTTTGAAGCGATCCGGACGGCCGCGCGCGAACGATACACCAAACGCTCGGCGGCTTCGATCGATTCGCCCATTGCCGCAAACCGCGCCCGCAACGAAGCGGCCGGCACCTATTTGCCCGCGGGCAGCTTCGCTCGAGCCGTGGTGCTGGCGGGCGCCACGGTCTCCACAGGCGGGACGGCCTCATCGAACCCCGTGCCGATGCTCTTGGAAGTCAAGGATCTCGCCAAATTGCCCAACAATTTTCGCGCCAACGTCAAGGCCTGTTTTGTGACGGCCAACGCCACGGGAGATCTTTCAAGCGAACGCGTCTGGATCCGATTGGAGCGTTTGAGCTGCATGACGACAAGCGGCAAGGCGCTTGATGCGCGCATTCAAGGCTATGTCACGGGCGACGACGGAAAGACAGGCGTGCGTGCGCGACTGGTGACGCGCAGCGGCCAGGCGATTGCGAGCGCACTTCTGACCGGTTCCATTTCGGGTCTTGGCAAAGCCGTGTCGCTCTCGGCACAGGACACGACGACCTATACGTCGGGCGCCGTCGGCACCACCGTGAGCGATTCGTTTCGCGCGGGGTTGGGCGAGGGGCTCGAGAGTGCGCTCGATCGTATTGCCGACTACTACATCCGACTGGCCGACAAGATTTTCCCGTGTCTGGAAATCGACTCCGGCCGCAAGGTGGATCTGATTCTCTCGCAGGGCCTCACGATCGCGGTGGACGAAACCGCGCCGTCGGAAACATCGGGCGGCGCCATGCCGTTGACGTCTTCAGAAGGCCCCGCTGTCAACAGTTCCGAACTCTTTGGCGAACGTATGAAAGCCGCCAGCGAGCGCTACGACTAATGATCGAAAGAAACAAACAAGAGATGAACCAGACAAAACACAAACGATACGCAGGTCGCGCTGCGCTTTTTCTGATGCCTTGGGTGCTTGCGGGCTGCGCGGGCAACATTACCGGACTCGTGGGTGCACAGGAAGACTTTGGGTGTCCGGCTTCGGGCGGCGTCAACTGCACGACCGTTTCTGCCACTTACGAAAGAGAACATGCTTCGGAGTCCGAAGCACGCAAGCCGACGCTCACCGGCCCCAACTCGAATGCTGCTCTCACAAACCAACCGTCAGAGCCCGCAGATGACGAGCGCATAGCCGTGACGGCACAGGTGACCGAGGTTTCTGTCAAACAAAACGCTCGTGCAGTAACGCGTACCGAATTGACCTCGCGCGCGCCCGAACGTTTGGTGATGCTCTGGATTTTGCCGTGGGTGGATACCGCAGGAGACCTGCACTCCGACTCGCGCGTCTGGATGCGTGTGCGTGATGCCGCCTGGAAGATTGAATCCGTGCGCACGCGCGCCATGCAGTCGGCTCCGGAGACAGCGCCGTGACGGTTGAAAAGAGCGGACACGCCGGTCTTTGGCAGGGCGTGGTCAATCTCGCCGAAAAGCTTCGTGACGCGGTGCTTTTAAAGAGCAACGTCACGGGGCTTACAGGACTTCATACGCGAGGCTCGGGCATTCCCGTGGTCGATCGATTCAGTCACGTGCTAAGCGTCTTGTACTACGCGCAGGATTCGGGCGTCTTTTTCATGAACGACGGCGGACAGACCGCGGTCTCGAGCCTCGGGCGAGTGTTTGAGCTCACGCCCGCGCTTTACGCCGACACGGCGCTGGCCGAAGGTCTGGAGCGTATCATTTCGAGCGAAATGCCCGGTCAGACAGTCTATTCGGTTTCGCTTTTTGCAAGTGCCGCCGCAGTGCGCGAAACGCTCACCGAATACGTGGAAAGTCGCTCGCAGGCCGTTCGGCTGCCCGAACAGGCCGCTGGCGTTCTCAAAGAAATGGCCGTGCGCCGCGCCCGCATGCTCGATGAAAGGGCCCGGAGTCTTGCCTTTGAAACGCACACGCCTGTGCGGCACTTTCGCGTCTGGCTTTCGGTCGTGTGTTCGCCCGGAGAAGCCGAACTGCTGCACATCCTTGAAGGAAAGAGCTCGCAGGCGCTCACGCACTTTCTGAGGGCTTCGCAAGGCATCGAAGTGGCGCTCAAGCAGTTCGGGCTTTTTGCTTACGCTTGGGACGACGTCGACTGGATGGAGACGGTGCGCGAAATTCTCAATCCTCAAAAGGCAGCAGCTGGAGAGCTCCCTGAAACCAGTCTCAGGGGTCACAGTGCACGTCAAAACCGACTGGAAGAAACCGTGCGTCCGGACGTTCTGCGTACTGCGGCGGTTTTCCCCGACACGACCATCGACATTGCCCGCAGCGGCATGGTGTTTGCTTCGCCCGCGCCGGGCAAGGGCAGCTTTGCGCAAACCGAAAGCCGACGCTCGGTCAGTCACGCCGAAAATGCTGTCGAAGCGGTAGGCTTGGCTGTGACGGGACTGCCCGCTCAAACGCATTTGTCACGCATGCGTCGCATCCTCGGAGCGGCCACCGCCACACGATCACGCATCAATACGCCCTTTTTGTGGACGACAAGCGTGCAGCCCACGGCAATTTCTCAGGACCGTTCGATGGTGGCGATGAAGCACGCGCGCGTGCGGCAGCTTGTAAACACCGAAATCGGACAGTTTCTCACAGATCTTGCTGAGCGCGGACGTGACCTGGAAGCGGCGCTCAAAGCCTGCGAAGACGGTCGCGGATTGGC
This sequence comes from uncultured Sutterella sp., assembly GCA_900538905.1. GTDB lineage: Bacteria > Pseudomonadota > Gammaproteobacteria > Burkholderiales > Burkholderiaceae_F > Duodenibacillus > Duodenibacillus intestinavium. The sequence continues at coordinate 6,557 of UPZS01000038.1, forward strand.
GCGTATCGCGCAGACGATGATTGTGTATGCCTCGCCCGGCAAGGGTGTGGCGGCAGCGCACAACGCTGCCAACGTGCTTGCGGGCGCGGGCTTTCAGGCGCAGATCGATTTGGGCTTGCAGGTGATGGATCTGATGCAAAGCCTGCCTTTGGAAGCCGGAACCGCACTTATGCGCGACATCAAGACGGCCGGCCGTGCCTACACGGTGACGCGCCAGGCCGCCGGCCACATGCTGCCCGTGACGGGAGACTTTCGAGGCAGTCCCGCCAGAGTTTCGGAAACCAAACGCAAACCGATGCTGATGCTTGTGTCGCGTAGCGGCGAACTCATGCCCATCGACATCTTTGCCAACCGCAACGGCAACTACAACGCGGTGGTGGCGGGAACGTCGGGCTCGGGCAAGTCGGTATTGACGCAGGAAATCGTCACGTCGGTTCTGGCCACGGGAGGCCGCGTTTGGGTCTTTGACATCGGCAAGAGCTACGAGACGTGTGTGGATCTAGCGCAGGGGCAATTCATTGACTTTGAGCGGCAGGACCGGGAGAAATCCGATCGGCTTTGCCTCAATCCGTTGGACATGATGGGCGAGGATCCGGCTGAAACGTTGGATGAGGTGGCGCAGATCATCGCCGCGATGGCCAACGGCAACGCGCCGATGGAAATGACCGCCATGGAACTGGTCAAGGTCAATATTGCGGCCGTGGTGCAAAAAGCGCGCGAACAAAACCGTACGCCGCATTTGACTGATCTTGTGGTGCAGCTGATGGCCACACGTGATCCGGCCCTGCACGATGTGGCGGTGCGCTTGTCGCCCTTTGCAGCCGGAGGCCGCTTTGCCGCCTGGTTTGAAGGCAAGGCCAACGTCAATTTTGAAGCCGCGCTCGTGGTGCTCGAAATGGAGGCGCTCGCAAACAAACCGGTGCTTCAAAGCGCGGTGCTGTTGATTTGCATCATGCGCATCCTGCAGGAAATCCGAAACAGGCCGCGCAGTGAAAAGAAACTCATCGTGATTGATGAGGCCTGGCGATTGCTGTCGGGCGAATCGGGCGCCTTCATCGAATGGGCCTGCCGCACGCTGCGCAAGTACGGCGCGGGGATCGTGTGCATTTCGCAGTCGATGGAAGACTTTCGGATGTCGGGCACGGCTCGAGCGGTGAGAGCCAACGCCGACAGCGTCTTTCTCTTTCGTCAGAAAAACGAAGGGATTGCGGCGTTTACCACTGATCCGGCACTGCAAAGGACGTTATCGGGTCTCACCACCGTCTCGGAAACCTACTCCGAAGTATGGGCTCGCGTGGGCGACGCACCGGGCGTGGTCGGGCGCCTCATTTTGGATCCCTTCTCCATGACGGCGTTTTCGACGCGTGCCGAAGTGTTTGACGCAGTGCGCCGAGAAAAGGCCAAGGGAAAAAGCGCCGTGCAGGCCATTGCCGCTGTGGCGTACGGCGGTGCGAACAAGGAGGCCGCGCGATGACGGACGGCGCAAAACCGGCCACGCGAAAAAGCCTGGCCAAAGAAGAGGCGCTCAAAGGCTTTTCGATTGTAGCGGACGGTTGGGCAGGAGCAGAGCAAAACGAAGATGAGACGGCAGTCCCTGTCGTGCGAATGCCCGAGACCAAGCCCGCCAAGGCCGAGCTCCTGACACCCGCACAAAAGCGTCAGATCTGGGAGAAGTCGCGCTACGAGGCGCTGCGGCAGCAGCCCGATGCGATGGCGTTTCACGAAGAGGCGCTTGCGCGCTTTGAACAGGACGGGATGCTCAAGAAACTCGCCAAAACAAACGGATTGACCGAGGATGAGGCGCGCCGCGTCTGGTCGGTGTTTTTGGAACACCACCGCATTCGTACGACAGCGCAGGCGGCAGGTGGCCGAGCCGAAATCGAGGAGTGTCCGAAGGCCGACTCAGACATCGAAGGCAAAGACGCGTTGCAGACGGCAAAACCATCCGCGCAACCCGAGAGTGACGAGAAAGAAGCTGAAAACGACCGGCCGCCGATTCAAATCACGAAGATGCCGACCCCGCCGCTTCCGGCCGTATCAACAGAACAAACGTCGAAGCCTGCGACAACCGAAAACATAACCCCGCAACCCCTGAGAGAAGAAAGCGTGGAGACAAGCGAAAAGCAAGACACAAAAGAACTCCGGTACCGCATCAACGATGAAATCGCGCAGCAGGAGCTTGCCCGTACACAGGCCGCTGCCGCGGAGTTGGCAAGCCAAGCCGATGACGAAATCCGTCGGGCGCGTTGGTCGTCGGTAAAGACCGTGGCGAATCGCACCGCGATGGGGCTTTTTGCCTTTGGCTTATTGGGTGCAGGGGCAATGGCTTTGAACGTGTGGGATCTGCGTGAGAGGCTCGGCATTCATTTGCCTGCGGTACTGCAGCCGGCGCCCGACGTTGCCGTGGTCGATCGACAGGCTGCGAGAAAAGCGCTGCTGGAACTCGCAGGTCGCGCTGCGCTCGAGGACGTGATGGCTGCCAACGACGTTTTCGACGAACTTTTTGTGCTGGCAAGCGCCCGCGTGGCCGCCCGCGAAAACTGGCTTTTGATCGACGCGCGAGCCGTGGTGGCCATGGCCAGCGGTGGACGCGATGCCACGGAGCGGATCGAAGCCGAGATCGTGAATCTTGTGCAAAACGGCGCGATCGAACGGATCCGCAAGACGGCGGGCAAGCCGGAGGAAGGACGATGAAGCGCGCCGTCGTTTTGACCGGTCTTCTGACGGGGATTTCCGTGGTGGCTTTTGCCGCACCCGCTGCGTGCCCGACGTGTGCCGACACCGAAAAAACGGAGCGCGGCGTCGACATCGTGGTGGCCAACACAGCGCCCGTTGCCGAACCCGATTGGGAAGTTTTGTTGCAGTCCCGCGTACGGGAGGCAGACCGTTTGGGGCTTTTGCGAAAAGCGCAGCGCGAGACGGCTGACAACATGAAGCGCCACGCCGAGACTCCCGTGGACTTGAAGCTTCCGAGAGCCAAAGCGACCGAATCGCGCCGACTGGTGCTGTTGGATGAAGCGTCCGTGCGCGCCATGGCCGAACCTGTCAAAGCCGTTTTTGCGGGGTTTGTGCGCGGATATGTGTTTTTTGACGCGGATGACGCGAAGCAACTTGCCTTTGTCCGCGATTTGCCCGAAATCGGCACTTCGATTCGTCCTGTGGCCACAGCTGGAAACGTCTCGCAAGCCTCGCGCCGATTGGGAATCCGACTTTATGCCGATCAGGGCGGCACGCTAACCCGACGCTTTGCGCTCAAATCCGTTCCGAGTGTTGTGATCGTCACATTTGACGGCAGGGAAGTGGCGGCTGTGATTGATGAGGTGGCTCTCAATGACGATACAACCGACAACATCAACCCGATTACAGGACCAGAACCATGACCAAATATCACAGCCGCGTCGAAATCAATCAGAACACGGCCAAAATGGACGCCGATGACAAACGAGCGGCTGCGGGCCGTGCAGTGACCGACCCGTCGGCTGCGCGCGACTTTACGGCCACCTCCCTTTGGGTGCCCGAAACGCAGGCAATGCCCGTGGCGACTGCATCCGACCTGGGTGTGCTTGCTTTGTCGCTTGTGCGTCACCTTTTGGAGCCGATCAAGGCAAAAGCCTTGCGTGAGCCCGAAGCAGCCAAGGATGAGCTCGCCGCTTTGTTTGCCGCTTTGCCCGTGCCGGATGCACGAGACCTCACTCAAACCGTCAAGGATCTCAAAAACCTGACGCCGGGCTTTCGACAGATGCTGCAAACAAAAAGCGGGCGCAAGGCGATGAAACTCAACGCCCACTATTTCGGCGCCTCCGTCACGGCGTTTCAGTCTGGGTACGACGGACACTGGATCACGCGCGAGGCCGCGTTGCGCTTGCGCCTTGTTCGTTACTACGAAAAAACGAGCGGCGAATTTGCTTCGAGCGTACACCGTGCCATGGCCGCGTTGTCGCGCAACGGCACGGCTTATGCGGCTTGGAGCGCTGGCTGGCCCGTCTTTGTCTGTGACCTCAACCGCACATTCGAGCGCTATGCCGCGCAGGAATTGTTGGCTGCGTCCCAAGGGCGGCTTGCGGTAGTGACGCCACCTTTGACACCCGAAACACAGGTGCTTGTCGCGCGCTATGCCCCGGAAATGGCTGTTGTGATTGACGAAGCCGGATTGCTCTCGGTGCTGCTGGGCAACTACAGCACGGTGATGCTTCTGGAGCGGCGCATCGGCGGCTGGACTGTGACGTTTCCGGCGGGCGGTGCGAGCGAAAAAGACCTCAAAAATCGCAAGTATCCGGCCTTTGCACGGGCTCTGGCGCGCTGCGCGGTGCTGCCCGCGTCGTTTGCTGCCGAAAATGGTTCTGACCGAAAGCAAAAGCACACCTCCGTCAAGGAGGCCGTATGAGACGGCAAAAAGGCTTTGTGTCCGTGGTGGCGGGATTGTGTGCGGCGATCGGCATCGTGACTTCGGGAACGGTTGAGGCGGGCTGCGAAGGCTCCTTTCCCAACCCCGTTACGGACGTCTGCTGGTCGTGCCTCTTTCCGATGAGAATCGCCGGTACCCGTTTGAGTCCCGAGGGCGTCTCCGACCCCGACACCGACGCGCGCGTGGTCTGCACGTGTCAGCGCGGACCCGTTGCGGTGCCGGGATTCAATATGAGCTTTTGGGAGCCGCTGCGTACCGTGGAAGTGGTGCGTGAACCTTACTGTCTGGTTTCCTTGGGCGGCGTTTCGATGGATCCGGGACTTAAAGCTCCCGCGCACGGCAGAAGCGCTCAGCGTACCGCGGGCGTTGCCGCTTCCTTTGCGGGCAATGTCGGCGAAGACGGTGCGGGCAGTCCCGAAATCGGCGCGGCCTTTTATCAGGCGCATTGGTACCACACGCCGTGGCTTTTCGTGCTAGAAGCAGTGGTCGATACGTCGTGTCTGGAAAACGCGGCTTGGGATCTTGCGTATCTCACCGAACTCGATCCGATCTGGGGCGACGCGCTTGCCTCGTTTGTACTGGCGCCCGAATCGGCGATTTTTGCCAATCCTATGGCCGTGGCTGCCTGCGCCATGGACTGTACGGCGGCCTCCGTCATGAAGCCGCGCCCGGAACTTTTCTGGTGCAGCGGTTGTCAGGGCGGTTTGTATCCCTTGGCAGGGTGGGTCGCTGCCATGACAAGTCCCCTGCAGGCTTGGCATCTGATTGCCGCTCGCATGAGCGTAAAGCTCGCGCGAGAGGGACTGTTGTGGGCCGCCTACGGCAAAAAGGGACAGTGCGGCCCTTACTTTGAACCGATTCCGCGCAAGGACGTTTGGCGCACGCAGTTGATTTATCCCACGGTGACGGCCTCGGGCTCGAAATGCTGTCGGCCGATGGGCGCGCCCACACAGACCTGGGGTGCAGGCAAAACTTATGCGGTGGGCGGTGAAGACGGCGCGATATTGCTCTGGCGCATGCGCGACTGCTGCGCCGGTCAAAACCTCATGACCGGCATGCCTTGAGTTTGGGTGCCGACACTATCAAACGAAACAGCAAGATGACTCAGAAAAGAGCAAAGAGCCGCGTGCTTGCGGCAGCGTGCGTACTTGCGGCGGCACTTTCGGGTAAATCGCCGGCAAATGAAGCAAACGATGCGCTTATCGCCGCTGACCGTGCGGTCGTGGCGCAGGCCATCGAAACCGTGGAAAACGAAGCGCGTCGACTGGCGTCGGGCGAGGAGCAGACGCCGTCCGAATTCAAAGGGATGGAATTTGTCGGCGTTCGTCTGACTGTGGCCGTGAGCATGAGTTTGGAAAAGGACTATCGCGAACGTCTGAGGCACGAGGCCGATTTGGCGCATCTGCGTTTGGCGGTGCGCGGTTTGCCTGTGGCAGACGGTTTTGAAAAGGCGGCGTATTTCGGGGCTTCGGCTGAGGATCGGAGTCGGCAAAAGGCCGAGATTGTTCGCTCTGCTGCGCGTCTGCATGAAGCGTTCGGGGCAGTGGACGTTGATCCCGCGTTTTTCCGAGAAAACGGCATTGCTTCGGTGCCGGTCTTTGTTCTTGAAGACGGCGCCGGGGTTTTGGCGCGCGTGCAAGGAGCCGTGACGACGAACTATGCCTTGGAGACGCTTTACAGGGAATTCGATGATCCGTCGTCTGCGATTTCGAAGGCGGCGGGCAAAGTGCGCGCCTCGGAAGCGCAAAAGGCGATTCACGCGATGGGGTGCGCCCTGCAGCGTGATGCCTGGTCTGAACCCTCGTTTATGGGGAAGGCCTGTGATTAAGGGGGCGTTCGTTTTGGCAAGCCTGTGCACGGGTGTCGTTTATGCCGCAGGGACCGTGCCGTCCGCGGTGGAAGATGCCGTCAACGCCGGCAAGACAATGCCGATTCCGGACTTTGACGTCATTACCAAGGGTGAAGACGTGACGGATTTTGTCAAAAACAACACGGGCAACACGGAAGAGCTCGAAGCGCTGCGCCAAAACGGTCAGGGCGTGCTCTACGACCCCGGTCGCGCAGAGGCCGATGCATGTTGGAGCCGCAACGACCCCAAGTCTCTGGCCGTGCAGATGGTTGACAAGGGCTCGACCAATCGCCCCAAGCTCGATCCCGACGAGGCCGACAAGATTCTGGGCGGGCGTGACGACGTAATCGACAACGCCGACGATTGGGTGGATTTGGGCGGCAACGGCAGCTCCGCGGGCAACTGTGAGGATCACATCACGGTGATCCCCAAGCCCGAAGAGACATTGACCTGCGAAGTGCGCACCAACAGAGAACCGGGCAGCAGCGTGGAGGAAACGTGCGAAAAGCGCTTTGACGAGATTCTCTCGGAGGCGTCCGTCTGGGCGTGCGAAACAACGCTTAAGGAAACAAAGGAGGCGACGTGTTTGGTTCCCGTGGTGGTGCGCCAGCAGACCACGACCACCTTGGCTTGCTTTGAAGGCAAAAAGGATGCAACGAGCGAAACGTGCCCGGTGATTGTGACGCCCGGACAAAAGGAAAAGCATTACGCGGCCTGCTTCAAGCCCGTCTATAAGGCGGTCACCAAAACCTGCACGCGCAGGCTTGTGGTGACGACGGACTCTTCGTGCAAGGTGGGAAGCACGCAAAGCGCGTCCAACAGTGACCTCGGGGGACTGGGCGAAGACGCCGTGCCAGGAGCCGATACGCTCACAGTCACAAGCGTGTGCCGGGTCGACGGGATTGAACTTGCGCTTACGGTCAACAGCGAACCGGCCGTTACCGTGAAGACAACGACCGATGTGTTTGAAACGGTCGAACCGATCACGGGCGGCTTGGCGCGCTTTGCGGGCAAGGTCACTTGCAACAAAGCCGACTGCATTGCCGACATCAAACTTACCGTTTACAAGAGCGCGGGGACGAACCACGTCTATCAGGGCGACGTCTCGCTTCGCTTTCCCTTCACGCGCTTTGTGAAAAACGCCGAAACCGAACACTGGAGCGAAACATGCACGGGATTGTGACGGGCTGGCGCTTGCGGGCGGCGTTTTGTTGCGCCGCGGGCTTGTTTGCGTTGACCGGTTCCTTATGGGCCGCCGACGCCGGCAAAGAAAATTGTGTCGTGACGGGGCGCGTGTGCGTCGAAGCGGGCGGCACACGGCTTGTCGACGGCGTGCCCGTGACGCGCGACTGTTGGAGCTATCGCGACACCTATGCGTGCCTGGTGCCCGATACGGAGTCTGTGAACGGCTGCTCCACGCTGCAGGCTGATGCGGACGACAGGGGACCGGGCAAGTGCGTGTTGAAAGACAGAACGTGCTCCGAGGAAATCAAGGATGCCGAAGGGCAGTCCGTGTGCCTCTCGTACAAGGAAACCTGGGTATGCGACAAGAAAATCAAATTGCCGCCCGTGAATGCCGAATGGACAAAGTCAACCGTGGAGACCGAAGAAGAGGTCGACGAATCGGCTTGCGGCGAGCTGCTCGAGCGTCAAGACTGCACCAAGGGCGAAGTGAAGTGTACGGAGTCAGGCTGCGAGCGCGTCTTTTACTGCAATGCAAAAACGGCCACGGGCTGTTCGGACTTAGCCGCAGGCGGCTGCACGATCACCAAGGCTCCGACGTGTGATACGGACGTTGATCCCGCGTGCCTCATCAAGGTGGGGGAAGCCGTTTGCAAAGGCAAACTCCCTGAAGGCGTCGTGGAAGACGGCAACGCCTCGATTGAAGACGAAGAGACGGTCAACGTCGGGCAGCCCACGCAGGACGTCGAGTCGTGTACGCAGATGGCCGACGACCTGGAAAACAGCGGCATGCACTGCACGCAGATTTCTCAAGTGTGCGTTGACAAGGATCCGCCCGTGCGCGTCATCAACGGCATTCCGTATCGCGCCTCGTGCTGGGGCTATGAGCGAGTCTATCGCTGTGAGCGAACCGAACCCGCGTCCACCTGCAAGGGGTTGGAGGCTAGCGAGAGCTGTACCGAAGTCGAGCGCACGTGCGTCAAAACCGGACCCGACGGGTGCGAGGCTGAGCGTGTCGTCTACAACTGCGGCAAAGTCGAATCGGTTGATCCGGGCGACGCCGAACTCATTGAGTCAAGCGATGAGATCTCGGGGATAGTCGAGGTCGATACGTGTTCGGCATTGGAAACCAATGACATCTGTCGCAAGACCGCGGAAGTCTGCACGGAACCGGGCGGCACGAAGATTGTCAACGGCGTACCTGTCACGAAAGACTGCTGGGCAACGGAGATCACCTACACCTGCGGCTCGGGCGCGGGTGATCCGGTGACCGACGACGGCTGCGAATCCTTGGAAAAGCGCAAAGACTGCAAACTGACCGAATCCAAGTGTTTGGGCAGGGACGAGGACGGCAACTGCACGATGCTCACGAAGACGTTCGTGTGCGGTGGCGGAACCGAAGAAATCGTCACGGGCAAGGACTGCGACGGAGAGCTTTGCATCGCGGGCATCTGCGAGCCCACAAAGCCGGAAACGAGCGACGATTTTCTCGAGGGCATTGCCATTTGGGAAATTTTGAGACAGGCGGGCATCTACGGCGAAGTCGAAGGCGACATGCTCTTTAAGGGCACTGCCTCGGGCTGCAGCGTCAAGATGATGGGCTTTTCGTGTTGCCGCAATGACGTTGAGGGCACGGCGGGCACGATGAGCAATTCGGCGCTCTCGATCGGCCTCACGATCGGGGTGGACGCCGGTACGGAATTCATCAAGTGGCTCGGCAGTCCCTACGTCTACGACATTCTCAATTCTTTTGAGTCCACGCAGGGCGTTTTGCAGGCCCTTTACGGAAGCGCCGGCAGCGGCGTGTATTCGCCGTCGCTTTCTTACTACGGTGTGTCGGTGGGCATTTCTTCGACGGGAAGTCTCACGCTTGAGTTTTCGCCTGCGTCCTTTTTGGCGTCGATCGCGTTGGAAATGGCCGCCGAATATTTTTCCTGCACCAACGAAGACCGTGTGCATGCGTTGAGAAAGTCCCGCGGGCTTTGCCACTACGTAGGCAGTTTCTGCGACAAGAAGTCCGGGGCGGGGTGTTTGGAAAAGAAGGAAACCTGGGTGTGCTTTAACTCGAAGCTTGCCCGCACCGTGCAGGAAGAAGGCCGCAAGCAATTGGGCATCAGCTGGGGCACACCCGAGAGGCCCGTGACGCGCGGCTTTACCTTGGAGGAATTTCAGCGGCTCGATTTCACCAAGATGGATTTGACGCCCGTGGTGGCGGAAATCGCCGAAAAAGCAGCTAAGGACGGGACGCTTGCCGGCAAAAAGGTGCGCACGCAAGCCGTTACCGAACGTGCGAGGGTGCGCGTGAAAGAAGCCGTCGAGTCGTCGGATCACTACACCGAGGTGAAGACCGTCACGGGCAAGTGCTTCATGGGAGAGAGCGATGTGGGCGTTGACTGTACGGCGGTCTATTCGCTTCTGGCCGGTTACGAGGCTCCTGCAAGGGAAAAGACACGGAGTTTGAGGACGAATCGCGCCACGCTCATGTTGCCGCCGGACCTACGTTGAAGCCGCAAACCCCATTTACCGTCAACAAAAACAATCAAAACCACGGAGATCATATGAACACAACCAAACGGGTGCTGTTGCGCACCTCCATCGTGCTGGTGCTCTCGGCTCTCGTGAGCCTTTGGGCGATGCCTGAGACCGATTTGCTGGCGGCTGACGTCATGAAGCCGGCGCAGGCAAATGTGCACGTGCCCTCGGGGGAGGCACCGTGATCGGAAAGCAAAGACGAAAGTGGCAAGCGCTTGTCTGTGTCGGCGCAGTTCTTACAGCGAGTTTGACGCCGGGAGTTTGGGCGGGAGAAAACGAATCGAAGGATCCGGTTGACGGCATGAATAGGGAGACCGGCTTTTGGGCTCAGGACGTGTGGGCGGATCCGGCAAGGCCCTTTTTGTTCTACGGCAAAGATAGACCGCAGGTCGAGAGAGTCATTGAGGCAAAGAAAGAGGAGAAGCAGGCAAAGAAGCGGACAGAAGAAGTCGATTCCGACGAGGCGTTGGCGATCTTTCCTGTTGATGGACTCGATCGAGCAGCCGAAGGGGAGATTTTGTCGCGCGAGATGGAGAGTAAGGGGCTTGCGACCTTAAAGAGTCTCAAAACGGTGAAGGAGTTGCGCGAAGAAGTTGATCGCAGGCTCGATGCGGCGGTGATGCAGCCCACACCTGCAGCAATCGGTTTGTACCTGCAAGCCAATGCCTTTTTGATGCAAAAGGCGGGTGTGTTTGCCGAGAGCTGGCGTCGTGCTTTGGTCGACAACCCGCAGTTTGACTGGACGGCGGTACGGCCTGCGGTGAACGTTGTTTCCGCCGGGATGTCGCGCGAGCGAGAGGGAAAGCTTTTGCGTGAAGTGCGAGTGCTCGCCAAGGACCACGGCTTCATTTTCTTTGGCGACGAGTCGTTAAAGACCCGACACATGCTCGAACAGGTGCGAGCTTTCAAAGACGAATATGGCTTTGACGCGGCCTTTGTGTCGGTGACAGGTGCCGATAACCCGCTTATGCCCGAAGCACGCGAAGACAAGGGGTTGAGTGCGTTTGTGGCGCAGGGCATCCGACAGTTTCCTGCGTTGGTACTCGTAAGCCGCCATCAGAAGGATTTGACGAAGGCCAAGCTTGTGGCCACCGGTGCGGCCGATGCGATGACCTTGGTGCGCAACACCCATGCGGCGGCGATTGAAATGGCAGACGATCGAGCCTCGACGGCAACAAAACAGAGAGATCTTGCAGTGATGCCTTGAAGCGTGCTTAAAAGAAGTAAGGACGGAAAGAGTGAAATCGAGATTTGACAGTAAGAATGCGCTGCTGAGATTGATTGCGGCGATGGCAATCGGCTGCGCAGGCCAGGTGCAGGCTGGATTTGTGGACGACTTTTTGGACGAGGCGCAGGCCAACGTCAATGTGACGCAATCGGGCATCTTGCAGGCCGGTGGCATGAATGTGGTTACGGGCGGCGGCTTTGTCTTTAAAGCGCCGCGAAAGGAGTTTTCTCCCTTTGCGATCACGCCGCCTTCCTTACGGGCCAATTGCGGCGGCATCGACATCTTTTTGGGCGCGTTTTCGATTCCGAGCCGAGAAGAGTTTGTGAGCTTCTTAAAGAGCGTGGGCACGTCTTTGCCCGGCGTGGCGTTTCAGATGGCTTTGCAATACATGGCGCCTGACTTAAACGAAATCGTGGGTCGCTATTCGGATCTGATTCGCGGCTACACCAACCGCTACACGGATGCGTGTACCGCAGCGCAGTCCATTTTGGAAGACACGGGCGCCAAGCAGGCGCTTCAAAAGGCTGTACACGGCGCCAAAAACGCCTTGCGCGCCAGCGGCAGCGCGTCGGATCAGTCCGAAGCCGATCGACAGGTGCGTGACAACGGTGAAAAGGCGATTGCAAAGGCCCCGGTGCAAAAGGACGCTTCGGGTAACGTCGTTTCCGCTCCTGAAATCAATCTCACCTGGGCGTTGATCAACAGCGGCAACTTCACCAAACATAACAGCCAGGAATTAAAGGAAGTGATGATGACGCTCGTGGGCACCACGATCATTCGCAAGTCCGGTTCCGGTCAGGACGCGGTGCTGACGAGCACGCATTATTCGGGCGTTGATTTGCTGCCGATTCTTTTCGGCGAAGTGCGCGGCAACGTGAAGATTGAGCGTCTGAAGTGCGATGAGCCCAAGCGGTGTCTGAAAGTGACATCCACAGCCACGAGCGACGGCAGTCTTGTCGATCAACTGCAGGCGGCCGCGGCCGATTACCGCAAGGCGGTCGAACAGCGCAATGCTTCTCTGGTAAGCGACCGGGAACTGATGCTCTTGGGCGGCACGACAGGTGTACCGCTGCTGCGGGTGTTGAATCTTGCGGCTACATCGCGCTATCGGGGCATTGCCGACGACTTAGTGCGCATCTACGTGGATGCGGCCGCTTACGAATTGCTTGCTGCCGCCGTGAATGCGTTGGCGGGTGACATCAAGGCCGCTCTCTCAGGGTCAAGCGCCAAAGACAATTCCGCGCAGCACGTCGAGCACGTTCGAATGCTTGAAGAACGCATCGAAGCCGTGCAGCAGGGCGTCTACCAACGTCAGGACAAGCTGCTTCAGGGAATGGCCAGAGCTTCGAACCTCATCCTGCAGCTTGAACACATCGAAAAGAGTCTGGCCGTCAACCAGGTGGCGCCGACCTTCGAGGCGTGGCCCGAGAGCACCAAGGAGTTCAAGTGATGGACGACGCGTTTGTCTTTTACGCCTATTGGAACGGCAATCAGATTCGGGATCTCTTTGAAGGCTTGGTTTCGGTCACCGACGGATCGGGCTTTGTGCAGTTGGCGGCTTTTTTGGTGGTGACGGGGCTTGTGGCGGCGTTGCTGATCGGCGCCGTCAAGGGCGAAGGAAAGCACGTCATTTCCTACTTTGCCTGTGCAGTTCTCTTTTGGTTTGTGGCGATTGTCCCCAAGGCGACGGTGGTGATCGAAGACGTGCGCAGTCACACCGTTTACAACGTCGACAACGTTCCCTTGTCGATGGCCTTTTTTGCATCCGTCTCAAGTCGCATCGGGCATTGGCTCACGCAGGCCTATGAAACCGCGTTTATTCCGGCTGATGTCGCGAAGTATTCGAGTTTCGGCGCCGTCTATCCGCAGCGCGTGATGGAGGTGCTGCAGCGCACGGGCCCGGTGACGGTGCAGGGACGAGAGACTTTGCAGTCGGTATTGAAAAATTGCGTCTTACCGGAAGTTGTGTTGGACAGCCGCAAGGCCGATCAGGCGATGGCTTCAAGCGATCTGTGGACCATGATCAAAAGTGACGGCTGGGTCAATCCCGCACGTTTGGCCGTGATGCCCGACGGCTCAGTTGTGAAGTGTCCGCAGGCCGTGGCTGAACTGGAGCAGGTGCTCACGACGGTTGAACTGCCCGCTTTAAAGCGCTGGGTGGGCGTCAAGCTCGATCCGGAAGCAACAAATCCCACAACGTCCATTGCTGCGAGCATCACACAGACGGAAAGTTTGCTTTTGGGTATATCCCGTTCGGCCGAAAGTTCTTTGAAGCACTCTTTGATGCTTACCGCTCTTCCGAAGGTGATGTCGGGGCACGCCGTGAATGTTGCCGGTCCCGCGGCGATGGCGTCTACGCTGGCGCGCGCTCAGGGCAATCTGGCCGGCGAAATCAATTACCGCACGATGGCAAAGATGGCCGAGGATGCGCTGCCGAAGATTCGAAACGCATTGGAATTTGTGGTGATTGCGATGTTTCCGGTGGTGGCGTTGATTGCACTTGTTTCGGGCACCGGTATGGCTAATGTGGTGAGAAGCTACATCACGTTGCTTTTGACCGTGCAGCTGTGGCCGGCTCTCTCATCTGTCGTGAATTACCTCGTCATTGCGCACGACTTGCATCCGTTTACGCTGCTCGCACAGAACTTCGGGGGATCGAGCCTTCAGGCCGCCACGATGATTCGGGAGACGGGAGCGAGCTCTCAGGCGATTGCCGGCGCTTTGCTGTGTGCCGTGCCGGTGATTTCTTATGCCCTGGTGCGAGCCGGAGACATGGCTGTGGGGCAGCTGGTGGGCGGTTTGATGCAGCCCGCGCAGAGTGCCGCGACTTCTCAGGGGGCGTCCATTGCGGCGGGCAATATTTCGCAGGGAAATGTGAGCGTTTCGAACGTTTCTGCCAACAATGTGTCGTCTAACAAAGCGGATGCTTCGGTACGAAGCACGGATCCCGACATGGTGGTGACGCAGTCCGGTTACGGGGCGGTGACGCGTGCTGCTGCTGGTGAAGTGACGGGCCTGCAGCGCACTGCTGTTAATTTCGGTGTGGGCTCTCAGATGCAGCAAAGCTACGTGCGCGGTCATTTGGCCTCCAACGTCGGACAGACCTCGACTGTCACTACCGATGCGGCGCGTTTCAGCTTTTCTCAGTCGGCTTCAAGCAGCGACTCAACGCAGCAGAACTTTGCGCATGCCCTGAAGGATGCGCTAAGTGAACAGAGAGCACTCACGACGAATTATTCGGATTCGAGCGGGTGGGGGAATAGCGTGACGCTGACGAGGGCGACGGAGATGGATCGGACGAGTTCCGTGAGTGAGGGGAGTTCATATAACACCAAAGGAGAACTGCAGCTCGCGAGAAATATCATGGGGGAAAACACAGAACCGATCATGCAACTGGGAAGTGGTCGTAGCTTTGTACGTGATGCCAGTGGAAATGGTTCGCCTCAGAGTAGTTCTCTGCTTCTGCCCGGAAGTGGGGGCATTCCCCGTTTTGGCGTGATCGGAAACGAGGACAGTTCTTCGGAAGATAGCCATTTGACCATTGGTGGAAGACTCTTGGGAACATTGTCAATGCAAGATGCTCAAGACCTCGTAGATCGAGCCACAGGCAGGACGTCTACCCAAACTGGAGACAGTCAAATTGCCGAATACAAAATGGTTCGCTCGGCTGCAGAAAACATAGCTAATAACCATGTCGATGAACGTGTTCGCAGTTACGCCAGAGGTTTTGTTCAATCGCTGGATGAAACCCATTCGTCCGGACGTGATCAAACTCAGTCAAATGTTGAGTCGATGTCAGCCGTATCAACGTTGAACGAATCGGATACCGGTTCGGTGACGACTTCGGCGGATACATCGGTGCCGTTGATGAACTATGCCGTTGAAAGGTATGGAAGCGGTGAAGCAGCTTTGCGCGCCATGTACCAACCTTCAGAACTCGCGAGTTTTGCCGGAGAACAACACGTGCGATCAGGGGGAAACATCTCGCCCGCAGATCAATTTGGTCCAGGAACGGTTGTTTCAGCAGTGGAGAGAAATGCCGATGTATTTGAGGCGGGACCTGCAAATGTGGAGCGAGCTACAGCAAACAATGTCGCCAGAATCGAAGAGATCTCCGGGACAACACTCAATACGTCGACCATTCAGGATGCCATGAGTCCTGCGCCGATTGAGGGCGCTCAACAATTTGATGCACACCATGGGCAATTTGTGGCTCAGCATCAAAGTAGCACCCAAGCACGAATCAGTCGTATGAACTTTGATCGGGGTGTGGTGTTGGTTGCTCGAGAAGCCTACAACAAGGAAAACCAAGACAAAAACTTTGCCTTGCGTAACGCCTTTTTGGCAGGTTGGGGTTATAGAAACGGCGACGAGATTCAAGAAGATCTGAGGGCTTGGGCGGCGAGCATTCCTGCC
>UPZS01000039.1 GCA_900538905.1 uncultured Sutterella sp.
CACGCTTATCGGTTCGTTGCCTAGTTTTTAAAGAACTTTTCGTTGCTGCCGTAGCAGCGACAAGATCGAAATTCTATTTCATTTCATTTCGTCTTGTCAAGAGCTTTTCGAAAAATTTTTGTTTTTCTTTTCGCTCTTTATTGAGAAACATAGTCTCTCAATAAAAAAGCTTCCTGTCGGAAGCCTTTTGGATTTTGGTTGCGGAGGGAGGATTTGAACCTCCGACCTTCGGGTTATGAGCCCGACGAGCTACCGGACTGCTCCACCCCGCGATCCGTATTTCATCTCGCCATTGACTAGCGAGACTGTGGATATTAAAGAGGTTTCTTCTTGTTGTCAAGTCTTTTTCTCAAAAAACTTTAATTTCCTCTCACCTCCTCTGGTTCTCTCATATATTTTTCCTTTCATTTCAGTCTGTTACCTTCTGAGTCCCATATTATCCCGCCTCTTAACTCTCCTCCTTCAAGTCGGTTTTCTGCCGATTTTTTGCCCGATTTCAGCAGCCTCGGTAAAATCAAGAGTTACGGTCGCGACCGACACAATTGTTCTGCCTCTTATATAAGGAGGATGACGGAGAGCGGCGCGCCGCACACCTTTTTTCATCAACGGCAAATCTTCCTGCAGGCAACAATGCTATACAAACTCGCCAAAAGCATCCTCTTTCAGATGCAGCCCGAGACCGCTCACCATGTCATCATGGCCAATCTTGATTGGATCACCACGCTCGGCTTGCACAAGCTTCTTACTCACACGCCTCCCGAAGATCCCGTTGAAGTCATGGGCATTCGCTTCCCGAACACCATCGGTCTGGCGGCTGGCATGGACAAGGATGGCGAACGCGTGAGCGCTTTCGGTGCGCTTGGCTTCGGTCACGTCGAAATCGGCACCATTACGCCCGTGGCTCAGCCCGGCAATCCCAAGCCCCGCTGCTTCCGAGTCATTCCTGCCGAAGGCATCGTCAACCGCATGGGCTTTAACAACGTCGGCTGTGAACAGGTTCTGCGCAACCTCAAGAGCGCCGACGCCTTCCACCTGCGCGGCGGTGTATTGGGCATCAACATCGGCAAGAACGCTGTGACCCCCATTGAAAACGCAATCAGCGACTTCCGCATTTGTCTGGCAAAGTCCTACGATCGTGCCGACTACATTGCAGTCAACATTTCGAGTCCGAACACAAAGAACCTGCGCTCGCTGCAAGCCGAAGCCCCGCTGCGCGAACTGCTCGGCGCTCTGCGCGACGAACGCAACCGTATCATCGAAACGGAAGGAGCTCCCTACAAGCCCATCGCCGTGAAGCTTGCTCCCGACCTTGAAAATGACGCCATCCTGCGCGCCGTTGACATCATCGTCGAACACGAGATGGACGCCGTCATTGCCACCAACACCACAATCGATCACTCCTCCGTTCAGGGACTTCCCAACTGGAACGAGACGGGCGGTCTTTCCGGTCGTCCGCTGATGGCTCGCTCCACCGAATGCCTCGCCATGATTACTGATCACCTCAAGGGCAAGCTGCCCGTGATCGCTTCGGGCGGTGTCATGTCGGGTGACGACGCCGTCGTAAAGATGCAGGCTGGTGCAAGTCTCGTCCAGCTCTATTCCGGCTTTGTCTACCGCGGTCCGGAACTCGTGACCGAATGCGTGGAAGCCATCGCACGCTGGCGCAAGCAACAGAACGCCTGATCAACTCGATTTTTCATTCACAAAGCCGCTCTCTCGCAAGGGCGGCTTTTTTCATTCATTTTTCACGCTGTGGAAATTGTTCAAAAATCGAGTTTGCCTTAACCGAGATCAAAAAAGTCGTTTCCGGCCTCTGTAACTCATATTCTTGGCCGAAGACACAGGCTCTTTTTTGCGCTATCGTTTTAAGCTTCGATCAAATCGCATCTCGCGCCTGGTGCAATTCTCCACTGCAAGATGCGTATAACACTACCCCGATAACAACAATTTTCAAAAGTCATGCAAGACCTTACACCGCTGCGTCCCGCCTTCTGGAACGTTCCTCTGTGGGCGGAAATCGGCGTTTACGTCATCGGCATTGCCGCCGTCGTTCTCTGCATCGCCGGCATCGTGCGTGCCGTCAAGCAACGGCAAGCCTCCTGCCCACCTGAAGCACTGCCTGATCGCAACGCTCGGCTCGGAAGAACGCTCCTGGAAGTGTTCTGGCAAAAGCGGATTCGCGACACAGCTGCCGGGAAAAATCACTTCGTGCTGTTCTGGGGATTCATCTTTCTTTTCTTCGGCACCGCCATTGCTACCATCGATTGGGACATTGCTTGGCTTATCTTCGGCAAACGCATCCTGTCGGGCAACATCTACCTTGCCTACAAATTCGTTCTTGATCTCGCAGGACTCCTTGCTCTCATTGCTCTTGGTTTTAGCTTTTGGCGTCGCTTTATTTCACACGACCCCAAAGTCGAAGCCAACTGGCGTTTCGCCTTGGTACTTGGCAGCCTCGCCTTCATCATTCTCACGGGTTTTTTACTCGAAGCGCTGCGTCTTGCCGTTCAGCAGCCGCAATGGGCCGGCGTGAGCTTCGTGGGCAACGCGCTCGCACAGATTTTCATCGGCACTGCCCCAGAAACGCTCAAGGTTTACCACACCTTCATCTGGGTTATTCACGGTCTGGCCTCTCTGGGCTTTATCGCCTCCATTCCGCTGACCTATTACGCACACCTCTTCAAGACCCCGACTTCGATCTACGTCAAGAAACCCGAACCGCGCGGTGCGCTTGCCAAGATCGAAAACATTGAAGAGCAGGAACGTTTCGGCATTTCCGAATTCAGCCAGTTCGGTCGCATCGATCGCATCCGCTTCGACGGCTGTACCGAATGCGGTCGCTGCACGTCGGTTTGTCCGGCAGCAGCCTCCGGCGCGCCTCTGGATCCCAAGGCCCTCATCTTATCGCTCAAGGCCCGCATGAACGGCATTGATGCCGACAAGCCTTTGATCGACGGCATTGTGTCCAAGGACGCCCTTTGGAGCTGCACCACATGCGGCGCCTGCACCAAGGTTTGTCCGGCTCAGATTCCGACTCCCGACATCATCGTTCAGATGCGCCGTCATCTGGCTCTTGAAGAAGGCGACTTCCCTGAAGGTCTGGCTCAGGCTCTGGAAAACACTTCGAGCGTCGGCAATCCCTGGGGTATGGATCCCGGAAGCCGCCTGAAGTGGGCCAAGGGACTTGACGTTGAAATCGCCAAGCCCAGCGTCGAATACGACGTGCTCTATTGGGTCGGCTGTTCGGCTAGTTACGATCGCCGCGCTCAGAAGATTGCGCGCGCTATGGTGGAAATTTTCCACGCCGCAGGCGTCAAGTTCGCCGTCATGAGTGAGGAGCGCTGCCACGGCGAATTCGCGCGCCGCGCCGGCGAAGAATACCTGTTCCAGATGGCGGCAGCCGAAAACATCGAGTCGCTTTCCAAGTACAACTTCAAGCAGATTGTGGCCGCCTGTCCGCACTGCTTCAATACACTCAAAAACGAATATCCGCAGTTTGAGGGCGGCTCCTTCCCCGTCACCAGCCATGTTCAGTTCATTGCCAAACTGCTCGAAGAGAAACGCATTTCGCCAAAACAGGCGCAAGCCGGCAGTGTCACGTTCCACGACGCCTGTTACCTCGCACGTCATAACGGCATCGGCCGCGATCCGCGCACAATTCTTGAAACAATCGGCGTCAAGCTCAAGGATCCAGAAAAACGCGGCTGCAACGCCATGTGTTGCGGCGCGGGCGGCGCCCAAATCTTCATGGACAAGCCCTCTCGCATCAACATTCTGCGTCTCGAACAGCTCAACAAGACTGGAACCGACGAAATCGCTGTTTCCTGTCCGCACTGCCTCACCATGCTTACAAGCGCTCAGGCCCAAACTTGCGGGCGGGATGAAACACCCAAACCTGTACGCGACATTGCCGAAATCGTCGCTCAAGCCATTACGCAATCGACTATCAATCCCTCAAAGGAGTGATATGCCATGCTCTCCAAGACAGACAATACTGAAGTTTTACAGCCAGCCAGCAAAGACAAGATCAAGCAAGTACAAGTGCTTGAACGAGCACGCCGCATTCTGCGCACGCTAGCCGATTGTCCGAACCCTATCAGTTTGCATGAAATTTCCGAAATGACGGAAATTCATATGTCGACCGTGCATCGTCTGCTCTGGAATCTTGCCCAAGATGGCCTTGTGGACCGCATGAGCAACGGCCGCTGGCGTCTGGGTTTGACCTTCCTTGAATACGGCAGTCTCGTGCGCGATCGACTCGATATCCGTGAAAAAGCCATCGGCGTGATGCAGCTTCTGTTCGAGCGTACGGGGCAAACCATCAACCTCGCCATTCGCCGCAACGACTCCATCATGTACATTGAGCACGTTTACGCGCCGGGTACTGGTATTCGTTTGGCGCGTCGCATCGGAGCCATGGCCCCTTTGCATTGCACTAGCGGCGGCAAGCTTTTCTTAAGCGATATGACGCCCGAAGAAGTCAGCGCCTACATCAGCCGCACGGGACTTGCGCCGCGTACGGAACATTCCATCAACACGCCCGAAAAGCTCATCATGGAAATCAACCGCGTCAAGGAACTGGGTTGGGCCGACGACAAAGAAGAGCTGGAAACCGGCATTCGCTGCATTGGTGCTCCGATTCGTGACAAGACCGGGCATATTGTGGCCACCGTGACCGTCGCTTCGAGCATCGAAATGCGCCACAAGCCCGACTGGGTACGGCATCTTCTGAGCGCCGTCAACGCCGTTTCGGCTTCTCTGGGATGGCTTGCTCCGGACAACCGCATCTGACGTTCACAAAGACAAAACGGACGCCGGCTTTTCCGTTGCGTCCGTTTCACGATTTCAAACGGGAGCCTCTATGGCTCCCGTTTTCGTTTGAGCGTTCAGAGCACGCCGCGTTCGGCGGCTGCTTCCTGCGCCACCTTCACCACGCGGCGGGCCAGAGCCGATGTCGGATCAATGATGAAGACTTCCTTGCCGGCAATCGTCATGAAACCCTCATCAAGGATAAGCGGCAGTTCGGTGCACCCCAGAATCAGCACATTGCAGCCGTGCGTCTTGACGAGATACTCGGCCGCACTGCAGAGATCCTCGCGGCACACGCCGTCGGTAAAGCCCGCCTTGGCGCCCTGAGGTCCGTAAATGGCGGCCATCACGCGCGCCTGATGTTCGTCATCGGGCACGTGCATGGGCATTCCCATGGCTTCAGCCTTCTGACCGTAGAGCCCGGAGCGCACCGTACCGGTCGTCGCCATCAAGCCGATCACAGCCTTGTCGCCGAACTTCTCCTGAATCTCCTGCATCGTCACCTGCTGCATATTGATGAAGGGAATGCCGACGAAGGGTTCGATCAAAGCCACAAAAGCGTGCGCAGTGTTGCACGGCACAATGATGCAATCACAATCGTCTTCTTCAAGGCGCTTGGCACAGTTGTACATGGAAAGCGTCGGGTTGTCACCGCCTTCGAGCAAGCACTTCGTGCGATCCGGAATCTGAGGATTCTGTTCGACCACGAGCTTGAAGTGTTCCTGATCAATCTTGGCGGGCGTCGCCTTGACGATCTTGTCGTAGAGGTCAACCGTCGCGGCCGGCCCCAGACCGCCGATCATGCCCACTTTAAAGGGCTTGGGCAAAGGCGTGACATCAGCCGTGAGCAGCGCCTGCGCATAATCGGCGGCAGACAAACGCTCACCCGAATCGCAAGCAGGATCCACCAAACGCACCGTAAATTCCGTCTGCAGTTCCGCAAAGAAACGATGCGGACAACCGCAGGCAAAACCGATCACGTCGGCGCCGGCTTTTTGCAAACGTTTCACCGCATTGAAGTTATTGATTTTGCGGGTGGCTTCTTTGAGCGCGTCCGTCGCATCAGCTGCAGGCTCCACAAAGTCGCCTTCGTCAAGCAACACAGTCACGGAGGCATCCTTGGCAAGAATCGCCGCCTTGATTTCAAGAGCAGTGTCGCAGTGATGTCCGACCACTAGACCGATGGTTTTCACTTTTTCTCTCCTCCAACTCTAAAGGGACACAAACGCCGCCCGAACTCTCGACCTCGGGCTTCGTTTGACTCCTAGTGCAAGGATAACCGCTTCGAGCCAAACTGTCTGCAACAACAGGTTCAAACTTAGAGCCGTCTCAGAGCCTCCCACTGTTTGGTGAGTCGCTTGACACTCACGGGCATCGGGGTGCGCAATTCCTGCGCAAAAAGCGATACGCGCAGCTCTTCAATCATCCAACGGAAATTTTCCAGCCGCTCGTCGACGGAACCCTTACGGGCCGCCATCTCGCGAGCAAGGGGCACGGCAAGCTTTTGGATTTCGGCAGTGTGCCCCGCGTCACGCGCCGGATCATTGCGCAGACGCTCCAGACGCACATTGATTGCCTTGACGTAACGCGGATAGTGCTTGAGGCGTTCAAAGGGCATGTTCAGTAGGAAATGCGGCACAAAGAGTCCCTGCAACTGACTTTCGATGTCCTTGACCGCCTCCGGAAAGGCGCGCGCGGCCTGCAGTCTCTTGTTGAGTCCCGTGAGTTCGGCCGCCACGGTTTCCATCAGACGCAGGTACTCACCGCCGATGAGCGTCAGACGCGAGCGTGCCTCGTCTTTTTTTTGCTGAAACTGCTGTTCATTGATCGGCCAGTCGCCTTGCATCGCAGCGGTCTCTACGGCTGCGGCCGTCAAATCCGAACGCAATTCTTCAAAACTCTCAAAACGTTTGGCGATCGGCGCAATGACGGCACATTGCATCTGAACGCGCTGCAGCCCGTTCAGATTGCGCTCTAAATAACGCACTTGCTCGCGAAGCTGCAACTGAAAAAGCCGTCGCAAACCGGCACGATGCGCCTTTCGGGCATCCTGCAAATCGTCAAACACGTCCAGAGCACACGAATCTCCCTTGTCCACCAAGGCTGGATGCCCGATCAGCGTGAGCCCCCGGCGGCGAATTTCCATGAGTTCCGGTAGTTCCCCAAACGTCCAATTGGTGATGTTGTCCGTCAGGTCCGCCGAAACCGAAGCATCGGCCTGCGCCACGTTGCGGAAAGTCTCCTGCGCCTGAGCACCGAACTCGGCACGAAGTTCGGCCAAGTTTCTGCCCATGCCGATCTGCCGCCCGTGTTCGTCGAGCACCTTAAAGTTCATAAAAAGGTGTGGCTGCAGCATTTCAAGCTTAAAGTCGGTGCGCTCGCAGGCCGTTCCGGTTTGCTCACGAATGTCGGCGATCAACGCGTCCACAAGCGTTTTTGAATGGATCTGCACGCCGCCCGTTCTTTCAAAAAAGCCGTCGGCGTACTTATCGATCGGTACGCAATGTCGGCGATAGCGTTGCGGCAGCGATTTGATCAGAGCCCTCACCTTTTCCTTAAGCATGCCCGGCACCAGCCACTCGCAACGCACGGCGTCAATCTGATTCAACGCGAAAATCGGCACGGCAAGCGTGACACCGTCTCGGGGTGAACCGGGCTCAAAATGGTAGGTCAACGCCATTTCAATGCCGGCGGCCCTATAGCTCTTGGGGTACCACTGAACGGTGACGCCGCTGGCATCGTGCCGCATCAAATCATCCCGCTTCATGAAGAGAACCTTCGGATTCTCTTTTTCCGCGACACGACGCCACTTTTCAAACGTGGCGCCGCCCACGACCGATGCGTCCAGAATCTTGTCGTAAAAGGCGTAGATCGTCTCGTCGTCAACGAGCACGTCCGGGCGGCGCGTCTTGTTTTCAATCTCTTCGATTTCTCGCACCAGACGTTTGTTGTGTGCAAAGAAAGGCGCACGCGTTTCGTACAATCCTTCGACCAGCGCCTGACGAATGAAAATGTCGCGTGCCACGACCGGATCGTGCGGCGCAAATTGCACACGGCGATCGGTATACACGGGCAAGCCGTAAAGCGTACCGCGCTCGAGCGCCACCACTTCGGCTCGCGTCTTTTCCCAATGCGGCTCGCTCCAGCTCTTTTTGATGAGGTGGCCGGCGGCCCTCTCAATCCATTCGGGTTCAATATCGGCCACACATCGCGCAAACAAGCGGCTCGTTTCCACCAACTCGGAAGCCATCAGCCATTTACCGGCCTTCTTTGCCAACGCAGAACCCGGCCAGACCCAAAAGCGAATGCCGCGCGCGCCCAGATAAGGAGCCGCCCGCAAGTCGGCTGACAAATCGCGCATGCCGAGATTACCCAGAAGCCCCGTCAAAAGAGAAGCATGCAAAGCTTCATAGTCGGCCGGCTCCTCGCTCGTTTTCCAACCGATTTCTTCCGTGAGTTCCTTCAGTTGACGCCACACATCGCGCCACTCTCGCATACGACGAGGAGAAATGAAGTTACGGTGCAGCTTTTCGGTGAGCTCTCGATTGCTTGTCTTATTGGCGCGCTCGGTCTCGAACCAATTCCAGATATTGATATAACTCAGGAAGTCACTTGACTCATCGGCAAATCGTTTGTGCGCCTGATCGGCTTGCTGCTGCGCGGGAAGCGGCCGTTCACGCGGATCCTGCACGGCCAGCCCCGAAACAACCACCAAAGCTTCCTTAAGCGCTCCGCGGCGTGAGGCTTCGAGCAACATGCGTGAAAGCTTCGGATCAACAGGCAAGCGCGAGAGCATACGACCGACGTCAGTAAGTTCTCCGTTTTTCTCCAACGCATGAAGTTCCGACAAAATGGCATAACCGTCGGCAATAGCTTTAGGCGGAGGC
This sequence comes from uncultured Sutterella sp., assembly GCA_900538905.1. Lineage (GTDB taxonomy): Bacteria > Pseudomonadota > Gammaproteobacteria > Burkholderiales > Burkholderiaceae_F > Duodenibacillus > Duodenibacillus intestinavium. The sequence continues at coordinate 8,697 of UPZS01000039.1, forward strand.
GGTTGTACAAAATCGAAGTCACGTACATCGCCCAACTTCAAAGCCTTCATGCGCAAAATAACGGCTGCCAGATTTGAACGCACGATTTCCGGATCGGTGTAGTCCGGGCGTCTGGCCCAATCGTTTTCGTCGTAGAGACGAATGCAGATGCCATCGGACACGCGTCCGCAACGACCGGCACGCTGATTGGCCGAAGCCTTGCTCACAGGTTCAACCAGAAGCTGCTCGACCTTGTTGCGATAGCTGTAGCGCTTGATGCGCGCAAGCCCTGTATCAACCACATACCGAATGCCGGGAACCGTAATAGACGTTTCGGCCACGTTGGTAGCCAACACAATGCGCCGGAGGCCGCCGCTTTTGAACACTCGTTCTTGCTCCTGCGCCGAAAGGCGAGCATACAGCGGGAGAATTTCCACCAGTCCGGGACGATTACGGGCACGAAGCACTTCGGCGGCTTCACGGATTTCGCGCTCTCCGGGCAGAAACACCAAAATGTCGCCGCGCCCGGCAATCTGCAGTTCGTCGCAAGCATCGGCCACAGCATCCATCAGCGTCTTGTCGTCTGTCTCATCGGTATCGTCCACCGGACGCCAGCGAATCTGTACGGGGTATGTTCGTCCCGAAATCGTGAATACCGGTGCGGGCTTGCCATTGATTTCAAAGTGCTTGGCAAATCGCTCCGCATCAATTGTCGCCGATGTGATGATGACTTTGAGGTCTTTGCGCTTGGCAAGTACCCGCTTGAGGTAGCCCAGAAGAAAATCAATGTTGATGGATCGCTCGTGCGCTTCGTCAATGATGATCGTGTCGTAGCGCTTCAACAGGGGATCGGTCTGCGTTTCGGCCAGCAAAATGCCGTCGGTCATCAATTTGATGGCCGCTCCCGGCATCGTCTTGTCGGTAAAGCGAACCTTATAGCCCACGATTTCACCGACTTCGCTTTCAAGTTCCGCCGCGATGCGTTTGGCAATGGAACTTGCAGCAATGCGACGCGGCTGTGTGTGTCCGATCAAGCCTTTGGTCCCGCGCCCAGCCAAAAGACAGATTTTGGGCAACTGAGTTGTCTTACCCGAACCGGTCTCGCCGCAAACAACGATGACCGGATTTTCCTGAATGGCTTTAACCAGCTCTTCCCCGTGCTCGCTCACAGGCAGGCCGGGAGCAAGCATCACAGGTTTCGTAATCGGATTAGGCGGCACAAAAGGTGACCGACGCGTTTGGGCAACGGGCATCAACTCACGACGAGAGGATTCGTTCGCAGAATCCGGCTGCACCGTTTTGAGTACGCGCCGCTCCGCTTTCATCCGCGTCGGCTGTGTTTTAGATTGATCCTTAACCTGCTGCGCTTTGCTGATCGCCCGTTTCGATTCATGTTTGCGCTCGATCAATTGTTTTTCCGGCATCTTCACAGCCTGCGGCTCACGATGCACGGCACGTGTGCGCGGCGCCGACTTGATTTCCGGCTTGGCAGTTGGCTTCTCGGACTCGGGGGCTTTGCGGTTCTGCTGACGCGTACTTTCCTCAAAAGCCTTCTTTACAGATGCGTCCGCGTAACGCAGGGCCGCAGCCGAAGGCTTTTTGCTGCCCGAAGAAGTGGGCACCCAAGCCTTGGTCTGAATCTGTCCTTTTTCAACAAGGCTTTTGAGTGCACCGAATGGATTGTCGCTTTGACTCATGTAATCTGATTTTGACTGACCGCTTGAGGTCTTGTTTTTGCAGTTGTTTTGGTGTGCAGGCGAAGTCTACCGAAACGCCGATTCGCCTTGCACCTCAACTTTAGATGCTCTTGTTTTTTTGTTAAACGTAAAACTTCGCTCAGCACTCTAAGTCTTTAGAATTTGGCAACCTAATTTCACCAATATGCTTTTTGGTTTTCATAAAAGGCGTTCGGAAACTGCCATGTCCGAAAAATACGAAACGATAGTCCCAAGCGAACCGGATGCCGGAGAGCGACTGCAATGGGTTTCCTGGCTGCGAAGTGCAGCTCCTTATGTCCATCTGCATCACGGACGAACTTTTGTCATCAGTTTTGCCGGGGAAGTCGTTGCCGACAGGACGCTCCTCAATCATCTCGTGATGGACGTGAGTCTCATCGCCAGCATGGGCATGCGCGTTGTGCTTGTCCATGGCTCCCGCCCGCAGATTGAAGAGCTCATGGGACTTCGCAAACTCGAAGGCCAGTTTTACAAGGGTGTGCGCATCACCGGTCCTCAGGAACTTGAGTGTGTCAAGGAAGCGTGCGGCGAAACGCGCTTTGATATTGAAGCTGCCTTCTCTCAAGGTCTTCCCAACACTCCGATGCAGCACTCGCGCATCAAGGTGGTTTCGGGAAACTTCGTCACGGCTCGCCCCATGGGCATCATTGACGGCGTGGATTATCTGCATACCGGCGTTGTCCGCAAAGTGGATGCCGAAAGCATTCAGGATCTGTTATCGCGCGGAAATATTGTTCTTGTGAGTCCGACGGGGTTTTCGCCCACAGGGGAAGCCTTCAATCTCACCACGGAGGACGTTGCTACGGCGATCGCCGTTGCAATACACGCCGACAAACTCATTTTGTCGGTCGGTGTCGACGGTGTGCGCGTTCGAGGTGAAAAACAACAGGACCTCACGGCCCAACAAGCGCAGGCCCTGATTCAAAGCAAACAGGTCGACGACGAAGACGTCTACAACCTCGGTTATGCACTGCGGGCCATCAAGGGCGGCGTTGACCGCGTTCACATCGTGCCTTACGCCATGGACGGCGGCATTCTCACGGAACTCTTCACTCACGACGGCGTCGGCACCATGATTTCCACGGAAAACATGGAGTCGCTTCGCGAGGCCACAATTGACGACGTGGCAGCCATTGTCAAACTGCTCGAGCCGTTTGAAGCCGAAGGTATTTTGGTGAAGCGCCCGCGTGAAAAAATCGAACGCGAAATCAGTCACTTCACCGTTCTCGAACACGATGGCATCATCTACGGTTCCGCCGCACTGTATCCTTACCCCGAAGCCGAAATCGGGGAGATGGCAGCCGTAGCCGTTCATCCGGACTATCAAGGGGCAGGAGACGGCGATCGGCTACTGCGCCGCATCGAACAACGCGCCCGAGAAGCCGGCCTCAAGCGCATTTTCGTACTCACTACGCGAACGGCGCATTGGTTTATCAAGCGAGGCTTTGAAGAGGCCGCCGTCGAAAATCTTCCGATTGAAAAGCAACGGATGTATAACTGGCATCGCCGCTCTAAGATTTTTATAAAAACGCTTTAACAAAGAAGGAGCAAACGACTATGGCACGTACCGTGCATTGCGCAAAACTCAAAAAGGACCTCCCCGGCCTTGCCTATCCTCCCGTTCCGGGCGAACTCGGCAAGCGCATCTGGGCGAACATCAGCAAGGAAGCGTGGGACGAATGGGTAAAGCTTCAGACGATGATGATTAATGAATACGGTCTGAACTGCGCCGATCCCAACGTAAGAAAGCACCTGATGAGTCAGTGCGAAAACTATCTCTTCGGTGACGGTGTGGATCCAATTCCCAACCACGTCCCGGTGGAATGAGCAAGACTCCGGCAAAAAGAGCGCCCACCTTCACGGCAGCGCTCTTTTTTTGTTCCGATTGGGTCGTTGCGCTTAGCGCGCCTTTTCGATCGTCTTGACGCCTTCGGAGGTACCAAGCAACAAGACATCTGCGCCGCGCGCGGCAAAAAGCCCCACGGTCACGACACCGGGCAAAGCGTTGATGGTTTGTTCCATCGCCTTGGGATCATCAATCATGAAATCGCGGCAATCGAGAATACGGCAACCGTTATCGGTCGTAAAGTCACGTTCCACCGGATCGGCTCCGAGCTTACGAAGCGAACGCGCAACACTTGAGACCGCCATCGGAATCACTTCCACGGGCAACGGGAACTTACCGAGCGTCTTTACAAGTTTGGATTCGTCGGCAATGCAGACAAAAGTTTTCGCAACGGAAGCCACGATCTTTTCACGCGTGAGCGCTCCGCCGCCGCCCTTGATCATTTCAAAGGCAGCGTTGATTTCGTCGGCACCGTCCACATAAACACCGATTTCTTCCACTTCCGAGAGATCAATGACCTTGAAGCCCAATTCAATGAGTTTCTTGGTAGAGCGCTCGGAGCTAGAAACGCAGGCGCTCGGACGAATGTCGCTTTGCGCAAGCGCATCAATGAAACAGTCGACCGTCGAGCCGGTGCCGACGCCGAGCACATCGCCGTCCTTGACATAGTTGAGAGCCGCCTTGCCGACGAGTCGCTTGAGTTCGTTCTGATCCATTTGAAATTCTCTCTAAGTGCTGAGTTTGGATGCCGCAATTTTACCGACCTCGCGCTCCGCTCTTTTACAATGAACGTTTGCGGCTGTCGAAAGCTCACGACACGCCTTTTTCAGTTGACCGCATCTCTTCGTCCATGCTCAAGACCAGCAAAATCAAAGTCGACGACAAACTGCTCGAACTCATCAGCGCCGACAGCTTGCGCGTCAATCGCTTCGGCCTGTATGTGACGGTCGCGGCCATCGTTTTCATTTTGATTTTGTGTACAACGAGTCTCTGGTTCATCGACGACGAAAGCCGAAAACTCGAAGTGTCCGCTCAAACCGCCCTCAACCAGTCGATTGCCCGGCAGTTTGAAGAGCGTTCGCTTGCCCTTGCACACAGTTTGGACGCACCGGCCCATCGGTTTTATCAGACGGAAGATTGCGAAGCCTTTTCCGTTGTTTTTGCACTTCACCCGGCTTTGCGGGAAGTGATTCTCGCGCAGCCCGACGGTTCCGTACGGGCCGCTTGCAGAGGTCATCTTTATTCGGAAATGACCCCGCGTGCGGTAGGTACCAGCATTGCCGATCAGCACGCCACGCAGGATGCCGTCGCATTTTCGATCATGAGCGAGCATCCGGTGTTCTCCGAACCCTATATTCGACAGCACCGCATGACGGCCTACGCCGACCTGGTGATTCCGATTTCTACCGGCGAAAGCGTCATTGCTTCGCTGTCGCTAACGCGTCTGCTACGGGATCTTGCCGGCGAATCCAATTTGCAAGCAGGCTATCGACTCGATATTCTCGTCGACGGTAAAAGTTTCCCGCCAAGTCTCTACGCGCCGATTCCCGAAGGCAGCGTCTCGGTTGAAACGCAGCTCTCTCCTCTGCCCTACAACATCTCTTTTGTCACCACCAATACGACACCCAAGACCTTTCTGGTGGATTCGACGCCCGCTAAAACAATCATCGTTCTCGCGCTCGGTCTCTTATTTACACTCACGCTCCTGCTGCGCTACCAGCTTCGACAAATCCGCTCGGAAACGGAATTGCGCGCCCGCGTAGCCATTCAAAAAACATTTAACGACTCGATTACGGACGGCTTGCTTGTGGTCGGACTGACCTCACGCGTGCTTTTTTCCAACACAGCCTTTGACAAACTTTTTGGCTACAAAGAAGAAAGTCCGGTGGGACTGTCGGTGCGCGAAGCTATCGGCGTATCAGTGGGCGACCCCGATCCTCAGCGCTTTCATGAAGGCAAAGTTGTTGAACTGGAATACAGGGCGCGCCGCCGGGACGGTTCCGAATTTGACTGCCATGTCTCCGTGATACCCCTGAAACCCATCGAAGGTCGCAAAAAATCCACCGGTTGGCTTGTGGCATTGCGCGATGTGACCGAACAGCGCCGTGCGCGTTTGGCACTTGCCACCGAACACGAACGCACCGTATTGATGATCGAATCCATGAACGCAGCCGTGAGCGTCGTTCATCTGGAAGAAAACAACAACGAGCTTCTTTACGCCAATGCCCTCTATTGCAAGTATTGGGGACAAAGCGTCGAAGGACACATCCGCATCCGTGATCTCTTCAACCAGGCTTCTGCCGTCGGTCATACCGCTGAGATTCACGACAAGAAAAACGGTCGTTGGCTGTCGGTGACACGCAGCGTGCTGCCCTGGCCGGGCAAAGGCGCTTCGGAAATGCTCGCCGTCACGGATATCACCGACCGTAAGGAAGTTGAGAATCTGATGCAGGTGCAAGCCAAAGCCGCCGAGAGCGCCTCGCACCTCATCACCATGGGTGAAATGGCGAGTTCTCTGGCTCACGAACTCAATCAGCCGCTGGCTGCGGTGCAAAACTATGCCTCGGCCACACTCACGATGATGCAAAAGGGACGCACGAGCGAAGACCGCGTCGCCGAAGCACTAACCAAAATCATCAATCAAACGCAGCGCGCCGCTTACATCATCCGCCGCATCCGCGGCTTTGCCAAGGCTAAAGGAGGTGAAGCCAACATTGCTTCCGTCACCGTTGACAAAATCGTTGCGGCCACCATGGAGCTCGCCTTGATCCAGGCCAAACGCTTCGGCATGAAGATCAAGGTCTCGATTCTGTGCCCCGGACACGAACTCGTGTGTGACGCCGTGATGATCGAGCAAGTCCTGCTGAACCTCCTAAAAAACGCCATGGAAGCCAGTCAGGAAACGGATTCCGAAACAGTGGAATTCAACGTGAACGCCAACGAGACGCAAACGATCTTTGAAGTTGCCGATCACGGCTGCGGCATGCCGGTCGAACCCGACAAGGTCTTTACTCCATTCTTCACAACCAAAGTCACGGGAATGGGCATCGGACTGAATATCTGCCGCTCTGTCGTTGAAAGTCATCGCGGGCGGATTGTCATCTCCGAAAACACAGGTGGCGGTACAATCATTAGGGTGCTTTTGCCGAATTCCACATTTGCCTCCACTGAAACTTCGGGAAAGACAGGTGAAAATTCAGGCGCCGCAGCCGATTCCAATTCGCTATAGTTTTTGACTGCGGAGATTTCCGCGATCCTTCTGACCTCAGAAACAGAAAGCTAAGAACAATATGGTCTACTCTCCCTATCAATCCGATGCCGTCAAAACCCTGGGAACCGTTTACGTCGTCGATGACGACGAGGCGGTACGGGACTCCATCCGTTGGTTACTGGAAGCAAGCGACTATCGCGTTGAGCTTTACGACAGCGGCGAGAGCTTCATCGCCAAATATGATCCGCGTGAAATCGCCGTGCTGTTGCTTGATGTACGCATGAGCGGCATGAGCGGCCTGGAAGTGCAGGAACATCTGCTGGCACGCAGAGCCGATATTCCGATCATTTTCATCACAGGTCACGGCGATGTTCCGATGGCCGTCAATGCGCTCAAAAAAGGTGCTGTGGACTTCATCGAGAAGCCCTTTGACCCGGCCGCCTTAAAGCAACTCGTCGAACGCATGCTCAAGGAAGCACACGATCGTCGTCGTGCCACCGAGCAGAAAAACCTCAACACGGCTTTACTGCGCAAGCTCACCACCCGCGAACAGCAGGTGCTCGAGCGCATCACAGCCGGTCGACTCAACAAACAGATTGCCGACGACCTCGGCATCTCGATCAAGACCGTGGAAGCTCACCGCGCTTCGATCATGGACAAGACCAATTCCGGTACCGTGGCCGATCTGATGCGCGTGGTACTCGGTGCTCAGACGGAAACCAAGCAGGACTATTGACCTTTCAGGCAGAGATTAACGTTGAGCAGCGGCGTAACCCTCACGAGGGTGCGCCGCTTTTGCATTTTTCGTGCTGATTATCTGCATTTTCGAGCTCCCGCCATTCGACTCGAAATTAGCGTTCGGATTGCTAAAATGGAGCCACTTTTGAAAAGCGCTTCAGCCACTGACGGCGCCTGCAACCCACGGTTTTCGCCGCTTGCAGGCGTTTGTTTATTTGTCTGAGAAGCGCTCATTTTTTCGAGAAACACCACTGGAAGTCTGCGAGCGCACCACACAATGGCACAGGTCTATTTTTTAGTTCCCGGTTTGATTCCGGGACCTTCGGCAAAAGACAGAATCTCAGGCGCAACGATTGATCGCCTTCGCAAAACCATCGGCCGTTTGTCGGACGACCCCGTCCTGCAGCCGCTCGGTTCCTCCGTCTTTGCCAAAAGCGTGCATTTGTCCTGGATGTGGTCTGTTTTAACGCGCCGCGCTCTTCCCTTTACCTCCGCTCCTTATGCCTGGGCTGTCCAAAACGGACCGATGCTCTCAGGAGACATCTGGTCCCTGACGCTTAGCAACCGACGCAAGGACGGTTCGCTCGCCCCAGCGAATCTGTCTCACGACGACATGGAGGCCGCCTGTGCGGCGCTAACGCCTGTGTTGCTTGACATGGGCTTTGTGCTGCAGCGTTGGGATCCGCACCTGTACCTCACGCGCAAGAAAAAACTCGAAGCCTCCGCCGTTCCTTTTGAAGTACTTCAAACGCAGAACGCTGATCCCGAAACTTGGATCGAGGGTACTGAAAAAAGCGAGTTGATCAAACTGCTTGGTGCTTGTGAAACAGCGCTGACCGCTATCGGCAGTCCTGCTCAGACAGTGTGGCTTTCCGGCGGAGGCGGCGCGTTTGACTACGTCTATCCGCCCACCAAGATCCGTTCCGTTCTCACGGACAACGAAGCCGTTAAAGGGTGGGCACTTGCCGCCGGCATCCTGCTGCAGCGCATCGGCAACGTCACAGGCGCAACTACGTGGCTGGAAGATGCCCCTCAGGGCGAATGCATTGCTCTCATCGAAGACCTGTACGAACCCTGGCTCAAGCAAGATTGGCAAACCTGGGAAGCGCACATTCCCAAAGTCTGCGAACGCATTGATGTGCTGAGCGCCGCCTCCAAAAAGAAAGGGTGCGACGCCGCTCTCATTGTCGGCACGGGCGAAGGCTTTACCGTGTCGTGTCCAAAGCGGCTGTCGTCGGCACGCTCGTTCTTGGCGCGTCTCACTGGCTCGGACATGAATCCCGCTACGATCCTCTTTTTGGAGAATGCTTCGTGAATACCCGCTTTTGTTTGCGTCCCTACGACAAAGTCGTCAGCGAGAAGCTTGAACACGCGGGCATTCTTCGCCCGATCGCACGCGCGCTTTCGGCTCGCGGCGTGAAATCCTCCGACGATCTTCTCGAAGACTGGACGGCACTTCTGCCCCCTGCCACGTTGCAAGGCACACAACAAGCCGCCGTACTTCTGGCCAACGCCATCCAAAGCAACAAGCGCATCACGGTTGTTGCCGACTACGACTGTGACGGCGCCACGGCCTGCGCGATCGCTGTGCGCGGCCTGGCCATGATGGGCTGCCAGGCTCAATTCATCGTGCCGGATCGATTCAAGCTCGGATACGGTTTGACACCCGCCATTGTGGATGCGGCCGCTCAAGCGCATAAGCCCGACATCATCATCACCGTCGACAACGGCATTGCAAGCGTCGAAGGTGTGGCTCGAGCCACGGAACTTGGCATTGACGTCATCATTACCGACCATCATCTGCCAGGGGATTTGTTGCCCGAGGCCGCCTGCATCGTCAATCCCAATGTCGGCGGATGCGATTTTCCGAGCAAGGCTCTCGCCGGCTGCGGCGTGATGTTTTACGTTCTCATGGCACTTCGCACCGAACTGAGAAACCGCGGCGTTTTTGACCGCACCACGCAGCCGCGTCTGGACAAATTAAGCGATCTGGTTGCTCTCGGAACCGTCGCCGATGTCGTGCAACTTGACCACAATAACCGCGTCCTGGTCGCGCAAGGCCTCAATCGTGTGCGCCGCGGTCTGGCCTGCCCCGGCATCAACGCGCTTTTTGAAGTCACCGGGCGAGATCCCGCCAACGCCACGGCTCGTGACTTTGCCTTCGGCATTGCTCCGCGCATCAACGCCGCCGGGCGACTCACCGAAATGGGCATCGGTATCGAATGTCTCCTCACGGACGACCCCGTCACGGCACAGGAACTGGCGCAAGAGCTCGATTCGCTCAACCGCGAACGCCGAGAACTGGAAGACACCATGCAGCTCGATGCCAATGCTTTGGTGAGTCACATGGACTGGGAGCACCGCGCCACGGTCACGCTTTTTGAACCTGATTGGCATCAGGGCGTGGTCGGCCTGGTCGCCAGCCGCGTCAAGGAAAAAATCAATCGTCCCGTCATCGCTTTTGCACCGGACGATGAAGAAGGTTTGCTAAAAGGTTCAGGCCGCTCGATTGAAGGCATTCACCTTCGCGACGCCTTGGATCATGTGAGCAAGATGCGCCCGGATATTATTGAGCGCTTCGGCGGCCACGCCATGGCAGCGGGCCTCACCATCAAACGCGACAACCTTGACGTCTTCATTGAACTTTTCGAAAGGGCTGTTTCGGAGTCCGTGTGTCCGGAAACGTTTGATCGCGTCATCTACACGGACGGTGCACTCGCTCCAGAAGAAATTACGTTCGGACTCGTCAACGCCCTTTCCGGCCGCATCTGGGGGCAAGGTTTCGAGCGCCCGGTGTTTGCCAACGACTTCACCATTCTTTCTCAGCGCGTCTTAAAGGATACGCACTTAAAGCTCATACTCGACATGGCTGGCAACCGCTTTGAAGGCATTTTCTTTCGGCGCAATGAACCCCTTGCCTCACACGTCAAACTCGCCTACCGCCCCGAGATCAACGAGTACCTCGGACGGCGCTCGATTCAACTTGTAATCGAAGCGGTGGAAGGCTAAGTTTTCGTCCTTGCCGGAGCTTCCACTTTCGATGTTCCGGCAAAATACCCAACTACGGCCCCAAACTTGCAATAGGGACCACCAGGACACCGTCGTCTCGTCGATAGGCAAAATCTCCCAACGCCGTCAAAACCATCAAAAATGCCGGCTTTTGCATCTTTGTGGTATCCAGCTTATCTGCCAACGCCTTCAAGGTCCTAACACCGTCTGCAATGCCTTGTTCGCTTCCGAGCTTAATTTCTATGAGGCCATAGGTGCCGTTTCGACGATGGATGACGGCATCGCATTCGAGGCCGCTTTTATCTCGGTAGTGATATAGGTTACCGTCCAGAGCCTCCGCGTACACCCGTAGATCACGCACGCAAAGCGTTTCGAACATAAATCCGAACGTTTCTGGCGCCAACAGCAAGTCCTGCGGTCCGATGCCTAACGCGCCTGCGGCGATGGATGGATCGGAAAAATAGCGGGTATCAGAGGTTCGAATGGCAGTTTTGGAACGCAAATTCGGATTCCATGCAGGCAAATCTTCGATAACGAAAATTTTCTTTAAAGCATTCAAATAACCGAGGATCGTTTTGTCCGATACGCTTCCTCCTTCGCTTCCTTCAATGTCTTTTGCCAATTCAGGCGCTGAAATCTGCGCTCCCTGATGCCTGGCATAGGCTCGTAACAGGCGACGTGTTGTTTCTTCATTACGCTTAACGTTGTCGGCTCGTGATATATCAGCATGGATGATTGCCTCGACATAATTGAAAGCGTGATCAAGCACAAATTCGGGTTCGAGTTGCAAGGCAGGTGGCCATCCGCCGCGGCAAGCGCAAAAAGCCGTTTCTTCCAAAGAACCATTGCTTACGCATCCGATTTCATGCTTTCCGTCAAACAGCGCTTTCAAACTGACGGCTCCCGACGACTCGCCCGATTCGACCAACGTCATCGGCCGCATTTTGAGCCAGGCAAATCGTCCGGTTCCACTGTGTTTCAATAGCGATACATCCACCGGTACAGCCGACCCCGTCAGCATGAACTGACCTTTTTCACCGTTTCGAGCATCCACCTCTCGGCGAATCGCATCCCAGAGATTCGGTGCAAGTTGCCACTCGTCAATCAATCGAGGCACTTCGCCCTGCAAAATGAGCTTTGGATCCAGCCTTGCAAGCTCGAGTGTTCGCCCTGGCTCCATATTGAGAACGCTTGCTGCCTGCTGCAATGCCGTGGTTGATTTGCCGCACAATTTGGGTCCCTCAATCAGCACCGCTCCCATTGTCATGAGGCGACGTTTGAGCATCGTGTCGACAATGCGTTTTTTGTATTTAAATTTGCTCATTTTCCATTTGGCCGATTTTCATTTAACCAGTTGGCCAAATTTTACTTAACTATTTGGTCGATTTTCATTTAACCAGTTGACCAAAATTCATAGAAATCCGCGAGGAAATCTGCGGCTTTAGCCGCGGGAGGAATCGCGGCTCTAAAAATGATAATATGTGTCCATGTTGGAATTAGTTTTTAATCGGAATTGTGTTTGCCAAACAGCTTACCATGTGGTTTGGTGTCCTAAGTACCGAAGATCAGTACTGACGGGAGCTGTTGCCGACTCTTTGCGCCTTCTTCTGACGGAAGTGTGCAACGAAAACGGCTGGGTGATTCTGAGTCTGGAAATTCAGCCTGATCACATTCATCTGTTCGTCAGCATACCTCCCTCGAAAGCTGTTTCGGACGCCGTTAAAAAGCTAAAGGGAACTAC
>UPZS01000040.1 GCA_900538905.1 uncultured Sutterella sp.
CCTGTTGGATTTGCTGGGAATAGAAAAACTCCCGGGCTACCTCAATCGTTAGTGATCTAGTAGGCCGGGAGTTTGGGGTCGTTGCAAAAACAACAAAGCGACCCGGCTTGAAAATGCCCTTTTCTAAAGACGAGGATCAACCGCGCTTTTCAAGATAACGCTGCGCGTCAAGTGCCGCCATACAGCCCGATCCTGCACTTGTGACAGCCTGACGGTAAATGGAATCAGCACAGTCACCGGCTGCAAAAACGCCCTCGACATTCGTGGCGGTGGCCGCAAAGCCAGCCTTGTCCGTCACAATGTAGCCGCCCTCGGTATTGAGTTCTCCGGCAAAAACCTTCGTATTGGGCGTATGACCGATGGCAATGAAGACGCCGTCAACGGCAAGCTCTTCGTCGGCACCGCCTTCAAAGTTCTTGAGCTTAAGACCCGTCACACCCTTGTCGTCACCCAGAACTTCTTCCACTTCAAAGGGCGTGTGCAACACAATCTTTCCTTCCTTGACGACATCCATCAGTTTGTCGACAAGAATAGGTTCGGCCTTGAACGTACCGCGACGGTGCACAAGATGCACGACGCTGGCAATCTGCGAGAGGTAAAGCGCTTCTTCAACAGCAGCATTGCCGCCGCCGACAACCGCCACGGGCTTACCGCGATAGAAGAATCCGTCGCAGGTTGCGCAGCCCGAAACGCCGCGGCCCTTGTACTTGGTTTCGCTTTCAAGCCCGAGATACTTAGCGCTGGCCCCCGTTGCGATGATGAGCGCATCACACGTGTAAGCCCCCATATCGCCTTCCAAACGAATCGGCTTTTCCTTGAGGTGCGCAGTGTGAATGACATCAAAGACAATCTTGGTATCAAAGCGCTCGGCCTGTTCGAGCAGGTTTTGCATCAGCTGCGGTCCTTCAATACCGTTGACCGCGCCCGGCCAGTTGTCCACTTCAGTGGTTGTCATCAGCTGACCGCCCTGCTCCATGCCGGTGATCAACAAGGGCTTGAGATTGGCACGGGCAGCGTAGATGGCTGCCGTGTAGCCCGCAGGACCGGAACCGATGACAATAACAGGTGCGTGTACGCTCTCGCTCATGGTGTTTCCTTTCAAATTCGTGCTGAGGGCCGCGCAAGTGCACGGCCCCGAGATGGCTTTTTCAGATTATAGGAAGAGGTCCGCAGCAAGTTATGTCAAAACTTTTCCGATTAGAAAGTCTCTAAGGGCGCAATAGTTTCGAGCCGGTTCAAAACACAAAAGGCGACAGACCGCCCACGGGAAGTTCCAGCTGCGAGGGATATTCGACCCCCGTAAGATACAGTCCTGACGGATCAAAGGTGGGCGCGGCAACCGCACGGGATTTGGCGTGCAGAACATCGGCGAGCCACTGAACGCTTTCGCGTCCTGTGCCAACATAAATAAGGGAACCCACAATGTTGCGCACCATGTGCTGCAGGAAGGCGTTGGCTGAAATTTCCACGCCGATCAGAGCGCCTTGGCGCCGCACGGTAATGTGCTTAACCGTACGAACGGGCGTTGCCGCTTGGCATTCGGCAGCACGAAACGAGGAAAAATCGTGTTCGCCGACAAGAATCTGCGCGGCTTCATGCATTTTCTCCGCATCAAGGGGCCTCCAGACCCAGCCTGTTTTTCCGTGCATCACGGGCGAACGCACCGGGTGATTGAAAATCCAGTACTGGTAGGTGCGGCTCAACGCATCAAAGCGCGCATGAAATCCTTCGGGCACTTCACAGGCCCATTTCACGGCAATGTCATCGGGCAAAAAGGTATTGACACCGCGAATCCAGCTGGCCGGGGCACGCCGAAAGGGCGAGGCGATGCTCACCACTTGGTGCGTAGCATGCACACCGCGATCGGTACGCCCCGCGCAGATGGTGGCCACCGGAACCGTAAGGAAACGGCACAGAGCGCCTTCCAGAACATCCTGCACCGTATTGCCTTCGGGCTGGGTCTGCCAGCCAAAATAGTTTTGACCGGCGTACTCGATGCCAAGCGCTACAGTCTGCACGGGCTGTTTCGGATTACTGCTGTCCGCCACGGGTCTTTTCTTCAATTTGAGAAAGCAATTCGGACGCGTGTCGACGCTGTTCTTCGTTGCCGGCAAGAAGCACTTCATGCAAGACGCGTTGGGCTTCGGCATACGCACCGACTCCCATATACGTACGTGCTGTGATGAGCTTACCTGAAAGCGTCTCGGCACTCGTGCCGCCAACGCTTGCGGGTTGAGCCTGCGATTCTTCGTCCACATAGGCCGTTGCCACATTAAAGCCTGCTGCCGGTGCCTGCGGCTTGATTTCGCCGAGCTTGGGTTCGGTGCGCGCCGCTTGAGCCGCCTGCATGCGCTGCGTTGCACGTTCGGATTCCAGGCGACGATCCAGCATTTCCTGCGTTCCCTGCAACTGTTCGGGCTTGGCCGCTTCGGCCTTGCGGAACTTCACGACACCCATGCTTTCTTCCTTGCGGCGGAAAGTAGCCTTGCGCTGTTTCATCCAGAACCAGGCTCCACCCGCTGCCGCAGCCAGGAGGACCAGGAAGCCGACGAGCGCCCCCCAGAATCCGCCCGATTCTTCCTCTGACTTTTCGTCGAGCGCCGGCATGGCCGGTACGGGAGTCGGAGCAGGCTTTGTTTCTGGCTCGGGTTTTACCGCCGGTTCAGCAGCAGGCGTCTCGGGCGTCTTTTCAACCGGTGCGGTCTGTTCCGCCGGAACTGTCTCTGCCTGCAACTTGGCATTGTGCTGGGCATCGGCTTGAGCGATCGTTGCCGCCAAAGGATCGGCTACAGGCTCGGACTTGGGCGTCGGTGTCGGCAGGGGCTGCGCTTCGGGCTTCTTTTCAGCCTTTACGGGTTGGGTCGGGGCCTTAGGAGCGGGTTTTGCAGATTCCGGATGTTCTGCCTTCCACTTGCGCCACAATGCCGGGGACTCCTTCTGCATTCGCTTGTGCGCACGCTGCAGCACCTTCTGACTTGGTGCTTTGCGAGCATCGGCGTTGGGAGCCACACGCACCAAAGCCCAGGCTTCATCCAATTCCACCGCCGCCACATCGTCCGCAAGCGGCGCCTTAAGACGTGAACCAACTTTCACTCCGTTGACGCGACCCTTTTCATAAGCGCCGGGATTGGCGCGCACAAAGGCCACCAGAATCTGATCCATTGAGGCCTGCGGATAGCGCGGACGGTAAAGAGTGGCAATCGACCACATCGTCATGCCGTCGCGCACCAAAAACGGCTGATCCAAATCATAATCAGCCGGATTAAGCGGAAGCTTTACCGGGCCGGCTGCCGTGGCCCTGGGTGCGGGCTTGGCGGATTGTACGGACTGTTTGGGTGCAGTCGGCTTTGCCGTGCTCTGCACCGGTTCACGAACAGGAGGCACATAGGCGGGTTCCGTCGACGCTTTCTTCACAGCCGCGGGTTTAGCCGACGGCACTGTCGACAGAGTCTTTGCGGGTTCTGCCGGAGTCGTTGCTCCGGTACCGGCTGAAGGCACCACGCTCTTTTCCTTGGTCGATGCGTCCACGATCGGAGCAGGCTTTTTCGCCGCCTCAGCCTCTTTGACCATCGGTGCTGTCGGTCGATCCTGCAGACGAACCTCATAGAGCTTGGCCGAGAGCTTTCCGGCTTCGGACAGTTCAACGATCAGCGGAAACTGCTGCGCAGAAACCGCCTGTTGCCCTTTAATTTTGACGGTATACGGTTCCTTCTTGAGAAGCGTCAGCGAAATGTCGTTTAAGGACAGCGAAACCTCCTTACCGACGCGACGATAGGTTGAAGCAGGCGCCAAACGAACCATCAGCTGTTCAGCCTTCGGATCCACGTCACGGATCGTCAATTCGGCGTTCAAAGGTTCACCCACAGCCGAATAAACCATCAGGCTGCCGAGTTCCGCCGCAAAAGCGCCGCCGGCTACGGCTGCTGCCGCCACAGCAACTAGAGTTTTTCGCAAAGTAATCGCTTCCGACATCTGCTTACCTAATTAATTTCGAATTGATATTCTGTTGGGGAGCATCCGACAGACAAAACCACACCTCGGTTCGTGCATTATGTCCTCGATCTGAAGGATTCTACCGACTTGCGCAAAGACTACGCTCGTCTCGCTTTGAAAGGCGTTCTTTTTTGCAATCTGTCACACCGCGCTGACAAGTTCCTCAGCACTTGTCAGTCGAATACCTGCGGATCGCCAGGCCGTTTGAGCGACTTCATAAGACGCTGGAGAAATCGCACGAATGCCGTCCGTCACAACGTACACGTCAAAGCCCGCCGCAACGGCGTCCAATGCTGTCCAACTCACGCAGTAATCCGCTGCAAGTCCGCAAATGACCACCTTACGAATGCCGCGCTCGGTGAGCCATCCTGCCAAACCGGTTCGCGTATGACGATCAGCTTCCAGAAAAGCCGAATAACTGTCTCGCTCGGCACATGTTCCCTTGCGAAGAATCAAATCGGCCTCAACGGCATTGAGCTTCTCTGCAAAAGCGGCCCCCTTTGAGCCACCCACACAATGCGCGGGCCACAGCACTTGTTTGCCGTAGGGCATATCGATCACATCAAAGGGATGCCGGTCCGGATGATTAGCCGCGAAACTCTGATGCTCGGCGGGATGCCAGTCGGCCGTGAGCACCACTGTGGAAGCTGCCCGGATCAGTTGATTGATCGGGGCGATCACAGCGTCACCTTGCGGAACTGGCAATGCGCCGCCCGGTAAAAAATCGTTTTGAACATCCACCACGATCAAGGCGGTGTCAGGATTCTGCAGAAAGCCCATAAGTTCCTCCATAGGTCATCACCGCTGAGGATAGCGCAACGAAACGACTGGAAAAAAACATCAGCAAGAAAAAAGCCCCGCCTCTCCACAAGGAAAAGACAGGGCTTTGTGCGAAGCTCTTAACGAACCGAAAAGAAAAATTTCTTACTGGTCCTTCAAGATTTCCGCGTTGAGCTGATCGCGGATTTCTTTGCCGGCGCGAAAGTACGGAACATACTTGCCCGGCACCTTAACCGCTTCACCGGTCCGCGGATTGCGGCCGTCGCGCGGAGGACGGTACTTCACAGAGAAGCTACCGAACCCACGCACTTCGACTCGCATGCCGCGGCTCAAAGCGCATACCATCGATCGAAGAACGATGTTTACCGCTTCATCGGCGTTACGGCCGGAAAGCATCGGATGGCGTCCGAAAACCCGCGAAATCAACTCTGATTTCGTCAAGGCTCGCATATACGAACCCCCGATTACTTCTGTTCGAGCTTGGCCTTGAGCAGAGCGCCCAAGTTGGTCGTACCGGAGCTGGCGTCGGAGTTAACGCGATCGAGAGCCTTGCGGGCTTCGGCGGCATCCTTAGCCTTGATCGAGAGCTGGATCGAACGGTTCTTGCGATCCACGCTGGTGATCAGAGCTTCGACTTCCTGACCAACGGTGAGCTGGGTGGTGGCATCTTCAACGCGTTCGGAAGAGATTTCGGAAGCGCGCAGGTAGCCTTCGGTGTCGTTGCCAAGATCAATCACGGCGCCCTTGGCGTCGACGCTCTTGACGGTGCCCTTGACGATCGTGTTGCGTTCATGAGAACCGGCAAAGTCGGTGAACGGGTCGCCCGAGAGCTGCTTGATGCCCAGGCTGATGCGTTCGCGTTCGGTGTCGATGCCGAGAACGACAGCTTCGAGTTCGTCGCCCTTCTTGTACTTGCGCACGGCGTCTTCGCCCTGTTCGTTCCAGGAGAGGTCAGAGAGGTGAACCAGACCGTCAATACCGCCGGGCAGGCCGATGAACACGCCGAAGTCGGTGATCGACTTAACCTGGCCCTTGACCTTGTCGCCCTTCTTGAAGCTCTGGTTGAATTCTTCCCAGGGGTTCGCCTTGCACTGCTTCATGCCGAGGCTGATGCGACGACGGTCTTCGTCGATGTCAAGAACCATGACTTCGACTTCTTCGCCGAGCTGAACGATCTTCTTCGGATCAACGTTCTTGTTGGTCCAATCCATTTCGGACACGTGCACGAGACCTTCGATGCCGGTTTCGATTTCAACAAAAGCACCGTAGTCGGTGATGTTGGTCACCTTGCCGAACAGACGGGTGTTCTGCGGGTAGCGGCGGGCAATGCCGATCCACGGATCTTCGCCCAACTGCTTGAGGCCGAGGGAAACGCGGCTCTTTTCCTGGTCGAACTTGAGGACCTTAGCTTCGATTTCCTGACCGACAGACACCACTTCGCTCGGGTGACGCACGCGGCGCCAGGCGAGGTCGGTAATGTGCAGCAGGCCGTCGATGCCGCCGAGGTCAACGAACGCACCGTAATCGGTGATGTTCTTGACGATACCCTTGACAATGGCACCTTCCTTGAGCGTAGCGAGCAGCTTGGCGCGTTCTTCGCCCATGCTGGCTTCCACGACAGCGCGGCGGGAAACCACCACGTTGTTGCGCTTGCGGTCAAGCTTGATCACCTTGAATTCGAGGGTCTTGCCTTCGAACGGGGTGGTGTCCTTGACAGGACGGGTGTCGACGAGAGAACCCGGCAGGAAGGCACGGATGCCGTTGGTCATGACGGTGAGGCCGCCCTTGACCTTGCCGGTGATGGTACCGGTGACGAGTTCGCCGGATTCCAAAGCCTGTTCGAGGTTCATCCAGGCAGCCAGGCGCTTGGCCTTGTCGCGGGAAAGAACCGTTTCGCCGAAACCGTTTTCGGCCGATTCGATTGCCACGGAAACGAAGTCGCCGGGCTGAACGGTCACTTCACCGAGGTCGTCCTTGAATTCTTCGATGGGCACATAGGCTTCGGACTTCAGGCCGGCGTTCACAACCACGAAGTTGTGTTCGACGCGCAGCACTTCGGCGGTGATAACTTCACCCTGACGCATTTCCTGCTTAGCGAGGCTTTCCTCAAAAAGCTGGGCAAAAGATTCGGTATTGGTAGTGTTGGACATGAAAATTAAAAAACGTTGAAATCTCACCGACCCGGGGTACCGGTTTTTAAGCCGTCAGTCGGTGGTGTTTGCAAAATTAAAGAATGCCGAGCCCCGTCTCGGCATTCCGTAAAAAAAATCTGTCTTACTTTTTATTGGCAACGCGGAAATCAGGCGCACAGCTCCCGATACCACCGATAGACCGTTTCAAGCGTCTGCTCGATGTTCAAATCGGAATTGTCGAGAACTTTTGCGTCCGGCGCCGGCACACAAGGCGCAGCCTTGCGCTCGCGGTCGCGGCGATCGCGTTCAGCCAGATCACGAGTAAGGTCGCTCAGATTAGCAGAAATTCCCTTGACAATCAACTGATTAAAGCGTCTTTTTGCACGCGCTTCAGGCGTAGCTGTCAAAAACACTTTCAAAACCGCATCCGGAAAGATAACGCTGGCCATATCGCGACCGTCGGCCACCAAGCCGGGAGCCTGTCGCGCATCGCGCTGCAAATCAGTGAGCGCCTGACGCACAGCGGGCAAGGCGGCTACGCGGCTGGCGGTCAAACCCACTTCTTCGGCTCGGATGGCCTGCGTGACGTCTTCACCTTCAAGGAAAATCTTTCCTTCTTTAAAAACAGGCTTCATGGCACGGGCAACGGCCTCACACGCGGCCTCCTCGTCGGGATTCACGCCCGCCTTGAGAACCGACAGCGCCGTGAGTCGATAAAGAGCACCGCTGTCGAGATAATGAAACCCCAGTTTCTCGGCCAAAGCCGCGGCCACCGTTCCTTTGCCGCTGGAACTCGGACCATCGATGGCTATGACGGGAATCGGATTCGCTTGTGTCACTTTCCACATCCTTGAGCTTGGTTTTGAAGTCGCTATTCTACGAGCCGACACTGCGTTTGTCTTCAGAGTTATCGCTCCGCCGCCAGCTGACCGAAAACCTCAAAATAGTCCGGATACGTCTTGGCCGTGCAGCGCGGATCGTTGACCGTTACCGTGATGCCCGCGCAGGCAGCAAGCGCAAGACTCATGGCCATGCGATGGTCATCGTAGGTATCAACCGTGGCATCCGTGAGCCTTCCGTTTTCAGGTCTGGCCACAACAATGTAGTCGCTCCCCTCTTCGACCGTGGCCCCGAACTTGCGCATCTCGCAAGCCATGGCGGCCAATCGGTCAGTCTCCTTAACGCGCCAACTGCCGATACCGGTAAGGTGCACGGGACCTTCGGTCATCAATGCCATCGGCACGAAAGTCATGGCTGCATCTGGTATGGCCGTGCAGTCCAGAGAAAGCCCCTTGAGCGGATGCGAGGCATGTCGCGAAACCGTGATCGAATCGTTTGTTTTTTCGACCGTAGCCCCCATCTGTAGGAGTGCATCGGCAAAAGCCACGTCGCCTTGAATCGAATCTTTTCCGACGCCCGTGACCGTCACAGGGCCCCCCGTAAGCGCCCCCAGGGCCAAAAAGTAGCTTGCAGCCGAAGCATCGGCTTCCACACGATAAGACGCCCGAGCGCAGTATGTTCCGCGCGGCACCCAAAAGCCCGTCGCCGTTTCTCGGGCTTCGATGCCAAAGTCACGCATCATGCGCACGGTCATTTCCACATAGGGGCGGCTGATGAGTTCGCCCTTGATGTCAATCCAAAACCCCTCTTCGGAAGCAATGGTCGGCGCAAGCATCAACAGGGCCGTCAGATACTGGCTCGAGACATTGCCGCGCACGCTTACTCGGGATCCCTCACAAAAAGCTGGTTCAAACGTAAGCGGCAAAAAGCCTTCGTTGATCTCGCAAGTGATCTTGGCGCCGAGACTTCGCAGGGCCTCCAACAGATCGCCGATCGGACGCTCGCGCATACGCGCAACGCCGTCAATCCGGTAGTTTCCGCCCGCAAAAGCCAAAAGCGCCGTCAGCGTTCTGGTGGCAGTACCGGCATTACCGATAAAGAGTTCCCCTTCTTTGACGGGAATCCTTCCCCCGCACCCCGTGACGGTCACCTGCGTGTCATTGTCAAAACTCACCGGGATGCCGAGCGTCTTGAGCGCATCAAGCATGCGTTCGGTGTCGTCTGCTCGAAGCAGTCCGGTGAGCGTCGTTTTGCCCTGGGCCATCGCCGCCAAAAACAGAGCACGATTGGAAATCGATTTGCTCCCTGGCAACTGTACGGTTCCTGCCGCGGTCGTGATCGGTGCGATCGTGATGCTCTCACGGGGACAAGAGGCAACAGTTGATTGCATCATAGAACCCCTTTAGCTACGTTTTTTGGGCAGATGCGGCGCAATGCGACGGCGCGCGTCGGCAGCGCGAGCAAACACTCTGCGCGTCACCTCGACCTCGTCGTTTTCAACAGCCCGACGCAGTAATGCCAGATCTTTTTCAAAATAGGAAAGCGCTTCAAGCACCGCCTTTTTGTTCGCGCGGAAAATATCCACCCACATCTCAGGACTGGAAGCCGCAATACGCGTGAAGTCTCTGAAACCAGCCCCGGCAAGTGACAACTTGCGTTCGGCACTTCCGGTATTGAGAATGGAATCGACCATTGCGTAGGAAAGCAAATGGGGCAAATGCGAAACGGAAGCAAAAACAGCGTCATGCTCTTCGGGCGTCATGCGCAACAAATCACTGCCGGCCGTTTTCCAGGCCTCTTCCCAAAACCGTACGGCTCGCTCTCCGATACCGTCGACAGGCGTGGAAATCGCCTTGGCTCCGACAAAAAGATCGGCGTCGGCGTAGTCGACTCCTGGCATTTCACCGCCTGCAATCGGGTGCACCGGCGCATAGTTGACAAATTTTTCCTTAAGCACCCGACGAGCCCCGTCTATCACAACGCCGCGCACGGAGCCCACATCCGTAATGAGCGTGTCGTCTCCCAGGAAAGGTTCAATCTGCGCCATAACCTTTTCAATAGCCAGCACCGGTACGGCCACGAGTACAGCATCGGCTCCTTGAACACATTCCTGCAACGTTGAGCTGGCCGCATCGGCGACGCCCATGTCCACCGCTTTGAGCACGCTTTTCGTCGAGAGGTCAAATGCCGACACCGTATCAAACACGCCGCCGCGCTTCATGGCCCATGCCGCCGAAGCACCGATCAAACCCACGCCAATCAAGGCCAAACGCATTGTCCAATTTCCTTTCTTCGCGAAGACTCAAAGTGCCGAGAGCGTCTCGCGAAACGCTTTCATGAAAATATCGTTTTCTTCGGGAGAACCCACCGAAATACGCATGTATTCAGGGAGCCCGTAGCTCTTGAGCGGCCGAAGAATCACGCCTTTGCGCAGCATCGCTTCGTTGATTTCCGCCGCCTTGGGGCCGACGTGCACCATAATGAAGTTGGCCTGTGAAGGCAGTTGCACGAGTTTGAGCTCTTCAAAGAAAGCTGCCAGACGCGCACGTTCTGTGGCATTGGTCTGCACGACCTTCCGCAAAAACGCCTGATCTTCAAGCGCAGCTACCGCGGCAGCCTGCGCGGCCGCGTTCATGTTAAAAGGCGGGCGGATTCGGTTCATCATCTCGATGAGCTCTTTATTTGCCACGCCGAAGCCCGCACGCAACCCTGCCAGACCGTAGGCCTTGGAAAAAGTACGGGTCACCAGTAGGTTGGGAAAGCGCTTGACCCACTCAAAACTCGGCGTTCTGAGCTTTTCGTCCATAAAGTCCGTATAGGCCTCGTCGAGAACCACGACGCACTTCTCGGGCACTCGCTCGAGGAACGTCAAAAGTGCGCCGGGATCGAGCGGTAACCCAGTCGGGTTGTTCGGATTGGTGATGTAGATAAGGCGTGTGTTGATGTCGGTTGCCGCAAGCAACCCTTCCAAATCCACCTGAAAGTCCTTGGTCGGCACCTCGACACACTCGGCAGCACATTCCTGCGCACTCAATTCATACACGGAGAAGGAATACTGCGAGTAAACGCACCGATCACCGGGCGACAAAACCGTTCGTGCGATCAAACCCAGAATTTCATCGGAGCCGTTGCCAACAATCACTTCGTCAGCGGAGACACCGGCAAAGGCCGCGGCAGCTTCACGCACAACCTGCGCCGCTCCGTCCGGATAGCGTGTGCCGTTCGTGACCGCCTGCATCGCCGCTTGTTGAGCCTTGGGCGACATACCGAGCGGATTTTCATTACTCGCGAGCTTCACGATACACGTCGGATTCAGTCCGTACTGCCGCGCGGTCTCTTCGATAGGTTTACCCGCTACATAGGGGCTGATCGCTTCAAGCGCTTTACGCGCCACAAATCCCTGCATTTTTTCTCCCTTCTTGTTTTGTCAGTACGCTGCAGTGTAGGAGCCCAGAAGCTTCAGATACAAAGCAATATGGCCGAGTTCATCGAAAGCCTTGGCAATGGGCTCGTCCTCGATATGCCCGTCAACGTCCACATAAAAGTTGTAATCCCAAGCGCCGTTGCGTGCAGGACGACTTTCCAGTCGCACCATGGATACCTTGTACTTGGCAAAGGGGGCGAGCGCATCCAAAAGCGCTCCGGCACGGTTGGGAACCGAAAAAATGAGACTCGTTTTGTGAAGCACGTTTTGCGCCTTGCGGCCCGCCTCCTTGCCGAGCACCAGAAAACGCGTGCAATTGCGCGGATCGTCTTCGACAGCATGTGCTGCGATATGCAATCCGTAAAGCGCCGCAGCGCGTTCGGCTGCCAGAGCTGCCACCTTCGGATCAGCTGCAGCTTCTTTAGCCGCCTGCGCGTTGGAGCTTGAGGGAACGAGCTTGGCCTGCGGCAGATGCGTCATCAACCATATGCGACACTGGGCAAGAGCCTGCGGATGGGCGTGCACTTCAACAATGTCTTCGCGCTTGCCCGAGCGATTCATCAGATTGTGATGCACCGCCACATTGACTTCACCGATCACCTTAAGAGGTGTCGTAAGCAACAGATCGGCCGTACGCGTCACGATGCCCTCGGTACTGTTTTCCACCGGAACAACCGCAAAGTCAGCGGTGCCGCTGGCGGCCTCATGAAACACTTCGTCGAGACTTCCGCAGGCAAGCGCCTTGAAACTCGAGCCGAACTGCCGAACCACGGCTTCCTCGGTGAACGTTCCCTTCGGCCCGAGAAAGGCCACGCAAGGCAAAGCCTCGACGGCACGGCACGCGGACACAATTTCGCGTACGATGTTGCGAATCGCCTCTTCACTCAAAAGCGTACCTTCAGCTTTAGCGCGTGCCACGGTTCGTTCGAAAATTTCTCGCTCGCGCTCGGGCTTATAGACGGCTCCGGCCGCTTTGAGTTTGCCGATCGAACGCGCCAGCTTGGCGCGCTTTTCCAAAAGTCCGAAAAGCTCGGTATCCGTTGCATCAATCACCTTGCGCAACTCTTCGATGCTGCCGCCGCTCGTGCAGAGATCCGTCATTTCATGTTCCCCCTGTTTTCCTTTTGTTTTTAGCCGTGGCGCTTGGCAAAATCCGCCATGAAATCGGCCAGCACCTCTGCGGCCCGCACAGGCAACGCGTTGTAGAGCGACGCGCGCAAGCCTCCGACCAAGCGATGGCCCTTTAGGTTCACTAGCTTCGCGTCGGCGGCTTCCTTAACAAAGAGTTCGGTAAGCGCCTCTTCGCGCAGGTTGAAGACCACATTCATGCGCGAACGCGTGCTGGGCGTGATCGTGTTGATGTAAAAACCGTCGCTGCTGTCGATGGCGTTGTAAATCAGTTTGGAGCGCAGTCGGGCGCGCTCATCCATCACTTCCACGCCGCCTTCGCTCACAAGCCACTTGCAGACAAGATTGGCCACCCAGATCGCAAACGTGGGCGGCGTGTTGTACATGCTGCCCGCCTCGCTGTGCACTTGGTAATTGAGCATCGTGGGACAGGTTTCGCCCGCCAGCCCCAGGAGGTCTTTTCTCACAATCACAACCGTGAGACCGGCCGGTCCAAAGTTTTTCTGCGCCCCTGCAAAAACCAGAGCGTGGCGCCGGAAATCAATCGTGCGTGATAGGAAGTTGCTGCTCACGTCGCTGACCAACGGCACACAATCCGGACACTGCGGAATGTAGTTGAATTCCATGCCGTTGACAGTCTCGTTCATGCAGTAATAAAGATAGGCAGCATCGTTGGGCACATTGATGCTGTCAGGATGCGGCACCTGTGCGCGCGAAGGTGTTCCGATCACGCTCACGCGACAGAACTTGCTTGCTTCGGCCGCCGCCTTCTTCGACCAAACGCCGTTGACAATATATGAAGCTTCCGCCGCAGCGCCGAGCAAATTCAGGGGCACCATCGCAAACTGCATGTGTCCGCCGCCCTGCAGAAAAAGTATGTCGTGCGTTTCCGGCACACTCAGGAGTTCACGCAAAAGATCGCGCGTCTCTCGAATGATCTGCGAAAACACGGGACCGCGGTGACTCATCTCCACCAGACTCATTCCGCAACCGTGATAATCGGGAAACTCCTTGGCGACTTCTTCGAGAACAGGAACCGGCAGCACGCCTGGACCTGCCGAAAAGTTATATACGCGATTCATTTTTTCACGCGACCTACGTACTCCGAGGGAAAACACGAGGTCGCTCTCCTGATAGTTAATTGATTCAAACGATGCTCTGCCGGAGCGCTTCTGGTCGATCTTTGCAAAATCGCCCTGCACGGAACAACAACCGCACAGGGCGTTTTTTGTCATCGGCTACTTATTTTCGCCGTTCTCATCGCTTGCCGGTACAGGGAATTCACCTGAGTCAGCGGTCGTTTCAGCGGCAAGTGCCGAGGCACCGTGTGATTCCGCATCCGTCGAGACGTCTTCGGAGTCTTCGTTGGCCACACGCGTCACACTCACAACCGTTTCGTCCAGCGTTTCCATGAGTTTGACGCCCTGGGTGGCGCGGCCCGACTGACGGATCGATTCGACGGTCGTACGGATCATGCGTCCGTTGTTGGTGAGCACGAGCACGGTGTCTTCCACATTCACCAGCGTTGCAGCAACCAGCTCGCCGTTGCGCTCGCTCGTCATGATGGCAATCTGGCCCTGACTGCGGCGGCCGTGCTTGGGGTGATCCGCCAGCGGCGTGCGCTTGCCGTAGCCGTTAGCGCAAACCGTCAGCACTTCCATGTTCGTATCGGCGTGCACGGCAAACATGCTGATGCACTTGTGTCCTTCGGGCAGCTTCATCGTGAGCACGCCGCGCGCGGCACGTCCCATCGGACGCACTTCGTTTTCGTCAAAGCGCAACACCTTGCCGTTGCTGCCGAAGACCATGATGTCCTGCGTGCCGTCAGTGATCACAGCCGTAAGGATGCTGTCGCCATCGTCAAGCGCAATGGCGGCCTTACCCACGCTTCGGATCACGGCGAATTCCTTAAGCGACGTCTTTTTCATCACACCATTGACTGTTGCGAGGAACACGTAGTGCGATTCGTCAAAGCGGCTCACGGGCAGAATCGTCACGATCGATTCGCCTTCGGCGATGTCAAGCAAATTGACGATCGCCTTACCCTTACTCGTGCGCGAGCCCTCCGGGATCTGGTAGATCGGCAAAGCGTAGACACGTCCGAAATTGCTGAAGCACAGGGCCTGATCGTGACTGCTTGCCGTGATGATACGGTCGATCTCGTCGCCTTCCTTGAGTTTGGCAGCGGCCTTGCCCTGACCGCCGCGGCGCTGGCTGCGGTACTCGGTGAGCGACTGACGCTTGATGTAGCCTTCGCGCGAAAGCGTCACAACCATCGTTTCTTCCGGCACGAAATCAAGCGGATTGAAGTTGGGGTCACCCGACGGATCGATTTCCGAGCGGCGATCATCGCCGAACTTGTCCTTCAATTCAGCCAGCTCGTCGTCCATGATTTTCACGACGCGCTCGGGACGGGCGAGGATGTCGAGCAAATCGGTGATCTGTGCGTTGGCCTGACGGTATTCGTCATTGATCTTGTCCTGTTCGAGACCGGTGAGCTTTTGCAGAGCCATCTGCAAAATCTTGTCGGCCTGAACGGGACTGAGGTGATACAAACCGTCGGCCTGCAGGCCGTAACAGGCGTCAATATCCTGCGGACGGTAGTCCTGCGGATTGAAAGCAGCGTTCAAAAGACCCGATACCAGATCCGACTTCCAGCCGCGCGACATGAGCTGCTCGCGGGCAATCGGCGGATTGGGAGCGTTGCGGATGATGCGCAGGAACTCATCTAGGTTGGAAAGTGCCACCGCCTGACCTTCGAGAATGTGTCCGCGCATACGGTTTTTGTTCAGTCGGAAGATCGTGCGGCGGTTGATGACTTCGCGGCGATGACGCAGGAAGGCCTCGATGATTTCGCGCAAATTCAGAACACGCGGGCGGCCGTCGACGAGCGCCACCATATTAATGCCGAACGACCACTGCAACTGGGTGAGCTTAAAGAGATTGTTGCGGACAACTTCACCGAATGTACCGGCTTTGAGTTCCATAACAATGCGCACGGTCTTGCTCGACTCGTCGCGCAGTTCACTGATGCCCTCAATCTTCTTGTCGCGCATCAGTCGAGCGATCGATTCGACGAGCACCTTCTTGTTGACCTGGTAGGGAATATCGTCAACAACGAGCACCTGACGCCCCGACTTCGTTTCTTCAAAGTGCGTATGTGCGCGCATGATCACTCGGCCGCGTCCGGTGCGGTAGCCCTCGTGCACGCCCTTCAAACCGTAAATAATGGCGCCTGTCGGGAAGTCGGGCGCAGGCATCCGCGCAATGAGTTCGTCAATGGTCGCGTCGGGCTTGTGCAGCAGATGACGGCATGCATCAATCGTCTCGCGCAAATTGTGCGGCGGAATGTTGGTGGCCATACCCACGGCAATGCCGGCCGAACCGTTCACAAGAAGGTTGGGCAGACGCGCGGGCAGTACGGAGGGTTCCTTTTCGGAGTTGTCGAAGTTGGGAACGAAGTCAACCGTGTCCTCTTCCAGGTCGTCGAGCATCGCATCAGCAATGCGAGCCAGACGGCATTCGGTGTAACGCATGGCGGCAGCGCCGTCGCCGTCGATCGAACCGAAGTTGCCCTGGCCCCAGACAAGCGGATAGCGCATGGAAAAGTCCTGCGCCAGACGCACCAGCGTCTGGTAGACAGCCTGATCGCCGTGCGGATGGTATTTACCGATGACGTCACCCACGATACGAGCGCACTTCTTCGTGGCATGCGAGAAGTCGTTTCCGAGTTCGTGCATGGAAAAGAGCACGCGGCGATGCACGGGCTTAAAGCCGTCGCGCACGTCAGGCAGTGCACGCCCCACGATCACGCTCATGGCGTAATCAAGATAGGAGCGCTTCATTTCGGTTTCAAGCGAAATCGGAAGCGTTTCCAAAGAGTAAGAAATCGGCATGCCGTTGGCTTCGCCTTGGGCATTGTCCTGATTGAGCTTGGTATCGTCGTTCGTATCCATGGTACCCCGATAGACAAAGCGTCAGTCTGTCAATTAACTGAACGCTTGAAATTGATTTTCGCCGGCGGAAAAAAGCAAAGCGCAAACATCCCCTTGATCCCCGCGGCAGAACCCCAGGCATTTTAGCGATTTACGCTCTAAAACGCGTGTATTGTATTTTTCGGTCCGGACGGTCTTAAGCGGACTTTGCCGAAAACATCCGTCAAAGCCTCAAATCGACGCATAGTGCGATTTTGAGCTTCACGGACATCGAAAAACGAAGCAACCTACGCATAACTGTCCGCCTATCAGAAGATTTTTGCGACAAAAATCGGGGTTTTCGCACATTTTGTTGCGTCTCCCTTCTCCTTTTGCTTCAAGATGCGGCACAATACGGACAAAGTTCTGTCTTTCTGAGACGGAAGTTGTTTGCGTGTGCTTTTTTGGAGCAAACGCAAGCGAAGGTTTTAGGGCCTTTGACCCCAACCGCGCCGGATATGAAACCGGCTGACGCGGGACACACCGACGAAACAGTGCAGTGCCCGTCTTTGCATACTAAAAAGAAAGGAAGCGTAAATATGAAGACTTCGATCAAGCTTTGCGGCCTCGCCGCTGCTGTGTTGATGGCCACTGCCGGTAGCGCAATGGCTTCCGATACTGTCGTTCCCTATGTTTTGGATTCCCAGAGCAAGGTCGTGACGAACTCTACCGGTCTTTGCTGGCGCACCAGCTTCTGGACGCCCGCTCTTGCTGAACAGGGCGGTCCGGACGGCCTCGGTTGCACCTGCGACAAGGACATCCTGTCTGCCGCCGCCTGCACAAAAGCTGCTCCTGTGGAAGAACCGCGCGTTGCCAAGGTGACGCTCGCTGCCGATACGCTGTTTGCCTTTGACAGCGCCAAGCTCTCCGAAGACGGCCGTAACATGCTCGATCAGCTCGTGAGCCGTATGGCCGGTATGGACGTTGAAGTGATCCTCACGACCGGTTACGCTGACCGCCTCGGCAAGGATGCCTACAACCAGAAGCTCTCCGAACGTCGCGCCGAAGCGGTGAAGACCTACTTGAGTGAAAAGGGTGTTGACGGCGGTTTGATCCAGACCGAAGGCCGCGGTGCCGCCGATCCTGTCGTGAACTGCCCGAAGCCCGCAGCCGGCAGCCAGATCCGCAACATGCAGGACCTCATCAAGTGCCTCGCCCCGAACCGTCGCGCCGTGATCGAAGTGATCGGCACCCGTACCGTTCAGTAATCGGCATTTGATCTGAAACCTGGCGCAGCGCGCTGCGTCAGGCTGAAAAAAGCCCCGAAGGATTTCTCCGACGGGGCTTTTTCTTGTGACGTTTCTCAGCCTCGTTACACGGCTGCGTCGCCCGTTTCACCTGTGCGAATGCGGATGGCCTGTTCGATATCAAAGACGAAGATCTTGCCGTCACCGATCTTGCCGGTGCGGGCACTCTTTTGAATCGCTTCGAGGCACTGTTCAAGCAGATCGTCGGGAACAGCCGCTTCGATCTTGACCTTGGGGAGAAAGTCCACCACGTATTCGGCACCGCGATAGAGCTCCGTGTGCCCCTTCTGACGGCCGAATCCCTTGACTTCGGTCACGGTAAGGCCATTGACGCCGAGTTCAGCCAACGCTTCGCGAACTTCATCCAATTTAAAGGGCTTGACGATTGCGGTAACGAGTTTCATGAGACTTCCTATCCTTCTTGAGCGGCTAAATCCATTCATGCCAGCGTTTTTGCGCTTCGATGCGTAATTTTACGGAAACTCGGGCGGCTCGTAAGCGGCAGGCGAACGTCTCGTCCGAGCATCGCGCGGCTCACTTTGGGGCCAACCGGACACTGCGCCCGCTTGTACTCACTGCGAAGCCAAAGTTCAATCACACGATAAACGTTGTCGGCATTGTGGCCCAAGGCTTGCAGTTCAGCTGCGCTTTTCCCCTCTTCGAGCAACCCGCGCAAAATGGCGTCAAGCTCGGCATAGGGCATCAGTGCCGATTCGTCCGTCTGTCCTTCCTTTAATTCCGCAGAAGGTGGACGCGTGATAATTTCCTCGGGGATCACTTCTCTGCCCTTCATAACGTTGTAGGTACGCAGCATCTCCCAGACGTCCGTCTTCAACACATCCTTGATGGGAGCGTAGCCACCGACGGTATCACCGTATAGCGTACAGTAGCCAGTAGCACTTTCGGACTTATTGCCGGTGGCAAGCGTCAGCCACCCGAACTTATTGGAAAGAGCCATCAGGAGAAGCCCTCGGCTTCTGGCCTGCAGGTTTTCTTCGGCAAGACCTTCGTCAGTTCCCGCAAAGTCATCCGCAAGAACAGACTTGGCTGCATCGTAGATGGGACCGATCGGGCGCACACGGTAATCAATGCCCAGATTCTCCGCACAATCCTTAGCCAACTTCAAGCTCAAGTCCGAGGTGTAGCGCGTGGGCATCATCACGGCGTGAACGTGTTCTTTGCCGAGCGCTTCGACGGCAATGGCTGCCACCAGGGCGCTGTCGGCCCCCCCGGAAAGCCCCAATAAGGCATCGGAAAAACCGTTTTTTCGGGCGTAGTCGCGCACGGCACAAACCAGTGCGGCAAAAAGCGTTTCGTATCGACCGGGCTCCCGAACAAGTGCCGTCGCCTTGTCCTCAAAGAGATTGGAGACTGTCACTGCCCCTTCATCAGCCTCGAAGACCTTGAGGCGGACCGTCTCACGACCTTTGCAATTGACGGCAAAACTGCGACCTTCGTAAATGACGTCGTCCTGGCCCCCAGCCTGATTGGCAACGGCAAACGCAATCCCCTCGCGAGCACAGTTGTCCATCATCAATTCCCGATGCTTTGCGCAGTCGCCCGAGTCAAACAGACCGGAGTCCAGCGCGCAGACGAGTCCAACGTCGTCGGCCTTAAGCGCACGCACGAAGGATTCATCCGTCAGATCATCCGCAAAGCAGTAATTCACCTCCACTCCGGAGTGATTAAGTATGGAGCGAGCGTTCTCAAGAACACAGCCTCCCTGCAGCGGTTTATCGATACGTTTGAAAATCTCGCCGCTTCCCAAAACGTAGATCGAGCGATTGATTTTTCCTTCGGATCGACTCGGCGCACCGACAAGCACGATTTTTCCGTCCCGCGACTGGCGGTAGAGCGCTTGCGCGAGCCCATTGATCGCCTCTTCAAGGGACATCCAGAAGTCCTCGCGCTCGAGCCACCCTTCAAGCGGCCATCCGGTGAGCGACATGGCAGGCGTCACGCAGATAGACGCACCGAGTTCGTGAGCCCTTTTAGCGGCGTCAAGGATCTGTTTGGCGTTGTCCTCCAAATCGCAGGCAACAGGATTGGTCTGGGCCAGGTATACAAACGGTCTATCGATCATGGCAGTCGTTTTTTTGGTTGTGGGTTGAGAGGCGCAAAAACTATAACGCCGCCGCGTCTGAACTGGTATGAAAATTCTGGACAGATTCGATGTGCGAATTTTAAGGTGCTTTTTGAAGCAGTTTTATCTGGA
>UPZS01000041.1 GCA_900538905.1 uncultured Sutterella sp.
AGAAGGAGGCCATGCAGCCTCCTTCTTGTTAGCGTTTTTTTTGTAGCTCTCCGACTAATCGTTGAGTGCGTTGCCGGCCTTTTCCTTGAGTGTGTACAAGAGTGCCAGAGCATCTCGCGGCGAGAGATCATCCACGTCAAGCATTGATACCTCTTCGGCGAAGTGACGCGCTGCCTTTGCAGATTCGCTTTCTTCTGCCGGCAAGGGGGCCGGTGCATCAATCGCAAACAGATCCAACTGACTGTCGGAAACGACCGATCGTGCCTCAATTTCGGCCATCATGGCCCGGGCGCGACGTGTGACAGCAGCTGGCATGCCTGCAAGTTCAGCCACGGCAATACCATAGGAGCGATTGGCAGGACCTTCACGGACATCGTGCATGAAGACGATGCCGCGGTTGGTTTCGCGAGCACTTACGTGAACGTTGGCAACTTCAGGAATCTCGGCGGCAAGCTGTGTGAGCTCAAAGTAATGCGTCGCAAAGAGCGTGTAACTCTTTGTGGTGACGGCCAGTTCCTTTGCAATTGCGCCCGCGAGACTCAACCCGTCGAAAGTCGAGGTGCCGCGGCCGATTTCGTCCATCAGCACCAGCGAATTGGGCGTTGCCTGATGCAGAATGGCAGCCGCTTCCGTCATCTCCACCATGAAAGTGGAACGACCGCGAGCCAGATCGTCAGAGGCGCCGATACGTGTGAGAATACGGTCGATCGGACCGATGCGCGCCGCGGTGGCGGGCACAAAGCTTCCTGCGCATGCCAGAAGCGCAATCAGTGCTACGGAGCGCATGAAGGTCGACTTGCCGCCCATATTGGGGCCGGTAATGACAAGAAGCCGACGCGAGGGCGTCAGTACGCAGTCATTGGGAACGTAATGTTCCAGCGCGTGTTCCACAACGGGGTGACGCGCTCCTTGCAAATCAATGCCGGGAACGGCGCTCATTGACGGTTTTATCCAGTCAGCAGTTTCGGCATGCTTGGCAAAGGAAAGAAGAGCATCGGCGCTCGCAACGGCCGCTGCGGCGTCCAGAAGCGGTTTGACAAAAACCTGGATGCGATCGAGAAGCGCATCCCAGAGTTCTTTTTCACGAGCCAGAGAACGTTCTTTAGCCGAAAGTGCTTTGTCTTCAAAAGCTTTAAGTTCCGGTGTGATGAAACGCTCGACGTTCTTGAGTGTCTGACGACGTCGGTAGTCGGCAGGAACTCGTTCAGCGGCCGCACGGGGAACTTCGATGTAGTAGCCGGAGACGCGGTTGTATTCAACGCGAAGCGACGATAAACCTGTGCGCTCTTTTTCTCTGGTTTCCAGATTAACGAGGAATTCACCAGCGTTGTCACGCATGGCACGCAAGCTGTCAAGCTCTTCGTCGGCTCCTGCGGCGATGACGTCGCCCTCTCGCAAAAGAGTTGCGGGTTCTTGTGCAACCCATTTGTGCAGCTCCTGACTGAGCACGATATCGATGACGGCGGTTTGAGCAAGAGATCTTAGTAGCGGGCTACGGCACTGCTGACCGAGAGCAGCAAAGCTGTCGAGTTTTTCCAGACTGTCGCGAAGTGCGGCTAGCTCGCGCGGACGAATGCTTCTGAGGGCGATGCGTCCGGCATTGCGCTCGATATCGGGAAGGCCGTTGACGCAAGCGTCGAGTTCTCCACGAATGGTTGTGTCTTTGAGAAGTTCATCAACGGCTTCATGGCGGCTGCGTACGACCGCAAAATCACGTAACGGGTGATGCAGCCAATGCAGCAGTGTGCGCGATCCCATTGTTGTACGGCAGTGATCCACCACGCGCATGAGCGTGTCGCCTTCATCGCCGCGAATCGTTTCACTGATTTCCAGATTGCGGCGCGCAACGGCGTCAAGCGCTACGTAGGCACTGTTTTCTTCCAATACCGGTGCACGCAAGAACGGCAGTGCATCGCATTGAGTCTGTTCAACGTACCCAAGGATGGCATTGACGCCGGCAAGAATCTCCGGTTCGTTTTCAAGTCCTCGTGCGGCGAGCGCTTCCAGTCCAAATTTTTCTTTGATTAGTGCAGCACCGCGTTGGCCGTCAAAGTGCCAGTCGGGAAGCGTTGTCACCGGAATACCGTCGAAGTCGTTGGTTCGCGTTTCTTTGACCGTTTCCGAAAGAAGAATTTCGCCGGGCGTTATGCGAGCGATTTCGCCGGGAAGGTCTCGCAACGTGCATTTGCACGCACGGAAATCACCATTGGAAAGTGTTAGCCATATCAAGGCCCCTTGAGCGTTTCGGCCTTTGCCGGGAACCCAAGCGGCCAACGGCGAATCTTGTTTGTCGTTTAAGAGAGCCCCGTCGGTGAGCGTGCCCGGCGTCACAATGCGCACGATTTTTCGTTCGATGCTGCGACCCGGAATCGCTTCGCTCATTTGTTCGCAGACGGCGACAGATACGCCTGCTTTCACGAGACGTGCCAAATACTGCTCGAGTGTGGCCGCAGGGACACCCGCCATCGGAATAGCGTTTCCCTCGGAATCCTTTCCGCGACGCGTGAGCGTGAGACCCAGAATGCGGTTTGCTCGGATAGCATCATCGAAAAAAGTTTCGTAGAAGTCGCCGAGTCGGTAAAGAAGCAATACCCCGGGATGCTTGTCTTTGAGCATCAGGTATTGGCGCATGATGGGCGTGTGGCCGGCGTACGGGTCAATCGCCGCCGCACCGCCCTCCTGCAGCGGCGTAGTCGTATCAGCCATATTTCGGAAAGAAAGTCTTACTTGCCGGTATTGGCGTCGGTTACTTTCATGAGAAGCGGGGCGAAGATCTTGGGCGTACCCACGCAGATGCCGCCGGTGGCAAGGTAGTCTTCACCGGCCGAAAGGTCGGTTACGAGACCGCCTGCTTCCAAAACGATGAGCGAGCCGGCGGCAAGATCCCAGCTCTTGAGGTTGGCTTCCCAGTAGCCGTCCAAGCGGCCGCAAGCCACGTAGCAGAGGTCAAGCGCGGCTGAACCGGCACGGCGCAGCCCCGCACAGGAGCGGGCAACGCGTTCGAGCTTGGGCAGGAACGTTTCGTAGTCGTCGTTGCGGCGGAAGGGAAAACCTGTGCCGATCAGGGCTTTGCTCATGTCCGTACGGCCTGAAACGCGAATGCGGGCGTTGTTGAGGAATGCGCCGCGGCTGCGTTCAGCACTGAAGAGTTCGTCCTTGACCGGATCGTAGACGGCGGCGGCCATCACGCGGCCCTTGAGGGCGTAGGCAATGCTCACGGCGTAGTGCGGGAAACCGTGCAGGAAGTTGGTCGTGCCGTCGAGCGGATCCACGTACCAGACACCGTCCGCCCCGGGATTGACGATTGTGCCGGATTCTTCGGCAACAATGCTGTCCTTGGGGAAGTACTGACGAATGATTGACGTGATGCGTTCTTGTGCGCCGGTGTCCACGCGGCTCACGAAGTCGAACGGAGCCTTTTCGCGGGCTTCAATGGCCGAGAGGTCGAGGCTTTCGCGGTTGATGAAGTTGCCGGCTTTGCGGCAGGCCTGGATTGCGACTTCAAGTTGGGCTGAGGGCATGAGGATAACGACTCGAAAGAGAAAAATAACGACAAAAGGGGAGCTGAAGCGAATCATCAACTCCCTGAATTGAATGGATGCCCGTCCGGTGGAGGAAGGGGCTGAAATTTGAGTGCGCATATTTTATCAAATCAGGCTCGCGGCGATGAGCAAGGATATTGGCAAGAATCGGACAAAACCTTGAACTAATCTGCATCCGATGCTCATAACCCGTATGATTCTTATTCCGCTAAAAATGCAGTCAACAGGATCATGGACGCAACGCTCAATCAAACGCTTCCTCCGCACAGCAGTCGGATTTCATTTGTACTGGTACGACCGAGCCACCCAGGCAACATCGGAGCGGCTGCTCGAGCCATCAAGACGATGGGCTTTACCGATTTGCGCGTGGTCGCGCCGGTAGACCCCGGCTACCGCACGAATCCCGACGCCGTGGCGTTTTCGACGAGTTCGGTCGATGTGCTTAAACATTCACGCGACTACCCGAGTCTTGAAGCTGCTTTGACCGACGTGGCGCTTCCCTTTGCGATGACTGGCTACAGTCGCCGCTTCGGTCCTGCTCTGGAAACCATGCGGCAAAGTGCCGATCGCGCAGGACTTTGGGCCGAGGAAAACAAGGGCCCTGGCATTGCGTTTGTGTTCGGTTGCGAGCGCTCGGGGCTTACCAACGAAGAAGTGGGCCTTTGTCGCTTCGCCACGGCCATTCCGGCCAATCCCTTAAGCCAGAGCCTCAATCTTGCTCAGGCGGTACAGATCGCAGCCTACGAGATGCACATGGCGCTTTTGCAAAGGGCGCACGCCGCCGGACTCTACGGCTGGCAGCAGCGATTTGAACAGGATCCGGCCGCAAGCGCCGCCGCCGTCGAAGGGCTGATGCGGCACTGGGAGGAGGCGATGACGGCCTGCGGCGCACATAAACCCGAGGAGCCAAAGAATCTCATGGCGATGAGCCGCAGTATTTTCTCTCGCGCGCTGCTGACGCAATCCGAAGTCGATTTACTCCGAGGCATTTGTGCGGCGATCATTTGCCCGAGACATCTGAGAGCCGGACGAAAAAAGCCTTTGGTTTCGGAAAAGAACCAAAGTTAAGCCAAAAGCTCTCCTGGAGCTTCAGGCCTCGGGCAAGCCTGCGGTACAATCAAAATCAGGTGCAGGATCGGCGTGTCAATCGCGCCGTTTGCCCGAAACCAACACCGACAGAAAAAAAAGGATACGAAGCAAATGTTTGAGCGCATTAAGGAAGACATGCGGACCATTCTCGAGCGAGACCCGGCAGCGCTTGGTCCGATGCAGGTGATTTTCAGTTATCCCGGCTTGCATGCGCTGGCATTTCATCGCGCCGCTCACTGGTGTTGGATTCAGGGCTGGTACGGTTTTGCCCGCTGGGTCAGCCACGTGGGGCGTTTTTGTACCGGCATTGAAATTCATCCGGCTGCACGTATCGGCCGTCGCGTTTTCATTGACCATGGCATGGGGGTGGTGATTGGGGAAACGGCTGTCGTAGGCGACGACTGCACGATCTATCACGGCGTGACGTTGGGCGGCGTCAGTCTCGGCCG
The DNA here is from genome assembly GCA_900538905.1 of uncultured Sutterella sp. GTDB lineage: Bacteria > Pseudomonadota > Gammaproteobacteria > Burkholderiales > Burkholderiaceae_F > Duodenibacillus > Duodenibacillus intestinavium. The sequence continues at coordinate 5,081 of UPZS01000041.1, forward strand.
CGGACAGAAGCGCCATCCGACGCTTGGAAAAGGGGTTGTGGTGGGCGCCGGTGCCAAGATTCTCGGCGGATTCACCGTGGGCGACAACGCACGCATCGGCAGCAACGCCGTTGTGGTGCATGAAGTACCAGAAAACGTGACGGTGGTGGGGGTTCCCGCCCGTTCGACGAAGGAAACGAAGAAGCAGCGCGAACAGTTGCATTCCCAATTTATGGCTTACGGTGTGGTGCCGGGTGAAGACGATCCTTATGTTGTTAAGATTCGCCAGCTTGAGCGTCAGCTGCAGCAGCAGGCGCAGATGATTGCACAGTTGCAAAAGCTTGCTGGTCTGGAGAGCGACAAAAAGGGTGAGGAAAAAGATTCCGAAGCCAAGTAATCGCCCCAATATCACGAATTTTCTACAAAGGCGGCATCGCGCTCTTTCCTGCGTGCCGCTTTTTCGCTACAATGCGCAGTTCGGCGGGTCCCCTCGCATAAGAGCTCTGCTAACCTGGTCAGGTCGGGAACGAAGCAGCCACGGCGGAATACTCTTAGTGCCGAGGATAAGGCTCGCCGAATTCGTTTCTGTGCTTCCTTATAATTGACCGACCGATTCGCCGTGAAAGCAGTTCCTAAGCTGGCGGCGTCTCTCCATTCTTTTGTTCGGTTAGATCTTCCCATGAGCTATCAGGTTCTCGCCCGAAAGTGGCGCCCCCATGACTTCGAGAGCATGGTCGGGCAGGAACATGTCGTTGCCGCCTTAAAGCACGCTTTAGACGAAAATCGTCTTCATCACGCCTATCTCTTTACTGGTACGCGCGGTGTGGGCAAAACGACGCTTTCGCGTATTTTGGCCAAGTGCCTCAATTGTGTCGGCGAAGATGGCAAGGGGGGCGTGACGTCCCATCCCTGCGGAAAATGCGAGGCGTGCCGAGCCATCGACGAGGGGCGATTCGTCGACTACATTGAAATCGACGCGGCAAGTAACCGCTCGGTCGAAGAAATGACGCAGCTTCTGGAGCGCGCCATGTATGCGCCCTCCAATGCCCGTTACAAGGTCTACATGATCGACGAAGTGCACATGCTCACGACGCATGCCTTCAATGCGATGCTAAAGACCTTGGAGGAGCCGCCGGAATACGTCAAGTTCATTCTCGCAACGACTGATCCCCAGAAAGTCCCTGTGACGGTGCTTTCTCGCTGCCTGCAGTTCAATTTGAAGAATATGTCTCCGGCGGCCGTTTCCGGCCATATGCAGCACGTGATGCAGCAAGAAGGCATTCCTGCTGAAACTGCCGCATTGGATCTGCTCGCTCGTGCCGCCCGTGGTTCGATGCGTGACGGCTTGTCGCTTCTGGATCAGACGATTGCGTTCTGCGCGGGTGATGTGACGCTTGAGAAAGTGCGTGCGATGCTGGGCGTGATGGACTCCGACGTGCTGTGCGACCTCACCGAAATGGTGCTCGAAGGCAGGGCCAAGGAGGCGCTTGATACGGCTCGACAGATCGGATTGGACGGCGTGAGTTACGGACAAGCTGTGCGTGACTGGGCTAGCCTCATGCACCGCATTGCTATTTTGCAACGCGTGCCGGATGCGCTCACCGAGAGCGACTCTGCGCTTGCACGCATTCGCAAGCTCGCAGGCAGCATGACGCCTGAAGAAGTGCAACTCGACTACCAGATCCTTTTGCAGGCGCGTGCCGATATGGCTCAGGCTCCGGACGAGTACGCAGGCTTTACGATGGCCATTTTGCGTATGCTTGCCTTTAAGCCAGCCGGTTTTGCTCCCGGCAGCAAGGTGCCCGAGAAAAAATCCGAACCGACTCGCGAAGCACCCAAGGCACATGTTGCCGACAACGCGATGCCGCCTGAAATTCCGCATGAGGACGTGCCGCCTGAAATCGCGGCCGACGCGGCACCGCCCTGGGCGGATCTGCCGCCTCAGGAGTCCGGCCGGGGAGAGCGCTGAGCCGGTTAGAAGAGTGCGCACCAGCAGGGGGCCGGTGATTCTTCCTCCGATAGAGATTCATCCCGACGAACTGCTTTCTAACTGGCGAAAACTTGTGTGTGCCTCGGGGCTGACGGCTCTGCCGCGTGAAGTGGCTGCCGGCAGCGTCGTGTTGGAGTTGACCGATGATCATGTGCTGTTGCGTCCGAGAAGCCGTATGTTGCTCACGCCTGACGTAGTGCATCTGATCGAAGGGGCGATGAAGCGTCTCAAGGGTGAGAGTTTTCAGGTGAAGTTCGACGCTCAGGAGCACGACGGCAAGTCGCATCCGACGTTGTCGCTTTGGGAGGAGTCCGAGCGCCGCGCCGCGCGACTGGCGATGATCGAAGCCTTTAAGAGCGATCCGTTTGTGCAAGAATGCTTGCGTGTGCTTGACGGCGAACTCGATGAAACGTCGGTTCGAAAAGCCGATAACTGATTTTTTTCAAACGACTCAATAGGTGAAATCAAAATGAGAGGCAATTTTTCCGGTCTGCTCGCTCAGGCTCAGAAAATGCAGAAAAATGTGGAACGTGCTCAGGCCGAGCTCGCCAACATCGAAGTGACGGGCGAAGCCGGTGCCGGCATGGTGAAGATCACAGTGACCTGCAAGCACGAGGCCAAGCGCGTCGAAATCGATCCGAGTCTGCTTTCGGGCTCCGAAGACGACAAGGAAATGCTCGAAGATCTGATCGCCGCGGCTATCAATGACGCTGCTCACAAGGCTGAAGCCGCCGCTCAGCAGAAGATGCGTGAAGCCACGGCCGGCATGCCGTTGCCTCCGGGCATGAAGCTGCCGTTCTAAGAAGCGATGCAGCTTGTCTGATTACGAAGTCCCTTCCGGTACGTTGCCGGTCGGGACTTTTTCGCACCTTTGATGTGAACGCTGACGACTGCAATGCTTCGCAACACAACTGCGGTTTGTTCCTAAGCGTCAGCAAACAAATTTTCCATACAATTCAAAACTCTTGATTTTTGAGGATTTTCTTTTGCCATGGGCAGTTGGTTTGATGTATTAATGCTCTTTGCGCTGATTGTTTTCAACGGCGTTTTTTCGATGAGCGAAATTGCGCTCGTCACCAGCCGCAAGGCTCGACTGCAGATCATGGCCGAAGACGGCAACAAGGGTGCTCAGCGTGCGGTTTCCCTGCAGGCTGATCCCACGTGGGCGCTTTCTACCATTCAAGTGGGCATCACTTCGATTGGCATTCTCTCGGGTATTGTCGGTGAGTCGGCTCTGGCAGGGCCGGCCGCTGAAGTGCTCGTCGGCTGGGGCGTTTCGCCCGAAACCGCCAAGGTACTCGGCGTAACGCTCGTGGTGGTGTTTGTGACGTATTTCTCGATCGTGCTCGGCGAACTCGTTCCCAAACGTTTGGGACAAAGCCGCCCCGAGGCTCTCGCGAGCGTCGTCGCCCGTCCGCTTCACTTGCTGAGCCTTATCATGAGCCCCTTCGTGAAGTTGCTTTCGTTTTCCACGAAGTTCGTCTTGAAAGTGCTGCGTCTTGACAAGGGTGAAGAAGCCGGCGTCACGCAGGAAGAAATCCACGCGATGATAGAAGAGGGCAGCGCTTCGGGCGCTATTGAGGAAAGCGAACGCGACATGGTGCGCAACGTATTTCGCCTTGACGAACGTCAGGTGGGCTCGGTGATGACGCCCAGAAGCGACATCGAGTGGATTGATTTGCAGGACAGCACCGAAGAAAACGTCAAAAAACTTCTGACCAGCAAGCGTTCCCGCCTGGTGGTGGCTTCCGGTTCCTTATCCGACGTCAAAGGTATTTGCTCAACGCGAAGCCTGTTGCAGCAGATCGTCGATAAAAAGGAAATCGACTTTACCCAGAACTTGCTTCCGGCCGTCTATGTTCCCGAATCTTTAAGCGGCATGGAGCTTTTGGAACACTTCAAGAGCACAATCGTGCCTTTGTCTCTCGTTGTTGACGAGTTCGGTGAAGTGGTTGGTCTCGTTACGCCGCGCGACGTGCTCGAAGCCATCGCCGGGGAATTCCAGGCCGAAACCGAAGACGAGCGCATGGCAATAGAACGTCCGGACGGCTCCTGGTTTTTGGACGGCATCATTGCAATTCCGGAACTCAAAGATACGCTTGGCATCAAGGAAGTGCCCGAAGAGGAGCAGGGACGGTACAACACGCTTGCCGGCATGATGATGCTGTTGCTGCAGCGGCTGCCCAAGACGGGCGATCGCGTGAGCTGGGAAAACTGGGATTTCGAAGTGGCCGATATGGACGGTCGTCGAATCGACAAGGTATTGGCCACCCCTCAAGTCGTCACCGCCGAGCCCGAAGGTAAGGCCTAAACGAGTGAATTTGCACCCATGGACATTCTTATTCTCATCCAAAGTCTCATTCTCGGCATCGTTGAAGGCCTGACGGAATTCTTGCCGGTGAGTTCGACCGGACACTTGATTCTGGCGGGCGACATCATCAATTTTGCTCCCGTATGGGCTGATACGTTCTACATCGCCATTCAGGCTGGCGCCATCGTCGCCGTCTGCTGGCATTACCGTATGCGCTTGATAGCGATTTTGCTTAACCTCTTTAAGTCCGGAAAAGAGCAGCGTCTTGCGATCAACATCATCGTGGGCTTTCTGCCTGCTGCCGTTTTGGGCGCCACGCTTTCGAGCTTTGTGAAGTCGCATTTCTTCAATGTCTTTACGGTGGCGCTCGCGCTTGTGATCGGCGGCCTGATCATTCTGTGGATCGAGGACTACCACGAGCGCAAGAACATCACGCCGCGCGTGCCGACAATTGACGATATGACGGCCAAGGACGCCTTTGCCGTGGGCTGCATGCAGTGCTTTGCGCTCATCCCCGGCACGTCGCGCTCGGGCTCGACCATCATCGGCGGCCTGGTTCTGGGCTTGTCCCGCAAGGCAGCCACCGAGTTCTCGTTCTTTCTGGCGATTCCTACCATTTTCGGTGCCACGGTCTGGGATCTCTGGCAGTCGCGGGACGCCCTGGCCTTTGACAGTCTTCCGGCCATTGCCGTGGGTTTCGTGGTGAGCTTTGTTTCTGCGATCGTCGTGGTGCGCTGGCTTCTGCGCTATGTCTCCACGAATGACTTCCGAGTTTTCGGTTGGTACCGCATTGTTTTTGGTATCGTGATTTTGGTGGCGGGTTATTTCGGCGTCGGAATCGCGCTCTGATCCTAAACCAGCATGGCCGACCTCGGTTTTCCGAAGCCGGCCTTTTTCAGCTTATCGGTTTTGTACCAGAGGTTTTGAGAGCTCCAACAGCCAAGCATCCGTGCCGCACGCCGAGATCAAAGACACGCCAAGCGGAGCACCGTCGATTTCAGCCAGCGGCAGCGTGATCCAAGGTACGCCGGCAAGTTCGCCTAGGTAGAACGAGGCGCTCATCTTGCTGCGAAGGACGTTCATGTTGTCCGGCAAGCTTGCAAATGGCTCCTTCCCGACTGAGCCCATACAATGACGGAATGAACAGCAAGAGCGCAGAGGAAAAGCATGGCCGGACGTCCGCAGAGATTTGAGCTTCGTTTGACGACACAAGAACGAGTGCGATTGGAAAAACTCATTGCTTCGTCAGAGACAGCCTCTCGTCTGCGGCAGCGTGCCCGCGTGATTTTGTTGCGTGCCGACGGTAAAACATATGCCGACATCGAAAAGGAGCTCGCAATTTCCACGCCCACGATCGCCAAGATTCTCAAGAAGTGCTTTGCCTATGGTGTTGACGAAGCTTTGGGCGATTTGGATCGAACCGGACGCAACGACGTGATTGACGCCGGCGCCAAGGCCTGGCTTGTGTCTCTGGCCTGCCAGTTTCCTGAGGATGTTCCCGAAGGTCCCGAACAGGAACGCTGGACCATCACGGCGCTCACCGATTACGTGCAGCGGCATTGTGCGGCGGCAGGCTACGCCTCGCTTGAAAACGTCCGTAGCTCCACGGTCTGGAACATTCTGAACGACCCGACGGCCAAACCTCGGCATCTCGACTATTGTCTGGAGTGTCGGGACGAGTCGCCTTTGGAGGACAAAAAGCAGATTTTGCTTCTCTACAAGCGTATGGAACTGGTGCCGAAATTTGAGCGCGACGCATTGGGTACGGGCTTTTGTGCCGTCGAGCCCGAAGGTGCGGCCTATTCGGCCGTGATGCAGGCCGTGACGCTTGCTTCCGTTCCCGATCCGCAACCGCCGGGACCGCGTCAGGCAGGCGATGAGCGCTTTTCCGTACTTACCGGGACCGATATGCAGACGGGCAGCGTCTTTAGCCTTGTGCGCGAGGACTACACGGGAGACGCGTTTGTGGAATTTCTTAAGCAGGCCGATAGGCGCTACCCGCAGCGCTATGACATCGTGCTTGTCCTCGAAAAGTGCTGGATCTATCGCACCAAAGAAGTGCTTGAATATCTGGCAGGCTGCCGCAAAGGACGCTTTCACTTTGTGTGCGAGCACAAAAATGCCTTCTGGCTCAATCTGGTCGAATGTTTCTTAACGAAGCTCACTCGCCATGCCTTTGCCGAGATGCGCGCGCCCGACAAAAAGACATTGATCCGTGAGGTCGCCCGCTGGCTTGTGGAGCTAAATCATGAGCCCGTGGCATTTCGTTGGCCGGGAAGTTCGCAGGAAATCGCCCGCGTGCTTTGCATCGACGTCTGAATTTCTTAACTCAGGTTTCTCCATTACTTAACTTTCGTCGGGATTTCTTAACGTTATTCCGAAAAGTCGCAGTGGATTGAAAAAACAGCGGCTTTTAGACTGCCCTGGACTTTTGAAGGGGACGGATGCGTCCTCTCACGAGTCGTACAAACGAGCAGTCGTCCCAAGAGGCGACTGACCAAGACCGAAAGAGAAAGTTTTTACCCCGGCGGTCTTTGTGCCGCGCAGATTTTCTTTCGGTACGACCCACGAAAGAAACAGGAGAAACCGTAATGAACGCCCTCCAAATTCCCATTCCGCGCAGAAGTTTTCTGCACGGCCTGACCGCTCTTGCAGCGGCCGGTTTCATGCCGACGGCTCTCGCGAAGGCCGTGGCCGACGCGATCGACGACTTCGGCAACTACACCTGGGCCGCCTGCGTCATCAACTGTGGCAACCGTTGCCCGTTGCGCGTCTTTACGAAGGCAGGCAAGGTCATTCGCATTGAAACTGACAACACCATCAAGGACAGCTGCCATCCGCGCCAGATCCGTGCCTGCTTGAAGGGCCGCTCGATGCGTCAGCGCTTGTATTCGCCCGATCGTCTGCGCTATCCGATGAAGCGTGTGGGCGAACGCGGTGAGGCCAAGTTCGAGCGCATCTCTTGGGACGAAGCCTACAAGACGATTGCCAAGCGCTGGAAGGAAATCAAGGAAAAGTACGGCAACGAATCCATCTACTGGAACTACTGCAGCGGCCAGCAGTCGCTCGTCAATTCGCGCCGTGCCTGGCAGCGCCTGATGAACCTCATGGGCGGCTATCTGCGCTACTACGGCTCCTATTCTTCGGCTCAGATTTCTGCTGCGTTTCCCTTTACTTACGGTAAGAAGGCCGCCTCTGGCATTCAGGAAATCGCCAATGCCAAGTTATACGTTGCGTTTGGCAATAATCCTTCCGTCACCCGCGGTTCGGGCGGCTCCAAGGGTTATCAGTTCCGCTGCGCGCTTGAAAAGGGTCATCCCAAGACCATCGTGATTGATCCGATTTACACGGATACGGTGGCAGGCAAGATCGATCAGTGGATTCCGATCCGCCCGGGTACCGACGCCGCGCTCGTCGAAGCCATCGCCTACGAACTCATCCGCAACAACTGGGTCGACGAAGCCTTCCTTGAAAAGTACTGCATCGGCTACAACGAAAAGACGCTGCCCAAGTCCGCTCCGCCCAAGTCTGACTACAAGTCCTACATCATGGGGGCGGCCGACGGTGTGGCAAAGACGCCGGAACGCGCTTCCCGCATTACGGGCATTCCTGTGGAAACAATCGTGCAGCTTGCCAAGGAAATCGGTACGACCAAGCCGGTGTTCATTGCTCAGGGGCTCGGCCCGCAGCGTCAGGCCAACGGTGAACAGACGGCACGCGCCATCGCTATGCTGCCGATTCTGACCGGTCAGGTCGGTTTGCCCGGCACGTCAACCGGCATGGAAGAAGACGGCACCAATTGGGAGCCGACCTATTTGCCCGTGGGTACCAACCCGATCAAGGCTCAGATTCCGGTGTTCCTCTGGACCGATGCCATTCTGCGTGGTGAACAGATGGACTGGATCCACGACGGCGTCAAGGGTCTCGAAGAGGGCAAGAAGCTTGGTCACAGCATCAAGATGATCGTCAATTCGGGCGGTAACACCCTCATCAACCAGCACGGCGATTGCAACTGGACGGACAAGGTGTTGCGCGACGACAGCAAGTGCGAATTCATCGTGGTGTGCGACAACATGATGACGCCTTCGGCACGCTATGCCGACATCCTTCTGCCCGATACGCTTGGTCCCGAAACGGACGACATCTGTGGCAACGGTGACTCGATGGGCGATCTTGCCTGCATTTATCCGATGCACAAGGCGGTTGATCCTGCTTTCGATCAGTGCCCGAGCTGGGAAATCTGCCGTGGCATCGCCAAGGAACTCGGTCTGGAAGAACAGTACACGGAAGGACGCGATCAAAAGGGTTGGATCAAGTGGTGCTATGAACAGACCCGCAAGGACAATCCCGAATTGCCCGAATTTGACAAGTTCTGGAAGGCCGGTCCCACGCAGCTCTTCACTGTGAAGTGGCAGCCGATCATGTTCAAGGAATTCCGTGACGACCCGGTGAAAAATCCGCTCAAGACGCCGTCCGGAAAGATCGAAATTTATTCCGAAGCGCTGGCCAACCTTTCGAAGACCTGGGTGCTTCCCAAGGGCGACGTTATCTCCGCTTTGCCCAAGTTCGTGCAGACCTTTGATATGCCCGGCGACAAGGCCGCCAAGAAATATCCGCTGCAGTGCTTCGGGTACCACGGTCACGGCCGTACGCACTCGACCTTCCACAATTTGCCGTGGCTGCGCGAAGTCCATCCGGATCAGGTGCTGATCAACGAACTTGACGCCAAGGCCCGCAACATTGCCGACGGCGACAAGGTGCATGTCTTTAACGACCGCGGCTGCATCGAAGTGCCCGCCCATGTCACCAAGCGCATCATGCCCGGCGTATGCGCCGTGCCGCAGGGCGCCTGGTACAAGCCCGTCAAGAAAGACGGCAAAACGATCGACGTGGGTGCGTGCATCAATACGCTCACGGGCCATCGCCCGAGTCCGCTTGCCAAGGGCAATCCGCAGCATTCCAACCTTGTGGAAATCCGCAAGGCCTAATCCGGGAGCACAGACATGACACAACTTGGATTTTTCATTGATCTCACCAAGTGCACCGGCTGCCAGACCTGCACGGTCGCCTGCAAGGATGCACACAATTTGGAAGTCGGCCGCAATTTCCGCAAAGTTCTTGAAGCCGAATCCGGCACCTGGAAGCAGGACCGCGCTACGGGGGCTTGGCATCAGGACGTTCGCGCCTACTACGTTTCGATTTCGTGCAACCATTGTGCCGATCCGGCTTGCGTGAAGGTGTGCCCCACCAAGGCTCACTTCAAGCGCAAGGAAGATGGTTTGGTTGTGATTGACACCAAAAAGTGCATCGGCTGCGGCGCTTGCGCCATGGCTTGCCCGTACCATGCACCGGTCCTCAATCCGGTCACCAAGAAGATGAGCAAGTGCGACGGCTGTCTTAACCGTCTCGAAGCCGGTCTGCAGCCCATCTGCGTGGAGTCCTGTCCGCAGCGCGCCATCGAGTTCGGTCCGATTGAAGAACTGCGCCGCAAGCACGGCAAGCTCGCTCAGATCGCTCCGCTGCCCGATCCCGCGCAGACGAAGCCATCGCTGGTGATTCGTCCGCCCAAGGGCATGTGATTTTGACGGCATAAGTCGATCAGAAAGCTGCACTCGACTTTAGCGGGTCGGGTGCGGCGTTTTCATGCAGCAAGGCAAACAAAAAAGGCGACTTTCCGAATTGGAAAGCCGCCGTTGTCGCTAAAGCGTCAAGCGAACGTTATTTCAAGGCCTTGGCCTGGGCTTCGCGTTCAGCAAAGATCTTCTCCCAACGCGCGACTTGCAGACGAACCTGAGCCGGAGCCGTGCCGCCGACGTGATTGCGTGCGGCTACGGAGCCTTCGAGCGTTAGCACGTCGTAGACATCCTCGGTAATCACGTCGGAGAATTCACGCAGCTCTTCAAGCGTGAGATCGGCGATATCGCAGCCGCGCTCACTGGCCAGACGCACCACGCGGCCGACGATGTCGTGGGCCGTGCGGAAGGGAACGCCGCGGCGGGCCAGATAGTCGGCCAGGTCAGTAGCAGTCGGGTAGCCTGCCAGAAGCGCCTTTCGCATTTCTTCGCGGTTGGGTTCGACGCCAGCCATCATTTCGATGAAGGCTCGTAGCGTGTCTTTGACGGTGTCGATGGCATCGAACACCGGTTCTTTGTCTTCCTGCAAATCCTTGTTGTAGGCAAGGGGCAGCCCCTTCATGAGCATGGCCATGCTCATCAGATCGCCTACGACGCGCGAGCACTTGCCGCGAGCCGTCTCCGGCACGTCGGGATTCTTCTTCTGGGGCATGATGGAGCTACCGGTCGTAAAGCGATCGGGAAGCTTGATGAAGCTGAAGCGCTGGCTCATCCAGATGACGAGTTCTTCAGACAAGCGCGAGATGTGAATCATCACGAGGCTTGCGGCGGCTGTAAATTCAATGCCGAAGTCACGGTCGCTCACGGCGTCAAGTGAGTTCTGGCAAACCGCTTCAAAGCCGAGAAGCTTGGCCGTCATTTCGCGGTCAATCGGGTAGGTGGTTCCCGCGAGAGCTGCGGCGCCCAGCGGGCAGCGGTTGACACGGCTGCGCAGCTGTGTCATGCGTTCACGGTCGCGTTCGAACATTTCAACGTAGGCCAGCAAGTGGTGGCCGAAACTTACGGGCTGAGCCACCTGCATGTGCGTAAAGCCCGGCATGAGCGTGTCGGCTTCTTTAGAGGCGTTGTGCACGAGCACTTCCTGCAGATGGCCGAGCATGGCGATGATCTGATCAATTTCGGTGCGCAGGTACAGGCGGATGTCAGTGGCGACCTGGTCGTTGCGGCTACGGCCGGTGTGCAGGCGCTTGCCCGCATCGCCGATCAGTTGTGTCAGACGCGCTTCGATATTGAGGTGAACGTCTTCGAGTTCAAGCTGCCAGAGGAACTTGCCGGTCTTGATCTCATCGGAGATCTGAGCCATGCCGCGTCGGATATCGGCCAAATCCTGTTCGGAAATCACGCCGCAGGCCGCAAGCATCTGAGCGTGAGCAAGCGACCCGGCGATGTCGGCGGCCGCCATGCGCTTGTCAAAGCTCACAGACTGGGTATATCGGAGCACGAACTCGGCAACGGGTTCGGAGAAACGACCCGACCATGCTTCCTTCTTGGCATGCAAAGGATCGGCTGAGTGATTGTGCGCGTCTGTCATGGCTTAAAAATTCGGAAAGTGAGTTGTGTGACGAACCGACGGCGAACTGTTGCGCCGCAAGCTAGCGCCTCAAAAAAGCGCTTTGAATGCGGTTCGGTTTTGCGAAAAACGCCAATAATATCAAAAGTTTCTCGCTTTTTAACTGGTGAGGAAATAAATTTTCTCCTGTCTGACGTCAGCAATGTGCCTCTTAAGCCAGCGCGAAGAGTAGCTTTGTTAGAATCCGCGCCGAACGAATGGATTTGAGCGGGCGAAGCCAAAGTGTGCTGCGCCCGCCTTTAGCTTGAAAGAAGACGCTATGACCGAACTGAAACGCTGCGTGATCGCGACGCGCGAAAGCCCCTTGGCAATGTGGCAGGCTCTGCACGTGCAGGCACTGTTGCGCAATCGTTACCCTGAAATGGACGTCCAAATTCTCGGCATGACCACCAAGGGCGATCAGATTCTTGATAAGACGCTTTCCAAAATCGGCGGCAAGGGCTTGTTCGTTAAGGAGCTCGAAGCGGCGATGCTCGAAGGACAGGCGGACTTGGCCGTGCATTCCCTCAAGGACGTTCCCATGCAGTTGCCAGAGGGCTTTACTTTGGCGGCTGTGAGTTCTCGAGAAGATCCGCGCGACGCCTTCGTAAGCCCCAAGTATGCGCGTCTGGAAGACATGCCCGCGGGTGCTCGGGTTGGTACTGCCAGTCTCCGCCGCGAACTGATGTTGCGCTCCGAATTTCCGCATTTGACGGTTCTGCCGATTCGCGGCAATGTCGGTACGCGTCTTTCCAAGCTTGACAACGGTGACTTTGATGCTCTCGTGATGGCGGGGGCCGGCCTTAAGCGTCTGAAGCTCGAAGACCGTATCCGCGAGCTGCTGCCTGTGGAAACCAGTTTGCCTGCACCGGGGCAGGGCGCATTGGGCGTCGAAGTGCGAGCCGATCGAAAGGATCTTCTGGAACTGCTTGCCTTCATTAACGACGAAGACATCCGTTGTGCAACCGGCGCCGAGCGTGCCGTGAGCCGCGCTCTGGGCGGCTCCTGCCAGGTGCCTCTGGCGGCGCACGGCATTGTTGAGAACGGCGAACTGTGGCTGCGCGCTCATGTGGGCGACCATCGCGACGGCCGCAAAATCTGCGCACAGGCTCGCGGCAAGGCGGCGGACTTTGAGACCGTGGCAGCAGAGGTTGTGGCGGACCTCAAGGCTCAGGGTGCCGAAGCACTTCTGGCCGAAGTGCTCGCAGCAACAGCAAAATAACTGACTCGACAACGATCGAATCTAGAAGCGGTTTCTCAGTGCGAGAGCCGCTTTCTTTTTTGTATGCCGCAATCAAGGCCGGTGAACTTTTGTAAAGAGCCGAGTAGAATGCGACTTTAATTAAGAAGTTGATTTAGCTTTACAAAAGATAAGTTCATGGGACTCTCTCATCAACCGGTTATTCTGATGCGCCCGGGGGCAGCCAACGATCGTTTGGCTGCAAAACTCAAGGCCGACGGCATTGAAGCTTGGTGCTGGCCGGCCTTTACGATCACGCTTCCCGAAGATCAGGAACTTGTTTCTCAACGTCTGTCGCATCTGGACGATGTAGACATGGTGGTGCTTGCCTCGCCTGCCGCTGTGGCAGCTGTAGCGCATTGGGTGCAGAAGTGGCCCGAGCACATCACGCTTGCCACCGTCGGAGAAGGAACCGCGCGCGTGATCCGCGCGGCCTGGGGCGACGATGTTCCGGTGATTTTCCCCGAGGGTGATGCAGAAAAGTCCGGCAGTGAGGCTCTTTTCGAGTTGTTGAAGCACACTCAGATTCCGCGCCGCGTGCTGATTGCCCGTGGTCAGACGGGGCGGGAGTGGCTTGCCGAACAGTTGACGCAGCTTGGCGCCGATGTGGAAAAGCTTGCCGCCTATGTGCGTGTTCCCATTGAGCTGTCCACGCAACAGATTGATGATTTGCAGAAAGCCATTCACGGTCCCTCACCGATTGTCTATATCACGAGTTCGGATTCGGTGGCTACGCTGCTGCACGCCATCCGTCCTGTGCCGGGAGCCCGCGAGTGGTTCCTGCACGGTGCGGCTGTGACGATTCATCCGCGTTGTGCCGAACGCCTGCGTGAAGCCGGTTTCGTGCATGTGGAGATCACGGGCACGCTCGATGAGCGCGTGCGTGAACACATCGTTTCCAATCTGCTGCGTTTGACGTAGTCTGAAAATCGTTCAACTGCTTGCGAAATCAAGCGGTTGCAACTAAAATTTCGCCCCTTGAAGTCGGCCCGTTCAAGTCAACGGGCTGTTTTTTCCAATTCCAAATAGAGAAGTTGAGAAATGGGTCTTGCCCGAGTGACCGCCGGCCGCGATCTGCCGCGCGACTTTAATGTGATTGTTGAAATTCCGGCCAATTCCGCTCCGATCAAGTATGAAGTGGACAAAGAGTCGGGTGCCCTGTTTGTTGACCGCTTCGTCGGCACGGCGATGCACTATCCCTGCAACTATGGCTACATTCCGCAGACGATCGCCGACGACGGTGACCCGGTTGACGTGTGTGTTCTGACGCCCTTCCCGCTGATGACCGGTACCGTTTGCCGTTGCCGTGCCGTTGCTGTGCTCGTGATGGAAGACGAAGGCGGTATCGACTGGAAGATTCTGGCCGTGCCTGTGAGCAAGGTTTGCTTGCGCTACGCCAAGTGGAAGACCGCCGACGACGTTCCGGCCGACGTGCTCGATCAGATCCGTCACTTCTTCGAACACTACAAGGACCTCGAACCCGGCAAGTGGGTGAAGGTCAAAGGTTGGAAGAGCCCTGAAGAAGCCGAAAAGCTGATCATGGAAGGCGTCCACGGCTACGAATCAATGGAAGTCAAGCCTAAGACGGCCTAATTCCGTTTGCGGTTTTCTCCGAAAAAAAGCCCCTCGCTTTGAAAAAAAGCGGGGGTTTTTCTTATCCGGCGGACGTGAAGTGGTATCGGATTTTTGGACACCAATAGGATCCAAAGCATGCACATACCACAACACATCAGACAACAGGCCTG
>UPZS01000042.1 GCA_900538905.1 uncultured Sutterella sp.
TCCGATTAAAAACTAATTCCAACATGGACACATATTATCATTTTTAGAGCCGCGATTCCTCCCGCGGCTAAAGCCGCGGGTTTCCTCGCGGATTTATATGAACTGCGGAGCTACGATAGCGGCCATCACGCAACCCGGAGCAGCTTCCAAAGCACGGCGAAACGCCGGTGAAATTGTTCTGTTTCGAAGCAGAAGCCATCCGATCAGGCGCGTGGAATAGGTGGCGCAGAACATGGCAAAAATCGTGAGTGCTTCACGAACATTAGGCAGAGACCAAATATCGGCAATCGGTGTTTCCATAAGAATTCCTTAGCCGGCTTGGTTTTCTGAATGCAGAGGCAGAAAGGCTGCAAGCACGAGCCCCGTCAGCGTTCCCAAAAGGACGCACCAGTGCGATGCCAGCCAGAAACTGCAGACGGCCGAAACGATACCGCTTGCCGTCAAAGGAAGCGCATTTTTGAATCCCGGCCACATCAGTACGATGAGCGTGATGAAGGTAGCGGGAAAGGCCATCGAAAAGCCCCATTGGTTGAGGTCGCCCAGCGCGCCGCCCATAAAGGCACCCAGTGCGGTCGAGCATGTCCATGGCAACCAGAAGCCAAGTCCCGTGCCGACATGAAAGGCGTAGCAGAAACATTCGTCTTCCGGAACGCCCGCGGCTTTTCTCCTTGAGATTTCCTGCATGCTTACGGCCCACACTTCGTCGCACATGAGGAAGAAAGCCAAGAGACTTTTGCCGGTGGAAAGTTTTCTGGTGTAGAGCGACAGTGCCATGCCCATCACAATGTGGCGGCTGTTGATAAGCCAAGTCGTAAAGGCAATCAAAAGCAGCGGAGGAGTCGCTGTCCAAAGAGCGACGGCGGCAAATTCACTGCCGCCTGCGTAGTTGAAGAAGGACATGGCTGCTGCAGTTGGAACGCTCATGCCTTTATGGCAAGCCTGAGCTCCCAGAATGAAGCCCAACGGAAAGAAGCCCAACCAAAACGGCAGGGCGGCTTTAACGCCGCGAAGAGCATCGTGTATGGCGGTTCCGGACATACGGCTTGACGAGAAAAGAAGACTCGTAAAGGATAAACCGTGCCTGGGAAAAATGGCGCTTCGAGACGGTCAGAAGTTGATCGAAAGGTCGGATAATGCAGGATCAATCGCTCCGTTCAGTCGTTTCTTCCTTTTTTTTTCAGATGATTCTTTTCCTTCAAGGTGCCTCGCATGCGGGTAAAACAACGTTTGCCAAACGTCTGGCCAGGCTCATGGGTGCGAGCGTAGTGTCCCTGGATTTGCTCAAAATGGGCCTGATCAAGTCCGGTAACTCGGACTTTGCAGGTCTCACACCCGAGGACGACGAGGCGATTGCCGAGCGCCTCTGGCCCATTGTGCGCGAGATGGCACGTGTCGCCGATGAAAACGGTCAGTCGTTGATCATCGAAGGAGTGTCTTTGCCGGTTGTCGAGGCAGGGAGGTTTGCGCACGGATTGGGAAAGAGCCGCGCTGCAGCCTTCGCCATCGTCTTTTCTGAAAAATACATCCGCAACCACTACGAACTTATCTGTCAGAAGGCAAGCGCATCCGAACGTCGTGTGCATCAGGATCCTCCGGCACTGATCGATTTGTTGTCCGACCATGCCTCGATTCGAAGCGATGCCATAAATAACGGCTGGACGCTGCTAGAAATCGATTCCCCAGACGTGTGGGAGCGAAAGATTGGGCGACAGCAGGACTTCCCCGCGGAAATTCTCAAGGCACTGGCCGCATAATCAACGGCGTTTGTCCGGCGTCAAAGCGCAAAAGAGCAAAGAATCTTCGGCGCGGCGTATAGTGAAGAGCATGTCTTTCGTCGCCAACTTGGTTCTCAAAATCCATGAGCAGCGATCTTTGGTTCTTTGCCTTCGTGGCCTTCGTTGCCTGTGTGACGCCGGGCGCCGGCGTGCTCTACACCGTTACTTCCTCGTTTAGACTGGGAAAAAGCGGAGCTTGGGCGGCACCGTTGGGTAACTGCACAGGCATCATCGCGATGTCAATTGTTTCGGCTACCGGGTTGGGTGCCGTTATTCAGGCAACGCCTGCGCTGTTTTACGGACTTCAGGCCGTTGGCGCGCTGATGCTGGTCTGGTTCGGATGGAAGAACTGGAAGGCCAAGCCCATTAATCTGGCAGCAGCCGGAAACAATCCCGCGGTGGAAGACAAGGTGCGTTCGCATAATCTTCGCTCGGCATACGTCGGTGCGATGCTGTTGCAGACCACAAATCCCATGCTGATCGTGTTCCTGCTCTCGCTGCTGCCGCAGTTCATTACGCCGCAGCACGACTATGTTTCCCGCATGACGACGCTGATCAGCATCTTCGCGGCCGTGGGCCTCTCCGTTCATCTTGGCTACGGCTTCGTGGCGGCCATCGCTTCACATCATTTGCAAAACAAGAAGTTTCTCTTCTGGGTCAACAAGGTGAGCGCCGTGTTGTTCTGGCTCTTGGCTATCGGCGTTTTCTGGTCGCTATTCACCAAGCCCCAGTCGGCGTGACGAAACCGAAACGAAAAAGGCGCCGCTTCCGACAATGGAGCAGCGCCTTGGAGTAGAGCCTTTTGAAGGCTCGAATTAGAAGCCGGCCTTCTTCAGCCCCTCTTCAATGCGAGCAAGAACGGTCTGCTTGCCAAAGAGCTCCAGCGTCTTATCAATCTGTGGGACTTTGTCAGCGCCGCAAACGAGCACGCGTAGCGGTGTGGCAACCGGGCCCATCTTGATGCCCTGAGCTTCCATGACGCTCTTGATGACGCCGTAGATTTCAGGAGCCGTAAAGTTTTCAAGCGCCTTGATACCTTCGACAAAGGCTGCAAGAGCTTTGCGATTTTCTTCGGTCAAAGCAGCCTGAAGGGCTTCTTCGGTGGGCTCTGCGGGCTTGTAGAAGAAGAGTGCCTGATCGGCCAGCGCTTCGAGCGTTGCGGCACGGGTCTTCAGCAGCGCGCAGACACCGACTAGATCGGGGCCGCCGTCAACCACGCCGCCGCGCTTTTCAATACGGGCTTTGACGAGTCCGGCCAGACGCTGATCATCGGCTTCCTTCATGTACTGAGCGTTGAGCCATTCGAATTTCTTGAAGTCGATACGGGCGGCAGCCTTGGAAACACCGCGCAGCTCGAACACTTCAGCGAGTTCTTCGCGCGTGAACTTTTCCATATTGCCGTGACCCCAGCCGAGGCGAGCGAGGTAATTGAACACCGCTTCGGGCAAGAAGCCGCGGGCCTCGTATTCCATGACGGACACCGAGCCGTGGCGCTTGGAGAGCTTCTGGCCGTCGGGACCGTTGATGAGCGGCAGGTGTGCAAACACCGGCACTTCAGCGCCCAGAGCGTTGTAGAGGTTGATCTGGCGCGGCGTGTTGTTGATGTGGTCGGCACCGCGGATCACATGGCTCACCTTCATGTCCCAATCGTCGATCACAACGGCAAAGTTGTAGGTGGGAATGCCGTCGCGCATGATGATGAGGTCATCAAGTTCCTTGTTAGCAATGGTGATGCGGCCGTAAACGGCATCGTCCCAGGTCACTTCACCGTCATCGGGATTGCGGAATCGGATGACGGGTTTAACGCCTTCGGGAATGGGCTTGCCCACGCAATTTTCAGGGCGCCAGCGACCGTCGTAGCGCGGCTTGATGCCGGCGGCGCGCTGGGCTTCACGCATGGCGTCGAGCTCTTCGGGGGTGGCGTAGCACTTATATGCCAAACCCTTGGCGAGCATGTCATCGACGACTTCTCGGTAGCGTTCCAGACGATCCATTTGATAAATGGGACCTTCGTCGTAGTCGAGATTGAGCCACTTCATTGAATCGAGAATGACTTGCGTGGCTTCTGCTGTGGAGCGCTTCTGATCGGTGTCTTCGATGCGAAGCAGGAATTTGCCGCCGAAATGGCGAGCTACGGCCCAGCAGTAGATGGCGGTACGGGCAGTACCCAGGTGCATCATGCCCGTCGGGGACGGTGCGATGCGAGTACGAATTTCTTTCATGGATCTTCAAAATAAAAAGTCTTTGCGCGAAGGCGCAATCGACACAAATCAGACGAAACGACGCACCGTTGATTTTTTCCGGTGCGTTTGCGTCAGAGACACCGCATTTTAGCCGAGTCGTTCAAGGCTTGTTCGAAAAGCGCGTTCGCTTGGCACATGGATGCAATCAAGAAGTCACAACAAAAAGCCGCCCAAACGAGGACGGCTTATTCAAGAAGAGGAACAGAGGTTTCGTTCAGAAGACAGGAACCACGCCGCCCTTATAGGTGTTGATCATATAGTCCTTGACCTTGGGACTCGTGAGCGCCTTTACGAGAGCCTGTACGGCTGGGTTCTGTTCATCGCCCAAGCGGCAGGCGACAACGACAGCATAGGGGCTGTCTTTGTTTTCAAGGTAGATGGAGTCCTTGATCGGATTCAAGCCGACGCCCAGCGCATAGTTGGAGTTGACGATCGCAACGTCAACATCGTCGAGCGTGCGCGGTACCTGTGCGGCTTCCACTTCGGTAAAGCGCAGACGCTTGGGATTGTCGGCAATGTCCAAGGGCGTTGCTGTGGCGCCGGCTCCGTCCTTAAGTTTGATGACGCCCGCGGACTGCAACAGCAGCAACGCGCGGCCGCCGTTGGCAGGATCGTTGGGAATAGAGATGCGCGCGCCCTTGGGCAGGTCGTTTAACGACTTGATGCGCTTGGAGTAGGCGGCCATCGGCAAAATGTGAATCGGCGCAACGGAGGCGATCTTGAGGCCTCGGCTCTTGACGGCGTCGTCTAAAAAGGGTTTGTGCTGGTAGTAGTTAGCGGTGACTTCTTTGGCGTCAAGGGCGATGTTGGGACTCACGAAGTCGGAGAATTCGACGACCTTGAGGTCGTACCCTTGTGCTTTGAGGTCCGGCGCGACCAAACGGAGAATGTCGCCGTGCGGAACGGGGGTGGCGGCTACGGTGAGTTCGGCCGCGGTGAGACCCGCGGTGAGAAGCGACAACAAGGCCGCGGTCAGAATCTGCTTTTTCACGTCAAATGCTCCCTGAAATGTTCTTATGTTCGGTTTCCCAACTATAACCGAGCATCGGAGTGACTTTGATCGGACAAAGAAGCAATTTGCGCTGTTTTCGGGGTTTTGTTGCGGTATTACCCAGCAATAAAACAAAACCGACGTTGAATCCATGAGGAAACAACGTCGGTTTGTCGGTTCAGCGCTAGGCTGAAGCGCTCAATTAGCAACGCTTGGCGAGTTCTTCAGCCTTGCCGACGTAGGTGGCAGGCGTCAGTTCCATCAGTCGTTCTTTGGCATCGGCCGGAATTTCCAGCGTTCCAATAAATTCACGCATGGTCTGAGCGTCCATATGGCCCTTGCCGCGCGTCAAAGCCTTGAGCTTTTCGTAGGGCTTCGGAACACCGTAGCGGCGCATCACGGTCTGAACGGCTTCGGCGAGCACTTCCCAGGCGCGGTTGATGTCGTCGGCAACAACCTGCTCGTTGAGTTCGAGTTTGCCGAGACCTCGCTCCAGAGCGGCGTAGGCTACAAAGCAATAGCCGAAGGCTACGCCCAGATTGCGCAGCACCGTGGAGTCGGTAAGGTCGCGCTGCCAACGGCTGATCGGCAGCTTGCCGGCGAGATGGTTCAGAAGAGCGTTGGCGATGCCGAGATTGCCTTCGGAGTTCTCAAAGTCAATCGGGTTGACCTTGTGCGGCATCGTGGAGCTGCCGACTTCGCCCTCCTTGAGCTTCTGCTTGAAAAAGCCCATGGAGATGTAGCCCCAGACGTCGCGGTCGAAGTCGATGAGAACCGTGTTGGCGCGTTCGATCTCGTGGAAGAGTTCGGCCATGTAGTCGTGCGGTTCGATCTGGATGGTGTGCGTGTTGAAGGTCACGCCAAGGCGTTCTTCGATCACGCGCTTGCTGTGAGCTTCCCAGTCGTAGTCGGGGTAGGCGATGAGGTGGGCATTGAAGTTACCCACGGCGCCGTTCATCTTGGCGTAGAACTTGACGGCTTCGATCGCTTCGATGATGCGGGTCAGACGAACAGCGACGTTGGCCATTTCCTTGCCGACAGTCGTCGGGCTGGCGGTCTGGCCGTGCGTGCGCGAGAGCATCGGAACGGCGGCCCAGCGGTGCGCAAATTCACGGATGTGATCGCGGATGGTGGTGAGGCGTTCCACGAGAGCCTTGCGGCCGGCGGTGAGCATCAGTGCATGGCTTGTGTTGTTGATGTCTTCGCTCGTGCAGGCGAAGTGCACGAATTCGGAGGCCTTGGCAAGTTCTTCGTCGTGAGCGACCTTTTCTTTGATCCAGTATTCCACGGCCTTGACGTCGTGGTTGGTGCGGGCTTCAATCGTCTTGATCTCTTCGCAGTCGCTTTCCGTGAAGTTGTCGGCTAAACCGCGCAGGAAGGCCTGACCGTGGGCGCTGATCGGAGCGAGTTCTTCAAAACCGGCTTCGGACAGAGCGATCAGCCATTCGACTTCAACGCGCACGCGGGCGTTCATGAAAGCCGATTCAGAAAAAATGCCGCGCAGGACTTCGCATTGACGGGCATAACGGCCGTCAAGAGGACTCAGGGCGGTAAGAGAGGAAAGTGTCTGCATAGGTGCTTAAATAAAAGAAAAGAGGCGCAGTACAAAGGAGCGCCTGATGTTTCTGATCAATCTTGACATTTTACCGCTTCTGAAGCCTGTCATTTCGAGCTTTCGGCAAACAGAACCTTTACCGGGATTTGCCTTGTCTTTACGTTTCTTTGCGAGGGCTCGGCGTAAAGTTCACCTTAAGAAAAACAGATGCGCGAGAAAACAAAAGCTCGCCGGATGACACAGGAAAAGAAACAGCTGCTTTACGGAAACAGCACTTCCAGAAAGCAGGTGCCTTAACCGAATAAGACACGTTACTTTTTTGAGGTTGATTATGAAAGTGAAGACTCCCCTTGCAGCAGTTGCCTTTGCAGCAATCGCCGGTTTTGCCGGAATGGCTTTTGCCGCTTCGAACACCGCCCCGACCACGACAAATACACCTTGCGCCGAACAAATGCGTGCCGATTATGCCGAATTGGCTCAGGCCATGAATTTGACCGGCCCGGCCAAGCAGGCGTTCGACAAGTACGTTGCCAGCCGTCAGGACATCGCAAGCAAGCACTATGCCTGGCATGAAGCCAAGAATGGCAAGCGTCCGGCCAATCGTGAAGAAGCGATGCGCTTCCGCGCCGAGCACATGAAAGTTCGTGCTGACATGCTCGAGCAGATCGCTTCGGCTCGTGAACTGCTTGACAAGAGTCTCACGCCCGAACAGCAGGCCATGATGGACGAGTATGAACCCCGCTACGGAGTGGGTCCGGGTTACGGCCGTGGTATGGGACCCCGTGCCGGCATGAACGGTCCGCGCCACCACTATCGCGGTCATCGCGGTGACTGGGGCTACGGTCCCGGTTGCGGCGGCTACGGTTACGGCCCGGGTTGCGCCGGCGGTCCCGGTTGTGTCTACAACAATGGCCCGCGTTGCGGAGACGGCTGGGGTTGGCATGGTCCCCGCCATGGCTACGGCCAGTATGGTTATGGCCCCGGTTGCCGCTGGTAAGCCTTAAGTTAGAATCCTTTACATGAGGATTCAGGCCCGCACCTCTGACTGCAGTCAATGCAGCAAGCTGGGTGCGGGTTTTTCATTTTTAGGAGCAAGCCACGTGACAAGAAGGTTCGAGAACGTGAGCCTTTTTGACGATACGCCCCCGATGTCCGGCCCCGTTGTTGCCGAGCCGGCCGATCGGGATCTTGTGCGTACGGCGCAGAAGCTGCCGCGCAACATTTATCTGGGAACGTCGAGCTGGAATTTCCCCGGGTGGAGAGGCATCGTTTGGTCGCATGCCTCCGGCTTGTCACAGCTTTCTCAACAGGGGTTGCCAGCATATTCCAAGTATCCGATTTTCCGAACGGTTGGAATTGACAGAGCTTTCTATCGGCCTTTGCCGCAGAGTGTTTATGCTGGGTTTTCCGATCAGGTGCCCGACGACTTTCGCTTTCTTGTCAAAGCGCCTCAGGTTGTCTGCGACAGCGTGACGCGAGATCATACGGGAAAGCCGCTTCATGCCAATCCCGACTATCTCAACGCTGATCGGGCACTCGATGAGTTTGTCTTGCCAGTGCTCGAAGGGTTGGGCTGCAAAGCGGGAGTCCTAGTTTTTGAGATGCCCAATATCCCGCGGCATGCTTTGATTGAGCGGCCAGCGCAGTACGCGGCCATCGCCACGATGGCGAATTTCTTTTCGGAGATCAAATCCAGAATGCCGACGCAGTCCGTGACGCTAGCTGTTGAAATGCGCACACGTGTGCTGCTTACGCCGCGTTGGGTAAAGGAAATGGCAAGTACCGGCGTGCGTCCCGTGTTGTCATTGCATCCGTCCATGCCGAGCATCATGCGTCAAACCGACATGCTGCGGCTTTTTGATGCTCCGGGTGTTGATGTCGGACCTTGGCAGGCCGCCGGAGACATTGTTATTCGCTGGTCGCTTGCGGCCGGCGGAACGTATACGGGACTCAAGCGCGATTGGGCGCCCTTTAACAGGATTCAACAGGAAGACATTGTCGCCCGAGAAGGCATCGTGTGGCTGTTGAAACTTGCCAAAGCGTCCGGTGTGCGAGCTTTCGTTGTGGCCAATAACAAAGCCGAGGGCTGCGCGCCGCTTACCATGCGCGCCATTGCCGAGAGTTTGACCGGTACCTGGCAAAAAGCGAAGCCGGATTAGCCGTACTTCGCTTCAGAGTGTTAACGACGAGGACCGCCGCCGGGACCGCCCGGACCTCCGCCGCCAGGCCCTGGGCCTCCGGGACCACCAGCTGGTCCACCGCCGGGACCGCCGGCGCCGGGGCCGCCGGGAGGCGGACCGGGACGACGATGATGATGCGGACAACCTGTCAAAACCAATGCCGATAAGGCAATGGCTGCTGCCAGTAATGTGCGTCTCTTTTCCATACGTTCTCCCTTGTTTGAAACACAGGAGGTATCGGCTTCTCAAAGAGGATACCAGGTTGATTTTACGGGAGATTTTGGCTGATTTTGACGCGATCGGAGGCGAAATTCAGTGTTGCCGACGTTGAATAAAAAACAAAGTGGACTTCCGATTTTATCCAAAGTCAACTTTCGGATTTATCAGGATTCTTTGCTCACGGAGTTCGTTTCTCGAAGGACTGACTGAATTAGGACCAGACACTAATTGGGGCGTTTCTTGCCTCGGGCTCAAAGGTCACCCCTTCGGCGGGAGTACCGATTGTGATCCAGGCAACGAGTTTCTCGGACCGATCCTTACAGAAAGCCGCTTGAAGAATCGGGCTTTCAAGGATGGATCCCGAAAGTGTGATGGCGCCGAACCCTTGAACCTTGAGTGCCAACAGGAACTGCTCCAATGCGGCACCGGCAGAAATCAGGGATTCCGTAGCGTTGCCGTTGGCAGACAGGTTCACCACGAGGGCGACAAGCATAGGCCCCTTGAAGGCTTTGCTGGCGGCGCGTTTCTGTTTTTCTTCATCGGAGCCCTGCATGGCGGCTGCGCCGCGAAAGAGTTCAGCTAGTTTGTCGCGCTTGATGTCAGGGATGACGACGAAGCGGCAGGGGAAATCGTCGCCATGCACCGGGGCGCGCAGGGCGGCGCGGGCAGCGGTCTCGATCTGATCTTTCGTCGGAAACGGCAGCGTCAGATACTTGGGCTTGAGACTGCGGCGGGTGAGAAGAGCATTTAAAAGTTCGTTGGACATGTCCGGTCCTCTAAAAGTTGTTCTTTGGATTCTAGAACCAACGACCGGCAACAAGGCACACCGGGGGGAACTGTTCGGTTTTGCAAAGATTCCTCTCCGCGGATTCGACTCTAGCGGGGAGTAGGTCGGTTGTTTTCGTGGATTAGCGTTTATCCGCGAAGCTTCATTAGAACGTGCTCATGCCGAACATACTAAAAAAAGCCGCATCCAATGAAGAATGCGGCTTTGAAGGCAACTGTTGAGAAATGACAGTTGCGGACCCTTATATCAGAGGAGACTTAGATTTTTTCCAGGCGCACAGGAATACCGGTACGGCAGTTGCCGGCTGCCCAGTAGTCGTTAAGTGCAGAAACCTTGCCCGGACGCGTTGGGTCATACGGCACCAAGTGGTTGACTGCTACACCTCCGGCGCGAGCTTTGATGCCAGGTAGTTTCTTGCCGTCAACGATGCGGTCTTCCGCGCCATAAGCCCAGTGTCCGTATGCATGAGCAATACAGACTGCACCCGGTGCGACACCTTCATCGCAGTAGAGAATGCCCTGAGCCGGTGTGCCGTTGGGGCTTACGATGCGAACTTTGTCGCCCTTCTTCAGGCCAAGTTTCTTAGCGGTGGCGGAGTGCACTTGCACGAAGTTCTCGGGAGAGATTTCCGTGCAGTGAGCAAAGGCAACGGAGTAGTTGCTGCGCAAAATGGGCTTAAAGCTGCTCATGAGCAACGGGAAATCTTTTTTACTCCAATGCTTGCTCCAGCTGTCACCGTTAAAGAAGCGGGGTTCGTCAAGCACGGGCACGCCCGGATAAGGCTTGCCGGAGTAGCAGTGACGAATGGCAGGCATGGCAGGATTGAAGAATTGCAGATACTTGCCGCCGCCGTTGAACATGAAGTTGCCGTTGTAGCGCTCGGGTTCGTCATAGTAACCGCCGCGAGACAGCAAGGCTTCGACCTTGGCGGCCTCTGCTTTGGTCAGACGCGGAGAAACCATCTTCATTGCGCGATCCAGACCGGCAAATTTACGGTCGGAGGCCGTCACCTTGGGCAGGTTTGCGCACTGTTCGGCGACGTTGCTCAAATAGCGTGCATACCAGTCGTCATAGGTAAGCAAATCCGCTTTGCCGCCATCTTTTTTAGCGATAGCTCCCTTGCCGAAGCCCGGAAGCTTCATGGCTGCCGCGCAGTCAAAGAGGAACTCTTCCATGCAGACATGGCGTCCTTTCTTATTGACAACGGTTCGCGGCTCAACGACCGGAACACCTGCCACGACGCAGACATTAAAGTTGCCCCACGTACGGTCGCAAGCGTATTCCTCGTACATGACACGATCAGGGATGATGTAGTCGGCGTAGCAATTCGTCTCATTGATGAAAGCGTCGATTGCGACAAACAGCGGCAAAGACTTGGGATCCTTAACTGCATCAATGACTTTGGAGTTAATGCTTGATGCGCTGTAGAGCACATTGCTGCGCCAATTGATGAGAGCCTTGGCAGGATACGGATCCTTGTTGGCCAAAGCTACAAACATCTCCGCAGCATTGCCCGCCACGTAACCCGGGTTCATCGGGTGATACACATGGCTGGCGGGGTAGGGGTTCTTGCCTGCTTTGACCTTTTCTTTGTATTCGGTCGAATCTTCGTAGGGAGCATTGAAGCAGACATTCATGGTGGCTGTTTGTTCAGCAGCCCCGGCAACCTCACCAAGGTTGTAGTTTCCTTCAAAGCCCATGAAGGCGCCGTTGCCGTAGAGGGCGCCGCCCTTGACGTCATGACTGCCCGCGAGCGAATTAAGGATGCAAAGCAACCAGGCGCTCATGATGGCATCAGCACCGTTGTTGCCGGCATTGGACACGGCGACAACGCGGCGGTTGTGCGAGCAGAACTCCCGTGCAATTTCCTGCATACGTTCAACCGATGCGCCGCATCGCTGAGAGTACTCCTTCATGGAATAGCGAAGGGCCTCTTTACGCAGAAGTTCAAGGCTTGATACGAGACGAACGCTGGAGCCGTCGGTCTTTTTGAAGGAACCGTCCACAAAAAGGTCGGCCGGACCGGCTGTTTCGGCATTGACCAACTTACCGTCGACAGCGACGACGCCTTGGGCATCCTTACCCAAGCCGAAATCTTTGGCCAGAGCCGGCGTTTGCGTCTTAATGTCAATCAACAGCGTTGCATTGGTCCAGTTGATTTCGCCGTTTTTCTTGGCGCAAGCTTCGTTGGGGTTACGCAGGAAAGACTCCAGATAGAGCTTTTCTTCAAAAATCGTGCGTACCAAACCGTAAAGGAATGCAGTATCGCTGCCGGGAAGAATCGGCTGCCAGCGTGCTTCGGTATTGTTCACAACATTGCCGCGCAAAATGGGGTCAACGCAAACGTATTTCACCTTGCGATCGACTCGTGCATCGGCGACAGCGCGACCAAGACGGTTGATACTTGCTCCGGAAGAGCCCGGCGAAGTGCCCATGAAAATGGCGTATTCGAAATTGTTCCAATCGACATCGCACATACCGGCCGCCACTTCGGGGGCCAAGCCGAGCGAATAGCCGACGCCGACTGCAGCGCCGCAGTATGCATGTTTGGTGCAAAGATTGACGGAGCCGAAGGCCTGCGTGATGAAGCGACGATAAAAGCCGCCGCGCATGGTGTCTTCTTCGTTAAACGTCGCAAAAAGCTGATTGGCGGCCGTGCCGAATTCAGGGTAGCCTTTGCGAGCGGGCGTTTTTAGGTCGCGGATTTTTCTCAGACCGTCGACATGACCTTCGCCAAACAGATTGCCGCCTTCGACAATTTCCTTTACTGCCTGTTCGTAGGAAATGGTCTTCCACTTGTTTTCACCGCGCTTGCCGGCGCGCTTGAGCACTTGAGTGACTCGTCGCGGATCAGTGATGCTGTCGGGGCCCGATGAACCTTTGCCGCAAACCGTTGCGCGATGTTCCAGGCCTGCATCGCCGGTGAGCATTTCAAACGCTTTTTCAACCGGAGTGTTCAGAGGCAAAGGTTTGCCGCCGGAGACCACCTCGCAGTACGGGTTGCCGGCCACTCTCGTGACCGTATTTGTTTTTTCATCCACACGATAGCGAAGACCGCACATATTGTTGCAGGTAAAGCATCGGGTAAAGCCGACGCGGATGCCGTCACGCACCTGCAACTTGCCGTTGACACGGACGAATTCGGGGGCTGCGGCGTTACCGAAGACGGGTTTTTTGATGTCTTGACTCATGTGAAATCCTCTTAACGCTGCCATTGAATCGGTTTGGTCTGAAGCATGGCCTTATCATCGATGTCATCAGGCAGACCGATGTAGAAGATGTTGGGTTTGGTGCCAAGGTCGGACAACAGAGCGTAAACCTTGTTTTCTTTCACCAGGCGATAAATTTCGCTGTTTTCGTCATTCAGGTCGCCGAATACGCGAGCCTTGCCGATGCAAGTTTCCACGCAGGCCGGCAACAGCCCTTCCTGTAATCGGTGGATGCAGAAATTGCATTTTTCAGGAGCTGTCTTAAATTCGGGATCAGCCTTGCGGGCGCCGTACGGGCAGGCTTTGGTGCAAGCCTGACAGTGGATGCACTTGTTGTAGTCAATGACGACGATGCCGTCTTCGGGACGTTTGTACGTGGCTTTGGCGGGACACACGGCTACGCAGGGCGGGTTGTCGCAATGGTTGCATTGGTGCGGCATCGGCAAGACAGCGCTGCCGAAGGACTTTCCTGTGACCGTGACTTGACTGACGTCGGTTCGGCTGCGGCCGACAGGCGTCTTGTTTTCCATGGCGCAGCTTACGGTGCATGAAAGGCAGCCGGTGCAGCGTCGAACGTCAAAGACCATGGCATAGCGCTTGCCGGGGGTTTTGGCCAAGAGCTGCGCGCTGGGAATCAGGGTAAAAACCGTTCCTGCCGCCATCATCTCTAGCAGTGAGCGTCGATTGATCAGCATAGTTTTTCTGTGTACGTAGGAGCCGAGCTCCGTCCGAACGAGAATCGTTCGGGCAGAGTCCGGCTGAATTTAGGAGGTAGAGACAGACAAGTTACTTGGAGACCTTGGCGTACCACAGGTTGTGGTTCTGCTTGGCCCAGTTTTCATCGCACTTGCCGTTGATCATGTTCTGCATGCCGCCTTCGCTCATCACAGCGCCCATGAAGATATGGATCACGGTGAAGGCGCCGAGCACGACAGCACTGATGATGTGGATGATCAGAGCCAGCAATGCGCCGTTCTTATCCACTCCGCCGAAAAGATCCGGATAGAGCATCATCAGGCCTGTGACAATCAAGGCCAGGCCGAAGATGAAGACGGTCCAGAAATAAGCCTTCTCACCGGCGTTGGCAAAACCAGCATCCGGATGCTTGGCTTTACCGCCGAAGTTGATGTACCCACCGAGGCAGGCAAACCATTTGGCGTCGCAGCTTTCAGGGAACTGACGAGCAGCCCATTTGATCATGATGATCACGGCGCCGACGATGAAGGGGAAGGCGAAGAAGTTATGGAACATCACGCTTGCATCCACAAAGGAGGCAAAGTGCGTCGGGCTCATCAGAGGCTCGAGCCAGAAGCGGCCGGCACCGATGACCAATCCCGAAAGAATCAGGATCAGGCAGGGAATGGCGGCAAGCCAGTGCAGAGCCACATCAAGCGGAGACCAGCGGTTGATCAGTTTTCCGGAAAAGCCGTTTTCAAGCTTTGCCCGGCCATTGAAGATCACGAAAATCGTGAAGAGAATGGCGACGAGAACAACGCTCATGAAAATGACGTTGCCGATCGTTGCAGCTGATTGAACGAAGGAAAGGTAACCTTCGCTAACGCCTTCGGGCAGATAGGTCTTGGTGTAAGCCGGGTTGCTGGCGTAGCCCAACAATTGAGGAATGTCGTTGTTGACAACATGCTCCTGGACTTGCATCCAAAACTCGGGCTGGTGCACGGCGGTCTCTTCGGCAGCGGCGGCCGCCGTCGTGAGGGTCATGCCGGAAAGGAAAGCCAATTTTTTCATATCGAATCCTTTGTCCCGTGAAGGGAACGGGGAGGTTGAACGACAGCAGTCGTCTCTTCCCCTGACATGGTGTTGCTAAGTGCAATGTCCTTGTGCTGAACCGTGAGCAGTTCGGAAAGCGCCTGTGCCCAAGCGCGCCAGAACGGATGTCTGGCATCCTGCTGCATGGCTTCGAGGAACTTCCCGGCCCAGTGGCCGAGATGTTCAGCCCAGAAGCGAGATGCCGCTTCTCTGAGCAGTTCGGCTTCCTGCGTTTTGCCTTCTTTTTCGTAGGCTGACGCAAAAGCATGCGTGGCGTAACAGAACTCCAGTTCATAGCCGAAGAAGTCAACGGGCTCGTTCATGTCGCCGACAGCGAGTCCGATTTCTTCATAGGAGTACTGAACGGCGGCGCTGAAACGATTGTTCAGCACACGTCTTCCGGTACGCCAGACGCTTTCGTAGGGCGGCACGGTCAGTCGATAAGGACCAATGCACATACGATTGAATTCCGCTTCGGCTTCGTCGGTGTCGCTCGCGGCCTGAGCGCACGCCAGTGCAAGGTCTTTGCGGTCGTATTTCTGAGCCCAGATTCCGAGCTCTTCATAGACCGAGGCCTTGGCAGGATGAAAGACGGGCTCTTTGAACAGCTTCAGAGCCGACACAAACGAATCGATCTGCGAGACAGTCATCAACGACGCTCCCTGATGATGATCATGTTGGGTTCATTGATGCCGTTCTTGTAGCCGATGCCGGAGCGCGAGGCAGATTTCTTGCTCGCGAGCACCTGAGCGATATTGCCGGCTTCAAGACACTTCACCGGGCAGCCGTCGACGCAAGCCGGGTTCAGACCCGCATCAAGCAGCTCAACGCAGAGGTTGCACTTGGCAGCCTTGCCGTCGAGCTTGCTGATGACGATTGCGTCATAGGGGCAAGCGCTCTTGCAGAGACCGCAGCCCGTGCAACGGTTGCGATCAAGCACCACGATGCCGTCGGGACGTTTCGTAAAGCAGTTGGCCGGACAAACCGCCATGCAGCTCGGATTGGTGCAATGCATGCAGGCGTGCGAGAGCCACACGTCGCGGACTCGACCCTCAGCGTCCTTAACCTCATAGAGATCAACCTTGCGGAAGCGAACGTCTTCAGGCAATTCGTTATGAATTTGGCAGGCTACCGTGCATCCGCCGCAACCGACGCAGTTTTCCTGGCGGAAGATGAAGCCTTTTTGCAGTTTATTTGTCATGGTCTATCCTCCTTCAGGCCTTTTCCACGTTCACGCGGGTGGAATGGTATGCAGAGCATCCACCCATATCGGTCAGACGCGAAGTCGTCAGCGTATTGGTGTTGTTCTTGCCGTAAGGATTGGTGCTGCGCCAATTGCACTTGGCGGTACGAACAACGCCGGGTCCGACGCGTGTAGACACACGTGCGATGAAATAAGCTTCGCCGCGCTGGTTGGTCAAACGAACTCGATCGCCCATCTTGATGCCGAGTTTCTGGGCATCTTCCGGACTGATTTCGCATTCGTAAGCGTTAAATGCGCGGATGTACTTCACGTTGTAGAAGGAGGAATTGACACGCTGCGGAATACCGGGAGAGAGCAGACGGAACGGAAGTTTCTTCTCAACTTCGGGCATATCGTCTTCGCACAGGCCCAGATCGATGACAGGATCGAAACCAGCGCGCTTCATCATTTCGGAATAAAGCTCGATCTTGCCGGATTCGGTGCCGCACTTGCCGCCGGAGCGTACGGGAACGCTGGAGGGATAAGGCAGCTTGATCCACTTTTCCTTCTGCAGGCGTTCGAGGGTGATGCCCTGATACCAAGGTGCCTTGGTATTGAGCAGCTGGCGCATGATGTCAAAGGACGTATCCTTGAAGGCCTGGTCCTTGAAGCCCATGCGGCGGCCCCATTCGGCAAAGAAGTCCCAGTTGGGCATGGATTCGCCGACCGGTTCGATGACTTTTTCGCAGATCTGCAGGAACCAGCCGTGGTAGTCGCCGATGATGTCGTCCGTTTCAAACTGCGTGGAGGCAGGAAGAACCAGGTCGCAGTATTCCATGCTGTCGGTCATGATCATGTCGAAGCCAACGACGTAAAGATCGTCGCGCTTGAGATTTTCGATGACCTGATTGACGTTGGGCGAAACGGCGACCGGATTCCCGTTGTAGAAGAAGAACAGATGAATCGGCTTGATCGGCTGCGGTGGCGTCGTGTGATTGTCGATCAAGTTCTGGCTTGTCGGATTCTTAGCCTTCAATGCCTGATCCAGGTCGGTCATGTTGACATGTTGTTCCTTGCCGGTCAGGAAGTAGTTGCCGCGACCGTCAAAGTTGTTCATGCCGGTGATACTGCGGACATTGTCATAAATAATGCCGGCATTGGGACGGTCAAACATGCCGCGAAGAGCGTGCATGATGGCGATGGCGCGAGTCATGCGGGCGCCGTTGTAGTTGCGCTGCATGCCATAGCCGCCGCGGATGATGCAGTTCTTGGACTTGCCGTAGAGGGCGGCAAACTTTTCGATTTCGGCGCGTTTGCAGCCGGTGACGCGCTCAATGTCTTCCCATTTGACGGAGTTGACCTTTTCGAAAACCTTGTCGGCGCCGATACAGCACTTGTCCAGGAATTCGTGATCAATGGTTTCGTCGTGAGCGATCAAATACTTCATGACACCGGTCGCAACCCAAGCGTCACTACCCGGGTAGTTCTGCAGGTAAACGTCGGCTTGCGAGCAAATCGGCGTGCGGTTCGGGTTGACCGCAAGCACAACACCGCCCTTGTCACGCATTTGATTGATAAGCTTGATGCCGTGCACGTTGGAGACGGTTTCGTTGAAGCCCCAGCTGATGTAGCAGTCGCAATTCGGGATTTCATCGGGATCGGGACCGTCAGTCGTACCCTGAACGGAACCGTAACCCCAGACACCGGCTTCCGTGCACACCAGGCGATCCAGATAGCTGGCGCCTAGGCGGTTAAAGAAGCGTTCGCCGGAAGCGTGCATGCCGATGGCGCCGTAGTTGCCCGAGTAGGAATAGGGCAGAACGGCTTCAGGACCATATTTGGCAACGACTTCCTTAGTCTTGGTAATGAGTTTGGCCCATGCTTCTTCCCAAGTGATGCGGCGCCACTTGTGCGAACCCTTTTCGCCGATGCGTTCCATCGGGTGAAGAATGCGATCCGGGGCATAGGTGTACTCAACATAGGTCAGCCCCTTTACGCAGGGACAAGTTCCTGTCTTGGCTTGCTTTTCAGCGCCGCTTACGTAAGTCATGCGGCCGTCTTGAACGCGGAATTTCATCAAGCAGCGGTCAGCACAGTTGCGCAAGCAACTGTGGTACTTGACCGTACCAGCACGCTTGTTGAGCAGTTCGGGTTTGGCGCCCAGAGAGTTCATCGCATGCGCAGTTTCGGGGATAAGCCCCGAGAGGCTGCCGACGACGGCCATAGCGCCAGTGCCTTGCAGCAGTGTACGGCGGGAAATGCTCGGCATTGTTTTTCTCCTGGTAAATGATCTCCGTCTTGATTTACGGAGTATTTGTGCCGTGGAGCCGCATTTGGGGAAGTTGCGGTATCACGGTCCTTTGTTGTTGCTTTCTGAGGGGATTCAATGGTTTTATGACTTGGGATGTATCTCCTTTGAATTGGCTTGCAAGGCCAATTTCCAGTCTTCAGCCAGTCCGTCGACGAGTTGCCGAAGAACCCACTGAAACACCGGCGACTGGTTGGTGTGGCCGTAAGCGATATAGTTGCCGATAGGTTTGACTGCGCTGCGCAGTTTGCGGATGCGAGTCAAGATCGGAGTCGGAAGTTTGATGTAGTCCAAGCCCGTAACGGTGTTGGCGAAACGAAGCGTGAATTGGTTGCAGATGACCGCAACGGAATCGGATGAGGCAATCAACTGAAAAGCCGAGGCAACGGATTCCGTATAGGCGCGTACGCACATATTCGATCCGACCTCATGGCAAATGTCGACCAGCAGAGGACTGCTGTTGTCTCGGTAATTGTCGATTTCAACAAGCGGATAGCAGGACAAATCCGAGGCGCTGAAGTCGCCTGACAAAAGCGGATGTCCTTTGCGGCACAGCAAAAAGATGTCTCCCGTTTGCGAGAAACATTCAAAATTCAGACGGTTGTCGTTAAAACCTTCGTACACGACGGCGTAGTCAACCGTTCCGTTCAAAAGCTCATTGACGCAATCGTAAGTAAGCGCGCTTACATGAAAATGCATGCGCGGAGCCAACGGCTGAATGCGGGTTTGAATGACTCGCTGTACGGCGTAATTGAATTCGTCGTAAGCGCGAATTTCGATACTTCCCGTGCAAGTCGCCGGTAAAAAGCGCGTGTAACGCGTGTCAATTTTCCGCAGGATGGAAACAATGTCGCTCGTCGGAGAAGCAAGTTCGTGTGCCTTATTTGTCGGCACAAAACCATTGGCCGTGCGAACAAATAAAACATCGTCAAAAACTGAACGTGCGGCAACCAGAGCCCGACTGACAGTCGAGTTCGTAACACCGAGCTCCGCGGCGGCCAAGCTCGCGCTCTTGTGCTTGTATACAGCCAAGAAAATCTTGAGTTGCTGGACGGTGAGTTGGTCGACGGACATAAGGTTTATCCATTAAGAGTTAAGTCGAATATAGCAGTGAGGGTGGATGCTCCCGCCCTGAAAATATTGATGAAAATCAAAGTAAACAAAATTGCAATGAGGTAAATTTTCTTTTTTTTGAAAAACGAAATTAGCTTTGAAATCAATATGTTAGGCGAGAAAGAAAAGGATCATCAGATGATCTTTTTTATGGCTGA
>UPZS01000043.1 GCA_900538905.1 uncultured Sutterella sp.
CTTTTGAAGTTATCGTACCGTCAACGAATAAAGCTAGCGTTGTGCTTTCCGATCACATAAAAAATCTGGATTGGAAAGCGAGGAATGCGGTTTTCAAGGAAAAAATACCGGCTAAAGTCCTGGCTGAAGTGCGTGCAAAGATAATCGCACTCATCGGTTGTGACTGGCTTTTAACTGAGCCCCCAGAGGCATAAGTAGTTGTTTCGAACGCGTTCTTTGCACGATTCTCTGCCATCAACCGAGCGAGTATAGATTCGTCGTATTTCCCAAATTTTTTGTGAGTGAAAAAATTGCCCGAGGTGCACACTTCGGGCAGAAAGTCGGTAATCTGAGTTCGACAACCGAAGTAAATTACTTTTTGTTGCCTTTAATTTTTCTTTGAGATATCAATCCCGAAGAACTGCACCGAAAGCCTACTGAGTTCTCCCGAGGCTCTCAGTTCTGCAATTGTTTCATTGACGATCTTGCGTAGTGACTCACTCTGCGGCGATTTCTTCAGAGGAATGCCGATTTCACCAGCCTGCGGCGTATAGAGCGCAATCTTGATCTGGGCGTCCGGATGAGCCTTGGTGTAGTCCAGGTATGTCACTTCCGAGTTGAGCGTCGCGTCGATGCGTCTGGAGCGTAAAAGCTCAAACGTCTGGTTGAGATCATCCACACCGATCACTTTGGCTCCTGCCTCTTCAGCGGCCAGAGCATAAGTGCTTGAAATGGTGTTGGCCGTTGTTTTGCCCTTGAGATCCTGCATCGTCTTGATATCGTCGCGATCGTCGTTGACAATTACCGCGACACGGTCATAGGCGTAAGGATCCGAGAAGCTGTATGCCTGACTGCGCTCCTTGGTGATGCCCACGCCGTTGATCATCAGGTCATAACGTCCCGCGTCGAGCCCCGCGAGCAGCCCGTCCCATTTGCCTTCGATAAACCGAGCCTTGACACCGATCTTTTGGGCGATTCTCTCGCCGATGGCCACGTCAAAACCGGTCAGTTTGCCGTCTTTATCGTGATAGGTCCACGGAGACCAAGTTCCTTCCATGGCAATCGTGATCGTGCCGCGTGACTTGATTGTTTCCAACAGATCCTGCGTTCGCGCTTGAGCTGCTTTTGCTGCAGTCTCAGTCTTAGCGTCTTCTCCGCATCCTGTGAGTGTCGTCGCCAATAAAACAGCGGATGCGAGCATCGTCAGTGTTTTGAGGTTTCTTGTCATACGTTTTTCCCTTTCCCAAATCGATTGTTTGCTTGGTGCTCAGACAAGCGTTTCCAAAAATTCTTTTGTTCGGAGTTCTTTCGGGTTCCCAAAGATCGTCTGTGCGTCTCCTGCTTCCACCACGTGTCCGGCTTCCATAAAAACCACCTTGTTGGCGACGCTCTTGGCAAAGGTGAGTTCGTGCGTGACGACGATCATCGTGAGTCCCTGTTGAGCAAGCTCCTTCAGAATCGAGAGCACGTCACGCGTAAGTTCCGGGTCAAGAGCGGATGTGGGCTCATCGAAGTAAATGATGTCTGGATCGCCAGCGAGCGCTCGTGCGATGGCTACGCGCTGTTGTTGGCCTCCCGAGAGTTCACTCGGATAGGCGTTTTCGCGGTGTGTCAGGGAAAATCGAGCCAGCAGCTCATGCGCCTTGGCCTGTGCCAGTCCCTTTTTGATTCCTCTTCCGACGATCAGTCCTTCGGTGATGTTTTCAAGTGCCGTCTTGTTCAAAAAGAGGTTGTAGTTTTGAAATACGAAACCCGTGCGCTTGCGGATACTCAGAACGTTTTTGCGGGAGATCTTTGCCAGGTCAAACGTTTCGCCCGCAAAGGTCATCCGGCCACCGTCGACCTTTTCCAAAAAATTCAGGCAACGTAAAAGCGTGGTCTTTCCCGATCCGCTCGGCCCGATGATCGCGACCACATCCCCTTTCTCGACCTCCAGGTCAATGCCATGCAATACGGGTGTGCCCGAAAAGGTCTTGCGCAGATTTTCAACACTCAACAGCATGCGATGTTCCTTTGACTCAACGGGAGACATAGGTTCTCAGGCGCTTCTCGCCGTAACTCTGAAGGCGCGTAAGAACCGTGCAGAAAATGAGGTAAATCATGCCGACTTCGATGTAGAGCAACAAAGGTTCGTAGGTGCGTGCCACGATGCGCTGCGTTGTCATAAACATTTCCGTGACGGTGATGTTGGCCGCAAGTGATGTGTCCTTCACCATGGCAATGAGCGAATTGCCAAGCGTCGGGAAAGCTGTTCGGAAAGCCTGGGGCAACACGATTCGGGTGATCGTCTGCAGATAGCTCATGCCGCTGCACAGGCCCGCTTCAAGCTGCCCGGCAGGAACAGATTCGAGTGCCGCACGGATGGTTTCGGCGCAGTAGGCACCTTCGTTAACGGCAAAGACGACTACTGCGGCCACAAACGGATTGATCAGCACTCCTGCGTGGGGCAGACCGTAGAAGACGACGAAGAGCTGCACCAGAAGCGGCGTGCCGCGTGTGACCCAGATATAAAAGCGCGCGAGATCCTTCAGTACAGGCACGTGTGCGTACTGGATGAGCGCCACCACAACCGCGATGACGAGCGCTCCGGAAAAGGCGATCGCCGTAAGCGGAATGGTTACGGTCAAACCCGGCAGCAGAATTTGCCAGAATGAATCGACAAAAAGATCGAATAGTGCAGTGTCCATTGTCAGTTCGTAAATCCGTTGAGCAGCAAAGTTGCATGCGTTTGCTGCAGACACCCGCACTTTAGGCAGTTACAACTGCCGCACTGTCATTTGAGATTTGTTTTGAGACAAACGGACAAATAAAAGATATTGCGTCGAGTGTCACACGGCCAAAGAACTCTTGAATTGAAGCGGCACGAACTCGTTTGCTACCAAAGTCTGACAGTTGCGTAACGCATCTTTACATTGAAGTCGACTATTCTGTGCACAGATCGTGGCGCGATCCCAAACATGCCGCCGAAGCTCAAGTTTTGACGTTTTGGCTTTTTTCCTGAACTATGCGCCTCGGTCTGTCTCACTTGTAGGTCGCAGGCGCCTTCCCTTTAAAAGAGGTCTCAGCCATGCGATCCGTCCTGATTCGTCGTTTTGAGTTAAGCGACCAGCTTACTCACCTATTCAATGCTCTGTTCTGGGCCGTTCACGCCGCTACGGGCATTCTCATCGGTTCCGCCTCCAGAGCCAACGTTGAGCCGACGCACCTTTCGATAGGAGTCCATTTTGCCTTTGGATTTGCTCTTGCCGTACTGTTGAGCGCATACATCCTTTTTGCAAAATCCCGCTTTCAAAGAATGCTCTTTGAAATTTTCCGAACCGATCGTCCGTTTCTGGCTTGGCTCAAATGTTTAGGCGGGTATCCCGACAAGATATTGAATCGACCGCAGAAGCCGGGCAGCGTTCCTCCTCAAGGCCGCTACAACGCCGGCCAGCGCATTGCTTACGGCGCTCTTATTTTTCTGAATATTCTTTTGCTCGCTTCCGGCTTTGCTTTGTTCGCACTGCACCAACCGCAGGAGATACAGAGCAGTGCTTACCGATTGGCGTTATGCGTCCATTCCGGCGCTTTCGGTCTTGCCTGTTTGCTGCTTGCAGCACACTTTCCGATGGCGTTTTTGTCAAGACAGTCACTTAAAGCCATGTTGAGTCTAGGCAAGGCTTTTTGACAGAACAGGAAGCCATGAAGCATGCCGCCCTTTGGGTAAAGGAAGATTTGGAAATCGAGAGAAACGCCTTTGCAAATCAATCCGATCAAGATCAAACGATTCTGAGAGAAAAACGCTTGAATTGATACTGCTGCAAAACAGCCTCCGGCGGAGGCTGTTTGAGTATCCGTATCAAATATTGCTATGGCTTTATAAGCGCTTCCGGAACGAGAGCGTCGCAGTCAATGAGTTCCAACGACGTCACCATATGCAATGTTCCTTCCTTGTATTTCCTGAAGTGAGGCGTCTGGATATGATGTTGGTAAGCCTCTTGATTTGCATAGATTTCGAGAATGGCAAACCGCGTGGGGTTCTTTTTTTCCTGCATGCTGTACAGGACGCGAACGCCGGGTTCACGCTTCATTGATTCACGCCCCACTTCGACGGCAAATGCCTTGTATTGATCAAGATATTCGGGCGCAACCGTGATTTTGGAGAGTCGCACAATGTTTTGTTCGTAGGGATTTGCTGCAGCAGTCGAAGGTGCCTCGGCGGCAAAGCCGGAAAATGAGATAACAGCCATACACGTCGCTACCAATGAAAGAACTTTGATCATTGCTAATCCTTGATTATGGTTGAGGTTTAACCGCAGACGGTACAGTCCTCATGCACCTGCTGCGGCAATCGGTCCGACAATCAATCCGCTGGCAATCACATCGCACAAGCGGGTCGAAATGGAACCGCACGTTGCGCCGATGGCATAAAGACCGGGAATCGGCGTATCGTCGGCGGCCCTCAATACCTGAAAGTCCGGATTGACTTCCAATCCGCCTTCCGTTTTGAAACGAACCGGCCAACTCGGCGTTGAGACATAAAAAGGCCCTTTAAGTGCACGGAAAAGTTTGTCTTTGCGTCCGAATTCCGTGTCCCCTTTTCCCGCGGCGGAATCGTCTGCAATTCTCTGAAGCGTTCTTTGCAGCCCCTTGGGATCAACACCGGCTTTTGAGGCTGCTTCTTCAATGGTCTGCCCTCTGAAAAGGGCCTTTGCCGACAATAAATTGGCGTAGCGCCAACGCTCCTTGTTCGGTCCCGTCACTGTGGCTTCGTCCAAGACAACGTAGGCGCCGTCAATGTTTTGCCTGAAGCAGGCCAGTGCACAGCCTGCGTAGCGGCTTTCGTGCTCATTGCAAAATCGTTTGCCGTTTTTGTCGACCAGATAAGCCGTATCCGTATCAAAAAGAATCCACGAGGGACTTCGGAACCCCGGTTTGGGAGCCGCAAAGAGTTTGGGCATGGACTCCATGTCTTCGACGGCGGCTCCGATAAGTCTTCCCAGTGTGATGCCGTCGCCGTCGTGCCCCGGCGGAACGCCTTCGCCGATAGCCGTAAATCCTTTGGGAATATTGGCCCACACACGTTTATAGCGGTGCATCATTTGTCGATTGTCTGAAAAACCGCCAGTGGCAAGAACCACGGCCCGAGCCTGGATGAATTGTGTTTTGCCATCCTGCACAAATCGAACGCCGGTGACGCGATCTTGACCTTTATCTTCGGTTTGTGTTTCAAGTCCTGTCACTGCGCTATCGAGCAAGACGGAGACACCGCGCTTTTGAAGTTCATCGAGCATGGCCTGTGCAAATTTCGGCATGGATCCCGGCTTGGACGGTAACAAAAAAGGCTGCTGCGGATTGATCGGCAAAAAATCGATGCCGTATGACATGATGAAGGCCGCAACTGCAGGAGACATTTCTGCTGAACGCCGCAAAACGTTCGGATCATGTTTGGCTATGCCCGAGTACATCGGCGAGTTGGGCATGTTGTCGCGCACTTTTGACAGAGGTTCATCCGTGTGTCCCTCCTCGATCAGTTGCCAATACGAGTCAAGATCCGCTTTTCCTTGGAAGCCCTGTGCCTTATGGACTTCTGAAAAGGCCGACGCGATGATGCCGGCCGATAACACGCCGTCGCCGCCGCAATAGCTGCGCTTTTCAAGAACCACGACTTTGGCTCCGGCACGAGAGGCTGTGACAGCGGCAGTTAAACCCGCAAAACCGCCTCCGACGATCACAACATCGGTCGACATGTCGGCTTTCGGTTTGTCAGCTACAACTGCTGGCGCGGCCAACGCAACGCTCGGTAAGGTCCCAAACGCCAAGGTCGACTGTAAAAGGTGCCTCCTTTTCATGGTGTGTCTCCTATTGCAGGCAAGAATCCTCTGCTAGTCCATTAAATTCGAAGCTGCGCGAGCCACACGAAATTCAAGTGTCTCCCAGGTTGCGCAGTTTCCTTTTTTCAGGGGGTCGGCTTGTAAAAGCAAATTCAGCGAGTCAATTGATTCGCTTTGAGCAATCAGCACTCCTCCCTCACCTTGAACGTAGGCGCCGGAAAGAATAAAGTCACCGTTTTCAAAATGACGGTTCAGATATTCCAGGTGTGCCGGCAGATACGGTTTTGCCGCCTCACGGTCAGTAATGCGAACGTCAACGAGAAATTTCATCTCAATCTCCCCAATCTAGTTTTCAGCGCAGGCGTTAATTTCATTGAGAAGCCGCGCGGCATGTTCTTCGGCTTGCTTGAGGATTCGTTTGCGGTCAGCTTCAGTGTGAACGCCGGGAATAAAAATCATGCCGTTTGACCACACGGGAGCCAATGTCTTCATGCCGCACAAGTAGGCAGTCTGCAAAAGCGGCGGAAGGAATGCCTCCACCGGCCAGTTCAGTGCACGTCCCTTTGCATACTCCTGAGCCGCCGCACCGGTCGTAAACGACAAAAGAAGCTTTTTGCCGTGTAAAGCTGTTCCTCCGGTGCCGTGGGCAAAACCGCGCGTCAGCACATCATCGATCCATTTCTTGAGAATCGCCGGAACCGAGTACCAATAAAACGGAAAATGCCACACGATCACATCGGCCCGCCGTAAAGCCTCTTGTTCCGCAGTCACATCGAAACCGTTGGGACCGCACAACTGCGCCAACGTTCTGATTTGCATCTCGCAATGTGATGATTCAAGAACATTGAGCACGGCTTTGCCGGCAACGGAGGCTTCCGGATTCGGATGGCCGTTGATGACGAGAATTTTTTGCATGATTTCTCCACTTTTCCAAAATATCAGACCGGACGTATTGAACTGCCTTTTACATTTTTCAATCATCGGAGATATTTTTCATGGTCCATCATGTCAAATTTTTGCTTTTTTTTATCAACTTAAGACGAGATGAATTTCCTGCTTTCCTATAATGGGGTGTCTTCAGTCTCAGTTCTTCGCAAAAGCCCCTTATGTTCGACGCTTCGCTCGAGTCCGCAGCTCAAATCATTGCCCGACATGCACCGCATCACGGTGTATTTCCCACATTGGTTCCCGGACTGACGCTCTATCGCATTGAATCCAATGCATATATTGAACGCACAGCCGGCGAAATCATGACAACTTTCATTGTGCATGGTCGTAAAACCACGGCGATCGGCGGGAAGATGCTGGAGTACGGTGCCGGGGAAAGTCTGGTGTGCGGCATTGCTTCGCCGAGTGAATTTCACACTCTCGATGCTTCGAGAGACAATCCCTTTCTTGCGCTTTCCGTGTCGCTCGATGCGTCGATTTTGATGGAATACGCCGATGCCCTGTACGATCGCCATCAATCCGGACAATTGTCAGAAATGCCCGGCGGTGTATTCGTCATTTGTCCGGACGAGGATTTGCGAGACGTGTTCCTGCGACTGCTGAAAATACTGGACCGTCCCAAACTGATTGCGGTGCGTGCGCCGTTGATACTAAGAGAACTGCATGCTTTGCTTCTGGATTCATCTTGCGGAGCAGAACTCAGAGCACTTGCGAGTGCCGGATCCGAAGGCCATGCCGTTTTAAAAACCGTCAGTTGGATCCGACGCAACTATGCGACAGATTGTTCGGTGGAAGAGCTGGCAAGGAAAACCAACATGTCAAATGCAACGTTCCACCGAAAATTTCGACAAGTCACCGGTTTTTCGCCCGTTCAGTTTCGCAAACGTGTCAGGCTGTTTGAAGCTCGCCGTCTATTGGTCGCTCGCGAAACAAACGTCACCTCGGCGGCCTTTGCCGTCGGCTACGAAAGCCTGGCTCAGTTCGTTCGGGACTATAAGGAACTTTTCGGCTTACCTCCGCTGCGTGACATCAAGCAGCTTCACAACGCCTCAGACGATTGAGCAGCTGACCGGAAATCAATAGGACAACAAGGTTTCCCGGATCGCATCCCGAACAATCTCCAAACCGCTCTTTGCTCCGAGTAGTTTGTGCCGAATGCCGGGCAAGTCCTTCCTCAGCGGCGAGCCCTCATCAGCTCAGCAATCTGAACAATATCCGAGGGCAACGTTCTGCAGCAGCCCCCCAGACAAACGGCTCCCATAGCTTTCCATTTGGACACGAAGTCGGCCCAGCCCGGCCCCGAGACCGGATGATGCCAGGTCTTTGTCGTCGGATCATACGTTTCACCCGAATTGGGATAAACGATCATTGGCTTGTCTGTGACGGACGAAATGCGCTGCAATGCTTCAGCCACCATTTCACGCTTGACGCAGTTGACGCCGACGGCGTCAACCAACGGATGCTTGCCGCACACTTCGGCAGCCTCTTCGATCGGCGTTCCGTCAGAGATATGACCGCTGTCCTTCAATGTAAAGGTTACCCAGGCAGTCATGTCGAGCTCTTCCATCATCGAGAGAATGACCCTGACCTCGTCGAGCCTTGCCTGCGTCTCAACGGCGAAAAAATCCGCTCCGGCTTCTGCCAGAGCCTTCATGCGCAATTGGTGAAAGGCACGGTATTGACC
The DNA here is from genome assembly GCA_900538905.1 of uncultured Sutterella sp. Classification (GTDB taxonomy): domain Bacteria; phylum Pseudomonadota; class Gammaproteobacteria; order Burkholderiales; family Burkholderiaceae_F; genus Duodenibacillus; species Duodenibacillus intestinavium. The sequence goes on from UPZS01000043.1 coordinate 8,425, forward strand.
GTCCGAAAGGTGATAGTCGCCCGTATATTCGGCACCGTTGGCAAGATAAGCACCATAAGGGCCGACGGCACCCGCGATCAAAAGAGTTTTCGGCTCTCGTTCCGGATGACGAATCAAAAAATCATCGCGAGCTTCACGAGCCAGCGTCACAGATTGAGCGATAAGGCCATATGCTTTCTGAGAGTCAATTCCGCGCTCTTTAAATCCAGCCTCGGTCGCTTGGTAGCTTGCGGTAATGGCAACGTTGGCTCCCGCTTCGAAATAATCAGCGTGCACCTGCCGAATCTTGTCCGGTTCTTCAATGAGTACGCGCGCACTCCAGAGCTTGTCGTTGAGGTCACAACCTGCCTTTTCAAGTGCTGTGGACATGGCGCCGTCAATCACGACGGAACCGCTCTGACGGATTAAATCGGCTAAAAGGTGCTGCGCCATTTGGTTTCCTCCCGGGTTGCGTTGTGGCAAAGAGCTTAACAAAAATACAGATCACCGGAAGCAGTATCTCAGTTGATACGACTGCGAAGAATTGTGTTGTGCCGATGCTTTGGCGCTGATTGCTTTCAGTCGGCTGATTTGATGCAAATCGCAATACCTACACGGGAGTTTGCCCGGTGGTTGGCTCCTTCAACACAAATCACCTTAAAATTCTAAATTTATTACCGCAATTTCGCGGTATGGATGAACACCGGATTCCTGAAACCAGCAATGCAGAAAAGAACCTTTTTATCCGTCGTGACGGCCGCAGCTGCGCTGTCTGTTGTTCCTGCTTGGGCAAATCAACATCCTAAACGCACGCTGATTGTCGGCATGGACGCGACTTATCCGCCTTTTGGTTCTCAGGATTCCGAGACGCGCCAGTATGTGGGCTACGACGTTGACATCATTCGTGCGATCGGCAGGGCCGAAGGCTTTGATGTAGAAGTGAGGAACCTCGCCTTTGACGGTCTGATACCTGCTTTGAAGACCGGCAACATCGACATTGCCATCAACGACATCACGATTACGCCCGAGCGTGCAAAAAGCGTCGATTTCTCCAACCGCTACTACATTGCCGGACTAGGCATTGTCGTCAATGCCGACAATACGACGATCACCAAGGCCGAAGACCTCGAAGGCAAGCGTTTGGCCGTTTCGATCGGATCGACCGGCGAAGCCGCTGCCCGCAAGGTCAAAAACGCCGAGGTGCGAGTCTTCAACCAGCTCACAGAGTGCTATCTGGAACTTCGCAACCGCGGAGTGGACGCCGTGCTCAACGACATCCCGACCAACGACTACTATGTTGTTACCGCCGGCCGCGGCAAGGTCAAAGCGTTGCCGGTGGCTCTGACCCGTGAAGACCTGGGCATTGCCGTCAAGAAGGGCAACAAGGAGCTTCTCAAGCGCATCAACCACGGTCTAGCCACCATCAAGCAAAACGGTGAGTTTGCGAAAATCTTTGAGAAGTGGTTCGGCCGTCAGCCTGAAGTTGAGCTGCTCAGTGACTGAGTCGCAACCGCACGAAAACAAACGATTGGGCGGTTAAGTCCGGCACTTGGTGCAACCTGACTTTGCGCATGCGGTTTTGTTGCACCCGTTGCAGCCGCCGCAACACCCCGGGTGCTTACCTTTAAAGATGCGCAGCACAGCCAAAGCAAATGCGACGGCGATTACAAAAAGGACAATCCAACTGGCGGCATTCACAGCGCTCCTCCTTTTTAGCTCAGGCCGAGCAAGCTGCCGCCCGTATAGACCATAAAGGCCACAACCCAGGCCACCGCACATTGGAAAACGGCAACGCCCGTTGCCCAGAGACCTCCCAGCTCTCGCTTGATCGTCGCGATGCAAGCCACACAGGGCGTATAGAGCAGACAGAAGACCAACAAACTGATTGCAGTCAGGCCGTTTAATGCCGTTGTCAATGCTTCAGTAGAACCAAATGTCACCGAAAGGCTGCTCACGACGCTTTCCTTGGCCATAAACCCGCTTATCAAGGCGGTGCTGATGCGCCAATCACCGAACCCCAACGGTTCGAACAAAGGTGAGATCCAGCCCGAAACGACAGCCAACATGGAAAGCTGAGGATCTTCAACGGGATTGATGCGGAAATCAAATGACTGCAGGAACCAGATGACGATGGTTGCTACAAAAATGACGGTAAAGGCGCGCTGCAGAAAATCCTTGGCCTTGTCCCACAAAAGCAAAGCAACATTGCGTGCACCGGGCAGGCGATAGTTTGGAAGCTCCATGACAAACGGCATGGCTTCCCCTTTAAACATAGTTCGCCGCATGACTAGACCGAGTGCAATAGCCGTAATAATGCCGAGCAAGTACAGCCCGATCATTACCCACGCACCTTGGCCGGGGAAAAAGGCCGCCACAAAAAATGCGTAGATCGGAAGCTTTGCCGAGCAGCTCATAAAGGGTGTCAGCAGAATTGTCATTTTGCGGTCGCGTTCGGACGGCAACGTACGACTTGCCATCACGGCGGGCACCGTGCACCCGAAACCGATCAACATCGGCACGATGCTGCGCCCCGACAGACCAATGCGTCTCAGAAAGACATCCATCACAAACGCGACGCGGGCCATGTAGCCGCTGTCTTCAAGGAAGGACAGGAAGAAAAAGAGGACGACAATGGTCGGTACGAAACTCACAACGCTGCCCACACCATTGAAGATGCCGTCGATGATGAGCGAATGAATTGACTCATTGACACTGAGGTTCGTGAGCAACGCATCAACCTTGTCGGTTGCCAAACCGATGAGCCAGTCAAGGCCGTCGGTAAGCCACGCGCCGACAACATTGAACGTCATCCAGAACACCAAAGCCATGATGGCGACAAAGGCCGGAATGGCGGTGTATTTGCCGGTCAGAATGCGGTCGATTTCAAGGCTTCGCAGATGTTCTTTGCTGGTGTGAGGCTTAACGACGGTTTGCGCACAGACGTTGTCAATGAAACTGAAGCGCATGTCGGCGATGGCTGCGGCTCGATCCAGCCCTCGTTCGGCTTCAAGCTGCTTAAGGATGTGTTCGATCGTGCGCTTTTCATTAACGTCAAGATGAAGCTGTTCGGTTATGAGCGCATCGCCCTCGGCGATTTTGCTTGCGGCAAAACGAAGCGGAATGCCGGCTTGCTGAGCATGATCCTCAATGAGAAACATCAGGCTGTGCAGACAGCGATGTACCGCCCCGCCATGATCGTCAGTCGAACAGAAATCGTGGACTGCCGGCGTCTCGACAAAGCGAGCGGCATGCAGAGCGTGTTCAACGAGCTCTTCAATGCCCTCTCCTCGGCTCGCGGAGATCGGCACAACCGGAATTCCCAGCATCGCTTCCATTTCATTGACGCGAACGGAACCGCCGTTGGCAGCCACCTCATCCATCATGTTCAAGGCCAGAACCATGGGACGGCCGAGTTCCATGAGCTGCAGCGTGAGATACATGTTGCGCTCGATGTTGGTGGCGTCGACGATGTTGATGATGACGTTGGGGTCTTCGCGAAGGATAAACTCGCGCGAGACGATTTCTTCGTTGGTGTATGGAGAAAGTGAGTAGATGCCGGGCAAATCGGTTACGAGCGCTTCTTCATGGCCGACAATTCGTCCGTCTTTTCGGTCAACCGTAACGCCGGGAAAATTACCGACGTGCTGGTTCGACCCGGTCAATTTGTTAAAAAGCGTTGTCTTGCCGCAGTTTTGATTGCCAACGAGCGCGATCCGAACGGTCTCGGCCGTCATCAGAGGTTGCTCACGCTTGATCACTTGATTTTTACCGGCTTCTGCGTAGCCGGGGTGATCCATTTCTATCGGCTTGGGGTGCGTTTGTTTTGCCGGCTCCCCTTTGCGGACATTCTTCACAAAAATCTCATTGGCTTCGGCTACGCGCAGAGTAAGTTCATAACTGCGGATTCGGACCTCAATGGGATCTCCCATCGGTGCTCGCTTGATTAGGGTTACCGTGGCCTGAGGGATCAGCCCCATGTCCAAAAAATGTTGGCGAAGCGCGCCTCTGCCACCGACCACTTCTACGGTAGCGGATTGGCCGACGTCAAGTTGATTGAGTGTGATAGTCATTCGTATTGATTCTCCGGGGAGTCGCCATTTTAGTTTGTGCTTTCGCGACTGTCGAAAAAAACGCCCGAGAGAATTTGCTGAGAAAAATTTTTACAGAAAAAAAGAAAATTGCTGGAACTAGTTCAAGCGGCGTATTGCGCGAACCTTAAAATCATATTAAAAATTCACCCGCAGAATTTCTCGTGCCTGACGAGAAGTTCATCAGAATTTACTAACGTAAAAAACACCCCGATAAAAAGGAGAATAAGATGAGCAAGTTCACGGTTTCCTGCGTTGTTGCAGCCGCTTCCATGATGATCTGCGCCGCCGCCCAGGCCGCTGGCGGCATGCCCTCCAAGATCCCGCATCCGATTGATGCCTACAAGATCACCGACGCCAACAACCCCTGCGTTATGTGCCACGGCGATCAGTCCAAGATGGGCGCCGCCAAGGTGAAGGGCCAGCCGATGGCTATGCCGGCCGACCACTGGGTTAAGGGCGAAAAGAAGGCTGACCCGATGCACAACAACTGCACGATGTGCCACAAGAACTAATTTCTTGACGCACTCTGCTTGAACAAAGGGCTGCTTGAACGATCAGGCAGCCTTTGTTTTTTAGCGTACTCAGATGCAAGCTGGTCCTAACTAGCCCGCCCATCTGACTACGTGGTCAATTCATGGCTACTTCGTGCCAAGCGCATACAACGCGTAACGCACAAACATATTGCAAGCCACGAGCAGCCCCTCTTCGTCGATGTCGAAATATCCGTTGTGGTTGGGCCGATCGGTCCCCGGCTTGTTGCTGTGTGTACCGAAGTAAACGAATGCCCCCTTGCAGTGCGGCAGATAATCGGCAAAATCTTCGGCCATCATGGACTTGGGATAGTCCGTGACGATGTTTTCGGCACCCACAATTTCCTGTGCGACGAGCTTGGCTTCTTTTGTCGCATCCGCGTCGTTGATCAAGGGGTTGGAATAGTTCTTGATGACGATGCTTGCGTTGGCGCCGAGCATCTCGGCTGTTTTTTCGACGATGTCCGTAAGCCGCCGATTTGTAGCTTCACGTACTTCGGGCAAAAATGTGCGTACCGTCCCTTCCAGTACGGCTTCTTCGGCAACGATGTTGTACTGCGTACCGGCCCAGGCCTTGCCGATTCCGACGACGGCAGACTCCATCGGATCGGTGCTGCGCGCAACGATGCTCTGCACGGCTACCACGATCTGGGAAGCCACGTAAAGAGCATCCACGCCTTTGTGCGGCATGGAGACGTGAGCTCCTTTGCCCTTCACTTCGATGCGGAAAAAGTCGCAGCTTGCGTTGAGAGGTCCGGCAACGATACCTACTTGGCCGACGTTGAGCGTGTTGGTGACATGCTGCCCGTAGATGCGATCTACCCCTTCGAGCAAACCTGCCGCGACGAATTGACGTGCCCCCTGCCCGATTTCCTCGGCCTGCTGGAAGAAGAAGCGCACTTCCCCCGCAAAGTCGTTTTCCATTGACTTCAGAATGCGTGCGGCAGCTAGCAACGTTGCCGTGTGGCCGTCGTGGCCGCAGGCGTGGCAAAAGCCCGGATTCTGAGAGGAGTACTCGCAGTTTTTGAGGTCATCCATGCCGAGCGCGTCCATGTCGGCCCTTAGCGCCACGATTTTCGTTTTACCCTCAACCGTTTTTTTACCGACCACACGAGCATATACACCCGTTTCACCCACACGGGTGTGCTCGATGCCGACTTTGTCTAGTTCTTCCTCAATCCGAACCGAGGTCTTGAATTCCTTCAGACTCACTTCCGGATGCGCATGAAAATAACGACGCATGCCGACGATGTAGTCCTTCTGTTCCAGAACACAAGTATCGATAGCCATTTATGATGCCTTCTCTGCTTCAACGAAAAGCCGGCAGTCGGTCTCTAAGGCCATTGCTGCCGGCTGCGGCGGTCAGTCCGCCGATCAGTACGTGTATTTTTCGGAACCCGCCCACACAGGGGTAAAGGCGCCTTTGTAGACGTCAACGAGCGTCTTGGCGGTTTCCGGCGTGTGGTAGGCGTCAACCACCTTCTTGTAGACAGGGTTATCCTTATCCTTGCTGCGGGCTACGATCACGTTGAAGAGCTGACCCACATTGGGGTTGGTCTTGGGATCAATGTCCTCGGCAAAGATCGAGTCCTTCTTGGAGTCGAGTCCTGCCGTGTAAGCGTTGCCGCCGTTGATCAAAGCGGCTGACACGTCCGGCAGAATATTGAAGAGCACGCCGGATTCGGCTTCGCGAATCTGAATCTTGACGTTGTACTTCGTGATGTCGGTCTTGGTGGGAACATAGCCCTTGGCCGGATCGCAGACGATGAGCCCTGCGGCTTCAAGCACCTTCAGGGCGCGACCGCCGTTTGTGAGGTCGCTCGGGATGGCAAAGATGTCGCCGTCCTTGACGTCTTTCATGCTCTTTAGCTTGTTCTTGTTGTTAAAGACACGCAGCGGCGTGATGAGCGTGTCTCCGATCGCTTCAATCTTGTAACCGTTACGCTCGATGTCGTTTTTCAGATAGGCCTTATGCTGGAAAGCATTGAGATCAATTTCACCGTCAGCCAGCGCACGATTGGGCGTCGCATAGTCGGAGAACTTCACTAGCTTGACCTGAATCTTGTCTTTCTTGAGAAGGTTATTGACGGTGTCCCACTGTGCGTTGTAGTCGCCCACGACACCCACTTTGACCACGGTAAAGCCGTCGGCTGACGCTTCCTTTTTATCGTCGCCGCAGCCCGTAAGCGCAACCGCGACGATTCCGGCGGCCGCAAGTGCAGCCGTCACCTTGCCGAATCGAGATTGAAATCCTGCCATTTTTGTCTCCCTCTGATATTAGTGCGTCGATTTCTTGATGATGATGTTGCCGAAAAATTGAAACACGCTGATGATGAGCAAAATAATGATCACGGTAAGCCAGATCATGTCACGGTAACCCATCTGATAGCCGTAACGAATGGCAAAGTCGCCCAAACCACCCGCGCCGATCGCGCCTGCAATGGCTGTGATGCCCACAAGGCTCACAAAAGTGATCATCGTCACGCGGGTGATGCCGGGAATGCTTTCGCGCAGATACACCGAGAAGATAATTTCACGCGGCGAAAAACCCATCGCCTGACTCGCCTCAATCAGACCATGATCAATGTCGGCGAGAACCGATTCGATCTGACGAGCAAAAAACGGAACAGTACCCGCAACAAGTGCGACAAACGAACCGGTCACGCCCGATCCCGTTCCCACCAGGAAGCGGCTCACGGGGATCAGCAATACGATCAGAATAATGAACGGAATCGAACGGATGATGTCGATGCCGCGATCAAAGATCGTAAAAAGCCAGCGATTTTCCAGAATGCCGCCGGGGCGGCACACGGTAAGAAGGACGCCCACGGCTACACCGAGCACCCAGGCAATAGTGCCCGAGACGGCGAGCATGGTGAATGTCTGACCGATGCACTCGAGAAGCTCACCGCTCAAGCGCTCGAAATTGGGCATCAAGGCATTAATGAAGTCCATTTTTGAGCTCCTCTACGTAAACGCCGTTTTGCTTGAGATACTCTTCGGCTTGAATGACGGACTCTTTTTCGCCCGTGAGTACCACGCCAAGTTTGCCCAGCGCCGCACCCTGAATGAAGTCGATGTTGCCGAAGACAATGTTGGCCCGTACCTTAAAGCGCTCGTAAAGCGCAACAACAAGAGGTTCGCCCGCCGAACCTCCGGTATAGGTCAGAAGCAGAATCTTGCCGCCGTTGGCCACCTCGGAATCCAACTGACCGCTTTCGACGAGCCCCAGGAATTTTTTTACGTTGTTGGCCGTATTGATGAATTCCTTGGTGAGATCAGCCTTGGGGTGGGCAAAAATATCCGTGATGGATCCCTCCTCGACGATGCGGCCCGTTTTCATCACGGCGACGCGATCGCAGATTTCCTTGATCACAGACATCTGGTGCGTGATCACCACGATCGTGAGCTTGAGCTTTTGATTGACTTCTTTGAGAAGCTTCAGAATCGAATGTGTGGTTTGGGGATCGAGTGCGCTCGTAGCTTCGTCGCACAAAAGCACCTTCGGGTCATTAGCAAGCGCCCGAGCAATGGCTACGCGCTGCTTTTGACCGCCCGAGAGCTGTGCCGGATATGCGTTTAACTTGTCCGAAAGTCCGACCAGCGCCAGAAGTTCCTCAATCTTCTTGGCTTTGGCATTCTTATCGAGCTCAGAGTGACGCAGTGCGAGCGCGATGTTGTCGAATACCGTGCGACTGGGCATCAAATTGAAGTGCTGAAAGATCATGCCGATGCGGCGGCGCACGACGCGCAGATCGGCGTCGGAAAGCGTCGTGAGGTCCGTGCCGTCGATGACAACATTGCCCGAGGTCGGACGCTCAAGCAGATTGATGCAGCGCACCAACGTTGATTTGCCGGCGCCTGAAAAGCCAATGATGCCGAAAATTTCCCCGGGATTGATCGTGAGCGACACGTCGTCGACGGCCTTCACGCGGCCGGCGTCCGTGTCGAAAGTTTTTGTAATGTGTTTGAGTTCAAGCATAGTCGAAGTTTTTTCCTGGTCTCGCTGTTTTGCACGACGGACGCAAGATCGCGCCAAATACGTCGTCGGTGTGCCTGCAATTGGAATTTGCTTAAGGCTGGGAATGACGCAAAGTTCGTGATGGAACGCCGCTGCCGATTAACTTTAGGAAGCGGACGCACTGCCCTGTGCGCGTGACGATCAGCGCATGAGATGGGAGCGGCAATACTGGGTGAGAACCGCAAAAGAAACGAGCGTTGTACCGGACGGACGCATGTTTGTCGGAAATGGCGGAAATACAGGAATTTGCACGATATCGAAGTCTCCGATTTTGTCGAAGTTTTGTCAAGAGCAACAAAGTACCTAGGCGGACGAAATTGAGGTATTACCTGAGGAACAAGACAAACGGCCGATTGTTTTCCTGCATGAAGCGCATTAAGCTCGGAAGCCTTTGGTAACCTACGTTGACAGCCATGCAGGAAACGGACAAAAGCAAACTCGGACTTGTGGTTGAAGGCGGCGGCGTGCGGGCCATTTATGCGGCGGGCGTATTGGACGTCCTGCACGACTTGCACCTGCCCTTTTCCGGTGTCATCGGCGTTTCGGCCGGTGCCATCCACGGCATTTCGTTTGTGTCCGGTCAAAAAGGACGCAGTTACCGCATCTACACGCGTTTTTGTAAGGATCCGCGCTTCTTCAGCTTCAGAACGCTGATTCGTACTGGCAACATCGTTGACAATGACTTTTGCTACCGGCAAATCCCGCAGGAACTCGAACCGTTTGATCAGAAAGCGTTTGAAGCTTCCGGCATGGAGTTCTGGACAGTGAGCACTAACTTGGAGACAGGAAAACCTGAGTACATTCGTATGCGGGACTGCTTTGCCGAAATTGACGCGCTGGTTGCTTCGGCGTCGCTTCCTTATGTCTCCAGACCGGTTCACTATCAGGACAAACTCCTGCTCGACGGCGGCTGTTCGGATCGCGTGCCGCTCAAGGCCTTCCAGTCCATGGGTTTTGATCGAAACGTCGTGGTGCTCACGCACCCGGAAGATCACCGTGTCAAGGATCGCGATGCTGCGCTCGTTCGTCTTTTCTATCGCAAGTACCCGGCTTTCTGCCGAACGTTTGAAAACAGTCCTCAAGACTACAAAAGGACGCAGGCCTATCTTAAGTCAGAAGAGCAGAAAGGCAGTGTCTTCATCATTCGTCCGAAGGAGCCGATTCCGGTAGGCCGCCTTTCTCACGATCCGCAGGCGATCATCCGTGCCTACGAAATGGGGCGTCGTAATGCTCAGGAAGTTTCGAAAAACTTGCTGCGATGGATTGCCTGATTGATTCAGGCTATTATCGCATCCATATGCGGTCGATATTCTGCCTGGTTAAAGCAAAATATATAGATATTTATTCAATTAGCCTATCCGACTAACTTCCTCTATTTTCACGCTCTTTTCACGCGCCGAGCAGATAATGGCCCCGAAACTTTTCACTTTGTTTGGCGGCCATGTCGTCCGATCGTCCTGCTATCAAAATCAGAATTCCCCGTACCGTATGGGTGCTGGGTTTTGTAAGTCTTTTAATGGACATTTCTTCGGAAATGATCCACGCGCTTTTGCCTCTTTTCATGGCCGGCACTCTTGGCGCCAGCGCCATTTGGATTGGTCTTGTTGAAGGCATCGGCGAAGGCACGGCGTTGATAGCCAAGGTCTTTTCGGGCGTCGTTGCCGATCGATTCGGGCACAAGAAGCGCCTGGTTTTTGCCGGGTACTTTCTGGGTGTTATCTCGAAACCGGTCTTTGCTTTGGCCGGTAGCATGCCGGTTGTTCTTGCCGCTCGCTTTTTCGATCGCATCGGCAAAGGCTTAAGAGGCGCTCCGCGTGATGCGATTGTGGCCGACGTCACTGATGAGAGCATTCGCGGCGCAGCTTACGGATTGAGACAGTCACTCGATGCCGCTGGTGCCTTTGTCGGACCGCTTCTGGCCACCTTGCTTCTCCTCTTATGGACGGAGGATTTGCGCAGCATCTTTTGGATTGCTTTGATTCCAGGCGTTGCGTGTCTCGCCCTGATCCTGTTCGGCGTTGAAGACAACGTCACGCCGACCGTAAATACCAAGCGCATTGCCTGGAAGGATCTCAAGATCGTCATGACGCCTGCCTTTGTGCAGCTTGTCATTTTGGGAACACTGTTTTCATTGGCCCGATTCTCCAATGCTTTTATTGTTCTTCGTGCTGCCGACATCGGGATTGAACACGCCTGGATTCCAATGGCGGTTGTTCTGATGAATATCACCTTTTCTCTTTCGAGCTATCCGTTTGGAAAACTTGCCGACAAACTCAACCCGATGAAACTTCTGGCATTGGGCATGGTTTTGCTGGCACTTGCCAATTTGTTGTTTGCTTACGCTGAAAACTATCGAATTTTGGCGGCCGGAATCGTTCTTTTCGGAATGCATCT
>UPZS01000044.1 GCA_900538905.1 uncultured Sutterella sp.
TGATATCAGGTTTTTTTAGCGAAATGAAAGCTACGTTTATGACTAAGTTATCATTATTCTTAAGCTTTATAAATGAGCTTTTATAGCATTCAGTTCCAGACTCTATTCAGCATCTTTCATCTGTTTTGATTATCATTTTAATGGCTTATTTGTGAATCATTATACTAAACAAATCCAATCTTTTTACCCGACTGACTTTCTCTTTAGCTCTTGACAGCATCAACGATTGATCTGTTATGATGGCCACCGTTGACGTTGTTGTGCACGTCAAATTCGAGAGACTTTTTACCGATTGCGAGAATCCGATATGGCTACCGAGATCCTTACAGTGTCCGATCAGTTTTCCCATTCCGCCCGCCGGAAAGCTGTCTGTACATTCCTACGCAGTTTCGCCGGTTCCGGTGACACCCACTTTCTCTTTTCCCACAGCCCATCAACCGACGGAAAAACCGTTTGGCTTGGCGAATGCGCACCTTCCGACGAGAGGTATTAAACACGAACGCCCGTACATTGCAACCACGAAATGATGCATGTAGCGCATACCGATTTTTCAGCCGCGCAAGGCATTCACCACCTCACGCAACGTCTTTTGAATGTAGTTGAAGACGTCCGCATTGACAAACTCGGTGAAGAAAAGTCCCCCGCCTACCGTATCTGGCGAGAACATCTTGCCGAGTACCGTGAAGCTGACGGCACGTTGCGCGCGGTTTCTTCGCCCGCTTTGACGCAGTCCCCCATCGAGAGCGTCGTGACATGGCTGCATACGGAGCTAATGGCACACGCGGGTTACCGTTGGGCATTGCGCAATCTCTCACACACGCGTGATTTGGTAAAGCCGATGCCGTCATCGATCAAACGAGTCCTGGTTAAGGAAGCCTTGAAGGTCAACAAAGCAAATTCCACAAACGATTGTCTCAAAATCGCGAAAAAACTATTCAAGATTCTCACGGACCTCAACGACGAGCAACAAAAGAAACAGTCGTTTGTCCAAGAATTAGATTCCGGGATGACAGCTAGCCTCTTTAGTGAAAACGACATTGGAAGTACTCCGTTGGACGACCCGATGCAATTTATCGAAAAATTGTTGTCATCACCCGAAAACAACAACGCATCGGGTTCAAAAATGATGCGTCAATCGAGACTCGGAGCTGCTGCAGACTTTTGCGGCAGCGGCATTTGTACCACTCCCCCTGAACCGAAATACCGCTTGAATCGCTGGCCGTTAGATGCTGCCGAACTTAAGAACGGAATGCTTCACCGTGAGTTCATTCGGCAATATGAGAAGGCTCGGAAAAGCCTCGGCAGCCTCGTTCAACAATTTTCAAAGCTTCTGAGGACAAAAGATTATTTTGCCGGCTATGGATTAGCAAGGTCCGGAGCTGATCTGCGCGACGACTGGATTGATGCAATTGCCTGTTCCGATTCGCGTCTCTTTGAAGTCGCAGCAACGGGAAGAAGTATTAGTTCAGAAATTTGTGTGCTGCTGGATCGATCGGGTTCCATGGGTGTCTCGACCATGACGGTCGCCAAAGTTGCAGTAAACGCCTTGGTGCGAGCCATTGATCGCATCAAAGGGGCGACTTCACGCGTGGCTCTTTTCCCTGGGTTATGTAATGACCATGTAGCGCTTGTCAAAGAGACAAGTGAACCGCTCAACTCTCTTGAAAGCAAGTTGCCCTCAATTGATGCGTACGGCTCCACGCCAATTCAGGAGGCTATGTGCTGGGGGCTGGATTCTTTTAAAAATTCTCGGGCCCGTGACAAACTTCTTTTGGTGATCACCGACGGCCGATTCAACGCTCAATACTCGCAGAGCATGGAAGAAAAACTCAAAAGTGCCGGCGTCGAATTCGCCCTGATGTCAATCGGCATCAACAACAGCGATGCAGCAAAAAATCACGTCCTGGTCCACAAGACTGATGAAATCAACCAGGGGCTCCTGCAGCTGATTTCTCGGACTGCTTTTGTGAAAGCGCTTCGCAGATAGAAAAAGTCCCGAACAGTTATCTTGACCTGCCGGGACTGGAATTTTTTAGCCGAAAACTGAAGCTTTAGAGTTCTTCGCCGTATTTTTCAAGGCACTTCTTGAGATGCACCTCTTCTCCGAGATCGTCATAGCATTCAAACGGCTGATGAATCCAGGGGCTGTCCTTGAACGTGATCACGCTGTAATCAGGCTTGAAAACAGAGCAGGCCTTCACCCACAACACGGCAACGCGGATTTCCGTGACTTCCGGATAACACTTGCGAAGATGCGCCACAACGCGGCGGATCGTTTCACCGGAGTCACACAAGTCGTCGACCAACAGAAGCTTCCCCTTGAGCTCCGATACGCCCGTAATGTACTTGGCGATGTCAAGATCGCCCTGTACAGTTCCCGCAGCTTCGCGGTATGAGCTCGTGGTCATGATCGCCAGCGGCTTGCCGTAAATACGGCTGAAAAAGTCGCCGGGACGCATGCCGCCGCGCGCGAGGCACAGCAAGGAATCAAACTGCCAACCGCTTTTGGCCACGCGAGCCACAAGGCGTTCGCAAAGTTCAATATAGGTATTCCAATCAAAATGGGCGTGGGTGGTTTCAGCCATGTCTGCTCAATGAATTGTGGGTTTGGTACGTCAAAAGGCGGAGTCCGCTGGGGAAACCGCCTTTTTGCTCTTAATTGCTGTGCGATTTTAACGCAGGGGCGCGCAGAGGTGAAGCTTCTCGGTCAAAACGCCCCTCTGTTCATAGAACTTACGCGAAGGGATCGTTCAAAAGGATCGTTTGGTTGCGATCCGGGCCCGTGGACACGAGAGCGATCGGGCATCCGGCTACTTCAGAGAGTCGCTGCAGATATTTCTGCGCCGAAACCGGAAGATCTTCCCAACGAGTCACGCCGAATGTGCTTTCGTTCCAGCCTTCGAACTCTTCGTAAACCGGTTCGCAAGCGGCGGCAGCGTCTGCACCATAAGGCATCAGATCGACCCTTTCACCGTTAACGGTGTAACCCACACCAAGCTTGACAGTCTTCATGCCGTCGAGCACGTCAAGCTTCATGATGGCGAGCCCAGTGAGACCGTTGATCTGCACAGCGCGGCGAAGTGCGGCACCGTCAAACCAACCGCAGCGACGCGGACGCCCCGTCACAGCACCAAATTCGTTGCCTTTGCGGCGCAGTTCTTCGCCCACTTCATCAAGAAGTTCGGTCGGGAACGGACCGGAACCAACACGCGTGCAGTAGGCCTTGGTGATACCGAGCACGTAGTTCAGGCGATTGGGACCGACGCCGGCACCGGCGCAAGCCGAACCTGCCACCACGTTCGAGGACGTCACAAAAGGATATGTACCGTGGTCAATGTCGAGCATCGTGCCCTGAGCTCCTTCAAAGAGGAACTGCTTGCCCTGATCCATTTGCGCGTTAAGTTCGGCGCTGATGTCGGTCACGAGCGGACGAAGACGTTCGGCATAACCGAGCGTCTTGGCGATCACTTCTTCGGGATCGAGCGGTTCGGCATGCAGATAATTCTTCAGCGTAAAGTTATGCAGATCCATCACAGCACGCACGCGTTCGGCGAAGCGTTCCGGATCGAACAGATCAGCCACTCGCACACTGCGGCGAGCCACCTTGTCTTCGTAAGCCGGACCGATGCCGCGGCCGGTCGTGCCGATTTTGTTGGCACCGAGCGCAGCTTCACGGGCGTGATCGAGCGCCACGTGGTAGGGCATGATCAGAGGGGCGTTGCCCGAGACGCGAATGCGCGGTTCTGCATCCACTCCGTGGCTCTTGAGTTCTTCGATTTCAGAGAAAAAAGCTTCGGGAGAAAATACGACGCCGTTACCGAGATAGCAACGAGATGTCGGATGCATAATGCCCGACGGGATCAGGCGCAGAATCGTCTTTGCGCCGTTGATCACGAGGGTGTGGCCGGCATTGTGACCGCCGTTGAAGCGAACGACGCCGTCAACGCGCTCGGTGAGCCAATCGACAACTTTGCCCTTGCCTTCGTCACCCCAC
Organism: uncultured Sutterella sp.; assembly: GCA_900538905.1. Classification (GTDB taxonomy): domain Bacteria; phylum Pseudomonadota; class Gammaproteobacteria; order Burkholderiales; family Burkholderiaceae_F; genus Duodenibacillus; species Duodenibacillus intestinavium. The sequence goes on from UPZS01000044.1 coordinate 3,995, forward strand.
TGGGCACCGACTACCACGACATTTTTAGACATTGGGACTCCTTCCATCCGGAATTCAGAGGGCCTTAAGTTCAAAGCCCAAAGAGGTTCTAACTAATTCTTTCGTAATCACAAACTGTTCAAGCACGTCCTCGTCACGCTCGCCGGGCAGCAAGCGCACAACGATGTGCCCTTCGTCGCGAAGCTTTTCAACCTGTGCTTCCAGGTCGCGGGCTAGCGGTCCGCGTGCGACAACGGCTTGCGGACGATGCGAAGCAGCCACCTGGAGTCCTGCCAGAGCTCGCAGGTATACGGTAAAGCCGCAGGCCGGCCGCGAACGGCCGAATGCCAAACCCACACCATCATAGCGCCCGCCTCTCAAAACCGCCTGAGCATAATTCGGTATGTTCACCGAGAACGTGATGCCCGTGAGGTACTGATAGCCGTGCACGTCACAGAAGTCGACGCTCACTTCGTCGGCACCGCAGATGTTTGCCAGCTCGCGAACTTCCCGCAAAGCTGCCTGAATCTCAGGCTTTTGCGGCAGCTCGCGCTCAAGTATATCGAGAACAGAAACATCTCCGAAAGTCCGAAGCAAAAGCTGCAGAGCCTGCTGCACTTCCAGATCGAATCCGACGGCAGCTTCAGCTAACGCAATCGGATCCTTCATGCGAAGTGCCCGTACCACTCCGTGCACACTTTCGTCTGAAATTCGCTCTCCCATCAAGGCGTGCAAAATCGCCATGTGGCCGATGTCGATATGTACGACATCAATGCCAAGCTTTTTGAGAGTACGCACTGCCAACGTCATGATCTCGGCATCGGCCTCAATACCGCTGGCGCCGAACAATTCAACGCCGGCGACAACAGGTTCGCGGCTTGCCAGCGGGTGCATCGGTCGAGCGTGCAGGCAACTGCCGGCATAACACAGACGACTTACGCCCTTTCGACCCAGAATATGCGCATCGATGCGCGCGCACTGCGGCGTCATGTCGGCACGGATGCCGATCGTGCGCCCCGTCCCCGGATCCATGAATTTGAATGTGCTGTTATCCAAATCGCTGCCGCTACCGGTCAAAAGAGAATCAACGTACTCCACCATCGGCGGCTGAACCAATTCAAAGCCGTGCACCTTAAAAAGGTCAAGGCATTTGCGTCGTATCGACTCGAGTACGCGAGCTTCGCGAGGCAAAATATCCGCGAAATGCTCCGGAATAAGCCAACTGATCATATGTTTTGAACGCTCTTGTCTAAACGGTCAACCTCATCGGCAAAAGCGCTCCTCCCTTATGAAAATTTATGTTTTTTACGCCTCAAGCTCGTCACTTCCAGTAGAGCGTGATCAGCCAGACTGCCGCCAAACCTCCTGCCACCAGCACCGCAGCAATGCGGACAAGTACGGCATCAGGTAAATCTGCGGCTGTCTTAACTGCCTGCTTCCACTTGGCAGGAGCCACCAACGGAAGAATTCCTTCGAAAACCGCCATGAAGCATAGCGCCAGAACGAGAGTTTTCATTGCCGTCGGCCTGTTTTTTTATTCTCCCTTGGAGTTCTTGAGATAATCAAAGAACTCGCCCGAACCGTCAAGAACGATCATATCGGTCGACTTGCCGAAACTCTGCTTGTAAGCTTCGATATTGCGGTAGAACTTTGCAAACTCGGGATTGCGATTGAAGGCTTCGGCATAGACGGCATTGGCCTGAGCGTCCCCCTCACCCTTGATTTCCTGAGCCTGACGATAGGCTTCAGCAAGAATCACTTCGCGTTCACGATCGGCCTGTGCGCGAATGCGCTCGGCTGCCGCTGCGCCCTTGCTGCGTTCTTCACTCGCCACGCGCTTGCGTTCGGCTTCCATACGGCGATACACGGACTCGGAAATTTCCGGCGTGAAATCAACGCGCTTCAAACGCACATCCACAATATCGATGCCGATGTCTTGTACGCGAGCCTGCAACCCCTTCTGGATTTCGTTCATGGCCTTTTCACGTTCGCGGGACGTGATTTCGTTGACCGTTCTGCGGTTGACGGTCTGATTGAGCACATCGCGCAAAAGAGCCGCCACACGGTCCTCGGCAGCGCGTTCATTACCAATAAAAGACACCCAGTACTTGCGAGGATCGGCAATACGCCAGCGCACAAAACTGTCGATAAGCAGGTTCTTCTTTTCGCTCGTCTGGACCAAATCGGCGTTGGGAGCATCCAACGTCAAGATGCGTTTGTCGAGATAAACAATGTTCTGAAGCGGAGCCGGAAGCTTCACATAAAGGCCCGGTTCGCTTTTAACGTCCTTCAGTTCACCCAGAGCAAAGACGAGAGCGTATTCGCGCTCGCCCACCGTATAAAGACACAGTTCGGCGGCACCCACCGCCACCACGGCAGCAACCAAAAGGGAAGTCAGTTTCTTCATAGTGTTCGTTCCCCCTCAAATCAACGGATGCGCTCGCGCGACAAAGTACGAGAGGCCTCCGGCTGCGGGGAGGGTTGAGCAATCGGAGCAGCGGTTACAGCAGTACCGGCTGCGGCATTGTTTTGAGCTTGCGTCTTGGCTGCCGAAGCGCTTTGCTCAAGCAGCTTGTCAAAGGGCAGATACAGGAGATTGCTCGCGCCCTTGGACTCCACAAGCACCTTCTTGGTGTTGCTGTACACGTCGCGCATCGCGTCAATATAGATTCGATCGCGCGTGACCTGCGGGGCCTTTTCATATTGTTCAAGCACCTTACTAAATCGTTCGGCATCGCCGCGTGCGGTCTCAACCACACGAGCCTTGTAAGCTTCGGCCTCTTGATTCAGACGTGACGCCATACCGCGCGCCACCGGCACCACGGCATTGGCATACGCCTGACCTTCGTTGATCTGACGTTCGCGGTCCTGACCGGCCTTAACGGCGTCATTGAAGGCAGCCTGCACTTGCTGCGGGGGTTGAGCGTTTTGAATGGCAACGCTCATTACCTCAATACCCGTCTGATAACGGTCCAACATCGCCTGCATGGCCACCTGGACAGCAGACGCAATTTCCTGCTTGCTTTCAAAAAGCACCGAGTCCATGGTCTTGCGGCCGACCACTTCACGCATGGCCGATTCGGCGGCATCAAACACGCTGCGGTCCGGGTCGCGACTGCGGAAAAGATAATCCTTGGCAGCATGCGGCTTGATGCGGTACTGCACGTTGAACATGACGTCAACGATGTTTTCGTCGTCGGTGAGCATCAGAGCTTCCTTCAAACGCTGCGTCGTACCGCGCATACCGATTTCGGCTTTACGCACACTCGAAACATCGACAATTTCGACATCCTGCACCGGCCAAGGCAGGCGCCAGTTGATGCCAGGCGCGCTGTCCTGGGTGTACTTGCCAAACGTCGTCACCACGCCGATCTGGCCTTCGGGAACGATGTAGATGCCGCTGGCAAGCCAAGCAATGGCAGCTACACCGATCAGTCCGGCAATACCTCGTACAGAAAACGATTTCGGATCACGTCCGAAACCGCGGCGGGCGCGGGGCGTTCGCGGAGGCGGCGGCGTTTGATGGTCATCCTGACGCCAAGCAGGCTGTTCTTCCTCCCGAGGCGTTTCGTCGTCGCGACGAGACTGCCATGCGTCCTGGCTTTGACGATTGCCTCGAGGATCCTTTTGCCCCCCGAGAATCGAATTGACCATACGGTTGAAATCGTTCCAAAGCTGATCAAGGTCGTTGCCTTCGTTACGGTTGCCCCGACGATCGCTCATATTGTTTCGATCGTTGTCGGAAGCCTGACGATCGGCCTCTTCTCGTCTTCTGTTTTCATCATTCGGATCAGGTTGAGTCTGATCCTGTCTTTGCTGATTTTCTTGTTCGTCATTGCGGGGTTTGTCAGAGCCCGCAGAACGGCCCCATTGCGGGTCATTGAATGACATGGAAGTATCCCTGTTTCCTGATTGTTCTATCGCATTCGATTCGCCCGAAATCCCTGACGGCAGAGACGTCGGGCAACTGTTGCAGTTTAGCATTGAGCCTTGTGGCCACCGACGGTAATAAGCCCTTGTTTAACCGCTTGTTACGAACGCTCACGAAGCGGCCTCAAAAAGCGTTATGAAAGCCCGAACGCTTTCTCAGAGAAGAGCTTCTAGCTCCTTGAGCGCCTCGTCGTCGCTTTTGGCTGACGGTCTCTGATCTTCCCAGAATTCAGGTTCACGCGGCACGCTCGCATTCTCTTCACGAACCTTGGCAGCCTCTTGCGCCAAAACCTCGCGCAACAGATCCAGACCGTCTCCGGTCGCAGCACTCATGGTCACCGAACGAACTGTTCCGTCAGCGTTTCGCTGCACGGCTGGTTCCAGTCCGGATAGATCGCACTTGTTGTAGACCACGATTTGGCGAATGTCATCGGCACCGATCTGCTTGAGTACGGTTGCCACCGACGCCATCTGCTCTTCGCGCACGGTACTGGCCGAATCCACAACATGAAGAAGAATGTCTGCGTGAACGGTTTCGTCAAGCGTCGACTTAAAGGCTTCCACCAACTGATGCGGAAGTCCTCGGATAAAGCCCACTGTATCGGAAAGTACTACAGTCTGTTCGTCACTCACCCAACAACGTCGCGCTGTTGTATCAAGCGTGGCAAACAATTGGTCCGCAGCATAAGCCTTCTCGCGCACCAAACGGTTAAAGAGCGTTGATTTTCCCGCGTTGGTGTAGCCCACAAGACTCACTGTCGGCGTATCGCCCTTCATGCGGGAGCGTCGTTGCGTATCGCGCTGTCGGGAAAGTTTTTTGAGCTGCTCGCGCAACATTTTGACGCGAGCACCAATCATGCGTCGGTCAAGCTCAATCTGCTTCTCGCCGGGACCACCCGTTTTACCAAGACCACCGCGTTGCCTCTCCAAGTGCGTCCAACCGCGAACCAACCGCGTGGATAGATGCTCAAGACGAGCAAGCTCCACCTGCAGTCGCCCCTCTTTGCTCTTGGCACGGCGACGAAAGATTTCGAGAATCAGTTCGGTACGATCAAGAACAGGAAGTTCGGTGACGTTAGCAATGTTGCGCTGTTGCGCAGCCGACAGTGCTGCATCGAATACGATGCAGTCGGCACGGGCGCCTTTGGCAAGCATTTTGATTTCTTCGATCTTGCCGCTGCCCAAGTAGGTTGCAGGATCAGGCTTATCGCGTCGGGCCTGAATGAGCCCCACGGGTTCGAGATTGTCGGAACTTACGAGCTCGGTGAGTTCTTCGCCGGCATCGAAATGTCGTTCTCGGCCGACTGCAACCGTCACAAGAAAAGCGCGGGCTGCCTCAGCTTCCCGCGCGCTGTCAAATTGAAATTTTGTCAACTCAGTTGAGAACCTCGCGGGGTTCTGATTGCTGAATGATTAAGGAAGAACCGTACCAGTGTTCGGAATGCTTACGGGACGAGTTGGAACGACCGTGCTGATGGCATGTTTGTAGACCATCTGCGTAACCGTGTTGCGAAGCAAAACAACGTACTGATCAAACGATTCGATCTGCCCCTGCAACTTTATGCCGTTAACAAGATAGATCGATACCGGAATGTGTTCTTTACGAATCGCGTTCAGAAAAGGATCCTGAAGAAGCTGTCCTCTGCTTGCCATTTTGTATTCTCCGTCACGTCCGGCCCTGCTGCGACGACCTCCCTGTCGAGAAAAGCACTGAACCGGGACATGAAAATTGTTGTTGTGTTGTTATCAGCACACAGACGAACAGCACCAGTCGTTCGTCTGAATGGACTGCTACCAATCTAAAAAGAAGCGGCTGTTATAAAAAGCGCAAGCCGCCCAATGCATCGTAGTGCAGATTGTATCCGCAAGACAGAACGTTTTGGCTCAAAATGTGCGCAAAATGTTGCTGTCCTCGTTCTTTTTCGCAAATCACCCGTGAAAAAGAACGAATCCAGCAATCACTTCTTCTTTTCGTCCTCGGCGTATGGATTGCGATTGGTCTTCAATTCCACACGCAAAGGCGTCCCCGCCAAATTAAACGCATCGCGGAAAACGCCTTCCAAATAGCGCTTATAGCTGTCGCTTACTGCGTCGAGACTGTTGCCGTGAATGACAATCACGGGCGGGTTCATCCCGCCCTGATGCGCATAGCGCAGTTTCGGACGGGTGCGGCCGACACGCGGAGGCTGTTGCTGCTCCACTGCAGCCATCATCACGCGTGTCAAACGCGGCGTCGAGAGCTTGGCAAAGCTCGCAGCATGAGCGTCTTTGACGGCCTTCATCAGATGATTAAGACCGTTGCGTTTCAATGCCGAAATGTGAATGAATCGAGCCCAGCGCAGGAAGTGGAACTTGCGCTCGATATCAAGATCAACCATTGAGCGCTTGTAGCTATCAACACCGTCCCACTTGTTAACAGCAACCACGAGTGCACGACCCGCTTCAAGAGCATAGCCTGCAATCTGAGCGTCCGAAGCGGCAATGCCTTCGGTGGCATCGAGCACCAAAATGCAGACGTTGCAGTCTTCGATGGCCTGCAACGTCTTCACGACCGAGAACTTCTCGACCGCTTCAAACACACGCCCCTTGCGACGCAAACCCGCCGTATCAATCAGCCGGAACGGAATGCCGTCGGCTTCGAAGTCAACCTTAATGGCGTCGCGCGTCGTTCCCGGCATGTCGTAAGCAATCAGGCGATCTTCCCCCAAAAGCGCATTGGCAAGCGTGGATTTACCCACATTGGGACGGCCAGCCAGGCAGACTTTAATGCGTTTGGGAGCGTCAGGACTCTCTTTTTCCTCTTGCTCGGGCCGATTAAATTCCTCGGGCAGTTCGCCCAAGACCTTTTGCATGAGCGGCAACACGCCGTGGCCGTGTGTAGCCGAAATACGAATCGGCTCTCCCAGACCAAGTTCATAAAACTCGGCGGCATGTTCGGTAGCCAATCCTTCACACTTGTTGACCGCAAGGTAAACAGGACGCTGACAGGTACGCAAACGCTGCATGATGCGTTCATCGTGCGGAGTCAAACCGGCACGTGCGTCAGTGACAAAAATCACCACATCGGCTTCGGCAATAGCCGCTTCAGCCTGGTCGGCCATTTCGCGGACAATCCCTTCAGACTTTACGGGTTCAAAACCGCCCGTGTCCACGACAATGTATGGACGGGGGCCCACACGCCCCTGACCGTACTGCCGATCTCGGGTCAAGCCCGGGAAGTCGGCCACGATCGCGTCGCGGCTGCGGGTCAAACGGTTAAAGAGCGTCGACTTGCCGACATTCGGACGTCCGACGAGAGCGACAACAGGAAGCATAAAAATCGGTCTTGCGGTTACTTGGTAACGGTAATGTAGGAAATCTGACCTTCATCGGTCTGGAATATCGCGCCCTTGCCCATGGAAATCGGAGGCACGCGCACGGCGCCGCTCACAGACGTGCGGCCGACAAACTTACCTGTCTTAGGATCCAGGAAGTGCACCACGCCGTCGTAGTCGCCAACGGCAATCACGTCATCCAAAACTGTAACAGCAGAGGGAGAGCGCCACAAAAGGGCGGAATTCTGCCAGACAAGTTCTCCCGTTGCATAGTCGTAGGCGTTAATTTCGCCGCGTGCCGTTGTCACATAAACACGGCCGCCATCAGTCACAGGACCGCTCACAGCGTCAACAGCAGCACGCCACAACGGACGACCGTCTTTGGCACTGATGCAAAGGATGCCGCCCTGGAAAGCCGCAGCGCACATCATGTTCTGGTCCACCAAGGGAGTACCGACGACGTCGCACAAACGTTCAACTTCCGTGATGCCCTTGGGCTGAGCAACAACAATGTCGAAAATCGTTTTGCCCTGACCGTCGAGAGCTAGCAGGCGTCCGTTGGCCTGACCGACCAGAATACCAGCAGGTGAAAAGCGCATCTGAGAGGCAGCGCGCACGGTAAGAGCCGGAACCTGAGACTGATAGCGCCAGCGGCGTTCGCCGGAAGTAGCATCAAAAGCCGTGATACGGGTGTCGGCCGTACGCACAATCACAAAGCCCGCACCGACAAGCGGCGGAACACTCATTTCAGAGGATAAACGAGCGCTCCAAAGTTTCTTGCCGGTGGCATCAAACACTTCAACTTCACCCTTGACAGTACCAACGGCCACGAACTCACCGTCACTGCCCACGCCTGCAGAAATTTCCGCATCCGTTTCTACGGCCCACTCTTCCTCCCCCGTCTTCGGATCAAGTTTGTAGAGCGTGTTGCCGCCGGCAGTGTAAAGTCCGGACTGCGTCAAAAACGGCGTTAAAAGACCGGTGACACTGCTGCCGACAGACTGCGACCAGACGCGGTCGGAAGACACGAGTTCGTTGATACTCTCGAGCTCGGCGGGTTCATGCGAAGTCGAGCTACAGCCGACCAGAGCCAAACCGCACACTGCCGCCATCGTCAGCACAACACGTTTGAATTTGATGTTCACGAGCACACTCCCGTTTGCGAAGCGACGCTACAAATTCTCGCCGGCGCCCCTTCAAAAACTAGATTGATTTTTAGGACTTCTTTTCCGGCAAAGCCTGAATCTTGAGACTCAGCAAGGCAAGAAGTTCGGCGGAAGCGCGGTCACGCTCCAGAGCGTCTTCCCAGCATTTGCGAGCGCCTTCCACGTCGCCCAAAGCCAGAAGAACATCACCTCGGCGATCCAACACAAGCGGCATCTGCGCCTGTGCCGGATCAATGGCGTCAATGGCTGCCTTGGCTTTATTAGCATCCTTAGCGTCAAGTTCAACTCCGGCCAAACGTACACGCGCAACAGTCGCGTATTCGGGATGTCCGCCTTCGTTAATTACCCAGTTAAGGGCCGCACGGGCAGCGTCAAGATTGCCCGCCTTCTGTTCGACGTTGGCCTTCATGAGAGCTGCCAGCGAAGCAAAAACATGGCTCGAATATTCCTTCATCAAGCCGTCGGACAGAGAACGAACGTTTTTCTCGTCGTTTTGCACGTAGGCATTCTGAAGCTGTACGTACGCCACCGTTGCCTTGCCACCCTGATAGCGCTTGTACCAATGCCAGCCGTTGTATCCGGCAAAAGCCAAACAAATCACGGTGATGCAACTCAATGTGAGGTTACCCCACTTATCCCACCAAGCCTTAAGTTGTGCAAGGGACTCTTGTTCTTCTAAATCGTATGCCATAGGTGCAATTACTTTCCGATGTTGCGAGCCTCAAAAGATAGGCTCAAAAAACGCATCTGTACTCAAAGTGCCGCTGTAGGTCGAACCAAATGCAGCGCAAAACAATAGACTATTGTAGCGACTTGAAGGACGCCTTAATTGAAATCGCCTTCCTTGGTCGAACCGAAAATTTCTGAAAGCGACTCAATACCAATCGTCATCTGTTCGGCAAACTGCTGGTTGCCCTGCGCGTCGCGCAATCTCTTGATGGCGACCTGACCGGCGTTGACCTCGTTTTCTCCGCAGACCACAGCCCACTGAGCGAGAGACTGGTCGGCGCGCTTCATACTCGACTTAAAGGAAGTGCTGCCGGCATGCACAATCACTCTGTGACCTGCATCGCGCAACTGTTCACCGATTTGCCGCGCCACCAGCTCCGTATGCCCGCCTTGGTGCACCACATAAATTTCGCAGGACGCCACAGGCGTATCGCCGCCAGCGGCACGGACAAGTTCAATCACGCGTTCAGCACCAATGGCAAAACCGGCAGCGGGCGTCGCCCGGCCCCCAAGTATCTCAATCAAAGGATCGTAGCGACCACCGCCGCAGATTGTTCCCTGACTGCCGAGCTGATCCGTCACCCATTCGAAAACCGTGTGGTTGTAGTAGTCCAGTCCACGCACCAAGCGGGGATTGATCGTATATTCGATGCCAAGGGCCTGCACGCCCGCTTCGAGAGTCCCAAGGAATCGACGGGAGTCCTCTCCGAGGAAATCAAGCAGACGCGGTGCGGCTTCCACCATCGCCTGCATATCCGGGTTTTTCGTATCGAGGATTCGGAGAGGATTGGTTTCAAGACGGCGACGGGCGTCTTCGTCAAGTACGTCGTAATTATCTTTGAGATAAGCAACCAGAGCCTCGCGGTGACGCGCACGTTCTTCAGTCGCACCAAGACTGTTGAGCTGCAAGCTTGCCTTGATGCCGAGATTCTTCCAAAGACGGGCCGTCAGCGAGAGCAGTTCGATATCCACATCGGGACCGGCAAAGCCCAATGCTTCGCAACCGAATTGGTAGAACTGGCGATAACGGCCGCGCTGAGGACGTTCGTGGCGGAACATCGGGCCGAAATACCACAGACGTTGCGGTGCGTTGTAAGTGATATTGTGCTCAATGGCGCAACGGCACACGGCGCTTGTGCATTCCGGACGCAGAGTAAGCTGTTCGCCGTTCATCGAATCGGTGAAGGAATACATTTCCTTTTCAACGATGTCGGTGGCCTCCCCCACACCACGGGAAAAGAGACCCGTTGCCTCAAGAATGGGCGTGCGAATCTGGCGGTAACCGTAGCTCGCCGCCACGGAACGCGCCGCATCCTCAAACTTTTCCCATACACCGGCATCTTCGGGCAACATATCGTTCATGCCCTTGATCCCGGTAATTTTGATTTTTGCCATTGTTCTGTCCTTGTTCTTGTCTGTATTCACTACGCGCTGCGGTGTCTGACCTTGCTTATCTGCCACCCCAACGCTCAGCCACGTACGCTTCGATCATGGCCTTGAATTCGTTCATGATGTCATCCCCCTTTAGGGACGCTTTCTTGACACCGTCGCAATAGACGGGAGCAACCGGCGATTCTCCGCGTCCCGGAAGACTGATACCGATATCTGCGTTGCCGCTCTCACCCGGTCCGTTGACCACACAGCCCATCACTGCCACCGTCATGGTCTCAAAACCCGGGGCCGTCTGTCGCCATTGCGGAGTCTTTTCACGCAGAAATTCCTGTGTCTGCGCTGCCAATTTTTGGAAAAGATCGCTTGATGTTCTGCCGCAGCCCGGGCAGGACACCACCAGAGGAGAGAAGTGCCGCAACCCCATGCTCTGGAGCAGTTCCTGAGCCACATAGACCTCTTCTTCCCTGGCCTTTCCGGGAGCAGGCGTAATCGAAATGCGAATCGTGTCGCCGATACCTTCGGACAACAACACCGATAACGCCGCCGAGCTCGCCACGATGCCCTTAGTTCCGCCTCCCGCTTCCGTTAGCCCCAGATGCAAGGCCCAGGGAGCCAGCTTAGAGAGTGAGCGGCATACAGCCACTAGATCCTGCACATCGCTTACTTTCGTCGAGAGTATGATGCGATCGGCAGGAAGGCCAAGATCCACGGCTTTTAGCGCACTCTGATGCGCACTCTGCACAATCGCATCCAACGTCACCGCACGAACTGAGCGAGGCTGACCGGCCCCTCGATTGGCTTCCATCAGCTGCGAAAGCAATTCCTTATCAAGCGACCCCCCGTTTACGCCGATGCGAACCGCCTTGCCGTTATCGATCGCAATACGGATCATCGTTGCAAAGTTGTCATCGTGCTTGGCACCCTTGCCCACGTTGCCAGGATTGATACGGTACTTGGAAAGCGCTGCGGCACAAGCCGGATAGTCCGTCAACAATTTGTGGCCGTTGTAGTGAAAGTCTCCCACAAGCGGCACATAAAATCCCTCGGCATCAAGCTGCGCGCGAATTTCGGGAACGGCCAGAGCTGCTTGAGGCGTATTTACCGTCAAACGCACCAATTCGCTGCCGGCTCGGGCAAGTGCTTTCACCTGTTCGACCGTATCGGCCACATTTTCGGTTGCGGTATTAGTCATTGACTGGACCACAACCGGCGCTCCTCCTCCCACTGTCACCGTAACGGGACCGTTTTGAATCTTGACGGCATGCGTTTTGCGTCTGGGCTGCCAAACAGCGTCAGAACATTTGTCCGGGTACACGGGAATCGTCTTGTCGGACATTTCGGGAATCCTTTATTGAAAGACTCGGTCGTCAGACGCGGTCTTTTTGCTGTTCGGGCAGGATGCCAAAAGCGCGCTTTTGCTCAAGCAGACGTTCGGCTCGCCGCGTTCTGTCCTTGACTTCGCCGGCAAGCTGACCGCAGGCTGCATCTATGTCGTCGCCTCGCGTCTTGCGAATCGTCGTGACAATGCCCGCATCGTTCAAAATCTTGGCAAAAGCAAGCACCGTCTCTCGCTCCGGACGCTTGAGGTCAGAGTCCGGGAACGGATTGAACGTGATCAGATTGAATTTGCAGGGCACAGTACGTACCAACTCGATCAGCTCACGCGCATGTTTAGGCTGATCGTTGATGCCGCCGAGCATCAAATATTCAAACGTGATGAAGTCACGCGGTGCCACCTTGAGGTAGCGTCGGCATGCCGCCATCAGGTCTTCGAGCGGATGCTTCTTATTGACCGGCATGATCATGTCGCGCAAAGCGTCATCAGGCGCGTGCAGACTCACAGCGAGAGCCACGGGCACCTCGGAGCCGAGTTTGTCGATTTGGTTGACGAGACCGGACGTGGAGACCGTCACGCGGCGACGCGACAGACCGTAGCCGTTGTCGTCAAGGAAAAGCCGCAGCGCAGGAATCACGTTGGAGAGATTCTGCAGCGGTTCACCCATGCCCATCAGCACAACATTGCTGATAATGCGATCGTTGGGATCGGTTACACCGGCCTCCTTACGCAGCGTGCGCTCGGCGTGCCACAGCTGACCGACGATTTCGGCGGTAGTGAGATTGCGGTTAAAACCCTGCTTGCCCGTCGAGCAGAACAGGCACCCCATGGCGCAGCCGGCCTGCGTAGAAATGCACAGCGTGCCGCGGTCGTCTTCAGGAATGAACACCGCCTCCACAGCGTTTCCGTTGCCCACATCAAAGAGCCACTTGCGGGTGCCGTCGGCCGAATGCTTGACGGTAATGACAGGCGGCGCTTTGATGTAGGCCAAGTCATGCAACTTGGCCCTGAAGCTCTTGGCCAGATTGCTCATTGCGTCAAAGTCGTCCTCGCAGTGCCTATGCATCCAGCGAGAAAGCTGAATGGCACGATAAGGCTTTTCTCCGAGTGCGGCGCACCACGCCTTGATCCCCTCAACATCAAAGTTAAGTAGATTCACGCGCTCCGTCACCTGGCTTTGATTTTCTTGCATAGTGTCAATCCGGCCTTGCTTTCAACTTCTGATTAACGCGAGCAGATGGCGAGCGTCGGGAAGAAGTAAGCCACTTCGACGGCAGCCGTTTCAGGAGCGTCGGAACCGTGAACGGCGTTAGCGTCAATGCTTTCGGCAAAGTCAGCGCGAATCGTACCCTTTTCGGCCTTCTTCGGGTCGGTGGCACCCATCAGCTGACGGTTCTTAGCAATGGCGTCTTCGCCTTCGAGAACCTGAATCATCACGGGGCCGGAGGTCATAAAGTTAACGAGATCGTTGAAGAAAGGACGTTCCTTGTGAACAGCGTAGAAGCCTTCGGCTTCGGCGCGGGAAAGCTGACGCATCTGAGCAGCGACGATCTTAAGACCGGCGTTTTCAAAACGGGTGTAGATCTGACCGATCACATTCTTGGCGACGGCATCGGGCTTGATGATGGAAAGAGTGCGCTGAATAGCCATTTGATTCTCTTGGTGTGAAAAAAAAGTAAAGAAAGAGTCCGCCGTTGCAGCAGACCCGCATTCGTGAGAGACAACGTTGAAAAGCGGCTTGACCGCCCCAAAACGAGCCTCTAAAAATTCAACGCGCGATTTTACCATGCAAGGCCCCCCTCCTTCTTTACTGCAAACGGAGCGGTTGCACATTTTTTCGATTTTCTCAACTACAGAAGT
>UPZS01000045.1 GCA_900538905.1 uncultured Sutterella sp.
GTCCGTCAAGCCTAGCGCTTAAGCGCTTCACGCCTATCTCACCGGCTTAACAAGTCCGGATTTCGCGCCCCACCCCATTTTTCTTCCCGGCCATTGAAACCATGGTACGCAAATGCCTGACATGGCTTACCTTTGGTCTTTCCGCCGGATACGGTCACAAAGTCGGCATTTAGCTTTGCCGCAAGTTCTCGGGCCGCATCGTAAGGCGTGCTCTTGCAACCATCGGAAACATGGTGCACAAAGAGTTTAGGGACCTTGATTGCATCCAATGGGATATCTCTGAGCTCTTTCATTGACGCAGTACAGACCACACCATCGAGACGGTCACGACATTTACCGGCGACTTGAGCCGCCGCCAGCGTACCTCTGCTGGTTGAGACCAGCCAGACTGAGGCATGCGGATACAGTTGCCGGATTCTGTCGAGCAGCAAAGAAAAACGCTTTTGATCACTCGAAGCATCGGTTGAGACCGTTGCAAACTCATTGTCAGCCAGAAGTAAACGGGAGCGAATCAGAAAATTGTTGCGCTTACCGAAGAAAATCTTTCCGCCCGTTAGGTGCGACGCGACACGTCCGTCGCCACCCGGGAAAAGAATCAGGACATATTTCGGCGACGGACTTTCGGCTGTCAGAATGCAAGTAGCCGTTGGATCAGTCTTATCAAAGTTCAGCAGCGAATCTCCGGCAAACACTGTCGACACAGCAAACGCCGTTACACTCAAAACAAGTTTTGCGAGTCGCATTTTTTCCTCGTCTTCTCTGTAAACAACCTCCCTGCTGCCTTCGCCCGACCTTATCTTGGAAGTCTGAAAAAAAGCAAAGGCACCAGTATCACTTGTATAGGACACCGGTGCCTCTTGTGGATTATGGATCTGCCAATTCGAGCAGATCAGAGCTTCTCAGTGAGTTCCTTGATCACTTCGACCGCATCTGCCTCCAAATAGTAGTCAGACATTTCGAAGATCGGAGCTTCAGCATCCTTGTTCACGGACACGATAACTTTGGAGTCCTTCATGCCGGCTACGTGCTGAATGGCGCCGGAAATACCGAAAGCCATGTAGAGCTCGGGAGCCACGATCTTGCCGGTCTGACCGACCTGCGTTTCGCTGGGCACCAGGTTCATATCCACCACGGCTCGGGTGGAACCCAAAGCTGCCCCCATCTTTTCGGCAAGCTTATCAAGAGCGGCAAATCCTTCTTCGTCGAAGAGACCGCGGCCTCCGGCAACGACGCGCTTGGCAGTGAGCAAATCCGGACGATCGCTTGCCGCTTCTTCCACGCTCACAAATTTAAATCCGCGGGAAGACGGCGTCACAGAAAGCTTCTCAACGGCAGCATTTCCGCCTTCGGCTGGAACCGCCTCAAAAGAGGTAGCACGGACACTTGCTACAACAGGTGTTGCGGAGGTTTTGACGGTAGCCAGAACGCCGCCCGCGTAGATGTAGCGCTTGAACGTATCGGCGGAGATCACGCCTGCAATTTCAGTGAGAGCTGACACACCGAGTTTGGCGGCCGTGCGCGGCATAGCGGCCTTGCCGGACGTGCCTGCCGTAAAGAGGATGTGGCTATAGCTACCGGCCTGCTGAGCTGCCAGCACAGCATCCGTCAATGCTTCGGGCAGGCAGTGATTAAATGCTTCGCCTTCGGCTACAAGCACCTTATGCACACCGGTCACAGAAGCCGCCTGCTTGACTGCCCCTTCGCAGTTTTGCCCAGCCACCAAAACGTCAACTTCAGAGCCGAGTTCAAAAGCCGCCTTGAGCGTATTCAGAGTCGAAGACTTAAGCTGAGCATCGCTGTGCTCTGCAATCACAAGAATAGTCATATTCCTTCAATTCCTATTATCAGAGCACCTTGGCCGTGTTTTTCAAAACGTCAATCAGTTCATCAACACTGTTCAACTTGACGCCGGCACTGCGAGCGGGCGGTTCAATTACTTCCTGCAGATCAAGCGTGCGCTTGCCGATGTCAGCCACGTCGGCGGCTTCAACAGCATCCACGGGCTTCTTCTTGGCCTTCATCATATTGGGCAAGGTCACGTAGCGCGGTTCGGCCAGACGCAGGTCGGCAGAGACCACGGCAGGCAGTTCGCCTTCAACCTTCATCAGCCCCGTATCGGTTTCTCGCACGCAGATGATCTTGCTGCCTTCAAGCTGCAGACTGCTGACGTTGATTGCCACGGGCCAGTCCAGAAGAGCCGAGAGCATCTGCGGCACCTGACCGGCATCATTGTCAATAGCCTGTTTGCCTAGAAGCACCAGAGCGGCCTCTTCTCGCTTAGCAATAGTAGCCAGGAGTTTGGCAACGGCCAGGGGTTCAATCTTGGTGTCGGGATGCTTGATATGAATCGCACGGTCAGCACCCATCGCCATGGCCACTCGTAACGTGTCGACCGTCTTATCGGGACCGATCGAAACGACCACAACCTCGTCAGCCTGGCCGGCTTCCTTCAGCCGAACGGCCTGCTCGACGGCGATTTCGTCAAAAGGATTCATGGACATCTTGACGTTGGCCGTATCGACATCCGAGTGGTCGGGCAAGACGTGAACTTTTACGTTGTAGTCCACAACTCGCTTAACCGCAACAAGAATTCGCATAACAAGAACTCCAATAGCCGTCCGAAACGAGCAGTTGTTGAGAACCGTTTGCGGACGTTTTTAAGCTGCACTATAGAAAGACGGCGGCAATTATAAAGAGCGCAAAGCCGATTTTGACACCATCAAAAATGCGAGTTTACGCACAATGCTGATGGCCCCCCTAACAACGATTTATCAAAGAAAAAGCCGCAAAAATTTAAATTCAAACGTGAATACCGATTCAGCTGAAAATGTACCGAAAAGCAGACATAAGCCCTTGAAATCACGCATTTTTTTATTTCATATGTGAGAAAATGTAATCAAAGAAAGACATATGGTTCGGGCGCTTAGCCCCTTTGGACACATACGGGATCGAGAGCTATGAGAAACAACACAACACCGAGACTGCCGCATTTGAAGCAAATCCTTCTTTGGATCGCCATTTGGCTTGCCGTTTTTATTGTCATCCGCATGATCGGATGGGGCGTGGGTGAAGCCTGCGACGGAACCATCAACTGTCTTATTTAATCGGTCTGAGCGATAATTGGATCGGATATGGCTTTGGCGGCCCGAGCGCAGCAGGAAGCCCTCCTGCAGCTCGTCTCCTTTGCTTCCCTTAGCGCCTCTTTTACAGCGCCTGCTCTCCGGCCGCCGATCGGGCCCAACCTCAATCTAAGACATCCTTCTTTTTGTGTACGTCTTATGGCGGCGCTTTTTCACTCGCAAGTTGCATCCTTTTGTGGCATATTTCGGTGCACTCTCACACGGTGACGCGCAACATGCTGTCACCGAGCGAATTTCATCGTCCCGGATTCCTTGTTTGTTGCTCTTATGAAGGTTGAGCTCGCCATTGTCGGCTTGAGCTCCCGCTGTTCTTTTTTGTCACCGGCTCACTTGGAGCCGCAAGGGGAGTTTGTGGTCTTTTTCCCTCTCCCTGTACCTGAAGCACAAACACAACGATCAATTTTTTCACCTTTTTGTCTTTTAACTTTTTAGGAGTCACATTCCGATGCTGTCCGACATTGAAATTGCTCAGAGCGCCAAACTCAAGCGTATCGACGACCTCGCTCATGAGTGGGGATTGGAAGACAACGAATTTGAACCGTATGGCTGGGACAAGGCCAAGCTCACCCTCAACCCGGAACGCAAGGCTGACGCCAAGCTGATTCTCGTCACTGCCACCTCCGGCATGCCCGCCGGTTCCGGCAAGACGACCACATCCATCGCTCTTGCTCAGGCACTCAACCGACTCGGTAAGAAGGCCGTTCTCGCGCTTCGCGAACCCTCCCTCGGTCCGGTCTTCGGCATGAAAGGCGGTGCCGCTGGCGGCGGCTACTCGCAGGTGTTGCCGATGGAATCCGTGAACCTGCACTTTACCGGCGACTTCCACGCCATCACCGCCGCCAACAACCTCATTTCCGCCTTGGTCGACAACGCCCGTCACCAGCGTCAGATTGATCTCAAGGAAGTCACCTGGCGCCGCGTGCTTGACGTCAACGACCGTCAGCTGCGTAACATCGTGACCGGTCTGGGCGGCAGCGCCAACGGCACCCCCTCGGAAGCAGGCTTTGACATCACAGCCGCCAGCGAACTGATGGCCGTTTTGTGTCTTGCCACCGACCTTGATGATCTGCGTGCCCGTATCGATCGTCTCGTGCTGGGCATCAAACGCGACGGTTCGGCCTTCACCTGCGCCGAACTCGGCGCCACGGGCTCCGTCATGGCTCTGCTGCTTGACGCCATGAAGCCCAACCTTGTGCAGACGCTCGAAGGTACGCCCGCTCTCGTGCACGGCGGCCCGTTTGCCAACATCGCCCACGGCTGCAACTCGGTGGTCGCCACGCTTGCCGCCATGAAACTCGGTGAATACGCCATTACGGAAGCCGGCTTCGGTTCCGATCTGGGCGCTGAGAAGTTCTACGACATCAAGTGCCGTCACGCGGGTCTGCGTCCTGCCGCCGTCGTTCTTGTCACCAGCCTCAAGGCGCTGAAGTGGCACGGCGGTGTGGCTCTGCCCGAAATCGGCAAACCCAATATGGAAGCTCTCAAGGCCGGTCTGTGCAACCTTGACGCACACGTCGCCAACCTCAAGGCTTTTGGCCCCGAAATTGTTGTTAGCATGAACCACTTCTACAACGACCCGGAAGACGAAATCGCCGTCTTGCGCGCCCGTTGCGAAGAACTCGGCGTTCGCTTTGCTATCAGCGACGGCTTTGCCAAGGGCGGCGAAGGCGCCGAAAGCGTGGCCAAGGAAGTTCTTGAAGCCGCAGCTGCTTCCAAGGGAGAACTGCACTTCACCGTGGAAGATGAAGATCCGATCGCCGTCAAGGTTGAAAAGATCGCCAAGCGTGTCTACGGTGCCGGCTCGGTTTCGTTCTCCGAAGCCGCCAAGAAGGACCTCAAGACACTCACCGACATGGGCTTTGGCAATCTGCCTGTGTGCATCGCCAAGACTCCCTTCTCGCTGACAGCCGACCCGAAGGCGCTCGGTGCCCCCAAGGGCTTCGATTTGCCGGTTCAGCGCGTGATTCTCAATGCCGGCGCCGGTTTTGCTGTCGTCACAACTGGAGCCATCATGCGTATGCCGGGGCTTCCCAAGGCCCCTGCTGCCATGCACATTGACGTCAAGGACGGCAAGATCACCGGTCTGGCCTAATCGGACAAACGCATCGACATAAACCGAGACACTTCTCTCGGTTCGTCAACGGCAGATTCCTTTCCGAGGAGCCTGCCGTTTTCGTTTTGTCACAAAAGCAACATCATCACGTCAAAAAGCACAGCTACTGTCTGCGCCGATGCATACAGTAGAAAAAGTTGAACAAAAACAAAGAAAAAGATGTCGCAAAATGCTCTCTCCGTCTGCTATGAAGACGCAAACCACACCGCTACACTTATCGGCCGTGTTTCTCTTCGAAACGGATCGATCGCCTTTGAATCCAATCACTCGGTGTTCAACAAATCTTCTGGTTGGAACCCCGCCTGCGAGATAAATGACGAGAAGCAATTGACGAGCCTTATCGTTGATTCGCTTCCGGATCTCTGGGGGCGAAAAGTGGCTTCTGAACTTCTCAAAGCTCGCGCGCGCAAAGATGAAGTCCGCCCAGCTCCTGTCGATGATGCTCAACTTCTCAGACTCGTCTGCGACAGTGACCGCATGGGGGCTCTGCGATTTGTCGATGAAAAAATGCCCGGGCGTTATCTCGGCGAAAGACGCTTCACGCCTCCAACAACGGTTGACTTGGCCGAACTCTGTCAAACAGCTCGTCGCATCGAAACCGGCGACATGCTCTCATCCGCTTGTCTCGAGCAATTCGCAGAAAACGCGACGGCTCTCGGAGGGTCTCGCCCTAAAACAAGTTTCATCAACGAGCAGAGTCAACTCTGCATCGCCAAATTTCCGAGCATCAACGATGACAGAGACAAAGGTGCCTGGGAGTACGTAACCGCGCGTCTGGCTCAACAAGCCGGCATCCGACTGCCGGACTTTGAGCTGATTGACATTGACGACCCTTTCGGTCGCGTCTTTGCCTCCAAGCGCTTTGACAGGACTGAAGCGGGGTCTCGTCTGCACTTTCTGTCCGTCAGAGCCTTGCTCGGTGCAACAGATAACCGTGAACCCCGCAGCTACCGAGACCTGACATCACTGATCGAAACTATCTGTCACGATCCGGAAAAACAAAAAGAAGAATTGTGGCGGCGCACCATCTTCAAATGCCTCATCCACGACGGAGACGATCATCTGCGCAACCTGGGTTTTCTTTTCACTCCGGCAGGCTGGGAACTAGCACCCGCATTTGATCTCAATCCGTCACTTTCTAAAAACCACCTGACACTCACCTATGGCGACGGATACCGAGACATTACCCCTGAAGCGCTTTTGAAACATTCTTCCGACTGGAGCATTCCTTCGGATATCGCCGAGAAAATCGCTTATGAAACAGTTCAGAGCATTGCCCGCTGGAAAGACGAAGCTCAATCCGCAGGTATTTCAGAGGCGCAGATCAAAATGATGCAACCCGCCTTTACAGAGCACTTTGATTGCATTTAAAGAATCAACCACTTCCCATTTCGCTAAAAATTCGCCATATCTTCATCTGAACGATAGACATCATCAAAAGAAAACGGCATACGGCATCATCTAAACAAAAACGAAAAAAGGCGAACAGGCCAATTCACTTTCAAAAGTGATCGCAACAGGCCAAAAATGCATCTTTTGAATCAGAGCTCCGTACTTTTCCCTAGTCAAATTGGGGAGTTCTGCCTATGTGGAAATAAATCTTTTCAGGTTTTTCGACCTACTCCACCGCTCTCTTCGACTATGTCTGTTAGGCTGTATGCCCGTTTGTCATACAGTTCGCTGTAAAAGAAAGGATCGTTTCAATGCCGCAAATCCTCTTTATTCACTCAAGCGCGTTCGCTTCTGAGGTCCGCAAGGAGAACCAGGGGTCATATACGCGAAAGATGGCTCGCATCCTGCGCGAGACCATTCGAGGGCGCGGCGTCAAAATCGTTGAACGTGACGTAGCCGCCAAGCCGCCCGGAATGATTGATCAATCCTTCTTGCAGGCAGCCAGAACTTCCGCCTCTCACCGCACCCCCGAGCAAATTGAACGTCTGAGGGAAAGTGACGAATTGGTGGGCGAAGTTCTCGCTTCCGACGTACTCGTGATTTCCTGCCCCGTCTACAACTTCGGCATCCCGGCGCCTTTGAAAGCTTGGATCGACAATATCGTCCGCGAAGGCAAAACGTACACCTTCGGAGAAGGCCGCAATGCCAAACGAGTCTACGGTTTGTTGCACAACAAACTTGTGGTGTTGCTCCAAAGCTCTGGAAGCTCCGGCTTTCATACCGGTGGTTCCCGCGAGTCACTCAATCACGCCGATAAGGCTGTGATTGCAGTTTTCACGGAGCTTGGCGTACATAAGTTTGAAAAAGCCTCAATGGAAGGCGTGTGTGAAGAAACAGACGAAACACTTGAGCGCAACTGGATTCAGTGTGAACGCCGTCTGGCCGAAATCGCTGATCGCATCAAAGTTCGCTGGCGCGATCAGCATCGCGTCTAAACAAAAGCGCAGGCCCTTTCGAGACTGCGCCTATCGACTCATAGCCGACGCGCCTGTTCGAGCGCGTCGGCTTTTTGTTGTCTTTACTCTTCGTCATCCTTGCTTGCCGGTTTGGCAGGCTTGGAACGGCTGGCTTCGAGCTTGTCCAGATAAGCCGCATCAATGTCGCCCGTAACGTATTCGCCGTCAAAACACGAGCAATCGAAGCGGGAAATATTCGGATTAAGATCGGTGAGCGCTCCCTTAAGTCCTTCGACCGTCTGGAAGATCACAGCGTCGGCACCGATCTGACGCGCAACTTCTTCGGCAGAAGCCCCGTGACCGCAGATCAGTTCAGAGCGAGTCGGCATATCAATGCCATAGACATTGGGATACATCACGC
Source organism: uncultured Sutterella sp. (assembly GCA_900538905.1). GTDB lineage: Bacteria > Pseudomonadota > Gammaproteobacteria > Burkholderiales > Burkholderiaceae_F > Duodenibacillus > Duodenibacillus intestinavium. The sequence continues at coordinate 8,023 of UPZS01000045.1, forward strand.
GGGGCGCGGAAGAAGCCACGTAGACCTTCTTAGCTCCGGATTCACGAGCCATCCGCACAATTTCACGCATGGTCGTACCACGCACGATCGAGTCGTCGACGAGCAAAATGTTCTTGCCGGCAAATTCCACCGGCATGGCATTGAGCTTCTGACGAACGCTCTTTTTGCGCATTTCCTGACCAGGCATGATAAAGGTGCGGCCAACATAGCGATTCTTGATGAATCCTTCGCGGTATGTAAGCTTTAGCTTTTCGGCGAGCTGCTGCGCGCAAGGACGACTCGAATCGGGAATCGGCATCACCACGTCAATATCGCGCAGATTCAGGTGTTCTGCTACCTCGTTGGCAAGGTATTCGCCCAACCGCAGACGAGCACCATAAACACTGATGCCGTCGATATAGCTGTCGGGACGTGCAAAGTAAACATACTCAAAGGCGCAGGGATTGAGCTGCGGCTTTTCTGCGCACTGGCAGCTGAAGAATTCACGATCCTTGGAAATAAAAATTGCTTCGCCCGGAGCAAGGTCACGAACAAAGTCGTACTCGAGACCAACCATAGTGACCGATTCTGAGCTCACCAGATAGTCGGTCGTGCCGTCAGCCTGCTTTTGAGTGCCGAAGCAAAGCGGGCGAATACCATTGGGGTCACGGAAAGCCAACAATCCCTTACCGGCAATCAGAGCCACGACCGCATAAGCCCCCTTAACACGCTTGTGTACGCCTTTGACGGCTTCGAAAGCCACTTCGGCAGTGAAATATCCCGACGGAGGAACAATCTTCATAAGTTCGTCGGCAAGCACGTTAAGAAGCACTTCCGAATCACTCGAAGTGTTAATGTGACGACGATCCTGATTGTAGAGTTCGGCGGCAACTTCCTGCGCGTTGGTAAGGTTCCCGTTATGCGCAAACAAAATGCCGTAAGGAGCATTCACATAAAACGGCTGACTTTCTTCATTGGAGCTAGCACACCCCTGCGTGGGATAGCGCACGTGGCCGATGCCCGAACACCCCGTCAAGTCACGCATATTGCGCGTCCGGAACACATCACGCACAAGCCCCATGGCTTTGTGCACGTGAAAAGTCAGCCCGTCAAGAGTTCCGATACCGGCAGCGTCCTGGCCGCGGTGCTGCAACAGTAGCAGTGCATCGTAAATACGCTGATTGACCGGTTTCTGGCTGATCATGCCGACAATGCCGCACATTTCCCTTTATTCCTCAAGGCAACATTAAAAAAAAGAGCGCGAATTGTACCCGACAGGTCTCTGATTCGCTTTCAAAATATCAAAAATTTAACGCCGGCCCTACAAACGGTGGGCCGGCGTTATCTTCAAAAACTTTTCTTAGCACGCATCTCCGCTATCGTGGCCGGCAAATACGGCAACGAAAAGTCGATCACTCGCTCTGCGGGGACAATTAAAACCGAGTTACGCCAGTAGCCTGTCTTCACAGCGCTTGTCAAACCCATAACGAAAACGACGGCACAGACAATCACGATGCCTCGCATCAAACCAAACACCGCCCCGATCGCACGATCTTCGAAACTGATTGACGCTGCGGCAAGAAGCTTGGAAAAAATTTTGCCGGCGATACCAATCGTAAAGAGAGTCACCACAACTATTCCCACCGCCGCAAAAGCAGTGCGAATCAGAATTGACACGGACGGCAGCGGAATCAGTTCAGCCAGCTCCGGTGCAAAACGCAACGACAGAAATATCCCGAGCACCCAACCGACGATAGCGAGAATCTCCCGCACAACACCACGGGATACACCCAAAATCGTCGAGAAAAACAAAACGGCCAAAATGACCCAATCGATCTCATTCATTCTTGTGTTCTAGCCTATTTGTTTTCCGTATGAATGCCACCGTTGCTGATTGCATTGAGAGCCAAAATGTCTAAAGCGCGTTTTGCATCGTCCTGCGATGCAAAGCGTCCGACACGTACACGCCACAAGTCGCTGCCGCGACGACGAACAATCTCCGTATAAGAAGGCAAGCCTAATTTTCGCAGATCTGCGGCTACCTTTTCTGCCGACTGTTTCTGACTTGTAGCCACAACCTGAATAAAGTACCGTCCGTTTGAAACCGCTTGCAACGGTCCTTGAGTTGCCTTAGTGGCTACAACCTCCTTTTTCTGTTCTTCTTTATTTTTTTGCGATTTTTCTACTGATTTTGCCTGCCCTTCAGATTTGGCAACCGCCTTGGCCTCCACCGACTTCTGTTCCGGCGTTGTTAACTGCTTGGCACCCGCCGTAACCGGATTATCGCTTTTCAAACTTTGGGCTGCCGCAGGCTCTGCCGTTGCGAGATCCGTCGGGATTGTCGGCACCTGTTTTTCCTTCCGGTTGATCGGTACGACCTTTGCTGCAGTGTTGTCCTGCAAGGAAGGAATTTCCAACTTGGCACCGCGCTGCGAGTACATATCGTTCGGCTCAAACAAAGCCGGCGCAACGACCGCAACAGCCGCCACAATAGCAAGCAACCCGATCAGTCGACGTTTGTTCTTGAGTCGGGCAATTTGTTTGCGGTGCTCCTCGTCTTCGGCTCCCAGATCCATATCTTCCATAGGCGAACTGGTGTGTACAGCACCTTTACGAGGAGGATTGGGGCCAAAAAGTTTTTGAAACTTGTCGATCATGCGAACCGAAACGCTCGAAACGTCGTTCAATAAAAAACACCAACTGGACGATGTATCAAAAAAAGGACCCGCAGACCGGATACTCCGGTACGGGCCCTCTTTTGTTGCTGCCGCTACAGATTACTTAACCTGACTTGCGGCAAGCTGTTCTTCGCGAAGATCATGCTTGAGGGATTCAATAATCCCTGTGACCGTCACAAAAGAGCCGAACCCGATAATTTTAACAGTCTCGGGCCCCTCAGTGAGACTTTCTTTCAAAGCTTTGCGAATGGCATCGTCTACAGAGCTACAGGTAACCACCTTGCCCATATCGACACCGCCTTCCTGCATTGCATCCATCAGCTCAAGAGCTTCGGCGCCACGTGGCTTTGGCAATCCCGTTACAAACCAACGGTCAATATGTCGGTTCATGATCTTGGCAACCGAAGCCATGTCCTTGTCGGCAAACATACCGAAAACAGCCCACACCTTGTCCTTTGGCGATGTGGTGCGCGCTAGATCCTCAGCGAGCACTTCCGCAGCCTGCGGATTGTGTCCGACGTCAATCGTGACACTGGCACCGTATTGATCACACTCCTTGACCTTCTCGAAACGGGCGGCAATGACGACGTTTTCCAAACCCTCGACTACGGCCGAGCGCGTCACCGGCAGAAAATCCTGCATCACGGCCAGAGCAGCCAAAGCGCCCGCTGCATTCTGCAACTGAGCGACTCCTGAAATCGCCGGTTTGGGTAGATTGCGCCATTCGGTCGTATGAATCGTTGCCATGGACCGCAGGTCCATCTCGAAGTCCCACATACCATGGTGGCGATAAGTCAAAAAGTCCTTACCCCACACATAAATCGGCGCGAGCAGTTCATGCGCATATTCAATCACCGATTCAGGCGGTTGCGGATCAGTACAAATCGCCGGCTTGCCATGGCGGAAAATATGCGCCTTTTCCCAGCCGATTTTTTCGCGTGTATCACCAAGATACGCCGAGTGATCAATACCGATGCTGCACAAGATGGCACAATCCGTATCAATCGCGTTCATCGCATCGAGACGACCGCCCAATCCAATTTCCAGAATCACAGCGTCAAGATGTGCCTTTTGGAAGATGCGCAGAATCGCCAGTCCCGTAAATTCAAAATACGTCAGCGGTTTGTCGCCGCGGGCCTTCTCGACTTCCTTGAACGCCTCAATGAGCGTGTCATCGTTGACTTCATCGCCTGCAATCACGCAACGTTCGTTAAAACGCAGCAAATGCGGAGACGTATGCATACCCACGCGATACCCCGAGTAACGCAGGACAGATTCCAACAAAGCACAGGTGCTACCTTTACCGTTGGTGCCTGCCACGGTAAACACCGGGCAAGTAAACTCGATTCCCATGCGAGCAATCATGTCTTTCATGCGCTCGAGACCGAGATCCATGGGTTTTTCATGGATTTTGCCGATGTAGTCAAGCCACTCATTGAGACCGGCTTGCTGCCCGGGAGCAGTAAAAGTTGTTGTATTGGCCATTGAGTCGTACTCCATGCCTTTTTTTCTTGGCGGCGCTGATCACACCCGCCGCCCGTGGGTGTCTGCTTCGAATTCGTTTCTAGCGTCTGGCACACACGTCCAGACATTCAATCTCATTATGCCGCGGCTTGACGGCAGCGATGCGCTGCAGATAGCGATCGTTGTCCGCACGGCCGTCTTCATACGCCAATATATGCCAATCGGACGGGATCAGATGCAGCAACTCTCTGTCTTGCAGAAAATGCTGAGGATTCTTCGGCCCGAAATTGAGCATTGTCTGATGTCGCGTGAATGTCTCGTACAAGAAAAAACCGCCGGGTTTGACACAGGAGCATAACGCGTCAAATCGATCACGCCAGAGGTAGTTGATGCCGATGACTGCGTCAAAAGACTCGGGAGCGAAAAACCAATCCTCTTTTTCCAAATCTCGTTGGATATACTGCACCCCTACTAACGGTTCAGGTACAGGATTGATGTCGACCGCCGTCACATCACAACCAAGTCCGACCAAAAAACGCGTGTTGCGACCGTTACCGCTAGCTATCTCAAGAACGCGGGTACCTGTCTTAAGATATGGCGAAAAACGAATGAGCCATGCGCTTGGCAAATCAGCTTTGGTACTCAGGTCGGCAGCCATCGTTAAAGTCCTTTCGCAAAACGTCAGAAGATAGCGTTGACAAGCCAGCTGCCGAACATAAGAAACGGCCGCACAAAATAACTCACAAGCCCGGTCACAATCAAAATCAACAGGATACCCATACCCCAAGGTTCTGTCCTCTGATAGGCAACTGCTGTTTTAAGAGGCAGCAATCCCGAGACAATGCGGCCGCCATCCAGAGGAAGAATCGGTAACAAGTTAAACGCCATGAGCATCAAGTTCACGGAGATGCCGGCGTAGCAGAAATCGAACAAAAGCTGTGCGGCGGCTTGCGATGGCATCATGCCGATAAAAAGCTTCAGAGCAAGAGCCCAAAGTAAAGCTTGAACCAGATTGCAACCAGGACCGGCGAGGGCAACCCAAATCATGTCCGTCTTGGGATTGCGCAGCAAGCGGAAATTAACGGGAACAGGTTTAGCCCATCCGAACAGCAAACTTGATCCACCGCTAATCAGGCTGCCGAGCAATAAAACACCGGGCACCAAAAGCGTCCCAACCGGATCGATGTGCCGAATCGGGTTCATCGTGACGCGGCCGAGTACCCAGGCGGTACGGTCGCCGCAGAGCTTAGCGACGTAGCCGTGCGCGGCTTCGTGCAGCGTAATGGCCAAAATCGCGGGAATGGCCCAGAGAGCAATGGTGGAGACGGTGTCTAACATAATGGTTTTGATGCTACCACGCGAAATAGGAAAAACGATAACGAGAGGCGGCCTGCGGTGAACAATTGTCAATGCGTCAAGACGGTCGGCTTAGAACCCTTCTCTTCTGCCCTAGTTCGTTGATTTTCAGGAGTTTTTACTCCTTGAGAATCAATTTGCGAAAAATTTTGAACCATTTTCCCAAATACAGTTGTTAACGAAAAATAAAGATCCCCGCCATTTCTGACAGGGATCCTTGATTTGTCTATTTGTTTGTCGGAAGCGCCCGCTTTAAGCAAAGCGCTTCATTGACTCGCAATTAGAACACTGCGCAAGCAGCAAAGCCGAGTACCACGGAGAACACGATGGCGAGCACGCCAGGCAGGAAGAAGGCGTGGTTGAACACCCACTTGCCGATACGGGTCGTACCCGTGTCGTCCATCTGCACGGCACCCAGAAGCGTCGGGTAGGTCGGCAAAACGAACAGCGCGGACACGGCGGCGAAGGAAGCAACCAGCATGTAGGAGTCGCCCGGGTTGCTGGCGGAAATACCGAGAGCAGCAACGACAGCAGGCGTAATGGCCTTAGCGGTAGCAGCCTGAGAGTACAGGAGCATAGCAGCAAAGAAGTACACCACAGCGAGCAGAGCCGGATACTGGGCAACGGTCGCGGCAGAGAATTCCTTGATTTCGGCAGAGTGACCGGACACGAACGTGTCGCCAAGCCAAGCAACGCCGAGCACGCAAACGATAGCCACCATACCGGACTTGAACACGGACGTGGAAGCAACGTTACCAACGTCAATCTTGCAAGCCATAGTGATACCGCAACCAACCAGAAGCATCAAGCTCATGATAGCAGCGTCACGGCCGACAACCACGTTCTTGATGATGCCAACAGCCGGCGAAATAGCGGAAGCATAGAGAACCACGCAGAGAACGCCGATCAGGAAGATACCGACGGAGAGCTTGGCACCGGGCTTGAGGTTGTAGGTGCGAGCACCTTCAGGAGCCTTCACGAGACCCTTAGCCAGACGATCCTTGTAGACAGGGTCGCTGTCGAGGTCGAGGTTCTGAATCATGGTCATCACGAAAGCGGTGAGCATGCAGCCGATGAAGGTCGTCACAATCCAGATACCCAGCAAGGCGGGATAAGACCAGCCGAACGGTTCCAGAACACCGGTCATGTAAATCACAGCAGCCGACACCGGAGAAGCCGTAATGGCGATCTGGGAAGAAACCACAGCGATAGACAGCGGGCAAACAGGACGAATCTTCTGTTCCTTAGCGACTTCAACGATAACCGGGATCATCGAGAAGGCGGTGTGGCCGGTACCGGCGAAAATCGTCAGCACATAGGTCACAACAGGAGCCAGATAGTTGATGTACTTGGGATTGGAACGAAGGATACGTTCAGCAATCTGGACGAGGTAATCAAGACCACCGGCGAGCTGCATTGCGGAAATAGCAGCGATCACGGAGGTGATGATCAAGATCACGTCCCAGGGAATGTTACCCGGCTTCATGCCGAGGCACAAACCCAAAACCAGCACACCGGCGCCGCCGGCGTAGCCGATACCGATGCCGCCAAGGCGAACACCGATGAAAATCGCACCGAGAAGTACGATTATCTGAAGAATAAGCATGATATCCACGACATCTCCAAAGGGTTGTTAACAACTTTGTTTTATTTATGCTACAGAGCAGCTCGCAACGAAAGTCACGGCCGCTCTGCAGTTTCAGATCTCTTGAGGCGGATTCCGGAGACCGCCCCAAGGATTCCCGTAGTTCCGATCAGGTTACTGAACGAACTTCGGTGCAATCAGGTTCTGCAGATTGAACGTGGCATCCCACTCTTCCTGAGTAAGAAGCTTGCGTTCTTCCACAACAACCTGGTGCAGAGACTTGCCCGTGTGATAGCACTCGTGTGCCATTTCAGAGCAAACCTTGTAGCCGAGATGCGGCTTCAAGAGGGTGACGATACCGCAAGAGTTCATAACCATCTGAGCGGTACGTTCGGCATTGGCGGTAATACCATCAATGCACTTCGTGCGCAGGGCGTTGCAAGCGTTGGTGAGCACGCGCATCTGCATGAACAGAGCAAACGTGATCACAGGTTCCATAACGTTGAGTTCGAGCTGGCCGGCGGAAGCGGCAAGCATCACCGTGGTGTCGAGGCCGATAGCCAGGAAGCTGGCCTGGTTCGTCACTTCGGGGATAACCGGGTTAACCTTACCCGGCATGATGGAGGAACCCGGCTGCAACTGCGGCAGGTTCAGTTCGGCGAGGCCGCAACGCGGACCAGAGGCGAGCAGACGGATGTCGTTGCAAACCTTGGTGAGCTTGACAGCGAGGCTCTTCATAGCGCTGGACAGAGCTACATAAGAACCGCAGTCACTCGTGCAAGCAATCAGGTCTTCGCTGTTCTTGAAGTCGATGCCAGTCAGCTCAGCAAGCTTGGCGGAAGCCTTTGCCGGATAATCCGGATGCGAGGTCACGCAGGTACCGATAGCGGTAGCACCGAGGTTGATCGTCTTCAGGTGTTCCTGAGCTTCGCGAATTACCTTGAGTTCGTCCTGAATGGTGAAGCCCCAGCCATGGAATTCCTGACCGAGAGTCATCGGAACAGCGTCCTGGAGGTGGGTACGGCCCATCTTGAGCACGCCCTTGAATTCTTCGGACTTCTTGAAGAATGCATTGACCAGATCTTCAACAGCCTTGAGCAGCACGTTGCTACGCAGCAGGAACATCAGGTGAAGAGCCGTCGGATAGGTGTCGTTCGTGGACTGACCAAAATTAGCGTGATCGTTCGGGGAAACACGCTTGGAGTCGCCCTTCACCGTACCGAGCTTTTCGCAAGCCAGGTTGCAGATCACTTCGTTGACGTTCATGTTCGTCGAAGTGCCAGCACCACCCTGCAGCCAATCGGTCACAAACTGATCCTGATACTTACCAGCGATCAATTCGTCGCAGGCCCACACGAGAGCGTCAGCAACATCAGCCGGGATCGTGCCGAGTTCCTTGTTGGTCAGAGCGGCAGCCTTCTTCACATACGCATAGGCGATCAGGAAGAACGGCTCCATGTTGTTCGACATTTCCGTGATGTGGAAGTTTTCCTTGCCACGCAGCGTCTGAACGCCATAGTAGCAATCGTCAGGAATTTCGAGCTGACCAAGGAAGTCACTTTCAAAGCGAGACATTTAAATTTGCTCCTCAATTTATCGAGTTGTTCACGACCGGTCTGTCGTGAGTTCGACCGGGCGTGAAATTTTTCAACCTTCTCTGTTCCATGCCCCTTGGGCAAGTGGTCTGAACAGCGAAGCGTTCGAAACAGATCCGTGGAACCCTCCATAAGGCAGGCACCAATTTTCTGTGAGGTAGATAATACGCCTTAGTTTCGAAATGGGAACATGCTTTTGTCGGTTTTCGAAGCCCCTACCGTGAACGTTCTCACCTACAACATTTCACTTAGATAGCGTAT
>UPZS01000046.1 GCA_900538905.1 uncultured Sutterella sp.
TTTTTGATGCAACAAAAAGTCAGTTATTGCCTGTCAGTGCTGGCTTTTTTCTCAATTTGAGTCTCTAAAGTCGGGAGGAGGACGTTTCGGCTGAATTGAAAGATGGCTATCTCACGGTAACGGCAGTGAAGAACCATCAGGACGAAGAAAAGAACGAGCAAGGCACGTTGATCCGTCAGGAACGCTACAGCGGCAGTTGTAGCCGTACCTTCTACGTCGGCGAGAATGTTGACGAGAAAGACTGCAAGGCCGGTTTTGAAGACGGTATTTTGACGATCGAAGTGCCCAAGCAGCCCGCGCACCAGGAGCCTGCCAAACGCATGATCACGATCGCATGATCGGTGTTTGAAATGAAAACCCCGACGAGATGTTCCCGCCGGGGTATTTTTTTGTGTCCGATTGTGGTCAGACGCGTACGAACACGAGGTCCCAAACGCCGTGGCCGAGTCGTTCGCCTCGGGCCTGGAACTTGGTGCAGGGGCGCTCACACAGCGGATTGGCCATCACCGGTGAGAAGCCTTCCGGATGGAGGTTCTTTAAAAGCGGCTCAGCCGAGAGCACTTCAAGCATCTGCTCGGCATAGTTTTCCCAGTCGGTAGCGCAGTGAATGTAGGCTCCGGGCTGCAGGCGGGACGCAAGCAGCGAGACGATTTCCGGTCGGATCAGACGTCGCTTGTGGTGACGCGCCTTGCGCCAGGGATCAGGGAAGTACACATGAATACCCGAAAGAGAATCGGGGGCGAGCATGTCACGGACCACTTCTACGGCGTCGTGCCGGGCGATTCGGATGTTTTCAAGCCCCATCTCGTCAATGCGTTTGCTGAGAGCACCCACGCCCGCAACGAAAACTTCACAGCCCAAGAAGTTAACTTCCGGATGAGCCTGCGCGATAGCGGCCGTCGTTTCGCCCATGCCGCAGCCGATTTCAAGGACCAGCGGCGCTTTGCGTCCGAAGGCAACTTCGGCATCAAAAGGCTTGACCTCGTACTTGACTTCGTACTTTGGAAAAATTTCCTCGAAAGCGCGTTCCTGAGCTACGGAAATATGGCCGCGGCGTAGCACGAAGCTTCGGATATGGCGGTTTTTGAGCTCCTCGAGCTCTTCGGGGGTGAGTTCTTTGCCGGACATGCTGAAAAAAAGAGGAACAGTAGATAGCCAAAACGGACCGTTGTCAGAAGCGGTCCGTTTCGTCGAATCTTGGAGCGGGCGAAGGGAATCGAACCCTCGTATAAAGCTTGGGAAGCTTTCGTTCTGCCATTGAACTACGCCCGCATGAGTCGCTAATTATGCCCAAAACTCTCAAGGAAACCAAGAGCTTGGCAAAAATTCGGCGTCTTTCCAGCTATTTAGAGATAGAACTCATTGGGCTTATGGCCGCCAAGCAATGGTGACAGCCGGGCCGTGATGGCAGCTTTGGCGGCAGCGGGTTGCGCTTTGGCACCCGAAGCGCAGCTGGCTACGCAACGCATACAGTTGATACAGAGGTTGATATCTGTCTTGGACGGATCCTGCGCGTCAATTGCGCCAGTTGGGCAAGCGGCAATACACACACCGCATTTGCGGCACATGGCTGTGTCGGTTTCAGGCACAAAAGCGGCTTTGTAGGCCGGGCGGTAGGGGCGATTGCCGGGAACGACAACAGGCGATTCGTCTCCTGCGGCGTATTTTTCGCAGACGCGGCGTCCGAAGTCGCGGATTTCAGCGAAGTCGTTTTCGTCGGGACGGCCGCGCTCCAGATCGGGCACAAAAACATGCGCAGCAATCGTCGCGGCGCTGGCCAAAACCGTAGCTTCTGCTTTTTCGCACAAATCGTTGAGTTCGATAAGAGCGTCTTCATAGGCGCGTCCGCCGTACACGGCAAAGGTGACGACCTTGACACCCTGCAGATGGGCACGCGCGAGTTTTTCTGCCATCGGTGTCGGAATGCGGCCGGCGTAAACAGGCGCTGCGACGACGGCGACGGAGCCTGCCGGAATTTCCGGGACTTCGGTTTCTCGATCGGTGAGATTGACTTCAATGGCGGCGTTTTGCGAGATTGCGCGGCAGAACGCATAGGTCGTGTCGTAAGTGCTTGAACACGGTGAAAAATAAAGGTGATAAACAGGCATGGCAGTCTCAGGCTTGGGGAAGAAAACAGCAAGGCACGTTGCGGCTAGGCAGAGCCTCGACAGGACTAAGGATATTCCAAAGCAAAACGCCGCGCGAGTGCGCGGCGTTGCCTGTGGAGGAATTTTTTATCTGTGGCTCATGCGTCGCACCAGCCAGTCGCCGAAACTTTGCATGGCTTGCACGAACACGATGAGGATCACCACCACGGCGAGCATCACGTCGGGCATGAAGCGCTGATAACCGTAGCGAATGCCCATGTCGCCCAGACCGCCGCCGCCGATGGCACCGGCCATGGCCGAGTATCCCACAAGACTTACCAAACTGATGGTAAGGCCCGCTACGATGCCGGGCATGGCCTCGGGCAACAAGACCTTCATCACGATCTGCAGATTGGTAGCGCCCATGGCCTGAGCGGCTTCAATCAGTCCCTTGTCGACTTCGCGCAGGCTGGTTTCTACCAGACGTGCGATAAAGGGCGCAACGGCGATCGTAAGCGGCACAACGGCAGCGGCTGTGCCGATGGAGGTGCCGGCAATGACACGCGTGAGCGGAATGATCGCCACAAGCAAAATGATGAACGGCGTGGAGCGCACGGCGTTGATGATCCAGCCGAGCACTTTGTTGAAAATCGGCATCGGGTGCACGCCGCCGTTGTCGGTGACATGCAGCAAAATGCCCAACGGAATGCCGAAGACGGACCCGATGAAACCCGACAAGCCCACCATGATGACGGTTTCGACGAACGAGTCCCAGAGCATGAGCATCAGATCAGAGGACATGGCTTGTGACCTCCTCAACGGTGACGTTGTGCTTGCGCAGATATTCGAGCAACTGAGAGAAAGTGTCGGTGTTACAGCTCGTCAGAATCGTGAGTGTGCCAAAGCCTTTTCCCTGCACTTCGTCGACCTGCCCCAACAGAATATTGACGTCGATATTGAACATGCGGCTGGCTTCTGAAATCACCGGACGCGTCACTTCGCTGCCTACAAAACTGAGGCGCAGAATGTGTACCGAGTCCTTGTCAAGACTGGCCACTTGTTCGCGGACGCGCTCAAGCATGGAGCCGGGCAGTTCCTGGGCCATGATGTTGCCGATGAGCGCCTTGGTGGTTTCGGTTTGAGGACGACGGAAAACGTCAATCACCGATCCCTCTTCCACGACAATACCTTTGTTCATGACGGCAACGCGATCGCAAATCTGCTTTACCACATCCATCTGGTGGGTGATCATGACGATCGTCAGTCCGAGCTCTTTATTGATGCGCTTTAAGAGCTCAAGCGTGGCAATGGTTGTTTCGGGATCCAGTGCGCTCGTGGCTTCGTCAGAGAGAAGCACGCGGGGATCGTTAGCAAGGGCTCGGGCAATGCCGACACGCTGCTTTTGTCCGCCTGAGAGCTGAGCCGGATACTTATTGCGGTGCTCGCTCAGTCCTACGAGATCAAGAAGCGGATCGACCTTGGCTTTGATCTTGGCCTTGTCCATGCCGATCAGCTCGAGCGGGAAAGCGGCGTTGTCGAACACCGTGCGGGAACTCAGCAGATTGAAGTGCTGAAAAATCATGCCGATGTTGCGGCGCGAAGCGCGTAGTTCGGCTTCCGTCATGGTGTTGAGGCATTTGCCGTCGACGGTGACCGTCCCTTCACTCGGACGGTTCAGGAAATTGATGCAGCGCACCAGCGTGGATTTGCCCGCCCCGGAACGGCCGATAATGCCGAAGATTTCGCCTTGTTCAATGTGAAGCGAAACGTCCTTGAGAGCGTAAAAAACTCCGCCTTCGGGAGTGGGGTAGCGCTGCGTGATGTGTTGTAGATCAATCATCGCGCGTGGTCGGAAAAAGAGGACGGCGCGTCAAAAAGATGCGACGCCTGAGTGTAATCCGCGCATTTTATCGGGTTTTGGCCTGTTTTTCTTGAGTATTTCGGCGTAGTCGCTTGTTGTGTCAAAACTCAGGAAGCCGGCGTTTGCTCTTGCGGCTGTAACGCCAGCGTCCACAAACATCCCTTTTTACTCTTTTTGGCGATACGCTCGAGAAAGGCCTCGTGTTCAGCCATTTCATCGGCAGGCACCGTGGCGCGGACAAATAGGCTTTTGTCCGGGATCTGAAAGCCATTTTCGCCGGCTTCAATTGTGTCGCTCAGCAATTCTCCTTGCTTGCGGGTCATGGCGAGATAGACCTCAGCCAAAAGCCGCGCGTCGAGCAAGGCACCATGCAGGGTACGGGCCGAGCGGTCGATCTCATAGCGAGAGCAGAGCACGTCGAGGTTATTGCGAAGCCCCGGGAACATGTCGGAGGCCATCTTGAGACTGTCGGTGACCTTCAGACAATAGTCTTCAATACGCCCCTTGCCCAGACGGCCGAGCTCCATATTGAGAAAGCCCACGTCGAAGCTTGCGTTGTGGATGATGAGTTCAGCGCCTTCGATGAACTTAAGGAAATCGTCGACGATGTCGGCGAAAATAGGTTTGTCGGCCAAAAAGGCATTGTCCAGACCGTGCACGTCCACCGCTTCGATCGGTACGTCACGCTCGGGGTTGATGTATCGGTGAAAAAACGCTTCGGGTCGATCGCTCAAAGTGCGACCGACGATTTCCGCGCAACCGATCTCCACGATTCGATCGTCTTTATCAGCGTTAAGGCCTGTGGTTTCCGTATCCAGACAAATTTGACGCATGATGAATCCTAATGCCGGTTATCCGGCGAATTGTGCAGCACCCATATTGGCTAGTTCGTCGGCTCGTTCGTTTCCGAGGTCTCCCGCGTGCCCCTTGACCCAGCGCCAGTCAATGTCAAACCGGCCTGCAAGTTCATCGAGTTTTTGCCAGAGTTCGACGTTTTTGACGGGTTTGCCGTCGGCGGTACGCCAGCCTTTCTTTTTCCAGCTGTGAATCCAGCCGGTGATGCCGTTGCGCACATAGCTCGAATCCAGATGCAGGATGATCGGTACGGGGCGCTTAATGGCGCTTAAGGCCTCAATGACGGCAGTGAGCTCCATCCGGTTGTTGGTGGTTTGGGCTTCGCCTCCGTAGAGTTCGTGCGAGTGAGCACCAAAGCGCATCAAAACCCCCCAGCCGCCGGGGCCAGGGTTGCCTTTACAAGCGCCGTCAGTCCAGATTTCAAGAACAGTCTGCTGCGTCATTCGAAGTCTTCAGTGATTCGGAATTTTTCAGTGTGGCCGAAACGGTTTTGCCGGACTTGGCGGCGGCAAAGTTGACTTTGCCTACGAGCGTGGGTTTGACGCCAACCTTGCGGGCAGACAGCAAAATCACGTTGCTCAGTGTCGGCCACCAGCGGTCTCCGGCTTTGTCAAACCAGCCGGGTAACCGCACGTTGGCGGAATTTTTGCCGGGGCTTACGGCATACACACCGAAGTTGCCGCCTTCGAGCGAGAGTCCGGCTTTTTGCACAGCCTCTTTGACGGCAATGATCGGAATGCCAGCAGCGCCGTCGGGGAGAATTTTTCTTGTCGGAAAAACCTTCTCGCGCAATGCCCAGCTACCCATCGCGTTGAAAAAAAGTGAGATAAGTAAGCCGTTGGGCGCAAGCACGCGGGCTGCTTCCGAGAGTGTTGTCAATAATTGCTCGGGGTGTCGATCAAATGTGTGCGCGAGCACAATGACATCACAACACTCATCGCCAAGCGGCAAGGCATTGGCCTGCGCGAGCACACGGCAACGGAAGTCGTGGCTGTCTGCGTTGGCGTGCACCGTGTCGTCAATGAGGATGCGGTGCGTAATCGGACTGGCGGCAAAAGGATTCAGAGCCCCGAGGCCGATTTGAAGGGCTCGATCGCCGGATTTGTTGGCAAGAAAACGCGCGCAGGCACCCTCCTCCCAGGCCAGAACGGTTTGGCCTGCGGGGGAGGCGAGAAACGTTTCCCAGGTGACCGAGCGCATATTTGTTGACGGATGCGTCAAGTGATTAGCGACGACCAAAGCCGCCGAATCGGCCGCCCAATTGACCGAGCGCACGCATCATTTTGGCCATGCCACCCTTTTGCATATGCTTCATTACGTCGCGTGTCTGCTCGAACTGCTTGAGCAGACGGTTGACTTCCTGCACGGTGACGCCGGCACCTGCGGCAATACGGCGCTTGCGGCTTGCCTTGATGATTTCGGGGTTGCGGCGCTCTTTGGGTGTCATTGAGTTGATGATGCCTTCGGTGCGGCGGATCTGCTTGGCGGCATCCTTGTCGTTGACGTGTGCGGCAGCTTGCTGGAACTGAGCCGGGAGTTTTTCGATGATGCCCGAGATCGGTCCCATATTCTTCATCTGCGAAATCTGGCCCTTGAAGTCTTCCAAGTCGAACTTGTCGCCGGACTTGATCTTCTTGGCGAGCTTTTCAACGGTTTTTTGGTCGACCGACTTCTGAACATCTTTGACGAGCGAGACGATGTCGCCCATGCCGAGGATACGACCAGCCATCTGCTCGGGATTAAAGAGCTCGAAGCCGTCGAGCTTTTCTCCCAAGCCGACGAACTTGATGGGTTTGCCCGTGACCATGCGCACCGAAAGGGCAGCACCACCGCGGCTGTCACCGTCAAGCTTGGTCAGCACAACACCTGTGAGCGACAAACGTTCGTTAAAGGCACGGGCCGTGTTAACAGCGTCCTGACCGAGCATGGCGTCGATCACAAAAAGCGTTTCGGCCGGGTTGAGGAAATCGGCCAGATCGCTTACTTCCTGCATCATGGCTTCGTCAATGGCCAGACGGCCGGCCGTATCGACAATAAGCACGTCGTAGAAGTGACGCTTGGCGTGATCGAGGGCCAGACGGGCGATGTCAAGAGGTTTTTGATCCGGTGTGGACTCGAAAAAGTCTGCGCCGGCCTGAGCCGAAACGGTTTTTAACTGATCAATAGCGGCCGGACGGTAGACGTCAGCCGAAACCGTGAGAACTTTCTTTTTGAGGTTTTCTTTGAGCCACTTGGCGATCTTAGCCGCACTTGTGGTCTTGCCCGAACCCTGAAGACCGGCCAGAAGGATCACGGCCGGGGGCTGAACGGAAAGGTTAATTTGGCGCTCTTTTTCAGGAACGTCGCCGCCGATAACGGCAGTGAGCTCACGTTCCACAACTCCCACCAGTGCCTGGCCAGGGTTGAGATTGCCAACAACTTCCTCACCGAGCGCTTTTTCCTTGATGCGGGCGGTGAGTTCGCGCACCACGGGAAGGGCAACGTCGGCCTCAAGCAGTGCAAGGCGCACTTCGCGCAGCATGTCGCGTGTGTTTTGTTCGGTCAAGCGGGCCTGTCCGCGCATGGTCTTGACAATACGCGAAAGACGGGAACTCAGATTCTCAAGCATGAAAAAAAACGGTCGGAAAAAGCGAAAAAATGAAAATAACTTCGAATGAAAGCCCAAACACAATGCAAAGCAGTCCGCTCTTAAGGTTCCTGCGGGGCAGGCTCGACTAGAATCGCATAAAAAAGAGAGGGTGTTTTGCTCAGCAAGCCGTTTGTTTTTCTTATGGGAAAGACGGCAGCTTGCTTGGTTGCGGCAGACACGCGGTCGAATATTTTAAAGCACCGCGAAGTTTGTTTTCCGCGTTTGAAAAATATCCTTTCAGACGTGCTGTTTTTCTTTTTGGGACTACTCTCAGATGGCTCTGAGCGAAATTTTGCTTGTGGTTGCCGCCCTGGCCTACCTGGTTTGCGGCGTGGGCATTGTGAAGGTTTTGAACGCTCCCGAAGCGGTGGCGCCGGCCTGGTTGCGTACCGTCGGTTTTGTGGGTTTTGCCGCGCACGCCGTGGGCGTTCTGATGAATATGTTTGCGCCCGGAACGATTCGCTTCGGTTTTGGCATGGCTGTTTCGGCGCTGCTGTGCATTTCGGTGGCAATCGTGTTGGTCGAAAGCCTGGTGCACCGCATCAATGGTCTGATGGGTATCGTGATTGTGGTGTCGGCTTTCGGCACAGCTTTGCCGGTGGTGTTTCAGGGTGAGCTTTTCCCGGCACAGGAATGGTCGATTCTCTTTCGTGTTCACCTTTTGATGGCGCTTGCGGCATACAGCTTCATGACGATTGCCGTGGTGCAGGCGATTTTACTCACGCGCAAAGAGCGTGAAGTCGCCAATCCGGCGACCCTCAATAAGGGCGGTCTGTTGTCGAGTATGCCGAGCTTGCTCGCGATGGAGCGCATTCTTTTCCGCATTGTGGCCTGCGGTTTTGCCTGCCTCACCTGTGTCTTGATTCTGGGGGCGATGGCTACATACGAACTGCACCAGACCTACTTTATTTTTGAACATAAGACGATTCTGACGTGGCTGTCATGGATCGTGTTTGCCGTGCTTCTGGCCGGCCGCTATTTCCTCGGCTGGCGCAAGAAGAAGGCTCTTTCCTGGTTCTGGGCGGGCATTGTTTTCCTGGCAGTTGCCTATCTTGTGTACCGCTTTATCCTGGACGCGATGATTCACTAGCGAGTCAACCATGGGACGAATTCTCTTTTGGGTCATTCTGATCGTTGCCATCTACGCTGCCTTTGTGTTTGCGCGCAGTCGCCGCAGCAAGGAAGGGGTACATAAGCAGGTAGGCGGCAAAAAGTCGAAGTTTCCGACAGCCATGATTGAGTGCCCTGAATGCGGCGCTTACTTTCCCGAAGACGAGGCTGTGTTGGGCGACGGCAAGGCATACTGTTCGGAGCGATGCCGCAAAAAGGCACGAGCACACAGGGCCTGAAATGGTGCCGAACCATGTTTTTGATGCCGAGGGCTGGCTTGAGGGTGTCGAACATCACGCAAGTCCTCATTTCAACGAGCGTCCGGCCGAAGACGCCGAGCCGCATGTGGTGGTGTTGCACAATATTTCGTTGCCTCCGAACTGTTTTGAGACGGGGCTTGTGCGGGACCTCTTCATGGGAGAGCTTGATACGAAGGTTCATCCGGATTTGGCAGATCTCGAGGGGCTTCGGGTGTCGAGTCACTTCTTCATTGAGCGCAATGGCCGTATCGTGCAGTTTGTGGGGTGCGGCAAACGGGCCTGGCACGCCGGCGTGAGCCGCTTTAACGGACGCGACAATTGCAACGATTTTTCGATCGGCATCGAACTTGAGGGCACCGATTTCGTTGCGTTTGAGGACGAGCAGTATCAGGCGTTGGAAAAGCTATTGAAGGCCATTGACGCCCGATATGGTCTTTCGTATATTGTGGGGCACAGCGATATTGCTCCGGGGCGAAAAACAGATCCGGGGCCGCATTTTGATTGGGTGCGTTTGCACAGCGCCCGGTCGGCGTTCGGTAGCCCGCAGTTTGCAGGCGCCGCCGCGCGTCTGCAGTTGAGCATCCTCGAACAATCTTTCGTGCGCGCTTGAGTTTATTTGAAGCCGCGCAGCTTTCACTTATTTTCGGCTTGCTTGTTTTTAAAGCGCAGCCTACGGTTATGTACACGATTTTTTCTTTTCTGACCGGCCTGATCGGAAGCCTCCTTTTGTTGCGTGCCTGGTGTTGGACGCTAGCAATCACGCCGCGCGATCCAGTGGTGGGGTTCATTTGGAAAGCCACCAATTGGCTTGTGACTCCTTTCGGCTTTGTGGTGCGGCCTCGCGGAAACTGGGATTTGCCCACGCTGGCGGCAACGGTTTTTGTTGCGTTGGTGCAGGTATGGGCCGGCCGAGAACTGATGGGTATGCCGGAGACGGCAACAGCTTTTATCGTAGCCATCATTGCAATGACATTGCGTTGGCTTGTCAATCTTTTGATCTGGGGCACGATCATCTACTGCATTCTGTCGTTTTTTGCCAACCGCTGGTCGGGCTACATGGCGCTTTTGGGCACATTGCTTGATCCGTTCCTGCGCCCATTTCGCCGTCTTTTGCCGCCCATCAAGGGATTTGACCTTTCACCGATTCTGTTTTTCTTGCTTTTGAATCTGGCGTTGCGTTTTCTGGTGCCCGCCAGTATGGGCTTGTATGTTTTCTGAGAGCATGAGTGAGGTGAGATGACGACAACGACGAATTTGCCTGCCGTCGCAGACGGTGCGGACAACGTGCTTGCCAACGCCGGGCAGGCGGTGATCCACACTTCGGAAACGCTGCTCGGTGACATCGTGGCGCTTTTTTCGGGTACTACCTACGGGCATGTGTTTCTCGCTCAGATCGCAGCCATCGCGTTTGCGGTCTTTGTCGGCCTCGTGGTGCATAAGGTTGCGGGCGCCCGCATCAAGGCGCTTACGATTCACATCGGTCGCGAAAACTGGAAGGCCAAGGCTATTTCTCTGTGCCTCAATACGATCAACGATATTCTGTTTTCGGTAACGGCCGCGGCTCTTTTGTCGTTGTGTGTGTGGGGAATCACGGAAACCGGTTTTTTAAGCGAACGCAGCGAACTGGTGCTCGTGCGCGTGGCCTATCAAATCTTTTATGCCTGGGCGATTCTGCTCGTGCTGATGCAGTTTCTCACGCTGCTTCTGGGCGAGCGCATGTTCGGGAAAAGTCTGCGGCATGCCGTTCGCATCGCTTTCTGGGTGCTGGCGGTTTTGCAAATCATTGATGTTTTGCCGGTCATTGTCGATTGGATGCGGGCATGTCAATTGCCGATCGGCACCGATAAGCTGACCGTCTGGGCGCTCATCGTCGGGGTCCTGACGCTTTTCTTGGCGCTGGGCATCGCTTCCCGCATTTCGGGCTTGTGCGAAGCGGCCATCATGAACATGCGCGAGATGGAGATGAATTCTCGTGTCGCGTTGGCTCGGTTATGTCGCGTGGGCTTTTTGATTCTCGGGGTTTTGATCGGTCTGTCGAGCGCGGGCATCGACCTGACGGTGCTCTCAGTCTTTGGCGGCGCCCTCGGCGTGGGCATCGGCTTTGGCATGCAGAAGATCGCATCGAACTATATTTCGGGGTTCATCATTTTGTGCGATAAGTCGATCAAGATCGGCGACATGGTAAATGCCGCAGGTTTTACCGGCATCATCACGCAGATCAACACCCGTTATTCTGTGCTGCGCAACACGTCAGGCGAAGAAATGATCGTGCCCAACGAAAATTTTGTCACGGGCAGCGTGATGAACTACTCGCACACCGACACGTCCACACTTGTGACTCTCGATGTCTCGTGTGCCTACGAGAGCGACGTTGATGAAGCACTGCGCGTTCTCTCAGAGTGTGTGCTTGCTCAGCCGCGTGTGTTGAATGATCCGAACCACAAACCATGGTTTGCTGTCACCGAGTTTGCCGCCAGCGGCATCAATCTGCGTGCAGCTTTCTGGATTGCTGATCCTCGCGACGGAACAGTGGTTCTCAAGAGCAACATTTTCCGAGCGGTGCTCAAAGCTTTTAACGAGGCGGGCATTGAAATTCCCTACGACAAGCTTGAGGTTACACTGAAGAACACGGCGGCGCCGGAGACGCAAGCCGCAGACCAAGCCTTGTCAAAGTAACAAACATCAGACGCAAAAAAGCGGCTCGAGTCGACCGCTTTTTTGTTGCGAGAAAGAACACGTAACGCTTAACCGAAACGACCGTTGACGTAGTCGCGGGTGCGGGCGTTGGCAGCGTTGTTGAAGATCGTGTCTGTGTCGTCGAATTCGATGAGCTTGCCCATGAAGAAGAAGGCAGTCTTATCCGACACGCGTGCAGCCTGCTGCATGTTGTGGGTTACGATGACGATGCATAACGACTGCTTGAGCTCGAGAATACTTTCTTCAACGCGTTGCGTGGCAATCGGGTCAAGAGCGCTGCACGGTTCATCCATCAGGAGTACTTCAGGCTCTACGGCCAGAGCGCGGGCAATGCAAAGACGCTGCTGCTGACCGCCCGAAAGACCCAGAGCGCTTTCGTTCAAACGATCCTTGACTTCTTCCCACAGTGCGGCTCGGCGCAGACTTTCTTCGACTTTTTCAGCAAGAATCGAGCGACTGCTGATGCCTGCGACGCGCAGACCGTAGGCGACGTTTTCAAAGATGGACTTCGGAAAAGGCGTAGGCTTTTGAAAGACCATACCCACGCGTTGGCGCAATTGCACCACATCGTAATTAGGTGCGTAGATGTCTTCACCGTCCAAAAGAATCTTTCCCTTAAGCGTGGTGTCGCAGATGAGCTCGTTCATGCGCGAGAGCGTACGCAGGAAGGTCGATTTGCCGCAACCTGAAGGCCCGATCAGAGCGGTGACTTCGTGATTGCGGAATTCCAGATTGATGTCAAACAGCGTTTGGGTATTTTCGTAGCTGAAATCAACGTGTTCGGCACGGATTTTGACTTCGTTTTTAGGTTCGGAAACGTTCATTTTTCAATACGTATGGGCAGAGGAAAATGCGCAAAGGCGAACGCAGAAGGATGCACTTTGCCGCGGCGCGCGAACTCTTTTCTTTCTTGCGCAGCAGGCGGATGGTAGGTTGGTAACGTGACTGTTTGATGCGTTTTTGATGACAGTTTGATGACAAGGGCAGAAAAGTTTTTGCTGTCATCAAATCGTCACAAAACGTTCGCTTGTTTGTCACAAACGACGTTCAGCATTGCGGTTCTGAAAAGCGCCGAAGAGAAAAATTTCGAAGGTCGGACTTCCGTCGACGTTGAGGCGCTGACAACAAGGGGAAGTCAATGAAGGCCTTCACTCATTGAATTGCAATGAAGGAAAAAACGCAAATGTTCAAGAAACTCTGCCTTACCGCTGCGATGGTTGCTGCTGCGGCCACCTCTTTTGCCGGTGATTTGGTCATCAATGGTTCCACAACGGTTCTGCCTGTGGTTCAGAAGGCCACTGAAGCTTTCGCCAAGACCAACCCCGATGTGCACATCGCCCTTTCGGGTGGCGGCTCCGGCAACGGCGTCAAGGCGCTGATTGACGGGCTTACCAACATCGCCATGAGCTCGCGCGACATCAAGGGCAGCGAAGTGAAGCTTGCCGAACAGCGCGGCGTCAAGCCCTACCGTACGGCCGTCGCCGTGGATGCCATCGTCCCGGTTGTCAACAATGCCAACACGGTGAAGGATCTCACGCAGGAACAGCTCAAGGCCGTTTTCGAAGGCAAGATCCGCAACTGGAAGGAAGTTGGCGGCAAGGATGCTCCGATTGTGGTGGTGAGCCGTGACTCGAGCTCGGGCACGTTTGAAACCTGGGAATCCCTTGTGATGAAGGGAGCCCGTGTAACCCCGCGCGCTCTGCTGCAGACCTCCAACGGTACGGTTGTGCAGACGGTTGCCAAGAATGTGAACGCCATCGGGTATATCGGCATCGGCTATCTCGACAACCAGACCAAGGCTCTGACGCTCGGCGGTAAGAAGGCGACGGCCGAAGCTGCTAAGACTAAGGAATGGCCGCTTTCTCGTGAACTCTACTTCTTCACGAACGGCGCTCCTGCAGGTGATGCCAAGGCCTTTACGGACTTTGTCGTGTCTCCTGCCGGTCAGAAGATTGTTCAGGAAACCGGTTTCGTTCCTCTGAAGTAATTTAGAGACGGACAGCGTCAGCCGGCCTCGGACGTGCGGCAACAGCTCACCTGGAGTTGCCGCACGAAGGACGCCGGCGGTTTATCAAGAGGCCCATATGCGTTATGACTTTAGAGAAAAGGCTGTTGAAAGCGGATTAGCCGCTTTGGCCTTGCTCTCACTTGCCGTGCTCGCAGGCATTGTGTTTTATTTGTTTCGGGAAGGCCTTCCGGTTTTTGCCAGTACTGGTTTTCTCGACTTCATTTTCGGAACCGATTGGTATCCGGTGGGCGATCAGCCCGATTTTGAAATCGGTTCTCTGATTGCCGGCTCGCTTGCCGTGACTTTCCTGGCAAGTCTCTTTGCGGTGCCGCTCGGTCTGATGACGGCGGCATATCTCTCGGAAGTGGCTGCCAATACGACGCGCCGCATCATTAAACCCTTTATCGAACTGCTCGCTGCATTGCCTTCCGTCGTGATCGGCTTCATCGGCATGGTTTTGGTGGCGCCGTGGCTTCAGAATACGCTTGGAATCGCCACCGGTTTGAACCTTTTCAATGCCGCTTTGATGCTCGCCTTCATGGCTGTTCCGACCATTTGTTCGATTGCCGAAGACGCGCTGCATGCTGTACCGCGTTCACTTAAGGACGCGTCACTTGCGCTCGGTGCAACGCCTTGGGAAACACTCAAGAACGTGACTTTCCCTTATGCACTCTCTGGTGTCGGTACCGCCGTGATGCTCGGCATGTCCCGTGCTCTCGGCGAAACGATGGTCGTGCTGATGGTCGCGGGAGGCGCTGCCATTGTGCCCGAATCGATCTTTGATCCGATCCGTCCGATGCCCGCTTCGATTGCCGCTGAAATGGCTGAAGCTCCCTTCGGCAGTCCCCATTATCACGCTCTGTTTGCAACCGGCATTGCGCTTTTCGTGATGACCTTCATCTTCAACGCGATCGCCTTCCGCTTGGCGCAGAAGTACAAGACTCCTGCTGTGTGATGAATTTGAATGAAGGAAAAGCAAAAATGAATCAGCAACAAAGCATTTGCAGTCAGGCTCGCGAAAAGACCCGCGCCAAGCGTGCCGCTACGCAGGTCTTCTCTTTCCTAACGCTGCGTGCGGCGGCCTTTGTGAACTGTGCCGCACTCGTGATCGCCTGTGTGTTTCTCTTTGTCAACGGCATTGGTGCACTTAACATCGATTTTGTGCTCGATTCGCCGCGTGAAATGATGACTTCGGGCGGCGTATTCCCGTGCCTTGTAGGTACTTTCCTGCTTGCTGCCGGTGCCATTGCCATTGCATTGCCCTTTGGGGTGGCTTGCGCCGTGTGGCTTAACGAATACGGCAAGCAAGGTCCTGTGGTCGATATCGTTCGTTTGTCGGTGGCTAACCTCGCAGGCGTCCCCTCGATCGTGTTCGGCTTGTTCGGTCTGGCATTCTTCGTGACGGCTTTGGGCTTTAACGTGAGTCTGCTCTCCGGCATCCTGACGCTTGCGGTTCTGACGTTGCCGGTGATCATCAATACGACCGAAGAAGCCCTCAAGCAGGTGCCGCGCTCCTGGCGTGATGCAAGCCTGGCTTTGGGCGCCACAAAGAGTCAGACGATCGGCCGCATTGTGTTGCCTTCGGCTCTGCCCGGCATTCTTACCGGTGCCATTCTGGCTGTGGCTCGCGCCGCGGGCGAAACCAGTGCCGTGATGTTCACTGCTGCTGTTTTCTACACCCCGAAGCTGCCCGAGAGCGTTTGGAGCTCTGTGATGGCACTTCCCTACCATATGTACGTGCTTGCAACGGCCGGTACCGAAATTGAAAAGACCCGCCCGATGCAGTACGGCACGGGACTGCTTCTGGTTGTCCTCGTGTTTGCCATGAACCTGATTGCCATCTTGATCCGCGACAAGATGCAGAAAAAGCGCCTGGCCTAATCGACGCAGACGCTTTATGTAAAGAACACCTGTTTGAGCACGGGTGCCCGGCCGGACGGAAGCTTTTATGGGCAGCTTCTGTCCGGCCACTTTTTTGTTATCAGGCGGGCATTTCTTCGCCGTAGGTCGCCTTGTAGCGATCGGCGATCTGTTCCTTGGTAGGAGCGTAGTTCTGAGCGCCCGTCTTTTCTACCTTGAAGGAGCCCATGACGGAAGCCAGACGCAACGTCTGTTCCCAGCTCCAGCCCTTGGAAAGACCGTAGAGCAGACCGCCGCGATAGGCGTCGCCCGCACCGACCGGATCAACGGCGTTGGGCACGCGGCAGGCGGGAACCGTGATTTCCTTGCCTTCGGTCCAGACGGTCGAGCCCTTTTCGCCGTAGGTGACGATCAGAGCCTTGACGAGATCGGCGATCTCGTCGGTGGTAAGAAGCGTGGCGCGCTTAATGAGTTCAAGCTCATAAGCCGAGGCGGCCAGATACGTGGTCTTGCTGATCAGTTCACGGATTTCGTCGCCGGAGAGAATCGAGATGGCCTGGCCGATGTCAAAGACCACCGGAATGTTGCGCGAGAAGCATTCGTTCATGCGCTGAATCACGGCTTCCTTGCCGTCGGGAGCAACAAGAGCCAAGCCGATTTCGCCTTCGGGGAAGGGGGCTTCATGGGCGCGTGACATGGCGCCCGGGTTGAACGTGGCAAGTTGCGATCCCGTCTTGTCGGTCGTCACAAAACACTGGGCCGTGAAGACATCGTTGAATTTGGCCACCGAGGTTTCGATTTCGAGTTGTTCGAAACGATAGAGATAGTCGGAACCGTCGGTGCCAACAGCACCGGTGACGACGGGGTTGCCGCCGAGCAGCTTAAGCGCGTAGGCGATGTTGGCGGCGCATCCGCCGTAGTTACGCGTCATAGAGTCGGTGACAAAGGTGAGATTGATGTGGTCGAGACTTTCTCGTACGAGGTGATCGCTGAAGCGTCCGCCATAGGAAAGAATGTTGTCGTAAGCGATCGAGCCGCTGATCATGATGCGCATGATGAACCTCGTAATTTCTAAGATTTCAAATAAAAAGCCAAGGCGCAAACAAGTGCGTCTGTACTGGAGTCTATTGATTCTAGCAAGGTCACTAAGTATTGCAGGATGCCTGCGTAAAGGCGGGAGTATTGCAGCTGCCTATCGAATTGAGGAAAACAGGTTTTCATGACTGTTGCCGTCTAACCGTTTGAACGATACGCAGGAGAATTTCAGCAAAAATAATTTCAATACGAAGATATTTGAGGTTGAATTCCATTGCTGTCCAAAACAAAATCTGATACGAGGGCGACTTTTCTGGCAAAAGAAAATTGAATCTGTCCAAAGCAAATT
>UPZS01000047.1 GCA_900538905.1 uncultured Sutterella sp.
GAAACCTCCTTTTGATACATGGCTTATAGCCGTATTCGTTTTGAGATTCAAAATTCCGCAACGATGACCTTAGTTCAATGGCGATCAAGATCGATATTAGATAGCTGCAGCCCTGAGATTTCGCTCCTGCGTAATCCGCAGCCAAGACCAACAGCGAGGATTGCGGCATCCCTGATGTCCTTTGGTGAGCCTCCGTTGATGCACCCCTGAAGCAATTGACGTATATCGTCAGAGGACAAACAGGGTGAACCATGACGTGAATTGCCGCGAAAATTGGGGATTCGCTCAATTGCAAAATATTGCTCCAAGGGCATCAGTCGCTGAAAACATGCTTCTTCGCAGAGGCTTTTAATCACACTCAGTGTGAAATTTTGGCTGGCAGCTTTTCTGTGGGTGAGCTCTGGGCGAGCTAGTAGAGCGCCGATGGTTGCTCGTGTGAATGTAGACCAGTCAATATCGTTCACGCTGGCTATTTGAAAAAGCTGCGCTAGGCGATTTAGTTCGTAGCCTATGCGTCTTCTGGACTGAGGTGAGGGATAACGGTTTAGACAGGCTTCTTGGATGTTCATGTTGACTTACTCCTTACGCGTGGAGAGGAGTCAACAGGATGCATCCAGTAGCAGTGTTTAAAAGGCTAAGTTCAAGAAGGTTTCACGAAAAGCGTACGTAATACCCGGTAAAAGTGTTGTTTTTATACATCATCTTTTGCGAAGATCTCTTTTGTTATGTTCTGTGCAAAACAAAAGATGTCCACGAAAATCTGAAATAAAATCAGTGGGTTGCTAAGTGGGTTTAGTGAAAATGCCTACGTAATGTTGTTCAACCATAGTATGGAGACAAGTTTTTCTTTCCTTTAAGATGCTCGCATCGGTCTTCACCAAAAGTGCGGTAGCCGAGCTGTTTTTGCCTCTTGAGCTGAAGTTCCGAAGGATTGTTACGTTCGAACAACAATCGATTTTTGTTTAATTTTTAGGTGTCTTTCCTAGGAAGCAAATCATGAAAAAGACATTGGTTGCTTTGGCGGCTATGACCGCCATGTGTGGCGCTTCGGCCACTTCTCTGACGTTGTACGGTGTTGTGGATACCGGCCTTGCTTATAACTCTATCGACTGGGATGGTTACAAGGGGCTCGAAGGTCAAGGCGGTGACAGCTTCGGTATGCAATCCGGTCAGCGTTCCGGCTCCCGTTTCGGTATGAAGGGTGTTGAAGACCTCGGCAATGGCCTGCAGGTTGGCTTCGTTCTTGAAAACGGTTTTTACACCGACACGGGTGCAGACAAAGATGCGTTCTTCGACCGTGAATCGAGCCTCTACCTCGAGGGTAGCTTTGGTAAGTTCGGTATGGGCCGTTTGAGCACGTTCGCTAACGACGCTGGCTCGACCGGTATCGGAGGCTACTTCTCGTCCTTCGGTACGGGTTGGGGCGATGTTGGTGTTCAGAACTACATGCAGGCCTACCGTCCGACGCGTATGGACAACGTGGTCTACTACAAGTCGCCGAACTTTGCCGGTGCAGAAGTTTGGGTGATGTACGGCATGGGTAGCAACGATTCTGAAAACGAATCTGGTTCGGATCGCTACTATGCTGCGGCAGTGACGTACAACAACGGTGGCTTGAGCCTCTATGGTGCTGTTGACGTTCTCAACAAGCAGACCTGGGACAACGCGAAGGATAGCCCTGTGTCAGGGCATGGCAAAGACCAGATCACGATTACGGCTGCTGTGAACTACGATTGCGGCTATGCCAAGAGCTACCTCGGTGTGCATTGGTTCGACAATGCCAAGGCTGTTGGTAGCAGCGCCGCAGGCGATGCCAGCTGGTCTCGCCTGGGTAACGGTTTGGTCGATGACTACCGTTACGGCGACGCCACGGGTTGGTCTGTGATGGCGGGCGTGGATGTTCCGGTTGGCGGCGGTACTGTCAAGACCTCCATCGGCTATTTGGATGCTTCCTCTGATGCCTACAGCCCTGCTGCCAAGAAAGAAGTTGATAAGGACTTCAGCCGCTTCATGGCCGCTGCCGGCTATGAATACTACCTGTCCAAGCGCACCACGCTGTACGCAGGTGCCGGTTACATCCAGGACAGCGTTGCCAACAGCGATCCGCGTTGGGTGCAGGTCAACTGCGGTCTGACGCACAAGTTCTAATCGCTTGCGGTTGGTTTCAGGAGTGCTATAAGAAAACTTTGACCTCCTTGTTTCTAGGTGCTCCTGACTTAGGTTTCCGAAAATTGTGCTGTTTCAAAACTGCCCCTGTTTTCGGAAACCTTTTGTTTATGTCGTTTCGGTTTCAATGTCGGAATACGGCCTAAACAAAAGGTTGCGGTTTACTCGTTTTTTGATGCGATTTGTCAAAATTCGAGAGCTGAGAGAAAATTTGCCTTTCGCAAAGCCTATTGTTATTCGTTATTGAGAAGAGAGATAAAAGTGAGCGTTGTGCGTCCGAGCGCT
Organism: uncultured Sutterella sp.; assembly: GCA_900538905.1. Classification (GTDB taxonomy): domain Bacteria; phylum Pseudomonadota; class Gammaproteobacteria; order Burkholderiales; family Burkholderiaceae_F; genus Duodenibacillus; species Duodenibacillus intestinavium. The sequence goes on from UPZS01000047.1 coordinate 2,452, forward strand.
GTGGCCGTTGTTGGTATTGGATGTCGCTTCCCCGGGGGCATTGATTCACTCAAAGCGCTCGAGGTGTTGCTGGAGCGAGAAGAGGATGCATTAGGGCAACTGCCGTTTGAGCGTTTTGACGTTGAACGGTATTTCTCTAGCGAACAATCTACGCCGGGAACGTTTTACGCTCCGCGATGCGGCACCGTTGGCGACATTCGCTATTTCGATGCTCGCTTTTGGGGAATGTCTGCCAAGGAGGCGGAAAATCTTGATCCCCAGCAGCGTATGGTCTTGGAGATGACCTGGGAAGCCTTTGAAGACGCAGGCATTCCTCCCTCCAAGATGGCTCACAGTGACACGGCCGTATTCATTGGGGCAGCGAGCGCTGACATGGCGATTCTGCACAGCGACGACGCGGCTGTGCAGGGGCCCTATACGATGACGGGCACGCAGCTTTCCATTATCTCCAACCGCATCAGCTATTGCTTCAATTTGCACGGGCCGAGCATGACGGTGGATACGGCCTGTTCGTCCAGTCTGGTGGCGATCAGTCAGGCTGTCGAATGCATTCGCTCCGGTCGGGCCAAAGCGGCAGTTGCGGGCGGCGTGAATGTTCTTCTGTCTCCCATGGGTTTCGTTGGCTTTTCCAAGGCACACATGCTGTCGCCCACCGGAGCTTGTCGTGTGTTTGATGAAAAGGCTGACGGCTATGCGCGAAGCGAAGGCGGTGCAGTTGTCCTTCTCAAAGATCTCGAAGAAGCTGTCAAAGACGGTGATGCCATTTATGCCGTGATTCGCGCCGCAGCGGTGAATTCCGACGGTCGCACGACCGGTATTGCGTTGCCCAGTGGCGAAGCTCAAGCGCAACTGCTCAAAGACGTTTACGAAGGAGCCGAGACCGGGTTCGACAAATCTCGCATCGCGTACGTTGAAGCCCATGGAACAGGTACGGCTGTGGGGGACCCTGTGGAAACGGGGGCTATTGGCCGCGTGTTGGGGCATCGCGAAGCGTCACAAGAGCCGCTTGTTATCGGTTCTGTGAAAGGCAATTTGGGACATTTGGAAACCGGCTCGGGCATGGCCGGTCTGGCAAAGGCACTGCTGACGCTTCAAAACTGCAGGATCTATCCCAACCTGCACTTTGAAACGCCTAATCCCGCCATTGATTTCAAATCCTTGGGTTTGCGTGTAGCCACCCAAATCGAACCGTTGCCGAAAGTCAATGGATTGCCGTTGGTGGGCATCAACTCCTTTGGCTTTGGCGGTACCAACGCGCACGTAGTCCTTGAAGGTTGCGCTGAGGCTGATCAAACACAGGAGCAACCGACTTTTGCAATGCAAGACACTTGCTTGCCTTTGTTGCTCTCGGCCAAGAGTAAGGAATCCGTTCTCAAGCTGGCGGCAAGTTGGAAAGATTTTTTGACGCAGGAATTGGACGGCTTCAGTGACGAAAAGGCTCGTCTGGCTCGGTTTAACCAATTGGCTGCGGCTGTTCTTCAGCAACGCGATTTGTTAACTCACCGTGTGCTGGTGCAGGGAAAAAGTGTTGACGGTGTGATTCGAGCGCTTGAAGCCGCTTCTGAGGAGAAGAGCGCAGAGCCGTCTGACGCAATCCTGGTGCATGATCGCGACACTGTGGCGGCGGACAAGGCTAAAACTGCCTTCGTCTTTTCCGGTAACGGCAGCCAGTGGGTTGGCATGGGGACGGTTCTTTACCGCGACAATACCGTGTTCAGAACGGCTGTTGACGAAGCTGATGTCTACTTTGAGCCGCTGGCAGGCTTTAAGTTGAGTTCCGTTCTGACGACGCCCACGGACGATAAGTCTGTCTGGTCGCTGGATCGTACGGAAATTGCACAGCCTTTGCTTTTTGCCTGTCAGCTCGGTTTGCTTGCTTGTTTGCGCTCGATCGGCATCGATGCACAAGCCTATTGCGGGCACAGCGTAGGGGAGGTGGCAGCAGCTTATGCGGCCGGACGACTGACGCTTGCCAATGCTGTCAAGATCATTTATCAGCGCTCTCGTTTACAAGGCAAAACACGAGGCGCCGGGGTGATGGCGGCTGTTCATCTCAAGGAGGGGCTTGACGATCTGTTGAAGGTTCACGGTGAGATTGCCGTTGCCGGCATCAATGCGCCCGAAAGTCTCACGGTGAGTGCTCCTCAGACGGCCATGAGCGCTTTCATTACCGCCGTCAAAGCCAAAGGCGGTGCTGCCAAACAGCTGGCGTTGGACTATGCCTTCCACAGTCCAGCCATGGAGACTATCCACGCGGACATTCTCCATGATTTGGCTGACATTGTTTCCGAACCGCAAGAGGACTTGAACAGTTGCTTCTACTCTACGGTAACTGGAGATGCTTTAGCCGACGATACGCCGCTTGATGCTTCCTATTGGTGGAAAAACGTTCGCAATGCGGTGATGTTCGAGTCGGCCGTCAAGGCTATGTTGCGTGACGGCGTACGTCGTTTTGTGGAAGTTGGACCGCACGCGATTCTTGTGGGGTATTTGCGCAATACGGCTCGCGCACAAAGCGTTGATGTTCAGATTTGTGCGCTGGAGCGCCGTGGCGACGAATCCGCCGATCATTTGATGAGTCAGATGTTCAAGGCCGTGGCGGGAGGCGTTCCCATGCATCCTGCGTGGCCGGTGGTGCCTCGTGAACGAAATTTGCCTCATTACCCATGGAATCGAACGCTTGCATGGAACAAACCCACGTCTGAGACGGCTGCGCTCTTTGCTCCGCAACAAGTACCGACTCTGCTGGGGTATCCGGTTGCAAAGGGCAGGAACACATGGGTAAATCGCGTCGATACGGTTCGGTTGGATTGGCTTGCCGGTCATCGAATTGACGACACCGTTTTGTTCCCTGCCGCCGGTTTCCTTGAAGCGGCGGTGAGCGCCGGTCAGTTGGCGTTGAAGGATGTGCTGAGCGAAGCACAGGCCAAGGGCAAGAAAGAAGTTGCCGAACTGGTTAATTTCTCGATTCTTCGCGGCCTGCCGCTTGCCGGGAAGGAATCGCACACGATGCGCACGCGCGTGACCGACGACGGCGTGCTCACAATCGAATCGCATCGTGAGGGCGCCAATGAGCCTTTCGGTCTTTTGGTGCGCTCTCGTGTGCGTGCGGCCGACACGACCGGACTGGATGCCTATAAGCTTGATTTGACGATCACGCATAACGACAGCGCCAAAGTCAATCCAGATGCTTTCTATCGGCACTTGCAGTCGGCAGGACTTAACTATGCCGACGCTTTCCTGTCGGTGGCTGAGCTCTGGTTTGATAAGACGAAACAGAGTGCCGGAACAGATTGCTCTGTTCTGGCTCGCTTGTCGTGCCCGCGTACGCTCTATGCCAATGCGGCGTTGGGAATTGAAGCCAAATTGAGCACGGTGCCGCCGCTGGTTGATGCCGCGATGCAAAGCGTGTTTGCCGCTGTGGGCAGTTTGCTTTCGGATAAGCCCGAGAATGCTCAGCTTACGCACGCCTATCTGCCGGTTTTCTTCGGTCGCGTGCTAATGCTTGCCGACAAGATTCCGGCATGGTCGAAGGCCGTTATCAAACGTGTTTCCGCGATGACGCTCACGGTGGATATCGAGCTTTTCGATGAAAACGGTCAGTGCGTGGGTCTACTGCAAGATCTGCGGTTGCGCCGTGCTCCCAAAGCGGCGCGACTGCAGCCGGCTGCCTACACAGAAGTGTGGGCGGCTCCCTGCTTGACGTTGCCTCGATTTGAAGAGTTGCCCGTGGTGGCGGCTCCTCTGGAAGTCAGTACTCTTCGTAGCTGGGATTGGCAGGATGCTTCGCAATTGGCGACAGTCCTTATCGGTGCCTATGCCTATCAAGCCGTCAGTCGCAAGGGTGAATGGCTGCCGGCGGAACTTCTTTTTAGCGGCAGCGGCTTTACGGTCAACGAAGCAGCAGCGCGCTGGTTAGCGCAAGTGATGGCCCAGAGCGGCTATGCAGTGACGCAAACCGAAACCGGGGAGACGCTCTACAACGCTGTTGAGTCGCCAGATTACACCGCAAACATCCTGTTTCAAACGCTGATGGCAACGTATCCGGCCTACTGGTCGCTCTGGATGCGCATGCAACGCGTGGGCAAAAACTTGGCCGCGCTTTTGTCGGACGACACAACGCTTGAGAAGGTTCGTGGCGAACTGCCCGCCATGCTCAACGATCTGGGAGCAGCAACGCCGACGGTTCTTTTGGCGCAAAAAGAGCTGATCGGCGCGCTGCAAACGCTTGTGGATCGTATTGAGGCGTACGCGCCGATGACGTTGCAGATCAAGGGCTTGATTCGTGCCGACAACTTTGAGCGTGCCGAGAGCATCATTGCAGCGACAAGTGATCGCGTGCATTGGACGGTCGTTGCCGACGGCAGCAAGCTTGCGCGAGCCAAGGCGGTTTTTGAGGCTCGTTACCACGTCGAAGTGCTTGACATCATTCAGGCGCCTTTGCATCAGTTTGCCGTTGCGGTTGTGCCTGAAGGCTGCGGTCGCGATAAGGCGGCATCGCTTCTGGTGCAAAAGTTGGCTTCCGCCTTGATACCCAACGGCTTTTTGTTCTCTCTGGAAGAAGCTCCCAATGCCATTTCGAATTTCCTTGAAGGCTTGGACGCTCAATGGTGGGGAGAGGATGCGCGGGAGCGTCCGGTTTCTCGTCTGATTGATAAGGATTCTTGGGGCACGATTTATGCGGACGCGCACTTGCGCAATCTGACGGAGCATCTGTCGGTGCTGTCGAATTGTGCCGTTTGTGAGCCCTACTACATTGCCATCGCACAAAACGAAAAAGCGATGCCCTTGGCGGAAAACTCAGCCGAAGAAAAGCAGACGCTTTTGGTGGCAGTGGATCTGAACGATAACAGCAGTATTGAACTGGCACAGCGTTTGGCGGGCTTTACCTCTGATTTGCTCGAAGTGTTGTTTGCTCCGATTGACTCTTCGGCAAAGGTTCCGGACGGCATCGCGCTGGTGTCGGAAACAGTCGACACCTACGCTGAGCAGCACCCGCATGTGCCCGTGGTGAGTCTCGTTGATTGCCGGGCTCAAAACGAATGTGCGCTTGTGGCAACACTTTCGCTTGTGCAGGCTTTTGTCAGGAAGGGCGTCACCAACCCGTGGACAATGGTTGGTTTCGGCAACAGCATTTCTAGTCGTGCACTTCTTGGGTTCAAGCGTGTTGTGCAAAACGAACAGCCGCAATTGGATCTGCGTTGGGCGGGTCTTTGTGATGAGTCCGATGAAACGTTGTGTGTATTCCTAAGCTGGGTGGCCGGAGAGGCGGTCAGCGGCATCAACATGCCCTTTGTGGCCCACGAAACTGAAATTGAAGTCCAAAACGGGCAAAAATTTGTTCCGGAAGTCCGCGTACACCGTCATGCCGGTGCAAATCCGGAAAATCCGATCGAACTTGCCTTTGACGTACCGGGAAAATTGGACCGCTTGTACTGGAAGCGCGTGCCTGCCAAAACCTTGGCCGATGACGAAGTCCGTGTGTCAGTTCGAGCCACGGCACTTAACTTCCGCGACGTGATGTGGGCGATGGGACTTCTGCCTGAAGAAGCGCTGGAAAATGGTTTCTCCGGTCCGACGATGGGCTTGGAAGCCGCCGGCATTGTCACCGAAGTCGGTTCAAGCGTTACCAAGTTCAAGCCGGGCGACGCCGTGCTGGCTTTTGCGCCGGCTTGCTTTGCAAGCGAAATCGTGACTCGGGAAGATGCCGTTGCGAGAAAACCAGAAGCCCTTTCGTTTGAAGAAGCGGCAGGCGTTCCGGTGGCTTTCTTTACCGCGTGGTATGCCATCGTTGAAATGGGGCGTGCGCAAAAGGGTGAATCCATTCTGATTCATGGTGCGGCCGGTGGCGTCGGATTGGCAGCCATCCAAATTGCACAACTTCTGGGCTTGACGATCTACGCTACAGCCGGGACGCAAGCCAAGCGAGATCTTGTGAGAGCTCTGGGTGTTGAACATGTTTATGACAGCCGTTCGCTTGCCTTTGTTGACGCGGTTCGTCGTGACACCAAGGGGGTCGGCGTTGATCTGGTGCTCAATTCGCTTGCGGGCAACGCTGCCGAACAGTCGCTTTCCCTGTTGAGTCCCTTCGGTCGTTTCCTGGAACTCGGCAAACGCGATTTCTATGCCGATAATCCGGTATTCCTGCGCCCGTTTGGTCGTAATTTGAGTTACTACGGCATTGACGTTGACCAGTTGCTCACACAAAAACCGCGTGTGGGCGAGCGGGTGTTTGCCGATGTGATGCATGCCTTTGAAGAAGGTTCGCTAACAGCGCTTCCCGTGACTGTGTTCGGACGACGTGAAGCTGCGTGCGCTTTTGCGCTGATGCAAAGCGCCTCGCATGTGGGCAAGATCGTGGTCACAATGGACGATACGACAAGCGATGTGACGGAGTCTCGGCCCTCGGAAATGCAGGTTGATCCGAACGGTACGTACGTGATCACAGGTGGTCTTGGAGGCCTGGGGGCAGCTGCCGCGCAAAAACTTGCTTCGTTGGGTGTCAAGTCGTTGGTTCTCATCAGCCGCCGTGGGGTGACGACCGACGAGCAAAAGCAGATTGTTGACGGATTGATGAAGCAGGGTGTCACGGTGACGACGCCTCAGCTGGATACCGCAGCCGACGACTTTGCTCAACAGCTCACGGCAGCTGTTCGTGGCTTGCCGCCTGTAACCGGCATCATTCATGCGGCCGGCCTCATTGATGACGCCATGGTCATGGATCTGACGCCGGCTCGTATGCAGGCAACGTGGGATCCGAAGGTTCGCGGTGCTCTTTCACTTCTGAAGTTTGTTAAGGACAATGGGCTCGTCGATCAGCTCACGTGTTTCGTGCTCTTCTCGTCGGCAACGACTTTGCTGGGGAACCTCGGGCAGGCCAACTACGTTGCTGCCAACATGGCCTACGAAGGTTTGATCGACGAGTTGCCCGAGGGCAAAGTCACGGTGATCGGCTGGGGACCGGTGGGCGACGTCGGGATGCTCAAGAACAGTCCCAAGGTCAAGGCAGCACTGGAAACAACGATCGGCACGCCGTGTTTGACGAGTCGGGAAGTGGTCGACGCCATGTCGGCATTGGCGGCAGACCGAGGCGTATCGAGTGCTCACTTCATGGCTATCGATTGGCGACGCGTGCAGTCGTTGCCGGTCATGCAGTCGCCGCGCTTCAACGCCGTGCGAGAAAAAAACGCCGTGGAAGCTGATGCCAAGAATCTCAAAGCGACATTGGTCGGTAAGTCGCACGACGAAGTCACCGCGATTCTGACCAAGATCGTGCAGGAAGAAACGGCACGCATCATGGGTATGGCCCAGGAAGAACTGTCGTTGACGCAGCCGTTGTCGGATATCGGTATGGATTCTCTGACGGTTCTGGAACTGGCTTGTGCGCTCGAGGAACGTACCGGTGTCCGTATGAGTTCCGCTGCCGGTTTTGCCGGAGCCAATATCCGTACCGTTGCTGAGCGTCTGACCGCAAGTTTGACCGATGAGGCCGACCAGGATGAGGCCATGCTCAGCGCCATCAGTCGACAGCACGGTGTGGAGCTCTCTGACGAGCTCAAGCAAGCAGCACTGAAAGACTAAGGTGATAGAGGAATATCGCGGAGTCGCTAGTAGATATAGATTCCAAAACGCTTCGCGATATCTCGCAGCATGCGTATGGTTCGAACCCATAAAGGGATGGTCGGACTGCGTTTTTCGATCATCCGCTCGCAGACGTCTTCACAGCGGCAAAAGAGCCCCGTATCCCAATCGTAATAGCGCGGATAGAGAATCAGGGTTGCTGCGACAAGTTGCTCGAGCGAGAGCCCAGCCGTGCGCGTCGGGAAGGTGAGAGCGTCGTTTGTGAGTCCCCAGCCTGCGTAAAACGGTCGGCCGTAAGTGGAGACGGGCACGCCGCGCAGCAGTGCTTCAAACCCCGAAAGACTCGTGAGCACATGCAATTCGTCGCAAATCGGCAGCAAATCAAGCACACGGATGCCGTGCAGTGTTTGATTGGCTAGAGTTCGAAGCAGTTCCGGAGCAATCTTGCCCGGACGGTTGCCGCTTGCCACATCCGGGTGCTCCAAATATAGGATGTAGGCGTCGGGATTGTTTTTGCGCACGGTGGTCAGCAGCGCGGCGTTGCTTTGGATGTCGCCGCCGCCTCGGCGTACGCTGGCGTCGCCGTCCACTTGACCTGTGACGAGAAGCACGCGTCTGTCGCGGGGAACGTCAGGCAAAGTCACGTTGACACTTCCGACGTTGTATTTTGTGATGCCGTGACGTACGACGGTTTGAATCAGGCCTTGAGCGCGCTCAACGGCGCGACGATAGTGTTCGGGGTGCCGCCCTATTTCGTTCAGAATATGCTCGATTCTGCTGGGACGATGCGGGTCGTAATAGATGCCGCAGTCGTCGAAAACGAGCGAATAGGGCATTTCGTAATCCGAGCCCAAGCCGACGGAACGAATAAAGCCGTCTTCGACGAAAAGAAGTTTGACGCCGGCTTGCTTGACTTGATCCACCATATCGTCGGTGGTTTTAGCCGCCCACGAAACCAACGGCAGATTGTGTTCTCGGGCAAGTTTCAGTGCGGGTTCAAAATTCCACACGAACGTGAGGCGATTGCCTCGATTGGGGGCGCCGAGAAACGCCTTGAGATGAGGCTTTTTCCAACGGCGAATACCGGTGACCACAAATCCCGGGGTGTTTTGGATTTCACAGTGACGAGCATCTTCCAGAAAATCCAACGCCTCTTCCAGCGTGATCGGTTTTCCGGAGACCGGGCTGACATAACGTGCAGCACGAAGATACGCCGCCGCAACAAGAGCCGTCAAAGGCACATCCTTGCGGCGACGCGACGGCACCTGACCGCGGTCAATCGTCAGCCCCCAGCCTGCATAAAAAGGCACGCCGTAGACCACGGTCTTGCATCCGGCCATCAATGATTCAAAGCCCGTTTGACTGGTGACGACATAGACGGCTTGGCAATGTTTGATGAGACCGATGGGGGCAAAGGCTTCCGTAAGGACAACGGGCTTTTTTCTCCCGGTCCAGTTGATGGCCTCGAGCGCTTGCGTGAGGTAACCCTTTTTGGCTCCTGCCAATACGTCCGGATGGGTTTTGATCAGGACGGTTGCCTGAGGATTGTTGTTGACCGCATCTTCGAGCATCCGTTTGAAGCTTTCGGCATCAGCCGCTCCGAGTCGGACGCTGGCGTCTCCTTGGGTTTGGTCGATGCAGAGAACATACGGGCCCTTGACGGCGCCGTTGTCCGGTCCCGGCCAATCACTCGGACACAAGGGAGTGCAGTTGTACTTGGAAAAATCCGACGACACGATGCGCTCAATGGCTGATTGAGCTCGGGTTGCAAGTTCCGGCGTCAACCATTCTTCGTAATGAACACAGTCCGCCTCAATGCAGCTTGCCGAAGACGCATCGTAGTAGACCCCGACGGGATCCACCAAAATGGAAAGCGGAGGTGCGTTTTTAACGCCCAATCCGACGGAGCGCAAAAAACCGTCTTCCAAGGCAATGTAGGGAAGATGATGCTCTTTGGCGTAGGAGATGGCTTTTTTAGCCGTCTCCTTTTTTCCCCAGCCGACAACGGCGTCTGAGTCTTTGTATGTTTCGTATTCCGGAGCCAGGAAAGCTTCGAGATGCGGCAGGCGTTTGATGCCGGATGAAAAAATGTGAATCACGTTATCAAAAAGGCAGAAGAAGGCGCACTAAAAGACTCAGTTCGAATCGATTCGTTGCTCTCAACAAATATGGAGTCGGGAATCTCAGCCCTCATTCTAGTCATTTCCGTATTTGAGCAAGGGGAGGCAGTTTTCCCGGTCTTCCGTCTCTTTGCACCTGGGTTTTGAGAGGTGCGCGGAATTTTTGGAGGTTGGTTTGCCGCAATCTCTACTTTCGCTAACGTTCTGATTTTGCTATCCTCAACAAATATGTCAATCAAGTAACCGGCGCAAATCCAATTGCTGCCGGCTAGTATGCAAGACCAACCACAAACAGAAGAAACAACACCCTCCGAAGAACACAGTTTTTTTGAAAAGCTGCGTTCCCTCTTTAAGAAAGAACCGACGACGGCTGAGGAATTTTCCAAAACCCTCAAGCGTGCTCACGGGCAGAAAATCATCGACACCGAAGCGCTGACCATGATGGAAGGCGCACTGAAGGTCGGCCACTTGTGTGCGTCCGATCTGATGGTTCCCCGCGCTCAGATCGAAGCCGTGGATTTGGAAGAACCGCGCGAAGTGTGGCTTCCCAAGGTGATCAACCGCGGCCACTCTCGCTTTCCCGTGATCGAAGGCGACTTGGACGAAGTCAAAGGTGTTTTACACGCCAAGGATCTGCTTCGTTTGTTTGTCGATCCGACTTATGATGTTCGGGCTCACCTGCGTCCCGCACGTTTTATTCCTGAAACGCAGCCCCTGAATGTGGTGCTCCGTGATTTTCGCATCACGCGCAACCACATGGCGTTGGTGATTGACGAGTTCGGTTCCGTGTCCGGTTTGATCACGATTGAAGACGTCATTGAACAAATCGTGGGCGAGATTGCCGACGAATTTGACAACATCAATCTGGGCAAGGACAACATTACCCCGGTGGATAACGAACGCTGGCGTGTGAAGGCCGAGACGTATTTGGATCAATTCAATGAGTTCTTCAACGTTCATTTGGAAGACCAGCATTGCGAAACCGTGGGCGGCCTGGTGACGGACCGGCTGGAACACGTTCCGCATCGCGGCGAGAGTGTGGAAATCGACGGGTTCCGTTTCAAAGTTCTCACGGCCGATGACCGTCAGGCTCATCTATTCTTGGTTGAACGTCTGGTGTCTGCGACCCGCGTTGAGGAAAAAGACGCGCAACCGAACGAGACGGCTGCATGAGCTTTATTGAAAGAGTAACGACGGGCCGGGCAGGAATTGCACTGCGCTTGGCAGCGGCAACTCTTGCCGGGGCTTTGGGCAGTGTTGCGTTCTCCGTTGCAGCAGCCAACTGGTTTCTGCTCGTGTCGCTGGCTGTGCTGTTTTTGGTGACCGTGCGAACGGAAACGAAAAAAGAGGGGTTTGGCGTCGGTTGGCTGTGGGGGCTTGCTTTTTTCTCCATTGGTCTGCGCTGGTGCTACGGCTCTTTACACGATCACGGGCAGCTTCCTGCGGTTTTGTCTGTTGCCGCCATTGTGCTTTTGGCGGGCATCCTGGCTCTTTTTATCGGCGCCGTAACGGGGCTCGCGCGAGCTTTTCCGATTTCTCGCCGACTCAAGCTCATTGTGCTGTTGCCGACGCTTTGGAGCATTTTTGAGCTCCTGCGAGGCGTGGAGCCCGCCGGTTTCGGATGGCTTTCCATCGGGTACGCCTACTCGACAGACTTTTTCGGAGCATGGGCACCGCTTGCCGGCGTCTATGGAGTGGGGTTTGTTGTGGTTCTGACGGTGGGTTTGGCCGTGGAGCTGTTGTTTCCCGCCGAAGATAAAAAGCCGTGGCTCAAAACGCTGGACGCCATTGCGATTGGCGCTCTGGCTTTGGTGACGCTGTCACTCAACGATGTGACCTACAGCGAACGCGGTCCCAAGCTGGAAGTGCGCCTTGTGCAGCCGGATTTGCCGGTTACGATGGCCTATCGACCCGCAGAGGCCGCGGCTCGTATTGATCGCGCCGTGGCAATGAGCAATCGTTCCGCAATGGGAAAGCCGCTGGACCTGATTGTTTGGCCGGAAAGCACGATTGTCACTCCCCTGAGAGACGGTCTTGACAGTGCGGCTCTGGCTGCGGTGGACGTCGCCGAGAAAACAGGGGCGGCTGTCGTCTTTAATGCCTTCTTCCGCGAGGGCCCGGGACGCTACTACAACGCCATGTGGATGGCAGAGAGCAACCATCGACCGGCAAGCCTCATTTATCGCAAGCACCACTTGGTGCCTTTTGGCGAATTCGTTCCGACGGGATTTCGCTGGTTTGTGGATGCGTTGGGCATTCCGATGGCCGATCAGCTCAGAGGTCCTGTGGGAGGCGATTCATTTGATGTGGCCGGAATCCAGGCTGCCGGCGGTATTTGTTACGAGAATATGTTCGGTGAAGAACTGCGGCACGCATGGGACAAGGCTAATCCCGGTTTCATTCTCAATACGGCGAATCTGGGATGGTTTACCGACGCGGTTTTGTCGCAATTTACGGCGATGAGTGCCATGCGAGCCCGGGAAACGGCGCGTCCGCTTATTCAGGCGGTGCAAAATGCACACTCGGCTTTAATCGGGCCGGACGGCAAGACGCAACGATTGGCGTCCAAGGGCGCTCAGAATCTGGATATGACGGTGGTGACGGCCACGGGATCTCCGACGCCTTTTGTTCGGTACGGACATTGGCCATTGATCGGTCTTCTTGTCTTTGTACTCATTGCATTATCAGGTTATTGCTTCAAATATCAACGGGATTCCGCAGTTCGCCGTGGAGCGCAACTCTAGAGGCTCCTGATTGGTAGGTTAGTGTCTGTCAGCGTTACTTGGTGAAATTGGCCTTGTAGCGGACGATTTCCCATTTTTTATACCAACACAGCATCCGAATACCTACGATGAGGAAAGTAGACACAATAAGAGCGACGAATTCTGAGATTCCCAGCAGATGCATGCCGATATAGCTCCAGGATCCGATAAAAGCAGCAGAAGCATAAGGTTGTCTGTCTGACATGACCATTGGCAAACGAGTCAAAAATACATCTCGAAGGAGACCTCCAAAGACACCGGTGCAGACGCCCATCAACACTGCGGGCAAAAAAGGCAAACCTGCAGAAAGTGAAACTGAGGTGCCGCCGGCAGCGAAGAATCCAAGTCCTACAGCGTCGCACCAAACGAACAACGTGTGCAGGGTTTTATCTCGAAATCGTCGAATGAGAGTAGGGGCAACAGCTGCCATAAAAAGCGTGATCCAGACGTATTCCTGATGTGCAATCCAGTACATAGGACGGTTATTGATTATGAGATCACGAACCATGCCACCTCCAAATGCGGTGACAAATGCTATAACGAATACTCCTACAGGGTCCACCTTCTTCCCTTGTGCAGCCAAAATTCCGGCAAGGGCGAAAGCAACGATTCCGATAAAGTCAGTGAAAACCAAAAGGCTTGACTGCATTTTTTGCATCCTCCTTGTCGGATTCAGTAATGGCTAGCCCTACGCTATGAAGGAGAAAACGCATTTGAATTG
>UPZS01000048.1 GCA_900538905.1 uncultured Sutterella sp.
AACCTCAAACCAAAAGAAAACCATTCTTCGCAGGACTTTCCTTCTCGGTACAGCTCTGGCCTTGACCGGCTCCGCAGCCACCGGCCCGGTTTCCGAAGGTGCTCTGAGCGCCAGCTATGCAGAAGGCTCGGTGACATCCGTCGTCGTCCTTCCGCTTCTGTATTCGTCCAGAGTGGCGGCTTACCAGCCAACAGTTCAGTTCGAACTCGCAGCCGCTCTGCAGGAAAAGAACCCCAAGCTTCGCTTCATGGCCACGAATGAAGCACTGACCCGTCTGTCCACAGGCAACGGCGTGCTCGCTAGTCGTGATCTCTCGTATGCTGTCTTTAGTAAGCAAGAAGTAAGGGTTGAGGACCTCAATAAGGTTCAGACAGTGCTCGGCGTTGACGCTGCCATGATCGGCGGCTACGTGAACGCAGAGGGTAACCGCGTTGAAATGCCTCTGAGCATCATTGACCTGCGCAACGGCAAGATCATTTGGACTGGTGTTTCCGCCGGCTGGTTCAAGTCTTCCGTCACTGACAAGCGCTTCTCATCCGATTTGGACATCACGATGAAAGAGGGGCTTTCCAAACTCCACTCGATGATGCCTAAGTTCTAATTTAGTATTTTTAAAGAAAATGTCTTAGAAAATACTATTTCCTAAAAAAACTCATGGCCGGGCCGCTTTGATGGGCTTTTCGAGCTAGACTCGGCCATTCATTGCATCACTTCCAATCAATCAAATGTCAGCTCTGAAAAACATCAACCAAGAGAAAGCTGCTCAGGTTCTTTTCGTGCTGTTTTTGGCCGCTGCGCTGTGGGAACAGTTCGCGCCGCAGCCCGAACCCGGCATGATGGAATACAACCAGGCCAAGTTGGTGATGAAGTCCGATCCGTCGCCCGACGACGAGAAAAAAGCCTGCAATTTGTTTGCCACAGCCGTGCGTGCCGGCAACAAGGATGCTGCGTTCGGGTTGGCTGATTGCATCGGCAAGAGCCACATTGGAGATGAGATACAACGCAATTCCATCCGGTACGCGTTGCTCACGATCGCAATGGACGCTCGTCATGAAACGCGAAGCGCCCGCAATGAACGTGACGCACTCGGGTTGACCGATGCACAAAAGAAAGAAGCTCTCAAGCTTGACGTAATGAAGATTCTTTCCGGAGACATGTCTAGTCTCGTCGTGAGCAGTGCTGGCGTTGTAAAGTAAGTGGTGGCGCTCAACTGAACATAAACAAGAAAAGAGGCGGAGTCGCAAAAATGCGTTCTGCCTTGTTTTTAGCCATTATTCAACATAACTACTATTATGTTGAGTTGAATTTTTGAGATTTTTGACGTTTTTTAGGCCGATTTTGAAACATTCGCTCTCGGCCCATTTTGTTTTAAAGGTTATTTGACCGGCGTCATTGCCGCGGCGATGTGAGCTCTCACACCAGCCGGCATTGCCGATTCATCCGGACCGAACTTGTCAGAATGGTTGTTGGGTGCGTTCTTCGCATCTTTGGGGTCGCCGCCCAGGAACATGAACACAGATGGAACTTTCTGCGCGTAAAACGAAAAGTCCTCGCTCGCACCCGGATTCCAATCTGAAATCTGAGCGTCCACACCGTAAACCTTCAGTTCCTCTGTAATACGGCCAGCCAACGCCGGATCGTTGACGGTAACCGGATAGATTTCAATGAGTTTTGTCCTTGCCACAGCGCCGGCCGCTTTTGCCGTACCGTCAGCAACCTGAGGAATGCGCTCCAGAAGTTTGCTGCGGATGGCATTGTGGTTTGCTCGAATCGTGCCAAGCATGGAAGCGGAGCCCGCCATCACGTTCCCCGTCTCCCCTGCCTGTAGCTTGCCGACAGTAATCACGCCCATGCCTTGCGTAAGGTTCACGTTACGCGACACGATCTGCTGCAGGGCCACAACTGTCTGAGCCGCAGTCAATGTTGCGTCAACACCGGTCCACGGCATCGCGCCGTGCGCCTGGCGACCTTCGATGTCAATTTGGAAGGCGTCAGCTGAATTCAGAGCCGTTCCCTGCGCCACCAGCATTTTGCCGGCGGGGACTCGCGCCATCACGTGGATGCCGTACATCTGCTTGATATCGTAATTTTCAATGAGACCGTCTTCAACCAGCGCACGGGCGCCCGAGAGCTTCGGATTGTCCGTTACAAAAGGATTCGTAATCGAATCCCCCTCTTCGGCCGGCTGAAAGACCAGCACAACCTTGCGCGGGACGTCTTCCTTGTGTGCGGCCAGAATACGGGCGGCCGACAGAAGCATCGCCATGTGCATGTCGTGACCGCACATGTGAGACACGTCGGACGTTTTGCCCCACATCTTTCCTTTAGCTTTGCTTTCGAATGCGAGGCCCGTGTTTTCCTTTATCGGCAAGGCGTCTATATCCGCTCGC
The DNA here is from genome assembly GCA_900538905.1 of uncultured Sutterella sp. GTDB lineage: Bacteria > Pseudomonadota > Gammaproteobacteria > Burkholderiales > Burkholderiaceae_F > Duodenibacillus > Duodenibacillus intestinavium. The sequence continues at coordinate 2,391 of UPZS01000048.1, forward strand.
AGGCCGATGGCGTTTCCTTTCTTGGGATTAATGACACCGATAACAGCGGTGGGCGAGTTTTTGTAACCCACCAGAACTTCGTCCACACCGAATTCCTTGAGCTTCTGAACGATGTAGGCCTGGGTCTGCTTTTCCTGGTTGCCGAGTTCCGGATTGGCATGCAGGTGGCGACGCATTTCCACAGTATTAGCGGACTCGGCACTGACAGCCACATCAAGCCACGCAGGAGCGGCGGCAAAGGTGCTTGCTGTCAAAAGCGACAAGCAGGAAAAGGCAAAAATGCCCAATGTATCTTTCATCGTTCGCTCCCTATTTTCCGAGTGTGAATTTGCTAACCGCCGGTTAGCTAACCGGCCATGAGCAAACGCAACCTTCAATATGCACATGTAATTATGGCGCGGCTGACCTCTTTGCATCAGACCGCGTTAAGCTACGTCTGACAAAGCTATCCGAAGGAGTGTATTCCATGTTCGACCTGCTTCTGAAAAACGCCCAGGTCGTTGATCCCCTAAACGGCATCAACGATGTTTGTGATGTCGCCGTTGAAAACGGCCTGATTGCGGCCGTGGGACCCGATCTCGGTTCCTCCGCACGCGAAGTGATCAATTTCACCGGTCTGGTGCTGCAGCCCGGCATCATCGACAGTCACGTTCACCTCGGCACGATGTGGGGATCGCCGTTCGGCCCGAAAATGCTCGCGATGAACGGTGTCACGACTTGTCTGGATATGGCCGGCCCACTGGACGACATTCTCGACAACGTTCCGCAGTATGGCGCAGGCATCAACATGGCTATCCTGCAGTTTGCTTCACCGCCGTTTACGTTCAAGTCGACGACGCCCAGCAAGCAAGAAATGGAAACGCTCATCGATGCATCACTTGAACAAGGTGCTTTAGGCGTCAAGCTCCTCGGCGGCCACTATCCGCTGACACCGGCCGTATCGTCCGAACTCATCAAAACTGCTCTTGAGCGTCGTGCCTACGTCGCGTGGCACGCCGGTACGACCGAGCACGGCTCCAACATTGAGGGCATGATCGAGGCAGTTGAGATGGCCGACGGCTATCCGCTGCATTTGGCGCACATCAACGCCTACTGCCGCGGCGCCATTAAGAGTGATATAGAAGAAGCCGGCATCGCCATTGATCTGCTTAAAAAGAACCCGAACATCTTCTGCGAAAGCTACATCTCGCCCAAGAACGGCACTCGTCTGACATGCGGCCCAGACGGCAAGATTCAGTCGAAAGTCACGGGCAACTGTCTGCGTCACTTCGGATTCTCGGAAGATCGAGACGGCGTTCGCGCGGCCTTGTTGGCCAAGAAGGCCTTCGTGGTTTACGACGCGGGCGGCTATTCGGATCTGGTCACAGGACAAGAAGCTCTCAAGCTTTGGGAAGAAGCCGGTAGTGACGTCGGCGGCAGCTTCAACATCAATCCGCCGCTGCCGCGCATTGCGCTCGCGCAGGCCAAGCGAGATGACGGTTCGTTCGTTGTCGACGCAATCTCCACGGACGGCGGCTGCATTCCGCGCAATGTGATTCTGTCTCAGGGGCTGTCGCTTGTGAAGCTTGACGTGCTGAGTCTGCCGGAATTCGTACAGAAAACGTCCCTCAATCCCGCCCGCATGCTGCGTCTCAAGAACAAGGGTCACCTGTCCGTCGGTGCCGACGCCGACATCACCGTCTACGACTACGCCACGCAGACACCCAAGGCGTCCTTCGTGGCCGGTCAAAAGGTTCTTTTCGACGGAAAACTCTGCGCAAAAGGCGCCACGGTCATTTGCACCGAACGCGGTCAAAAGGCCATTGAAGCACGCGGCATGAAGGCGATCGTTGTAGATCCGGGAACGCAGATCGAGCGCATGCCTGCGCTTTAATTGAGGTGAAGTAAAAGAATTGGCAGTAGAAGATGCATTTTCCTGAGTCGCGCTCATGCCTACACAGGAAAAACCTGCGCCCAAAGCTACGCTCTGAACGAAAAAATCTCGTCGGTTCATGCAATCCACCTAAGCCGTAAAACATCTGTCAGAGAGACTACGGTGTTTTCTCTGTACCTTTTGCTACATGTGAAGCAGAAAGCAACATTGTTCCAGGCACGCAGAATGAACGCTTGCCTGCGCTTTGACTAAGAATTACGTTCTATCAGCGGCCGGAGCTTGAGTGAGTGCCCGACCGCGTTTATCTGAGCGGCTCGAAAGCAGGAGGCGCTTTGACTCCGCAGTTCTTAGCCAGTTGGAACCACTGAGGCAGGCTGTCGTCCACTTCTTCTAGAGCGGCCTGCACCTTACGCCGAGTCAGACCGAAGTCTTCTCCCAGACGAATGAACAGCGAACGTTCCGGTGACTTTCCGATACCCAACAAGGCGGTCATGTGCTCGAAACCTCCGATGTTCGGAACCAAGTCATAAGCTGGCGACAAGCGCCAACGGCCTTTGCCGTCCATCAGGAAACTAAAATTCTTCGCATGATCGTCCCGATTGTCGATGACGAAGTTGAAGTATGCTCGCTTGAGCATTTGCTCCAAATCACCGGCACCTGCCAAACGCTGTGTCAACGCCATCAGTGTCTGATAGTCAAGACAAGGCTGCCAAAAATCGCAATGCAACAACCCGGCTGCAGTTGCCATGTGCACCTTTCCGGAAGAAGTACGATCGAATCGGCGAATGCCGAACCATCCTGCGCCTTTTGAAGACTCGAACAAATGGGTTTCGGGCATGTCGATGTCGGCACTCTTCGCCAGAAGCGACACCGCATACTCGAGCGCCCCGCTGTCTTCAGGATCGGTCAAATTACTGAATTTGATGATCCACGGAGCGCCATTGGGTCTTGGCGCGTTCCCCGGTTTAACCAGCCTTTTGTCATCAGAGACCAGGCACACAATCTTGGGGCGTGCGCCGCCGGCATACCCGCTCAAACGAATCAGTTCATCGAGTTCCGTATCAGTAGCTTCATCTGCTTGGACAGCCCGGATACCGTCGGCAACGGCATCGAGATCAATGGTGTTGCAGCTGTCGTGACGACAAGATTCTTTCGGGTTCGACGTTTCCGGCTCGAATTCCAAGGCCCCCACGCCCTGATTACCAATGCCGGCGAGTCGCGCTGATACTGCCATTTCTGCAAGACGCCTGTCTTCACAAGCATGTCTGCGAGACAGAAGTAAATTTCCCCAACCGTCAGGAAGACTGTCGCTCACGAATCCAGGAATGCCGCGAAAGACCGATGCCCGTAGCGGGCACGATAACGGAGAAACTTCCAAACCTTCCGCCACAAATTCCGGTGCATACTGAAACAACGCTCCTATCCGATCTGCCGACAGCAAACCGACAAAGCGATGTTCTCCTTCCAGGTTTAGCAGAACGCGCGTTCTCATTTTCTGGCTCGTTGACGCTTCCTGGGTTCAGGCTTAAAAAGATCAATGTCTTCATTGAGGCGGAACACCTGCTCCACGTCTTGGGCTCGATTGAGCGCAATGGCGATCAGCATCAGGTTCTTGAGTGAGATCTCTCCCTCCTTCTCAAACCGACGTATGGACGCGAGCGTCACGCCAGAGCACTCAGCAAGATCCGATTGACGCATGTTGCGCGTCAGTCTCAGCTCTCTAGCCCGTTCTGCCAATTGCAAACGCAGTTCTTTGGGTGACTTCAAGTTAGCGATCGTCGATACGTTTCCATCAAACACAATATCCGCTCTTTTTTTAGCGATTAATGTCAAATTTAAGGGATATTCGCTTAAATATTAGCAGTTATCTCTCACTCAAGTCGAGTTTTTAGATACGCCCGAAAGTGACTGAATTTGGCAATTTCTGATATATAGCACACTGACAATGAATTTTTCTCAATATAATAGTAGTTATGTTTTGCATGCTGATTTTAAAGGATTTTATTCGGACATTGCAGTTTCATTTCACGAGACATTTCCCCTCTTCCGTCATTTTCTCAAGCTCAGCGACTTGAGAATATCGTGCAACGTTTCGGCACCCAACTTGCCCTGCTGCTTCGGATAATGAAATCAACAAAACACTGACCTTCACGAGGTGTTCAATGTCGGAAAAATCTCTTTCACGTCGCAATCTTTTGGGTGGGTCCGCCGGACTCGCCGCAGGAGCAGTTTTCATGTCCGCACTCAATCCGGCCGCAGCCGCCGCACCGGCTGTTTCCGATCTTGCAAAGACCGATCCCGAATACGCACGCTTCTTCAAGTACTTTGATGAGGAAGAAGTCGCAAAGACGGTCGAGCCCATTCTGGGTAAAGCTCACCGCCACTTCGTCATTCTTGCCGCGCTGCTCGGTTGCGGCGGAAAGGAAGAATTCGAGGTCCGTTTGCCGCAGGCGCTCGACGCCGGCGTAACGCCCACGCAGGTTCGCGAAATCGTTTATCAGGCCACCGCTTATCTCGGCATAGGACGTGTCCGCGGATTCGTCGACATCATGAACCGTGTCTTTACCTCGCGCGGCGTAAAGCTCCCCCTTCCCGATACCACCGAACAGAAGGATGTCGAGCGTGTCGTCAAGGGTGAAGCCGCTCAGGTTGAAATCTTCGGAGCGGGCATGAAGGGCTTTGCCACTTCCGGCCCCGAAAAGACCGTTGCCATCCGTCGCTGGCTCTCTGCCAACTGCTTCGGCGACTACTATGTTCGCTCCGGCCTGTCACTGCAGGAACGTGAACTCGTTACCTTCTGCTACCTGGCCGCGCAAGGCGACACCACCGCTCAGATGGCAGCACACGCTGTTGGCAACCTTAAGATGGGCAACAACGAGGAAATTCTGATCGCCACTTGTCTGCAGTTTGCACCTCTCCTCGGCTACCCGCGAACGCTCAACGCGCTCGCGGTCGTTGAAAAGGCTGCTCATCCGGCTAAATAAAAAAGTCGGAGGCAATTCAGGCTGCCTGCGTTTCCTCTTTGGCAAGCAGCCTGAAACATTTTTAAACAGAGTGCCTTTCCAGCTAACTACAATGCAAAGTTTGTGCAAAACTACGGGTGCAAAATGAGTACGCTATGGCTTTCCAATTGCCAATGCGAGTGTGATGACAAACCTTGTTCGGAAGAACAAAGAAAGGATTCGCTTGTGTTCGAGATTACGCTTTCAGAAGATCTTCGCACCCGTCTGGATGCGCTTAAGGATATTGCTCTGAATCAGTGGAGAGAAAACGGTGTCTCTCTTTTTTCTCCCAAATCAATGCCTCGGCTGCACTTTCATGTGCAACCCTGTCAGATCGTCAATACCAATACTTTTTACACGCTTTCAACCGGTCTAATTCTTCAAGGTCGCAAGCGCAGCACGACTGACGGACAAAACATTGAGTACGGTAAAGGCACGAGTTGCACGACGGCGGCGGACTCCCCTGCCAGCTACGAGGTGACATGCGCCTCAGATTCCAAGCCTTTTGTTTCGATTTCCGTTGAACTTGATCCTCAGGTTCTAACCGACCTTTTAGCTACTTGCCCTGAAATCGCCGCAAAACACAAAGGAGTCGTCGTTGGGCTCTCTGTGCATGCATTCACAGCAATGCCGGCCACTGTCGACATTGTTGAAGCCTTCGAGCGTCTATTGCGCTTGGTTTATCAGAATCCTGAACAACTTCCTACACGCGGTCCGATCATTGAACGGGAACTGACTTACGTGCTTTTGATGAGCCCGCAAGGCGCCGCCCTGTCCCAGTTCTTCAGCCAAAACACGCCCGCCAACCGCATCAATCGCGCGATTCAGTGGATCCGTCAAAACACAGGTAAACCGCTTGATATTGAAGCCCTTGCCGAAATGTGCAACATGACACGTTCGACGTTCTATCGACATTTCCAGACGGTCACAAAAATGACGCCGTTGCAGTATTACAAACGTCAGTGCCTGTTCCTCGCTCAGCACCTGATGGTGGCTCGCGGTTACAGCGCGAGTCAGGCTGCCTACGAAGTCGGTTACACAAGTCCGAATCAGTTCAGTCGCGAATACAAGCGCACATTCGGTTTGCCGCCGAAAAAATCAATAACCGAGCGAAACTGATCAGCTCATTTTTTCTGCGAAAAAACAGCAGAGCCTTGCCGAAACGCTCTCGACAAGGCTCTGTTTTACTTCAGCTCAGACAAGAATCAGGCTTTCTTCTTGTGTAATACGGCCGCAAAGAAGCCGTCCGTGTGATGGCGGTGAGGCAACATCACAAAAAAGTCACCAAATTCTTCCTTCTGGAAATCTGGCAACATTACGCCCTGCTTCGCCAGGACGTCAGTAGCATTCAGAAGTTCAAACTCCGGATGAGATTCCAGGAAAGTCTTAACGACGTCCTGATTTTCCCGCTGAAGTACCGAGCACGTCGCGTACACAAGGCGGCCATCAGGCTTAAGAAGCTTCGCCGCCTCTTCCAGCACACTCTTTTGCACCGCGTTGATGCGATCGAGTTCCTGCGGTGTTAGGCGCCACTTCAGGTCCGGGTTACGGCGAAGCGTGCCGGTACCGGTACAGGGCGCATCCACCAGAACACGGTCAAATTTACCGCGCAGACGCTTGATTCGGTTGTCCTTTTCATCACGGATGGCGACCGGATGAACGTTGGAAAGTCCGGCACGGCGCATACGCGGGGTGAGCCCCTGCAAGCGCTTTTCATTGATGTCAAAAGCGTACAGACGACCGGAAGACTTCATCAGTGCACCGAGAGCCAGTGTCTTGCCTCCTGCGCCGGCACAGAAGTCACACACCATTTCGCCGCGCTTGGCGCCCACAAGACGCGCAATGAGCTGACTGCCCTCGTCCTGAATGTCGATTCGGCCTTCCTGATAGACAGGCCAGCGAATCAGACCGAGCTTATCCGTCAGGCGAATACCGTCGGGCGAGAACTGCATGAGTTCAGCCGTTACCTTGTGTTCGGAAAGTTCCGCAATGACGTCTTCTCGCTTAGCCTTCAACGTATTGACGCGCAAATCAAGCGGAGCTGCCTGAAGCGAAGCTTCAAAAAGCTGCGGTGCGGCTTCGCCGTACTGCTTGCTTTCGAGTTCGTACAGCCAGAACGGCATCTCGGCACGGACTTCGGGCGGAGCCTTTTCGAGCTTCAAGGCAAGCATATTGGTCACCGGCCCTTTTTCGGAACCGAGAACCTGATCGCCCATGCTCTCGACACCGTACTGCATCGCCAACGTCAGGAACGCAGCCACCTTGGGAGCGCGCTCGGGCTTGACGGGCTTCATGCGCCAGGCAATTTCGGAATAGTGCCGCAGCGCATAGAAAATGGCTTCGGCCAAAATCGTTCGATCACGGCTACCCAGCTTAGGGTTGGACTTGAAGAACGCCTTCATGAGCGTATCAGCCGGTCCATCGAGCTTAAGAATCACCGCAAAAGCGCGCGCCAACTCACCCGCGATCAGATTGGTGATGCGGACTTTGCTCGGATTGAGTTTTTGCTGACGCATTGCAGCAGGAACGCCTTTGACGGGAGCAGCCTTGCGATTTTGCTCAGCCTGACGCTTTTGCGCAGCGCGCTGACGTTCCGTAAGCTTCTTTTCCGTTTTTTCTCGACGGACCTTAACCGGCGCAAACGGCATCTTTTTGGTTTTCTGTTCCATGGTTGTGTTTCTCAAGCGCAGCAATCAAAAACAGCAAGAGACTTAGCCGTTTCGTCATCCGTCACGGTGCGGCCGTCGACAAGCTTGACCTTGCCGGAAGCCACGGCCTTGACGGCACGCGGATAAAGAATGTGTTCGAGACGAAGCCCTCGGTGGGCAAGCGTATCGGCATCGTCACTGGCGAGCACCGGCACGACGGCCTGACCGATGATGGCGCCGCCATCGAGTTCGGAACTCACGAAGTGCACCGTACAGCCGTGCACGCGAACACCTGCCTGGAGTGCGCGGTTGTGCGTATCGAGTCCCTTAAAAAGCGGCAACAGAGCAGGGTGAATATTGAGAATCTTGCCTTCGTAATGATCGACAAAGACAGGCGTCAAAACACGCATGAACCCTGCGAGCACCACCACGTCCGGATTGTGCTTGTCGATGATCTCAATCATGGCGCGCTCAAAAGCTTCACGGGTATCAAACGCCTTGTGATCTACCACGGCCGTTTCAATACCCATTTCCTTGGCGCGATCAAGCCCGGCCGCATCGGGGCGGTTGGAAAGCACGAGCGAAATACGGATACCCTCGGCAGCCCAATTTTCCCGTTCGCAGGCCTGAGCAATCGCCACAAAGTTCGAGCCGCGGCCCGAGATCAAAACAACGATGTTTTTCATAAATGCAAATGCACCCGAATCTTTCTCAAGACCGGGTTGACACATATCTGATTAATAGAAAACTGGAAATCTCGAATAGACAAGAAGTGCCGAAACAGCCGTCGACACTCGCTCCGTTATGGCAGGGCAATTGTACTTGAGTTGCGGCAACCGCAGAAGATTCCGGTGAAACAAGAATTTGCCTTACATGGCCTATGTCGCATTCGTATAATCTGCGGCGGCAAGTTTTCTGCGCATAATCCTAAACAACCTTCGCAAGAGCTTGACCAGTATTTAGGCAACCCTCACCCTACAGACCGGCATGCAAATCATTCGCGGCCTTCCCGGCCCCTCTCACAAACGTCCCTGCGCAGTTGCCATCGGGAATTTCGACGGCGTTCATCTCGGCCACCAGCGACTTCTTCGGGCGGTAACAAAGGAAGCGCACGCTCGAGGTCTTGCCGCCGCAGTCGTTACGTTTGAACCGCACCCGCGTGAGCTCTTTGGTAAGGAGCCCTTTGCCCGTATCAGCACGTTACGCGACAAGATGATTGCCATTGCCGGCTGCGGCATTGACGCTGTTTACATCATGCCCTTTCACAAACGCTTTGCTGCGCTCTCGCCCGAGGCGTTTGTTCGCAACATTCTTTCTGAAGGCATCAGTTGCCGCTGGGTGACGGTTGGCGATAACTTCCATTTCGGCGCAGGCGGCTCGGGTGATTTTGCCGATCTCAAGCGACTGGGCGAAACCTTTGGTTTTGAGGCTCTTGCTACCCCTCTTCTCTATCAATCGGATGAAAGAGTGTCGAGTTCCTGTATTCGTGAGGCGATGGCTTTAGGCGATCTCAATGAAGCACAAACCATGCTGGGCCGTCCCTACCGTGTCACTGGCCGTGTCATTCACGGCGCAGCACTCGGCCGGACACTGGGCTTTCCGACGCTCAATGTCGCAATGCTGCCTCCCGGATCCAAGGCCGTCTGCGCGCTGCATGGCGTCTTTGCAGTGCGCGTCAAGGGGCTTGAAGGCGACACTGTTTTCGGCGGCGCCGCTAGCCTGGGCTACAAACCGACTGTAGCATCCGATCGGCGCTGGCTACTGGAAACGTTCGTCTTCAACTATTCGGGCAACGCATACGGTCGCATCGTTGAAATCGAGTTCGTGCAAAAGCTCCGAGATGAAAAAAAGTTCTCGGGACTCGATGAACTTAAAGCCGCCATCCAACGCGACGCAGAGGCAGCAAGACATCTTTTGGGTGTTTAGGGAACAAAAGAAAGATTCGTCTTAAGAGATTCACGCAACGTATCGCTTTAGCCGATTCACTCCGAGAAGCTGGCCGAGCGCCATAAGCAAGCTTACCTATAGCAAACGAAGCGCTTCTGACTGTAAACTAACGACTCGTTGCGCTTGCGCCTTCCTGACAGCGCTTTTTATCGCGCATCTCAAAATTTATTCCTTTTCAATCTTTCAGAAGAGCCCGAGGGGGCCTGGAGTTTGACACATGGCTAAAGCCGATAAAGCCGGCAATACGGCAAAGTACCCGCTTAATCTACCCGATACCGCCTTTCCGATGCGCGGCGACCTGCCCAAGCGTGAACCCGTCTGGGTTGCCGACTGGGAAAAGCGCGACCTGTATCACACGATTCAAAACGTCTGCAAAAACCGCCGTAACCGTTTCGTGCTGCACGACGGTCCGCCGTATGCCAACGGTGAAATTCACCTCGGCCATGCCTTAAACAAGATTCTCAAGGACATCGTCAACAAGACCAAGCTTTTTGAGGGCTACGATGTCCCCTACGTGCCGGGCTGGGACTGCCACGGCATGCCGATCGAAATCCAGATCGAAAAGATGTACGGCAAGGGGCTCGAAAAGACCGACCTGATGGCCAAGGCCCGCGCCTATGCCAAGGAACAGGTCGCCAAGCAGAAAGCCGGCTTCAAGCGTCTGGGCGTGCTCGCCGACTGGGAAAATCCGTACCTGACGATGCGCCCGGAAACGGAAGCCGCCGAAATCCGCACGCTTGCCCGCATCGTGAAGAAGGGCTACGTGTACCGCGGCTTGAAGCCCGTTAACTGGTGCTTTGACTGCTGCTCGGCGTTGGCCGAAGCCGAAGTCGAATACGCCGACCGCGAAAGCTACGCCATCGACGTCGCCTTCCCTCTTTCCGAAGAAGACAAGCCCAAGGTTGAAGAACTGATGGGCGTGAAGATTGAAAAGCCCTGCTACACGGTGATCTGGACCACGACTCCGTGGACGATCCCGGCCAACCAGGCCATTAACATGCACCCGGATCTGTCGTACGCTCTCGTTGACTGCGGCGACAAGTACCTGATTCTGGGCACCAACCTTGTGGAAGATTGCCTCAAGCGCTACAAGCTCGAAGGCAAGATCGTCGGCGAAACCAACGGCAAGAACCTCGATCACGTCCGCTTCATGCACCCCTTCAGCCAATTGCACGAAGGCTTCAAGCGCTTCTCGCCGGTGTTCCTCGGTGAGTACGTGGAAGCCACGAGCGGTACGGGCGTCGTGCACTCTGCTCCGGCCTACGGCCTGGACGACTTTGTTTCGTGCAAGGCCAACGGCATGACCAACGATCAGATTCTCAACCCGGTGATGGGCAACGGCGTCTATGCCGACTGGCTCCCGCTCTTCGGCGGTCTCAACATCTGGAAGGCTCAGCCCAAGATTGTTGACACGATGCGCGTGGCGGGCGTGCTGCTTAACTGCGAAATGATCCAGCACAGCTACATGCACTGCTGGCGCCACAAGACGCCGCTCATCTATCGTGCAACGGCTCAGTGGTTCATCCGCATGGACAAGCCCACGGCCGACACCAAGGGCGTGCTCAACACCGAAGCCGAAGAAAAGAGCCTGCGCGAAACGGCTCTGGCAGGTGTCGATGCCACCAAGTTCATCCCGTCCTGGGGCTACAACCGTTTGCACGCCATGATCGAGAACCGTCCCGACTGGTGCATCTCGCGTCAGCGCAACTGGGGCGTACCCCTGCCCTTCTTCATGAACAAGGCAACGGGTGAACTGCATCCGCGTACGCTCGAAATCATGGAAGAAGTCGCCCAACGCGCTGAAAAAGAAGGCATCGAAGCCTGGGTGAAGGCTAAGGCCGAAGACTTCATGCCCGCCGAAGAAGCCGCTCAGTACGACAAGACCACCGACATTCTCGACGTGTGGTTCGACTCCGGTTCCACGTACGAAACCGTGATGAACGGCTCGCACAAAGACGTCTACGACGGCAAGCCTCACTGCGACCTCTACCTTGAAGGCAGCGATCAGCACCGCGGCTGGTTCCATTCCTCCCTGTTGACGAGTTCCATCCTTTACGGCCGTCCGCCCTACGATGCGCTTCTCACGCACGGCTTCCTCGTCGACGAAGAAGGCAAGAAGATGTCCAAATCCCGCGGCAATGCCATGGGTCCGAAGGAAATCTACGAAAAGTACGGCGCCGAAATCTGCCGTCTCTGGGTGGCTCAGACCGACTACACAGGCGACCTGCGTATCGGCCCGACCATCATCAAGGGTGTTGTCGACAGCTACCGCCGCATCCGCAACACGCTGCGATTCCTGCTTGCCAACACGAACGACTTCGACATCAATAAGGATGCCGTGCCGGTCGATCAGATGCTCGAGCTTGATCGCTGGGCGCTGGCTCGCGTTGCCGAGCTTCAAAAGCAGATCATTGAGGCAAATGAAACCTATAGCTTCCAGCAGGTCGCCACTCTTTTGATGGGCTTTGCGACCGACGATCTGGGCAGTTTCTACCTTGACATTCTCAAGGACCGCCTCT
>UPZS01000049.1 GCA_900538905.1 uncultured Sutterella sp.
CACGGCAACGGCAGCAGCTGCTGAAACGATGATCTGACGGCGGGTAAAGACCATTTTTGAATTCTCCCTAATAAAAAACGCACATCCCCGAAGGGTGTGCGTCTGTTTTCAACTTGCTTATAGCCTGAATTTTGTGCTTTTAGGAGGCGGTTGGAAGTTCCGACTTTTGGAACCTTAGGGTATTCGGCTCCCTTTCCTACACTTCCTGCGCCGACGCACACGCGCACGGCCTCCCGGTGTCTACCAGTAGCAGCAGACCCAGAGATAGCAAGCGCAATCGACCGTGAGCCTTGGTGAAAAGGCCCTTCGTGACGAAGGTCGATCGTATGTGCGTCATTTGGTTGTCCAATTCCTAATTTCGTGCCATCACAAGCACTATTTCGTGAAAGGTAGCGCAGGAACAGAATACTGTCAATAACAGAAAGTGCTTAGAAAAGTCTGCAGATTGCCATTTCTTTGAAGACTTGGAATTTCAAGGAAATCAAAAATCGACTGAAGAATTCGCGGTGCAATATTGAAGTCAGATATCCAATGACAGGCATTCCTCGACATTGATCACTCGTTGTGCTCACCCGTAAGTCACCATTTTTGGAAAAAAACACCTCGAATGTTGAATGCAGACGACAAAAAACCTCGCAAAATCAATATCTTGCGAGGTTCTAGCGGATGTTTGGTGGATGCTGAGAGTCTCGAACTCCCGACCTACGCCTTGTAAGGGCGCCGCTCTACCAACTGAGCTAAGCATCCATTCTTCAACTCATCGTCAAACGAGTTGATTATTGTACAGCATCCTTGAGTTTTTTGCCAGCACGGAACTTCGGCTGCTTGCAAGCGGCGATCTTGATGGTTTCGCCAGTCTGCGGGTTACGACCCGTGCGTTCAGAGCGTTCGGAAACCGTGAAGGTGCCGAAGCCAACCAACGACACGTCTTCACCCTTCTGCAGGGAGGTCGTCACGGCTTCGATGAAAGCTTCGAGAGCGAGGCCGGCCTTGGCCTTGGTGATGTCGGCAGACACGGCGATCTGTTCGATCAGTTCGTTCTTATTCATGGGTATCCCCTTAGTGTTGTTACGCCCTTTGGGCAGTCAAAGAAAAATCTTGAGCACTATAGCCTAAAAAAGGCTCAGCACCAAGCGAAATTGCCCGAAAAGCCTAGAAAACTAAGGCAATGTTGACATTTTGTGTCGTTTTTGCCAACAGGCAAGAAAAACGCCCGCTCAAGATCCTCTCAAACGGGCGCTGTTGCAATGTCAGCGCTTCACCGACTTAGCAGTTGCAGTGACCTCCGGCCGTCGTCGCCTCACCGGAATCAACTTCCTGAGACTGTGCGACAACGTCGGCCGCTACCTCTTTTTCCTTCTTGGGTTCCAGAGGTGTGGGTTTGCTCACCAAAGCTTCTTCAAGTACCTTGTCAATCCAACGTACCGGAACAATCTCGACGGCCTGCTTGACATTGTCGGGCACTTCCTCGAGATCCTTGACGTTTTCTTCCGGAATCAATACCTTCTTGATGCCGGCTCGAACCGCCGCAAGAAGCTTTTCCTTCAGGCCACCGATTTCGAGTACTTCACCGCGCAACGTGATTTCGCCGGTCATAGCGATGTCGCTACGAACGGCAATCCCCGTCATTGCAGAAGCCAAAGCCGTCGTAATGGCTGCACCGGCACTCGGACCGTCCTTGGGAACAGCCCCTTCCGGGAAATGAATGTGCCAATCGGTCTTGGCAAAGACTTCCGGATCGATGCCAAGCTTCACGGCACGCGCACGAACCACACTCAAGGCAGCCTGCACGCTTTCCTTCATAACGTCGCCGAGAGACCCCGTGCGAACCACATTGCCGCGGCCCGGGAAGCAGACGGCTTCCACCGCCAGCGTATCTCCGCCCACACTCGTCCACGCAAGTCCGTTGACCTGCCCCACACGAGCTTCGGTGGGCGCCACACCATAACTGAACTTGCGAACGCCCAGATAGTCGTGCAAGTTCTTGGGCGTCACACGCACCTTACGCACACGAGGCTTTGCGGTCTTGGCTCCTTCCTTGCTTTCGTCGGAGGCTTCTTTTGCAGCCTTGGCGACAAGCTCGTCTTCCCGCTCGCACTGCTGACGAACGATCTTGCGAAGGATCTTGCTGATGGCGCGCTCCAACCCGCGAACGCCGGCTTCACGCGTGTAGAAGCGAATGATGTCTAGGACCGCTTCTTGCGTGACTTCGGCTTCAGTCTTCTTGAGTCCATTCAAACGCATCTGCTTGGGCAACAGGTGCTCCATCGCAATGTGAACTTTTTCGTCCTCGGTGTAGCCGGCCAGATCGATGGTTTCCATACGATCAAGCAACGGCGGATCAATGGCATAGCTGTTGCTTGTGGCCACAAACATCACGTCGGACAAATCAAAGCCGACATCAACGTAGTGATCCTCGAACTCGCGATTCTGTTCCGGATCGAGCACTTCGAGAAGCGCCGCGGAAGGATCTCCCCTCACTCCGGAACCCAGTTTGTCGATTTCGTCCAAAAGAAACAGCGGATTCTTCACTCCCACCTTAGCCATGGCCTGGATGATCTTGCCGGGCATCGAACCGATATAGGTACGGCGATGACCGCGGATGTCGCTTGAATCCTGAACACCGCCCAAGGCAACGCGCACATACTTGCGGCCGGTAGCGCGTGCAATCGACTCACCCAGACTGGTCTTGCCGACGCCGGGCGCACCGACAAGACACAAAATCGGCGACTTGATCTTATCCACGCGGCGCTGCACTGCCAGATATTCAAGGATGCGTTCCTTGACCTTTTCCAGCCCCCAGTGATCTGAGTTGAGAATCTCCTCTGCTTTTTTAAGATCCTTGTTGACTTCGGTCTTTTCCTTCCATGGCAGGGAAATCAGCGTTTCGATGTAACCGCGCACCACCGTAGCTTCAGCGTTCGAAGGCGACATCTGCTTGAGCTTGTTGAGCTCATCCAAAGCCTTTTCTTCGGTCTTGGCAGGCATGCCGCATGCCTTGATCTTGTCGCGCAGAATCGCAATTTCGTCATTGCCGTCGACACCTTCGTCATCGGCTCCGAGTTCCTTGCGAATCGCCTTCATCTGCTCGTTGAGATAGTAGTTTCGCTGGTTTTTTTCCATCTGCTTCTTGACGCGACCGTGGATGCGACGCTCCACCGCAAGAATGTCCATCTCGTTGTCAAGAATATCGATGATTTCGTTCAGACACCCCTGAAGCGTCGTTTGATCCAGGATCTTCTGCTTGCGAGCGTTGTCAACCGGCAACTGACTTGCCACCGCATCAGCCAGCTGCATAGCAGTTGCGCTTTCACGAATCGGTTGCAACACCTCTTCGGGCAGTTTTTTGCTTTCCTGCGCGTACTCAATAAAGCGTTGCAAAACGGCGCGACGCGAAGCTTCTTCGTTGGTCGTACCCTGCACCACACACGGGTGAGGCGTGAAGGTTGCGCTGTAACCGTCCTTCGGATTGGAAGAAATGCTCTGAATGTCAATGCGCTCGTCAGCCTCAACGAGCACCTTAAGGGTGCCGTCGGGGAGCTTAAGCATCTGCAGCACGCGCGCCAGGGTACCTGTCTTGTACAAATCCTCAAGTTTGGGATCATCCCTACCGCTTTCCTTCTGGGTCACCAACGCAATCGTACGATCCCCGTTCATAGCGGTGCGCACAGAACGAATCGTGAGCGGTCGGCCGATGAAAAGCGGAAGAACAGTGTGAGGAAACACCACCAGGTCGCGGATGGGAAGCAATGGAGCCTGCATCGGCGCGGCTTGCGTGACGTTAACGTTTTCAGTCATAAAAGAGTTTCTCGTAATCGAAAAAAGTTTTCCGGATTGCTTATATGGAGACAACCTCGGTCTTTTTCAAGACGGTTGATGTCGAGGGGAAAGTCGATCCGGCAGGCATTCGCCTTGTGTCGAATCCATTGTACGAACAAAAGCGGCTGCTCAACCGCAGCAAAGCAACTCTTTGCATAAGGTTGGCAAAAAGAACGAAAGATCAGGCAAAAAAGACGCTTACGCGACCTCATGCAGCCGCTGCGTTGAAAGCGTGACGGAGTTTCAAAGCTCCGTCGCGCTTTCCAAGTAAAAGTCAGCGAAAAAAAGCTTTACATTCAAGTGTTTTTGTTATCCGCATCGGTCTGCGCAACCGTACGTGGGCCGTCAATGAGATCGGCTCTCACCTTACCATCCTTGACGTCACCTTCAGACTCGAGCTTCACAGTACCGACTTCGGGCTTGGCTGGCACTTCGAACATAGCGTCAAGCAAAGCCGCTTCAACAATGCTGCGCAAACCGCGTGCACCGGTCTTGCGTTCCATTGCCTTGTGAGCAATGGCTGCCAGCGCTTCGGGTGTGGCTTCGAACTTCACGCCTTCCATCGCAAAGAGTTCGGCAAACTGTTTGATCAAGGCATTCTTGGGCTCGGTCAGAATCGAAACAAAAGCCTTTTCATCGAGTTCTTCGAGTGTTGCGACCACCGGCAGACGGCCCACAAGTTCGGGAATCAGGCCGTACTTCACGAGGTCAGAAGGTTCGGCCTGAGCAAAAAGCTCGGTGAGCGATTCTTGGGATTCGCTGTGTACCTGGGCACCGAAACCGATGCCGCTTCTCACGGAACGGCGGCGAACGATCTTTTCAAGACCGTCAAACGCACCACCGCAGATGAACAAAATGTTGCTCGTGTCAACCGCCACCATCTTGCCGCGCGGGTTTTTGCGACCGCCTTCAGCTGGAACATTGCAGACCGTACCTTCGATGAGCTTCAGAAGGGCCTGCTGAACGCCTTCACCTGAAACGTCGCGTGTGATTGACGGGTTTTCGCTCTTGCGGGCAATCTTGTCAATTTCATCTAGGTACACGATGCCGCACTGAGCGCGTTCAACATCACCGTCGGCCGACAGCAAAAGCTTATGGATGATGTTTTCCACGTCTTCGCCCACATAGCCAGCTTCCGTCAAAGTCGTCGCATCGGCAATTGCAAACGGCACATTGAGCGTACGCGCCAACGTCTGAGCTAGAAGCGTCTTACCGGAACCGGTGGGACCGACAAGCAAAATATTGGACTTTTGCAGCTCGACGCCTTCGGCTGTGGCCTTATGCTTCAAACGTTTGTAGTGGTTGTAAACCGCAACAGACAACACACGCTTTGCTCGCTGCTGCCCGATCACGTAGTTGTCGAGATGCTCATAAAGCTTTTGCGGCGTCGGGATCGGAGCCGACAAAATATCGGCGACTGACGCGTCAGCACTCGAATCGGCCGCTGCAGTGTCGTGAGAGGAGGAAGTTGAAGCACCACCACCAATAGCCGACATCATGCCTCGAATGCAACGGTCGCAGATGAGAAAGCCGCGATGAGTATCAATCAGCGTTTCGACGTCGTTTTTATGGCGCCCGCAGATGGAGCAACGCAGATCGTTTTTTTCCATGAAAATCGTAAGCCTTTCGCTTTGAAAAAAGTTTTATATGTCGGGGTTACTCGCCGCGGCGGGTATAAATGCGATCAATGATGCCGTATTCGAGGGCTTCGGTCGGACTCATGTAGTAGTCGCGGTCGGTGTCGCGCGTAACGATATCGAGAGACTTGCCGGTGCGTTCGGAAAGAATGCCGTTCAAAAGTCCCTTCAAGTCCTGAATCTCGCGAGCCTGAATCTGGATGTCGCTGGCCATGCCGCGGCTACCGCCCGAAGGCTGATGAATCATAATGCGGGAATTGGGAAGCGAATAACGCTTCCCCTTGGCACCGGCGGCCAACAGAAACGCTCCCATGGAAGCGGCCATGCCCACACAGATGGTCTGCACATCGGGCTTGATGAACTGCATCGTGTCGTAGATCCCCAAGCCGGCATAGACGGATCCACCCGGGCTATTAATGTAGAGCGAAATATCCTTGTCGGGATTTTCACTTTCAAGGAACAACAGCTGGGCAATCACGAGATTGGCCGATTCGTCGTTGACTTCGCCCGACAGGAACACGATGCGGTCGCGCAACAGACGCGAATAAATATCGAAGCTGCGCTCGCCGCGGCCGCTCTGTTCAATCACCATCGGAATCAATGCGTTATGAATGTCATGCATGATGTTAGAAATTTCGCTCATTGGGGTTCTGCCTGAGGACAGAGCCGTACACAAAAATCGTTTCGCTTTCTGCGCACCGAAAGAAGTGCGCACATAGAAACAAAAACGGAAAAAAGCCCATGGAAGCTTGCGCCTCCCGTTGCTTTTTCCCGCTTTCGTTCGCCTGACAGACCCGAAGCGCGGCTTTTTCGCCACACTTGTCCGAGCCAGTCGGCGCAGATCAGTTCGCTAAGAACCGAATTATTCGCGACCCATGCCGGAGAGCTGCTCGAAGGTGAGCGTTTCTTCGGTGGTCTTGGCCTTGCTGAAGAGGAATTCGAGGGCCTTTTCTTCAAGAACGCGGCTGGCAAGGTTGTTGCGCTGCGTCTTGACGAGGTCTTCGACCACTTCTTCAGGCTGTTCGTAAGCGGCGGCAAGCAAAGAAGCACGGGCCTTGATGTCGTCGTCCGTCGCTTCAAGCTTGTTCTGATCGATGATCGCGGTGACCATCATGCCGATGCGAGCCTGCTTCTTGGCGGGTTCAAGGAAGAGATCCAGCGGAGCGCCTTCCTTGTTCTTCTGACCGGTCATGCCGTAGAGCATCTGCTGGAAGTTGTCGCGCAAACGTTCCTGTTCGGAGTGAACGATGGCGGTGGGAGCCTGATAGTCGAAAACTTCAACGGCAGCATTGAAAGCTTCGGTGCGATTGCGGTCATAGAGACGTTCCTGCACTTCGCGTTCGATGTTGCTGCGGATTTCGGTCTTGAGAACTTCAACCGATTCGACTGCCAGGGTCTTAGCGAAATCATCATTGACTTCGGGATAGTGCGGAGCTTCAACGCTCACGCATTCGAGGTCAAACTGAGCTTCCTTGCCGGCAAGTTCCTTGTTGCCGTAGTTTTCCGGGAAGGTGAGCTTAAAGGTCTTCTTTTCGCCGGCAGCCATTCCGGTAGCGGCGTCTTCAAACTCGGGAAGCATACGGCCCTGGCCCAGCACAAAGCTGAAACCTTCGGCCTTGCCGCCCTGGAATTCTTCGCCGTTGATCGTGCCGGTGAAGTTGACCGTCAGACGGTCTTCAGCGGCGGCCTGGCGGCCCTCTTCCTTCGTGAAGGTGACGCGCTGCTTGACAATCGTATCGATAGTCTTGTTGACGGCTTCGTCGTCAACCGTGCAGAGGTAGCGCTTGAGTTCAACGGAAGAGAAGTCCGGCAGAACGATATCGGGATAAACCTCGAAGCTCACTTCAAAGCGCAGATCGGAGCTGCCTTCGGCCGGGGCGAGCGGCTTGGCGTCGAACTGACCAACCACACGATATTGGCCTTCGCGCATTGCCTTGTTAGCTTCGCGTTCGAGCAGCTTGTTGATGACTTCGGCAGAAGCCTGCTGACCGTACATGGCTTCAACCATGGCAAACGGCACATGGCCCGGACGGAAGCCCGGCATCTTGGCCTTCTTGGAAAGGCGACGCAGTTCCTTGGTCACGCCGTCCTGGAATTCTTTGCCGTCGATCGTTACTTCGAGAGTGCGCAGATTCGGGTTGACGGCTTCTTCCTTCTGTTCGGCGGCAGCTTCCTGGGTAGCAGCAACAGCCTTTTCTTCCTGAACGGTTTCTTCAGCCTTCACAGCTTCTTGATTTTCGGTCATTGTTTTTTCTTTCTCAAAGCGCCCGAAACCGCGGCAAATCACCGGGCACAAAGCGCAGCTAGTCGGTTAAAAATTCGGTACAAAAGGGCCCAAAAATGCCCGTAAGCGCCGGATTATACCAAAGAGAGACCTGAAAAAACACGACTTTTTTGCAGCCTGCAACGCCTACTAAATATGACAGCAGTTGAAGTGTTCCTGACGTCGTACGTTCAGAAACATTTTTGAGCCGATCATCTAAGAAAAAACACCTAGCAAACCTGCGTAAAATGCATCCTCGAAAAATTTCCGGCTAACGATTCACAGGATGATTGAATATGGCAAAGCTTTACATGGGATTTGATGCCGGCACGCAGTCGGTTAAGGTTGCCGTCTACGACGAAAACTTCAACCCGGTCGCCTCCCATTCGCTTCCCACCACTCTGCACTACCCGCAGCCGGGCTGGGTGCAGATGAACATCGACGAGTTTCTCAACATCACCGTCGAGTGCATGAGAAAGACCGTCGACGCCATCAAGGGCAAGGGCTACAGTCCGTCTGACATCGCCGCCGTCATGGGCGACGGCATCATCTGCGGCATCTGCGGCGTGGACGAAAACGGCAAAGCCGTGACGCCCTACATCAACTACCTTGACAGCCGCACGCAAGCCGATGTCGACGCGATCAACGCTAAAAACCTTGACATCTGGGGACGCGAAACGGGCAATCCGGAAGCCAATTGCATGTTCCCGGCAATGTTTGCCCGTTGGTTCCTCGCCAACAGCGAAGACTTCCGCCAAAAGGGCGTGAAGTTCGTGCACAACGCTCCCTATATCCTCATGAACCTCGCCGGACTCAAAGGCAAAGACGCCTTCATCGACTGGGGTGCCATGTCCGGCTGGGGCTTGGGCTACAAGGTCGAGAAAAAGGAATGGTCCGACGAGCAGCTCGACATCCTGGGCATCGACAAAAAGTATATGCCCCGCATTCTCAAGCCCTGGGACATCGTGGGCGGCGTAAGTGAAGAAATGGCCGCCCGCACCGGTCTTGTTGCAGGTACCCCTGTCTGCGCAGGCGCCGGCGACACCATGCAGTCGATGTTGGGATCGGGCGTATTCGAAGCCGGCCAGGGCGTTGACGTGGCAGGCACCTGCGCCATGTTCTGCGTATCCACCAAAGGCATTGTTCCAGAACTCTCCAAGAAGGGCTCTGGTCTGATCTTTAACAGCGGTACGCTTGAAAACACTTATTTCTACTGGGGATTCATCCGTACAGGCGGCTTGTCACTTCGCTGGTTCAAAGACAACATCTGCCAGAAAGCTGACGATTCAAGCTACTACCGCATCCTGTCGGAGAAAGCCGAAGAAGTGCCCGCGGGCAGCAACGGCGTCGTGTTTCTCCCCTATCTCACCGGCGGTACCGGTGAATTCAAGGGCGCAAGCGGCATGTTCCTCAATATGACGCTCGATGACGATCAGTTTGTGCAATGGCGAGCCGTACTTGAAGCTATTGGGTACGACTACATGGAAATCACGGACACGTACCGTGCCGCTGGCGTTGACCTTAACCGCATCACCGTTACCGAAGGCGGCAGTCGCGATTCGCTCTGGAATCAGATCAAGGCAGATATGCTCAACGCCACGGTCGTGCGCTACCGCAATGCAGGCGGTGCCGTCGTCACGAACTGCGTCTTTGCCGCCAAAGCTGCAGGTCACATTGATGATGTTCGTCCGCTTCTGGAAAAAACGATCATCAAGGACGCCGAGTACACGCCCAACGCCGATAATTCGACGCTCTACCGCAAGCTCTTTGATCTGAAGACTAAGCTAGTGAAAGCCGATCTGCAGCCCGCGTACGCTACGCTCATGCAGATGCGCGAGACCAAGGTCGAGAAGAAGTAATTCGGTAATCCGAACCGATTGTCAAACTGCCTGCGGTGAAAGCTGCGGGCATTTTTTTTGTTCGTCCCAACTTGTTTCACAAAACTTAACATCGTTAAGCTTAATGCGGTTAAGGTAACTTCATCAATGACTTTTCGGACGTTTTGTCAAGAGTCGGGAATAAAATCGGCTCGAATGTCTTCAAGAATTACCAGAGCTTGCCGGCGGCAAGATTCTTTCACTCAGATGAAGCTTGGGAGCAAGCAACAAGCGCTGCTCAACCGCATGAAAGCAGATTTCAATCAGACGTTGAAAGGTTATGTTGGAACCGTAGGCAATCACGCACTATCAGTGTTTATAGGTTTACTCAACTGTAGCCGATCCATAGCGATACATCTTGATCTGCAGTGCATCCTTGGACCAATGCCACCCGAATGGTTGCCACGATTTAGCCTTGATGATTTCGTTCGGATACCCGCACTGTTTTTTTCAAACTTGCCATGTGTGCCTGAAACAAGGAATCGTCGATCTTTAACTTATAAGTTCTGTTGACCAAACCATCTCCGTCCTTCTGATGCGAGACATAAAACTCCACTCGCCCCACCAAGCCGTCGACGCTGAATTTCTTTCCGTCGGCTGAAATATAGTTCAGGACTCTGCCGTTTCCGGCATCTTTGCCAGTCGAATACTCTTCGACGGTTTCCAAAAATCCGGACTTCTTCCTCGCCGTGTCAGGCGCAGTCAAGTCCTGTGCCGTAACACTGTCCAAAACCAGCAAGGATTTGCGCCTGATGAGTTCTGGTCCGCGCGCGGGCTGGATGGAAATCAATCTTCCCGCACTTTCTCCGGGAAGCCCCATCATGCCGGGCAAAATCAATCCGACAGTACCTGAAATGGTCATTCAGATCGCCCATCAGATCTGCGGAAACGACGTTGCCATCACCATGGCCGTTGACGAGGGCGAGCTTGACCTCAATGTCTGGGATGCAACTTTCTACAAGTGCCTGTTTGAAAACATGCAGATCCTTGGAGCCGAAATTCCGATTTTGCGTGAACACTGCGTTGAGGGCATCACGGCCAATGTCGCCCGCTGCAAGACCGAAGCTCAGGAATCAATTGCTCTGAGTACCGTGGTTGCCGCTACCTTCGGTTATCTGGAAGACGTGCGCGTCGCGCACTATTGTGCAGAAAAGGGATGCGATGTCAAACGAGCCGTGATCGAACTGAAACTGATGACGCCAGAACAAGCCAACGTTCTCGTTGATCCGCTTTTGATGGCCGAACCCGAAAAAATGGCCCCCATTGTGGTTCGCTTCAAAAAAGAACTCGGCATCCTGATCTAATCCGGTCAGCCCCCTTGACGCGCAAACGCCGCCTGAAGAACTTTTCCTCGGGCGGCGTTCTTGCTTGGAAGGCGACAGTTTAGAAGCGGAAATCGCGTTCGCCTTCTTCGATGCGGATGATGCGTTTTTCGCAGGCAATGCGCATCTTCTCGTGACAGATCTTCGGAATTTCGTTGGCAATCACGCGTTCGCCCGCTTCCTTCGTAGCGGGGCTTGCGTAATCACACAGATATTCCTTCATCGTCATCACGGCGTTGGCCTGGCAATAGCGTGCAATGGAGCCGTCCTTGGCAAATTCCATGAAGCGGTCGCCCGTACGACCGGCGCGATAGCATGCCGTGCAGAAGCTCGGCAGGTAGTGATTGTCGAGAAGCCAATGCACCACTTCGTCAAGGCTGCGGCGGTCACTCGTGTCGAACTGAGCCGTGTTTTCGATCTTGGTAATGTCCTTGATCGTGTAGCCGCCCACGGACGTGCGGGAGCCCCCCGAAATCTGAGAGACGCCGAGCTTGAGCGCTTCGGTACGAATGCGTGCGCTTTCACGCGTCGACATGATCATGCCGGTGTAAGGAACAGACAAACGGATCAGGGCCACAACCTTGAGGAACACGTCGTCGGGAACGGCGTTGGAGAATGTCGCCGGATCGATGTCGTCGGCCGGGCAGATGCGAGGCACAGAAATCGTGTGCGGACCGCAGCCGTATGTGGCTTCCAAATGTTCAGCGTGCATCAGGAGCGCGATGAGATCGTAGCGATACAAATTAAGTCCGAAGAGAACGCCGAGACCCACGTCGTCAATGCCGGCCTGCATGGCACGGTCATGCGCTTCCGTGTGGTAGCAGTAGTCCGACTTCGGTCCCTTCGGATGCAACTCTTCGTAAGTCGGCTTGTGATACGTTTCCTGGAAGAGCTGATAGGTACCGATCTGAGCGTCATGCAACTTCTTGTAGTTTTCAACAGTCGTTGCCGCGATGTTAACGTTGACGCGACGAATGGCGCCGTTCTTGTGCTTGATCGAATAAATCGTCTTGATGGCGTCAAGGATGTATTCGATCGGGTTGTACTTCGGGTGTTCGCCCGCTTCGAGAAGCAGACGCTTGTGACCGAGGTCCTGCAACGCAATCACCTCACGCTCGATTTCTTCCATCGTGAGCTTCTTGCGCACGATGTGTTTGTTCTTGGCGTGATACGGGCAGTAGGTGCAGCCGTTGATGCAGTAGTTGGAAAGATACAGCGGCGCAAAAAGAACGATTCGCTTGCCGTAAATATGTTCTTTCACCTTGATGGCAGCATCGAAAATGCGCTTGGTGACTTCCGGATCGTCGTTGGCAAGCAGCACGGCCGCTTCGCGGTGAGTAAGCCCCTTGAAGGTCATCACCTTGTCGAGCAGCTGATCAATCAGGGCTGCGTTATTCTTGTTTTCTTCACCGTAGGCCAGAGAAGCAAGAACTTCCTCGTCGTTGATGAACTCTTCTGCGCGCGTCGAGCGCGGATCGTAAGGGATGCTCACGGCTGTGACTCCTGAAATGCGTGTGCAGGATTATTCTTGTCGTCGACAACAGACTTACGGTCTTCCGCAAAAATCAGGGCCGATCAGTTGCCCGACCGGCCCTACCTTCTCTATACAGGAGATCCGCCGTCCGAGTCTTTCGCAAGCCGTCTCTTGCTTGAGTGAAAGACCGGCGTCGTGTCTGTGTTGATGAGCATTGTGAACGATTTTTACACTTTCGTAAAGTGCAAATATTGCAGCGTTGATTGTTATTTTTGCATTGTAACTTTATTTTATCTTGTTTCTTTAAGG
>UPZS01000050.1 GCA_900538905.1 uncultured Sutterella sp.
GTGAGGAGGAAGGGCCGGACAGGTCCGAGCGCACACGATAAAAAGCGCATCGCTCGTGAAGTGAGCGCAGGAGCCGTTGTGCCTTTTGCACGAAACTCCGGCGCCAACAGCGAGAACCAACCTCTCGGAGTTGCGTAAGCAACTCCGGAGGAATCCTCTGATTTCAATCAGGGGAGGACGTCAAAGGAGAGGAGAGAAACCTAGGCCCAGGGCTTTTCGGCGGCTGCCGCGCGGCCTGCAATACGGCCGAACACGATGCATTCGGCGTTGTTGGTGGCGCCCTGGTAGATGGAACCCCACATTGAGCCGAGTTCGCCTGCAGCGTACAGACGAGCGATGGGCTTGTCCTGCGGATCCATCACCTGCCCGCGCACGTTCTTCTTCGGGCCGCCCTGCGTGTTGAGCATGGTCGGATAAAGAGCAACGGCGTAGTAGGGACCGGCACCGAGCGGTTCGGAAACGATGGGAGCTTCACGACCGGCAAAAGCGGTCTTGCCCTTGGGATCGCGCTTGAGGATACGACCGAATTCGGTGTCCTTGCCGTTGTTGATGTCCTTGTTCCAACGTGCCACAGTGGCTTCGAGTGTTTCGCCCGGAACGTTGATCTTCTTGGCGAGTTCCTTGAGCGAGTCGGCCTTGATCAGCACGCCGCTTTCGATTTCGGCGGAGTTGTCTTTCGACCACTTGTAGTTTTCGCGGTTCAGAGCGTAGCCCGAGGTGGCGCCGCCGCAGATGGGACCTGCCTTGCGAGCCTTTTCGTCCATGATCAGGTAGCACGGAATGCGCGGGTAACGGTGACGGATCGGATCCATCTGGTTGACCGCGTACAGGCAAGTGTGGTTATCGAGGCCCTTTTCATTGACGAATCGCTTGCCGTCCTGGTCGACCCAGATGTGAGAAGGAGCCAGGATGTTGAGCTGCACAGCGGACTTCAGACCGGGGACCTTCATGCCGACCGGGCACGAATAGGAGGTCATGTGCCAGAGACGCGCGCCCATGGTTTGAGCCATGCGCAGACCGTCGCCGGTGTTACCGGGCGAGCCCAGACCCTGGATGTCCTTGCCGAGCGCGTAGGTTCGCAGGCTTTGTTTATCGTATTCGTAACCGCCGGTCGTGAGGATCACGGCGCGGTTGGCGCGGATGTTGATTCTCTTGCCATTACTCTGAGCGACGACGCCAACGACTTCGCCGTTGCGGCGGATGATTTCTAGCGCGGGCGTTTCGTACATGACTTCAATCTTGCGGACTTCTTCAACAGCATAGCGGTACTGATCAAAGAGCATATCGCCGCCGCGCTTCTTGCCGCGAATACGGTACTTGTCGATTGTGTCGGAACCGGGCAGCGATTTGAAGCCGGCGTGACCGTAAATCATCAGCTTGGTATCGGGCTTCAAACCGATGATGAAGTCCTTGACCCCCATGATTTCTTTGCAGAAGGTCTTGACGAGTTCATCGTCTTTTTCGCTGTCGGCGAATTCAAACGTTGCACTCAGATACTTATAGGCCTCATCGGCGTTCTTCGGCACCATGAAGCCGCCGGATGACACGGCCGTGTTGCCGCCTCCCTGAGGCAGTTTTTCAAGGATCAAGACCTTGGCGCCCGCATCGTGCGCTTCAATGGCAGCACAGGCACCGGCACCGCCGTAACCGAGAATGACGACGTCGGCCGTCTTGTCGAACTTGATGCTCTTGCTGTATTCGACGGCATGGACACCGGCTACGGGAGCTGCAACGGCAGCAGCCAACCCAGCCTTCAGAAAACTTCTGCGATCAAATGTCATTTGAGTTCTCCTTATGAGAAAAGAAAGAGGCGTTTGTTACGGAACCTTGATATCGGTGAATTCGTGGCAGTTATCACACACGAGGCGCGGTTGTTTGTGTCCGGAATGGCACTCCGAGCATTCCGGCTCGCCCATATGCGTGGCATGCGGATTGATGTCGCTCTCGTCCGTTTTCTTGGCGAGGTTTTCGTAGCTTCCGCCGTGGCAAGCCAGACACTGTTTCATCGTCGGTTTGTCATTGGGGGATTTGATGTGGCAACTCGTGCAGGCCACGCCTCGCTTGGTGTGGCGCTCTGCCAGCATCGCGTTGTCAGCCGCATTGGCAACGGCTGTCACGAGCAGCAGGCTTGTGCAGAGAGCGGAAAGAAAAGGATGCATTTGAATCTCCCGGTGGTTTTGCGTCAGCTTTCAGCTGCGCTGCTTTTTGTTTCAGGAGAATCTTCCCGCAAGGCGTTACTTAAGTAGCTTGCTTGAAGTCAGACACTGCGCGCTTTTCGAAAAAAATCATTAAAAAAACAACAGATTTCGTGCGCGCACGAATGAAAAAAAACTGTTTACCTACGCAACACGTTACGCACGGCAAACAGCTCAAAAAGAAGGAGATTGACAGTTGAGGAGAAACAGCGAACTTATTTTTTCGCTTCAGTAGGATAGGCGCCTTTTTGCCAGTCAGGCCAGAGCTTCATTTCGTTGTAGAGGAATCGTCCTTTGATGAAGTCACTGTCGCCGCCCAGAACATCAACGAGCGCGAATGCAAACGGAAGAGCGGTACCCGGACCGCGGCTGGTGACCATCTTGCCGTCAATCACGACGGTGTCGCGTACGTAATTGGCGCCCGTGTAAAAAGGTTCGGTCTTTTTGCCCGGATAGGCTGTGATGGTTTTGGCCTGGATGACGCCGGCTTTGGCCAGGACGTTGGGAGCGGCACACATGGCGGCAACCCACTTGCCGGACTTGTCGTAGTGGCGAACGAGTTCAAGTACGCGTTGATCGGCAATTAGATTGTCAACACCCGTCCATCCGCCCGGCAGAACGATCATGTCGTAACCTTGGTAAGCATTCAGATCCTTGCCGAGGACTTTGTCGGCCTTGATGGTGATCTTGTGTGCGCCGCTGACTTGCTCACCGGCAATGCTGACTGAATCTACTTCGAAGCCGCCGCGGCGCAATACGTCGAGAATTTCGACCGTTTCGCCTTCCTCAAAACCTGGCGAAAGCATCACCATCACTTTTGCAGGATTGGCGGCCAAGGCAGAGCTCATGACGCAGGCGCCGCCGATGAGGACCATCAAAGAAGTCAACTTTTTCATTTTTGCGATCCTTTCCAAATCGTTGAGATCAAGCTGAAAGCATGGGCACGTCGTATCAAGCGCGAACATGGTTGACGCGTCGTACACATGAGTCGCAAGCATTAGAGCAAGGAGCGCTACTTAAGCAGTTTGTCGTCAGTCAACGAAGGTTTGAATCGAAAAAAGAAAAACGCCCGAGCAGCGGAAACTGTCGGGCGTTTCGCAAGAATTCGATGGAGAGCGGTTTAGGAATGTTCGATGCGATGTTCGTGACGAACGTCTTCGCCGATAAGATGCAGACTGTCGCCCTTTTTCTGGTTGCTGCGATGACGCAGGATGACGCAGAACATACTCAAGGCTACGAAGGCGCCGAACATGACCATGGCGGCCTGTACTGAGAAATCCAGGTGAATCAGCAAGGAGTACACGGCGAGCATCACAAGGATGGAGAGGTTTTCATTGAAGTTCTGCACGGCAATCGAGCGGCCGGCACTCATCAGCACGTGACCGCGGTGCTGCAACAGCGCGTTCATCGGAACCACGAAGAAGCCGGCGAGAACGCCGACGGCGATCATGATAGCGCAGGCCCCGATCACAGCATTGCGGATTTCAAAGCCGAAGATTTCAACGACGCCGGGAATGAGACTCTGGTCATAGAAGCATGCGCCGCCTACGACGAGCCCCATGGCCACGCCCATCGGAAGAACGACGAGCGATTTTTTAAGCGGAATGAAGGCTGCTGCTCCCACGGCACCGAGAGCAATACCGATTGACACCACAGCCTGAAGTATGGCGCCGTCCGACAGATGCATGCCGAGAGCCTGCTCTGCCCATTTCAGAACTAGGAACTGAAGCACGGCGCCCGCGCCCCAAAAGAGCGTGGTGACCGAAAGTGAGATCTGCCCGAGTTTGTCGTGCCAAAGCAAAGAGCAGGACTGGAAGAAATTCTTGATGGAGGCGATCGGCTCGAAGTTGGGGCGCGCGTAACGAACGCCCGTGTCGGGAATCGTCAGGTTGACGGCGGCGGCAAGTGCATAGACGATGCCGACGATAAAGAGAGCCGCTTCCGGATCGGTATCCAGACCGATTGCAGGCAGGTGGAAGGTTTGAAGAACATAACCCGCCACTTCAGGCTTGATCAAAACGCCGCCCAACACAACGCCCAGAATGATGGATACGACTGTCAGACCTTCGATCCAACCGTTGGCGATAACCAGTTTTTCAGGGGGAAGAAGTTCGGTGAGAATGCCATACTTGGCAGGAGAATATGCTGCTGCGCCGATGCCGACGACGGCGTAGGACAGAAGCGGGTGGGAACCGAAAAGCATGAGCAGACAGCCAAAGACTTTGACCGCATTGGTGATGAACATCACGCGGCCCTTGGGCATCAGATCGGCGAAGATGCCGACCCAGGCGGCCAGTCCCACATAACTTAAAACAAAGAAAAGCTTAAGCAAAGGCGTCATCCAGTCTGGCGCCTGAATGCTGGCCAAAAGCGCAATGGCGGCGATCAGCAGTGCGTTGTCTGCAAGACTCGATAGGAACTGTGCCGCCAAAATGTTGTAGAAACCGCGCTTCATAAAATATATCGTCAGAATCTCACGAATCCGGACGGAGCATCCGGGATCATTGTCGTGGCCGCAGTTTAGCATTGAGCCTGTGAAAGCGGCAGCAAGAAAAATTGTGACTTTTGACGCTGTCTGGTTATCGGAGTGCCCGAAATGGAAGGCTTCCGCGACTTGTCTGCCCGAGGCCTCGTAGTGTTGCAAAGTTCGGCAATTCACACTTCTGCTGTTTCCGATTCGGTGCCGTTCGAGTAGGATTTCAGCTTTGAGTTCCGAGCAACGTTGCTGGCAACTAAAAAAGACTGATACAGAGCAAAGCGGGAGGCTTCTGACGCCTCCGAGAAAACATCGAGAAGTAAATGCCAAGACCAATTTCCGTACTGATTCACCTCGAGGCACTGCAGCACAACATCGTCCGCATGAGGGAGGCGGCGCAGGGACGTACGCTTTGGGCGGTCGTCAAGGCCAATGCCTACGGACACGGGTTGGAAAACGCCGTCAGAGGCTTTGCGCAGGCCGACGGTCTGGCGCTGATTGAAGTGCGGGAAGCGCAGAGAGCGCGAGCGGCGGGATGGACAAAGCGAATCCTCATGATCGAGGGTTTTTTTGACGAAGGAGATATTGCAGAACTTGAACGGCTCGACGTTGAGCCCGTGGTGCACTCCCGCTGGCAGAT
Source organism: uncultured Sutterella sp. (assembly GCA_900538905.1). Classification (GTDB taxonomy): domain Bacteria; phylum Pseudomonadota; class Gammaproteobacteria; order Burkholderiales; family Burkholderiaceae_F; genus Duodenibacillus; species Duodenibacillus intestinavium. Next base: position 5,312 of record UPZS01000050.1, read on the forward strand.
TGAACTGCTTAAGAAAACGAGCCACACCAACCTCAAGGTCCACCTGAAGGTCAATTCCGGCATGAACCGTTTGGGTTTTTTGCCCGATCAAGCAGCGGCCGTGATTGAAGAAATCAACGCCATCGAAGGAGTCAAGGTTGTTGACATCGTGACGCACTTTGCCAATGCCGAACAGGGCTTCGACGGCAAAGGGCCGGTGACGGTCGCCAAGCAGCTCGAGCGCATGAAGCCGCTTTTGGCAGACTACGACGCTTGCATGGCCAATTCCGCTGCGACGCTTTTGCACCCGCAGGTGGGCGGCGTTGGTGTGCGCGGCGGCATCGTTCTCTACGGTGTGAGTCCCGACGCTTCCGTGACTTCCGAGCAGCTCGGCTTGAAACCCGCGATGACACTGAGCGCGGACATCATTGCCGTGCGTGAAATTGAGCCGGGAGAGGCCGTGGGCTACGGCAGCCGCTGGATAGCGAAGCGCCCGACGCGTCTGGCGGTGGTTGCTTGCGGTTACGCCGACGGTTATCCGCGTTCCATGCCCGACGGCTCTCCGACCTGGGTGGAAGGCAAGATCGCTCCCCTGGCCGGTGCCGTTTCGATGGACATGCTCACCATTGACGTCACCGATATTCCGCAAGCCCGCGTAGGCAGTCGTGTGGAATTGTGGGGGGAACACATTTCCGTCAACGACTTGGCAAGCCGCTGCGGCACGATCGGATACGAATTGCTTTGCGCCGTGGCCAGCCGCGTTCCCGTGATCTCCGACTAAGCGACTCGCTCGATGGCAAAAGCAAGAACCCATTACGTTTGTTCCGAATGCGGCGGCTCTACTGTCAAATGGCAAGGTAAATGCCCGCACTGCGGCGCCTGGAACACAATGCGTGAGTTCCGTGAACCGACGGCTTCTCAGTCCCGTTTTGCCGCATCGCGTCGTCAGACGTCTCTGGCCGACGGCGAAGGTGTGGTTGATCTTGCCGAGGTTCAGGCGAGTGAAGTCCCGCGCATTCTGACCGGTATCGGCGAGTTTGATCGCGTGACCGGCGGCGGGCTGGTTCCCGGTGGCGTGGGTTTGATCGGCGGCGACCCCGGCATCGGCAAGTCCACGTTGTTGCTGCAAGTCCTTGCGCGCATGGTGCGTCTTGGCAAAACAGCCCTTTACGTGTCGGGCGAAGAATCCGCATCGCAGGTTGCTTTGCGTGCGCAGCGCATTGGACTGGACCCCAGCGGCATGAGGCTCATGAGCGAAATTGAGCTTGAGCGCATTGAGGCTGAGATTTCCGCCTCTAAACCGCAGTTTGTTGTCATCGATTCCATTCAAACGCTCTACAGTTCGGATCTGGAATCGGCTCCGGGTAGCGTTACGCAGGTTCGGGAATGTTCGGCTCGACTGACTCGATTGGCCAAGACCACTGGTGCCGCGCTCATTTTCGTGGGGCATGTGACAAAGGACGGTGCTCTCGCCGGACCCCGTGTGCTTGAGCACATCGTCGATACGGTTTTGTACTTTGAAGGCGACACCCACAGCAACTTCCGTCTGATTCGCGCCTTCAAAAATCGTTTCGGTGCCGTCAACGAACTCGGTGTCTTTGCGATGACCGACCGCGGTCTGCGCGCCGTTTCCAATCCTTCGGCCATTTTCCTGTCGGAACATCGCAACGATGTGGCCGGAAGCGTCGTCATGGTGACCCAGGAGGGTTCACGCCCTCTCCTGGTGGAAATCCAGGCTCTGGCCGACGAATCCCATTCGCCTGCACCGAGACGTTTGTGCGTCGGTCTGGACGCGCAGCGTCTGGCTATGCTTTTGGCGGTGCTGCATCGCCACGCCGGCATTTCCTGCTTTGAAAAGGACGTGTTTGTAAACGCCGTGGGCGGCGTCAAGATCACGGAACCGGCCAGTGACCTGGCCGTGCTGATGGCCGTGGCAAGTTCCCTGTCGGATCGCCCCCTGCCGGCGGGCACCGTGATTTTTGGTGAAGTCGGCCTAACCGGCGAAATACGACCGATACCTCGGGGACAGGACCGACTCAAGGAGGCTGCCAAACTTGGCTTTGCAAAGGCGATTATTCCGAAAGCTAACGCGCCCAAGACGCCGATCGAAGGACTTGACGTGAAGGCGGTGGATCGGTTAACCGACGCTTTGGCCGTCATTTTGAATTAACCAGAAAGCAGTCAGCCTCTGTTAGACTTTTGCACACTCAAAAAAAGATCGGCGTTGCCCGACGGCGTAGTACCGATATTTTTTCCTGAAATCCATTCTTTAGAGAAATCATAACAATGCGCATCACGAAACTTCTTTCGCTCGACAGTGAACCCGCCAAGCCGATTCTTGACCGTGCCAAGCCGATTGCTCTGGCGTTCCTCGAACGTATCAAGCTGCCCGAAACTTTCGTTGTCGGTGATCAGACGATCGAAAATGCTTTGGGCGAAGTTCGTCCTTTGGAGGTTGGTGACGTTCTCGTTGACGAAAACGGTGGCTTCTACAAGATCGAAGCTCCGGTGGAAACGATCTTCAAGGTCACGGGCGACCTCGACCTGATGCAGGAAGCCGTCTATGCCCTGACGGCTCGCGGTGTGCGTGTTGCACAGACCGAAGACGGCTTTGCAGTGGCCGGCATTGAACAGTACAAGGCCATGCTCGAAAGCGTGGGTTTGACAGTGACGGCTGCTCAAGAACCGTTCACTCCCGTTCCGTTGCCTCGTCCTCGCCACGGCGGTTGCGGCTGTGGCTGCGGCGGCCATCACCACCATCATGACGAAGGTGAATGCGGTTGCGGATGTGGCGGTCACCATCATCACGATGAAGGTGAATGTGGTTGCGGATGTGGCGGACATCATCACCACGATGAGGGTGAATGCTGCTGTGGCGGCGAGGGCCACCATCACCACGGTGAAGGCGAATGCTGCTGCGGTGGTGAAGGTCATCATCACCACGGTGAAGGCGAATGCTGCTGCGGTGGTGAAGGTCATCATCACCACGGTGAAGGCGAATGCTGCTGTGGCGGTGAAGGTCATCATCACCACGGCGAAGGCCAGTGCTGCTGCCAGGATAAGGAAAGCAGCAAATAATCTGATCTGATAATTGAGCGCGCAAGTGAACTGCTTTCAGGTACAATGCGCGCTCCGATCTGCGCGGATGTGGCGAAATTGGTAGACGCACCAGATTTAGGTTCTGACGCCGCAAGGCGTGTCGGTTCGAGTCCGACCATCCGCACCAGCTAGATTCTGCGAAAACCCCGATTCGTCGGGGTTTTTGCTTCTCTGAGGCATGCTCTCCGGTGTTCGTTAAGCGTTGTTGTTCGGTCGGTTCTATAGCCTTCTTTGCTTTTGTCTATCAGCTAAGTTTTGCTCGGTTTTTAGCCTACAATTGCCAACCAATAGGACTGTAAGCGTTCCAAGCGACGATTTGTCGGGTATCCCCAAAACCAGAAAAGGCAGATCGGCACTTCGCATGGAGACGCTTTTAAACAACTCGAATAACGCAGGAGATACTCCCATGAAGAAGTTCCGTTGCAAGGTTTGCGGCTACATCTATGAAGGCGATGAGCTGCCCGCTGATTTCGTTTGCCCGCTTTGCCACAAGGGTGTTGAAGTTTTTGAAGAAGTCCAGGAAGCTCCTGCTGCGGGCGGCGACAACCGCCTGAAGGGCACTAAGACGGCTGAAAACCTTGCCACCGCATTTGCCGGTGAATCCCAGGCCCGCAACAAGTACACGTACTTTGCAGAAGTTGCTCGCCGCGAAGGCTATGAACAGCTCGCGGAAATCTTCCTGTCGACCGCTCGCAACGAACAGGAACATGCCCGTTTGTGGTTCGATCTCTTGGGCGGCATCGGCGACACGGCAGCCAATCTCCAGGCTGCAGCCGAAGGCGAAAACTACGAATGGACCGATATGTACGCCGGTTTTGCGAAGACTGCCGAAGAAGAAGGCTTCCCGGAAATCGCTGCCAAGTTCCGTTTGGTCGCCGCCATTGAAAAGACCCACGAAGAACGTTATCGCAAGCTTTTGAGCAATGTTCAGATGAAGCAGGTGTTTGAAAAGGGTGAAATGACGATGTGGGAATGCCGCATTTGCGGTCACATCGTCGTCGGTAACGCCGCGCCGGATGTCTGTCCGGTCTGCCACTACGCTCAGAGCTTCTTTGAAGTTCGCAAGACGAACTACTAAGCGGCTGTTGCCTCGTTGAGGCGAAGCATCGGCGTATCAAAGCGTGCTTTTGGCGGAAGTCGAGAGCGCGCTTTTTTGCGTATTTCACAAGCTTGGTAGCCTAAAATAAACCCATAGAGGACAATCAGGACATAAGAGGACAACTCATTTGCCCACCGGATTTTTCACGCACGACTTGTGTCATAGCTATCAGCAGGGACCGGACTCCCCGGAATCCCCCGAACGCATTGATGCGATTGAAGACCGCATGATTGCGATGGGGCTTTCGCGTGTTGTCACTGTGTTGCCGAGTGCTCCGGCGTCAATGGAAGATGTGCTGCGAGCGCACGACAAGAGTTATGTGCAGGAACTGGAACAAGCCAGCCGAGAGGCGCAAAGAACCGGTGAAAAGCAGATTTCCGAAGACACTTTCATCAATGCCCTGAGTTTTGAAGCCGCACTCAAAAGTGCCGGCGCCGCCATTGAGGCGGTACGACAAGTCTGTGCCGGAACCATTCGAAATGCCTTTGCTTGTGTACGTCCGCCCGGACACCATGCGGGACGTAATTTTGCGCACGGCTTTTGTCTGATCAACTCCGTGGCCTGTGCGGCGCTTCATGCCTTGGACGTACTGGGGCTCAAGCGCGTGGCAATTGTTGATTTCGACGTGCATCGGGCTGACGGGACGGAAGATATCATCAAGGGAGACGATCGCATAGCGCTTTTCAGTCTCTATCAAGAAACAGCATTTCCGTTCGGATTGCAGCCTGCTCAGGCGAGCAATATCGTCAATGCGCCGATGCCGGAAGGCAGCGACGGGGCAGATGTGCTCAAGGTTGTCAACGATGTTTGGATTCCCAGGCTTTTGATGTTTAAGCCTGATCTGATTCTCGTGAGTGCGGGGTTTGATGCACATCGCGACGAGAAGCAAGCGCTCTTTAAGCTCACCGAATTCGATTATTCTTTTATGACCATTGAGGTCATGCGTGTGGCTCGTGCTGTCTGCGGTGGGCGACTCGTCAGTATTTTGGAAGGGGGATACGACATTCGCAGTTTGGCAAGAAGCGCGATTGCGCATATAACGACGCTTACACGTGCGGCATAATTGCGAGTGATCTGAACGTTAGTTCAAATTCTGATCGCGCATCCGTTTCCTGGACGCTGTAATATCCGCTTTCGTTCATTTACGAGTTTGATGAACTGCATGCGCAAAGTACTTAAATTCCTATTTCCTGTCGTGACGATTGCTTTGGCAGCATGCCAGCAATTCGGAGGCCAGAGTCCTTACGAGTATCGGTTTGTCGACAGTGCCGCTCAGGAAGTGTGTGTGAGCGTGACACCGCACGGAAACGAATCCCTGCGGTTGTCTGTGCGTCAGTTGCTTCGCGAGCAGGGTTTTAAAGTGCGTGAGGTAAAAACGTTTGACGACAGTTGCACGCGTTGTCTGAAGTTCGACTTCTCTGTCGGAGGCTGGAACGATCGCATTGTCGAGGGCAAATTGGAATATGTTCGCTTGGTGCATGGCAACCGTTACGAAGCGCATGCAAGCGAGAAATTGCCCGAGGCTACCTTCGGTACACCCGGTGACGATGAGAGTGTGCTGATTCGTGCGCTTTTGAATCGAATCTTCCCGCACCCGGTGCCTTGGAAGGAATAAGCTTCAGTGGAGATATCTTTCTGCCCAGCTTTTTTGCGCCGCAGCGTAAAACGCCTGCGGCGTTTTTGCGTTCAGAGAACCTAATCCGAGATGTAGGGCGGCAGCGTTCAAGAGCTCCAGAGGATCTTCGTTGTCAATGGCGGGAGCATGGGTCTGTTTGGAAAGCTTCTGCCCGTGTCCGTCAAGGGCCAGAGCAATGTGCAGATACTGCGGCGTGGGGTATCCGAGTTTTCTTTGAAGAAAAATCTGGCGGGGCGTGTTGTCAAGGAGGTCTTCGCCGCGCACGACGTCCGTGATGCCCTGCTCGGCGTCGTCAACAACCACGGCAAGCTGATAGGCCCACAGACCGTCGGCTCGCTTGATCACGAAGTCACCGACGTCGCGTTCCAGGTTTTCGGAAAAAGAGCCGCAGCGACGATCGGTGAAACCGACAACTTCGTCGGAGGTTCGGATGCGAAGCGACCGAGCCGGTCTGCCGTGCGTTCCGTTGCGGCAGATGCCGGGGTAGACGTGAGAAGGAAGTCCGAGCTCGGTTTGGACTGCGGCGATTTCCTTGCGCGAGCATGCGCATCCGTAGACGAGTCCCTGTTGGCTGAGCCGGCGTAAAGCCTCTTCGTAGAGCGCGTAACGTTGGCTTTGCCTGACAACTGGAATGTCGGAAGTCATCCCGAGTCTGGCAAGCGTTTTCAGAATGGCTTGATCGGCTCCGGGAACGTCACGAGGGGGATCGATGTCTTCGATGCGAATCAACCAGGTGCCGTTGTGCGCGCGCGCATCCAAAAAGGAAGCCAGAGCGCAGACTAGACTGCCGAAATGAAGCGGGCCGGTCGGAGAAGGGGCGAAGCGGCCGCAGTAGGCACGTTGAGAAAGCGACATCGGAAAAAAAGCGAGCAGACACAAACAAGCGCATTGTCCCACGAACAAAGCGTGTACACAATCGAATGTCTTCTACGGGAAATGGAAGAAATTGGAGCGGGAGACGAGTCTCGAACTCGCGACCTCAACCTTGGCAAGGTTGCGCTCTACCAACTGAGCTACTCCCGC
>UPZS01000051.1 GCA_900538905.1 uncultured Sutterella sp.
CCTGTTGGATTTGCTGGGAATAGAAAAACTCCCGGGCTACCTCAATCGTTAGTGATCTAGTAGGCCGGGAGTTTGGGACAAAAGCAGAAACCGCCGGACGACGGGAGTTTTTTCCCGTTGAACGGCGGTTTTTCTTAGCGAAGATTGTGACTTACCGTAGAGTGTCGCGGATTTTCTTCTTGATGTTTTCTTTGAGATTGGGAGCCAATCGCTCAAGCGCATCAAGCGTCATGAAGACGGAAGTCTTACCGCGTAGCGAAAGCTCACGGAAGCGGTTCAAGAGCTCGCTCTCTTCCTGCACAGGGCGATAACGGTCGCCGGTGATGATGAACATGACGTCAAAGCCGATGGAGTAGAGTCGCTGCATGCTGAAAATGCCGGGATCGTCTTCTCCGGATTCGTACTGAAGGTAAACCTCCAGTTGAACTCCGAGAAGCTGCGCAATTTGCAGCTCGGTGTAATTGAGTCTGCGGCGCTCCTGGGCGAGTCGCTCCCCGATGGCTCGTCTTTGTTTTGTCGTTGTGAGGGCCATTGTTCTCGAAAGGCGTTGATTTTTTGAAATAAAAATCAACGGCTAAGGATTAACTAGAACAAAAGTATAACGGCTGACACAGCGTCCGAACGCGTGATTTTGTTTCCGTTTGCACACAAAAACAGCCCGGCAAAGAAAAAGACTCTGTCGGGCTGTCTGAGGTGCATGCGCTAGAGATTAGGCTCATGCACCCGCGCAGAAGAAATTAGTCCTTCTTGGGTTCGTTGCGCAAACGAATGTGCAGTTCACGCAACTGCTTTTCATCAACCGGGCTCGGAGCGCCGGTGAGCAAGCACTGGGCGCGCTGCGTCTTCGGGAAGGCGATCACATCGCGAATGGAGGGTGCACCCGCCATCATCGTGACGATACGGTCCAGACCGAAGGCGATGCCGCCGTGAGGAGGCGCACCGTACTGCAGGGCGTCAAGCAGGAAGCCGAACTTAAGCTTGGCTTCTTCCGGACCAATCTTCAGTGCGCTGAAGACCTTGCTCTGAACATCGGCACGGTGGATACGGACGGAACCGCCACCGATTTCCCAGCCGTTCAAAACCATGTCGTAGGCCTTGGCGTAGCAGTTTTCGGGATCGGTTTCGAGCAGATCCACGCATTCGTCCTTGGGCGAGGTGAACGGATGGTGGCAGGCCACCCAACGATCTTCCTCTTCGGAGTATTCAAACATCGGGAAGTCGACGACCCACAACGGGCGCCAGCCTTCTTCAAAGAGACCGTTCTTCTTGCCGAATTCGCTGTGACCAATCTTCAGACGCAGAGCGCCGAGGCTGTCGTAAACGATCTTGGCTTTGTCGGCACCGAAGAAGATCACGTCACCGGACTGAGCGCCTGTGACTTCGACAAGTTTGGCGACGACTTCGTCGGAGAGGTTCTTCACCACAGGTCCCTGCATGCCTTCACGGCCGGCCGCGACATCGTTGATCTTGATGTAGGCCAGCCCCTTGGCGCCGTAAATCTTGACGTACTCGGTGTAGCCGTCGATTTCGGAGCGCGGCATGGCGGCGGCGCCAGGAACACGAAGAGCGACAACCTTGCCGTTGTGGATGGACTTCACGGAGGTGAAGACCTTGAATTCACTGTTGGCGACGATGTCGGTGACTTCAACGAGCTTGAGCTTGACGCGCAGGTCAGGTTTGTCGGAACCGTAGTCGGCCATTGCCTGCTTGTAAGGCATCACGAGGAAGCGTTCGCCGTCCCCTGCGAGATCAACGTCGAGAACCTGCTTGAAGACGCGGCGGATCAGGTTTTCCATGATCTCGCGGATCTCTTCTTCGTTGAGGAACGACGTTTCAATATCAACCTGGGTGAATTCGGGCTGACGGTCGGCACGCAGGTCTTCGTCGCGGAAGCACTTGACGATCTGATAGTAGCGGTCGAAGCCGGCGATCATCAGAAGCTGCTTGAAGAGCTGCGGCGACTGCGGCAGAGCAAAGAAGTGGCCGTCCATCGTGCGGGAGGGAACGAGGTAATCGCGGGCGCCTTCGGGCGTGGACTTGGTGAGGAACGGCGTTTCGATGTCGATGAAGCCGTTTTCGTCCAGGAAGTGACGGAAAGCCTGAGCGACCTTGAAGCGCAGCTTGAGGTTGCGCTGCATTTGCTGACGGCGCAGATCCAGAACGCGATAGGTCAGGCGAGCCGATTCGCTCACTGTGTCGTCGTCAAGTTGGAAGGGCGGCGGCAGTGACGGATTGAGGATTTCGAGCTTCTGGCAAAGAACTTCGACGCCGCCCGAGATCAGGTGTTCGTTCTTGGTGCCTTCGGGACGAGCACGCACGACGCCGACCACGGCCAGGCAGAACTCGTTGCGCACCTTGTCGGCCGTAGCGAACACATCGGGACGGTCCGGATCGCAAACCACCTGCACAAGACCTTCACGGTCGCGCAAGTCGATGAAAATCACGCCGCCGTGGTCACGACGACGATGAGCCCACCCGTAGAGGGTGACGGTCTGGCCGATGAGTTTCTCGTCGACCAAGCCACTGTATGTGGTACGCATAATTGCTCCGGTTTCCTGTTTTTCTTTGTTTCGGCCCGAACCGGGCCGTGCCGCACATCAAAAAGCACGGCCTTCAGATTACACAATGAGGCAATATTTTAATGCCTGCGGGCTTTCTTTGCGCGGACTTTGATAGGCTGTCGTTGCCAATCGGACACTTCGACGGAAGCAATCCGGCACAAAGAGCAATGATGGTTCACGAGTTGACAGGCATCCATAAGCAGAACTGCTTACAATGCAGAAAACTGCCGAACAGGCGAGTGCGCCGTTTCATTCACACAAAGAGAATTTCTATGCAGCTTGATCGTTCTATTTTCAAGGCCTACGACATTCGCGGCATTGTCGGAAAGACGCTTACCGAAGACGTTGTGCGCAGCGTTGGCGAAGTGCTTGGCACCTGGGCCGCGCGCAAGGGGATCCAAACGATGTGCGTCGGACGCGATGGGCGCCTTTCCGGGCCGTCTCTTTCAGCGGCTCTCATGCAGGGTATCGTGTCTGCAGGTGTCAACGTTAAGGACATCGGCATGCAGCCTACACCGGTGCTTTATTTCGCTACCCATCACTTCGGTTGCGGTTCGGGCGTTGCGGTTACCGGTTCGCACAATCCTTCGGAATACAACGGTCTGAAGATGATGTTGGGCGGTCTGACGCTCTTCGGTCACGAAATTGCGGCGATTGCCGATGCGATCGAGGCCGGAGATGTGATCAAAGCCGACGTGCCGGGTACGATAGAAACGGTGGATGTGACACCTGCTTATCTTGAAAAAATCTGCGGCAATGTGAAGCTTGCGCGCCGCATGAAGGTTGCTGTCGATTGTGGCAACGGCGTGGCCGGCCCCATAGCAGCTCGCCTTTTTGAAGGACTGGGAGCAGACATCGAGCCGCTTTACTTCGAAATCGACGGCAACTTCCCGCATCACCATCCCGATCCGAGTAAGCCCGCCAACCTCAATGACTTGATTCGGGCGGTGCAAGCAGGCGACGCCGAACTCGGTTTGGCTTTTGACGGCGATGCTGACCGATTGGGTGTTGTGACGCGTTCGGGCAACATCATTTATCCCGACCGTCAGATGATGCTTTTTGCTGAAGACATCCTAAAGCATCATCCGGGTGCTCAGATTATCTATGACGTCAAGTGCACGCGCGCTTTGGTGCCGTGGATTCGCGAGCGTGGTGGAGTGCCCACGATCAGCGCAACGGGACATTCGCTTGTGAAAGCACGTTTGCGTGAGACGGGGGCTCCGTTTGCGGGGGAAATGAGCGGTCATCTGTTCTTTAACGACGGACGTTGGCCCGGCTTTGACGACGGTTTGTATGCTGCAGCGCGTTTGCTCGAAATTTTGAGTCGCAGCGACAATCCTTCTGCGGTACTCGATGCGCTGCCTACGGCTGTCAATACGCCTGAACTGCACATTGAATTTGCTAAGGAAGGCGAAAATAAGGCCTTTATCGAAAAACTGCGCCAGGCGGCGAAGTTTGACGATGCCGAAGACGTGGTTCTGATCGACGGCCTGCGTGTGGAATTCAAGGACGGTTTTGCTTTGGCGCGTTCGTCCAACACGACGCCGGTGGCGGTGATTCGCGTTGAAGGCGATACGCCCGAAGCACTCGAGCGCATCAAAGAGCGCTTTGCCGCGTTCATCCTCTCGGTGGATCCGACGGTGAAGCTTCCGTTCTGATAACGGTTGATTGACGATGCAAAAACGGCGCAAAGACCTAAAGTCGATGCGCCGTTTTCATTGACGCAGGCAAACGCGTTAAAGCGGCTGACCTAGCGCGAACACCAGACCATTGGCACCTTCAAAGGTTTTGCCGGGAGCAAAGGCAGTGACCTGACGTTTAACAAGCATCTCCGGCCAGGGGCCGAACTGTGCGCCGAGTCCTTTGAGGATGGCTACTCCGGTAGGTGTCACTGTTTCGCCTGTTCCGTTGTAGGGACGCACGGCTACGCCTTCGAGCTGAGCAAGCGTTGCCGGAGCCGGGTTGGGGACTGCGCCATGGGCGCAACGCACCATACCGTCGGCTAATGGCAAGGGAGAAGCGATGAAGGCAACGGGATTTACGGAGGTGAAAATTTCAGCAATGAGTCCCACCGACAGAATATTGGTCATGCGGCCCACTTCGTGAAAATGAACGGATTCAAGCGGACTGTTGTGCACGCGGGCTTCGGCTGAAGCCACGTTGTGCCAGATGCGGTGGGCAACTTCCAGGGCAGCTTCGGAAAGATTCGAGGCCGTGGCGTAATAGTGAAGAATGTCGCCCGGGGTGCGGTGGACGTGCCCTTCGACGGGAGCGTTGAATCGGGCCGTTACGCCGGCAATGCCGTTGACGGAAAGGGGGTGGACGTCAAGCGAAGCTTGCGTTTCAGGAAAACGCAGTTTCAGGAGATCGTTTGCCGTTGAAAAAAGTCCCATGCCGCCGACGGCAAAGAGGCCTGCAAGAAGGCTCGCCGCATTTAATCCGGCGTGCACGCGCACCGTCAGAACGGGACGGCTTATCACAGTTTTGGAAGGAGACATTGCTTAGTTTTCCGACGGGTAGATGGCGTTGAGAATGCGGGCGGCTGCACAGGCAGCTCCGTAACCGTTGTCGATGTTCATGACGGCAAGTCCCGGGGCGCAAGAGGAAAGCATGCTGCTTAGGGCCGCATGTCCTCCTTGAGCAACGCCGTAGCCCACCGATGTCGGGACAGCAATGAGCGGGCGACTGGTCAGTCCGCCCAGGACGCTTGCAAGTGCCGCATCCAAGCCGGCGGCCACGATGACGACATCGGCTTTGTTGATGTCGTTGATGACGCTTTGAATGCGCCACAGGCCCGCTACGCCGCAATCTTCGAAACGTTCGCACGTCCAGCCGAGATAGGTAAGAGTGCGCGAGACTTCGCGTGCGACGGCACCGTCGGCGGTGCCGGCAGAAACGATCGCGGCACACCCTTCGGGGCGTTGCGGCATCTTCGCATTCCATGCTGTACGGCTTAAAGCGTCGTAGTCGTAGGCACGGGTGATTTCTTCCTCAAACGAATAGAAAACGTCTTGCGACAAACGCGTAAAGAGAATCGGAGCGCTCTTATCCTGAGCAAACCGTTGCAGCAGTGTGTGCAGTGCGCGACGAGGTTTGCCTTCGCAGAAGACGGCTTCGGGCAGGCCGATGCGTTTGGGTCGATCATTGTCGAATCGAATGCAGGGCGTATTCTTTTCAGTCATGGCAGGCGGACAAGGAGAAACTTCTTTTCCGAAAGAATAGCCCGTGCGGACTTTGGAAAAGTCTCGGCACGGGCCGAAAAAGAGGATCAGGCAAAAATTTGCGAGGTGGTGTTACTCAACACGCGGCACCGTGAGACTGCCTTCGGGCATCAGAATGATCGAAGGTTTCTCGCCCACAAATTGTTTGGCAATTTCAAGCGCCTCCTCGACGGTATCGACGGCACCCGTAAAGAGCATGTCTTTGGCAAGCTGACGATCCAAACGGGTCACGAGAATGTAACGGGCGTGGGAAATCGGACGCGTGATGGCAAAAGCCTTGTTGGCGCCGATGCGGAAATTCGCTTCGAGTTCGGCCTTGATGGCTTCGGGGGTTTTCAGGCGACGGAAGGTTTCTTCAAGAACCTTGGAGCCAGAGCCTTCCTCACAGTCGGCGAGCAGAATGACAACGCCGCCTTCGCGAACAGCGCACATGGCGTTGTCCATCGTCTTTTGCATCTGATAGACGTTGATGTCTTTGGGGAATCCTCCGCAGGAGGCAATCACGAGGTCGGCAAGTTTCGGAATCACGCAGCCGTATACCTCATCGACGAATTTGCAGGCTTCCTGATGTGCGGCAATGTAGTCGCCCGCGAACATGCGCAGAAATTCGTGCTTGGCATTGAGAATAGCGTTGAAGAGAAACAGCGAACGGCCCTTAGCAAAGAGCGCGACGCCTTCCATTTGGTCTTCGTAGCAGGGATTGCCGACCGTGCGGCCCAGACCTGCATTTTTATCGAGCATGAAGCTGTGGTTGACGCGCACCGTTTCCATGGCGGCGCAGCCCGGCAAAATGGCCTTGCGGCCTCCGCCGTAGCCCGAGAAGTAGTGGTGCACGATGGTACCCGTGAGAATGACGTGATCGACGTGGCACAGATGCTTGTTGATCCACACGGGAGTGCCGCGGCTCGTCGTACCGAAGTATTCGAAGTCTTCGTCCTTGGTGGCGGTGCTGTTGTACATCTTCAGGCGTGAGGAGACTTCTTCGCCTACGGCTTCGACCATTTCCTCATGCGTCATGTCGCGGTGCGTGCCCAGAGAGAAGACGATGTGCATGTCTTCGTCCTTGACGCCGAGCTTGTTGAATTCGTTGACGAGCACCGGCATGAAGTCGTAGCTGTTTGCCACGCGCGTCGGATCGTTGCAGATGAAGGCCACCGTATCGCCCGGCTTGATGATCTTGTCGATGGATTCGCAACCGATCGGGTTGTAGATAGCATCAAGCACGCCTTGCTTGATGTCACTCATCGGCGTGAATTCTTCGGTGCGAACTTCCTTGATGACAAGGCTTTCGTCAATGGAAAACTCTTTGCGGCCGCGGCCGTAGGCAAAGTCGTAGGTCTTCATCTTTTTCAAAAAAAATAGAGCGAATCAACTATCAGTGCCGGCGTAGAAAAAGCGCCGACAGACAAACCAAAAATTATAAAAACGAGCAGCAAAGAGGCGCCTTAACTTTTGGACGACTCTTTGCTCAAATCAAAAGCAGAACGCAAACTTACGCGGCGATGTCTTCCGCAAACAGATCAAGGAGCTTGCGGGTGGTTTCCACGTCAAGCTGGCCCGGAGCCGACGACTTCACAACGCTTGCGAAGGTGGCACAGGAGCCGAAGGCGGCGGCACCCACACGCGTGACGGCCCCGGTCTTACCCATGCACATGGCAATAAGCGGCTGTGGGGCGTTGAACTCGGCGCGGATGACTGAAACTTCTTCGATAAAGCGGGCGATGTCGATGCCTTTGTCGGGCATGGCAACAATTTTGAGCACGTCAGCGCCTGTGTAGCTCATTTGTTCAAGCTTGCCGAAATAACCCAGTTCTTCATCGTATTCCCCCGGCACAAAACTGTGCCAGCTCACGATCGAGGCAATGCCTGCCTTGCGGGCGGCTTCCACCAAAAACTCAGCGCGGCCGCGGTCAAATTCAATGTCAACGGCGTCAAACAGCTTCGAGTCGATAGCGGCAAGTATCTTCTTGCGCCAGGTCGTGTTCGACATCGGTTCCGTGCGAACACCGCCTTCGGTTTGACTGCGGAACGTGTAGAGGATGGGTTTGGAGACAACGGCTTTCATGGATGTGGCTGCTTTCTGCCACGAGGCATCGTCAGCATAGTAGTCGGCACGCCACTCAATGATGTCCGCGCCGGAGGCTTCGATGGCTTTGGCTTGCTCGATCATTTCTTCGACCGTGGCGGCACAGATGCTTGAGATGATCTTTACGGGAGCGCGGCCCAAAACGACGTTGCCGATATGCGCTTCTTGAACCGCTTCGAAGGAGGGTGAACGGAAAGCCATGGGAAAAACCTCAAAAGAATATGAACGATGCGACAAAGTGTAATTCTTTGTTAGGCGTAAGATAAGCGCTTGGCGTTGAAACGTTTCGTAAAAATAAGGACGCCGAAGGGAACAACAACAAAATTTAGGGAGTGAATCATGACCGGACTCGGAATCATGATGATTGCCATCGTGGCGTTGGCCGTGGGTTATTTCGGATACGCACGATGGCTTGAAAAGACGTGGGGCATCGATCCGAACCGCCCTACGCCGGCCGTTGAGAAAAACGACGGCAAAGACTTTTCGCCGGCTTCCCGCTGGACGGTGTTTGCACATCAATTCACGTCGATTACGGGGGCGGGTCCCGTCACTGGCCCGATTATCGCTGCTATGTTCGGCTGGGCGCCAGCGTTGCTTTGGATGATCGTGGGCGGTATTTTCTTTGGGGCCGTTCAGGACTTCACGGCGCTTTACGCGTCCGTCAAAAACGGCGGCAAGTCCGTCGGCATGATTATTGAATCCTACGTGGGCCGCACGGGCCGTCAGCTCTTCTTGCTTTTCTGCTGGCTTTTCACGCTTTTGGTGATCGCTGCTTTCTGTGACATGGTGGCCAATACCTTCAACGGTTTTGCCAAGGACGGCTCGCAGATCATGCCCAATGCGGCTGCTGCCTCGATTTCGTTGCTCTATATGTTCGTGGCTGTCGGCTTCGGGCTGTATCTCAAGTACTGCAAGCCGAGCTCCGGTGTGCAGCTTGGCGTGGGCATCGTGCTCATGGTCGTCATGGTGACAGCGGGCATCTATTTCCCGGTTTACGCCGACGCCGTGACGTGGCGCTACGTGGTGTTTGCCTACCTCTTTGCCGCTTCCGTCATGCCGATGTGGCTTTTGAAGCAACCGCGTGACTATCTGTCGATGTTTCTTCTGATCGGCATGATTATCGCGGCCGTAATCGGCGTATGCATTCAGAATCCGACGCTCAATATGCCGGCTTTTGCCGGATTCACCGTCAAAGGGCTTGATCTTTTCCCGATTCTTTTCGTGACAATTGCCTGCGGCGCCGTTTCGGGCTTTCACTCGCTGGTGAGTTCCGGTACCAGCTCCAAGATGATTTCGAGTGAAAAAGACATGCGTCTGGTCGGCTACGGCTCCATGTGTGTAGAGGTGGTGCTGGGTGTCGTTTCGCTTATCGTGGTCTGCGCTGCGGCTTCGAACGGCGTTTTGCCGTCGGGTACGCCCTTTCAGACTTTCTCGGGGTCTGTAGCGGCTTTTCTGACCGAAATCTTCGGCGTGCCGCATCAGATCGCGGCTTGCATCCTCACGATGTGCGTCTCGGCTTTGGCGCTCACCTCGGTGGACGCTGTGGCTCGCATCGGCCGTATGTCACTGCAGGAACTTTTCATGCCTGAACCCGGCAAGGAAAAGACGGCCGTACAGAAGCTCTTTACGAACACGGTATTTTCGACGTGCCTCACACTTTTGGCCGGTTACGCGCTTTGCATCGCCGGTTACATGAGTGTTTGGCCGCTTTTTGGTTCTGCCAACCAGCTGCTCTCGGCTTTGGTGCTCACGGGTTTGGCGGTGTTCCTGAAGTCCACCGGGCGCAAGGGCTGGATGCTCTACGCTCCCATGACCATCATGTTTGCTGTGACGATGACCGCACTTGTTCAGGCGGTGATCCGCATCATCGGTGCCTGGATGGATGGTACGTTTGTTTGGATGATTCATGGTTTGCAGTTCGTGGTGGCCGCAGCGCTTATTGTGCTGGCGCTTTTGGTTGTGTACCACTGCGTGCTCAAACTGAGGGATGCGGCGCCTATCGTCAAACGCAATTGAGCATCGCGATCACTACTGTCCAAATTGAATTGCAAAGCCAGAGGGTTTTGCAAAATTCGAGGGGTTGACCGAAAGGCCGGCCCCTTTTTTATGACTATGGCAGGCGTTAGGGAGACTGCAGATAACAAAAAAGGCGAGGAAGCATGTAAATTGGAAAGTCGCCAAACCACCCAACACAGCTCTCGCCATGGCCTGCAATTCTACAGACTCCGCCCTTCAAAATGCACCCACCAGTTTCTTTGCACAGTTGATCGAGCAATTACCCAAAGCTCGCCTGCTGGCACATTCTGACAAACATTGCCTTCGACGCAGCGCCACCAAGTTCAGTGCGTGGGACCACTTCATCGCTTTGCTCTTCTGCCATCTGGCCGGTTGCGATTCACTGCGAGAAATTGACGACGGACTGTACTCGGCTTGCGGCAAGCTTAGCCACCTTGATGCCAAGCCAATGAAGCGCACAACGCTTGCTTATGCCAACGAGACACGCTCCTATCGCATCTTTGAGCAGTGCTATATGCTGTTGTTGGATTACTTTAAGCCGATGCTGGGGCAAAGGCGACTTCGAAAAGCCTTTGACAAGCCCGTCTACTCGCTTGACTCGACAACCATCACCGTCTGTCTGAGCCGCTTCAAATGGGCGAAATATCGCACGTCAAAAGGTGGTTTCAAGCTGCACACAATCATCAACAACGATGACTTGATGCCTTGTGTAATGGATCTGACAGCAGGCAAGGTAAACGATGCCAAGCAAGCTCAAGCAATCATAGAAAAGCTGCCGGCCGACAACGTAACGGTTGTTATGGATCGTGGCTACAACGACTGCTCGCTGTTTGCTTGGCTTTCGCAGCGTGGCACAACATTTGTCACACGACTCAAGGACAATGCCGTTACGACGCCGCTCAAGAAGGGGTGTCTCAGCGAGGGTGACAACTATGGCGACTACCGGTTTGAATTCGACAGCCCTGCCGGGAGAAAAGCTTGCGGCGATCTTCAGTTTCGGGTCGTTCAATGGCACGACAAGGACAATGACCGATGGTTTGACTTCCTGACCAACGACAAGGATTTGAAACCGGAGCAAATTGCGGCGCTCTACAAAGAACGCTGGCAGATCGAGCTTTTCTTCAAAAAAATCAAGCAGAACCTGAAGATCAAAAGCTTTATTGGCACCAATGAAAATGCCGTCATGAGCCAAATCTGGACAGCTGCCATTGTGACGCTGTTGATTGAGGTACTCAAGCAGAGATCTTTGTACAAATGGTCTTTCCCAAGACTTCTGCACTTCGTCCGGCTGAATCTCATGACACACAAAAGTCTGAGTGTTTGGCTCGACCATCCCGACGTGCGAATGAGCAGCGGAAAACGAGTCGTCGAGAAGCCTCCGGAGATAGGAACACAGGCGCAATTACCCTTGTAATTGCAGGACAGGGGCTACTTTTCGCCTCGAAAATGCAAACCCTTGATTTGAAAGGAACTGATTTCAGCCCATGCGGAGATGCACATTTTCAATTTGGACAGCAGTGCATTGCGATACAAACTCCGTCTGACGGCGTATTGCATTCGTTATTCATTTAAGGTATAACGCTTCTGCATGATGCAATCCTGACGGTCAGGACGGAGAAAAGAAACATGCGATATAACTTCGCTGGCAAATTTTCAACTTGATTTTTTTAAGGAGTTACATCGTAAACAACCCGCGACGAAATTCGCAGGCTTTGCAACTATCACATTCGTAATGTCGCATTAGGCCTGTTTACGTCCGGCCCCTGGGTCATCAGCAGAT
>UPZS01000052.1 GCA_900538905.1 uncultured Sutterella sp.
TGTTCGGGCATCTTCATACCGCGTTGTGCATAAACGCGCTGAATGGCGGCAAACTGGCTCTCGGTCAGAGGTTCCTGAACGCGCTTGCGCAGTTCATCGTTCGTCAATTGATTGAATTCGCCGGCGGCGGCGCGGATGGCGCGTTTTGTTGATTGAGCCATGACGATCTTCCAGTACGTTTTTGAATAGATGTTTCGCAGTAGACGCGGGATTTTATCAGCAATCGCTTTGGAGTAACACCACTGCTTGTGTGCTTACCCCCTCTTCTCTGCCTTCAAAACCGAGTTTTTCATTGGTCTTTGGCTTGATTGAAACGCTCCCCTCTTCAATTTCGAGGATTTCTTCAACGCGCGCTTGCATGGTGGCAACGTGCGGATTGAGTTTGGGTTTTTGAGCGACAACGACGGCGTCAATGTTGACTACGCGCCAGCCGGCTTCGCGAACCGCCTCATAGGCATCTTTCAAGAGGATTGCGCTGTCGGCACCCTTGTATTTCGGGTCGGTGTCCGGAAAAAACGTACCGATGTTTCCCAGACGGGCCGCACCCAGAATGGCATCCGTGATGGCGTGCAACAGCGCATCGGCATCGCTGTGGCCGTCCAACCCCAAGGCGTGTTCGATTTCAATCCCACCCAAAATGAATTTGCGGCCTTCAACCAAACGGTGAGAGTCGTAACCGATGCCGACGCGAATTTTCATGGGATTCTCCATATAAATTTTGGCGTCTTCAATGTCCTGAGGACGCGTGAGTTTGATGTTGCGCGAAGAAGATTCCACGACGCCAACAGCGTAGCCGGCTGACCGCATGGCACTCGACTCGTCAGTGGCGTCACTGTTGTCTGCAAGCGCAGCCTTGAGCTGCCCGTACGGGAAGCATTGCGGCGTGGCAATACGCATCAAGCCGCTGCGATCGATATCTTCGACGAGAAGACCGCTTTCATCGACGCGCTTGACCGTATCCCATACGGGGACGGCCAGAACGAGCCCTGCGGCCGTTTTGTCCTGCAGTACTTCCCCGGTTCGGGCGATCAAATTGGAGACATCCTGCGGCTGTACGAAGGGGCGCGCGGCATCATGCACCAGAACCAGATCATCGTCGGCGATGGTATCCGAAAGTGCTTCGAGTGTCTGAAAAACAGTTTTGGCCCGAGTATTGCCGCCGGTTCGCATCACGGCGGCCGGGATGGCAAGCGAGTCGACGTATTGATCTTCGGGACTTACGGCGACATAGATGCCGTCGATTTCCGGAACGTCCAAAAGTGCGAGCACGGTCGTTTGCAACACCGTCTGTCCGCTATCACCCAACGGCAGATATTGCTTGGGACGATCAGACTGCATTCGGGAGCCACAGCCTGCGGCGGGCAGCACAACGAAAACTCGGCGATTGGCAAAAGTCATGGGATTTCAGGTCGAGATGAAAACGTGCACGGATTTTAACGCGCACAAGAAAAATCCCGCCGACTGCGATAGCCGACGGGACTGATCTTGGAATCGGTTAGCTCGAGAAAGCGTTCCGATTAGAAGATGTGACGCAGACCGACGATGACCTGGGTGGCCTTGTTGTCAGTGACGTCTTCGGTGTCATCTTCAACCTTGACCTGGCGATAGCCGATACCCGAGTATATGATCGTACGCTTGGACAGATCGTATTCGTGGGCAAGGAAAATATTCCAGTTGGTGGCATCCGTGTTATCAGGATCGTCGTTGGCTTCGAGGTAGCCGTAGTAGGCGCCAGCATACAGGCGACCGCAGGGCAACGGGAACTGAGCGCCGAGGTGGAAGTTGTAGCCGTCAGCATCGAAGTATTCAGGAATGATGTTGTCGAACTCCCAGAAATCCGCACCGCCCTGAACACCGTCGGCAAAGCCGTCACGGGCACCCTTGACGTACTGGCCGTAGGCCGTCAGTTTGACTACGCCGAAGTCGTAGTGGCCGCCGAGAGTAAAGGTGCGGCTGTCACCTACGTTTGCTTGATCGCTCGGAGCAGTTCGATTGCCACCGGAGTAGTGACGGAACATCAGCGTGTCATAGATGGCCACAACGCCCAACGGTCCATTGTTGTAGGTCAAGCCAGCGGCGAAGTAACGGTTGCTGTTGCGTTCGTTTGCACGGGAATCGTTATCATCACCGTCAACCGTGTCGTTGGCAAACGAATACTGCAGATAGCCGGTAAAGCCGGCGGCAGTCGGGGTCTGGTAGGTCACCATGTTGTCCAGGCGCATGCCGTTGCCCTGGTAGTTGCCGATATTGAAAATGCCGTCCCAGCCGCCGGGCAGAACGTCGGCATTCATGCCGAAGATGTCAAGCGTACCGGCGCCGGAAAGGAGCGTACCGGCACGGCCGAAGCTCAACGTACCGTAAGGCGAGTGGAACTTCACCTGAGCTTCACGACCGAACATACGGCCGCCCTGGCCGAGCACGCCGCTGTCGGAGTTAAAGCCGTTTTCCAGCACGAAGGACACGGAGTAGCCGTTGCCCAGATCTTCGGTACCCTTGAAGCCGAAGCGGGAACCGCAGTTGTAGCCGTTGATCATTTCAAAACGGTTGACCGTGGGATCTTCCAGCGTGTCGAGGTTGGTGTAGCCCAAACCGGTGTCAACGATACCGTAGAGAGTAAAGTCAGCTGCGCTTGCGGTAGCAGCCGTCATGGCGGCTGCAACAGCGATGGCGATCTTTTTCATTGTCAGAGTCTCCCGTGGAGATGTGTTTTTATTAGAGGGGATTGGTTTCTGCCAAGGGCAGTGCGCCTGATCTTATCGGTTGAAATTTGACCGAGGCAAGCACTGTCAAGACCTATTTCATGCCGATTTGACTAGTGTTGTAGAGAGCCTACAAAACTAAGCAATTTCTCCCAGCGCAATTTCGTTGCAGTGCGCTGAAGGTGAAGAGCCAGAAAAAACCTTCTGCTCAAGCCTGCATCGAGCAGAAGGTCTAGGGAAGATTGAGAGACCTGAAATGGTCAGAGGAAGCGATCAGTGTTTTCCGCAGCCGCAGTGACCGTGGCCATGTCCATGCCCGCGGCGTCCGCAATGGCCTGCTCCGTGGCAGTCGCATTCTTCTTTGCCGCATTCGCAGTGACCGCCGCAGCTGCATTCGCCCTCTTGTTTGTGACCGTGACAGCCGCAACCCTCTTCTGCATGGCCGTGGTGTCCATGGCAACCGCATCCACCCTCTTCGTGGCCAGGCCCATGGCAGTGATGGTGGCCGCGGCCGGCTGTGGCGGCTTCAACGTTGTTTTCAAGTGTGCCGGCGATGAGCGAGGCGACGGCAGCATCACAGTCGCCTTCGTTGCCGGCATAAAGCCGGATGTTGGCCTGTGCCAGAGACTGCACGGCTCCCGGTCCGAGGCCGCCGCAGATCACGCAGTCAACGGCGTTCTTTACGAGAAGGTTCACCACGGCGGCGTGACCGTGGCCGCCTGCGGCAATCGTTTCGGTCGAAATGACGGCTCCGTCTTGCACAACATAGATCTTGAAGTTGGGCGCCATGCCGAAGTGCTGGAAGATGGCGTCGTTTTTGACGGGCATCGCGATTTTCATATGTGAGACTCCTTGATTTTCCTGTGCGGCGGCTCGGGCGACGGTATTGCGCCGGCAACGGCCAGGACACGCGCAGCAGCTTGATTCCTGACAAATCCGATAGTTGCCGCCTTCGATCACCAGCGGCTTGCCGTTGACGATGGCGTCGGCAATCTTGAAGCGGGCCTTTTCGTAAATCTCGGTTGCTGTCGTGCGGGAAATCTGCATTTGCTGAGCGCATTGATCGTGAGTGCGCTTTTCGAGGTCAACGATGCGAATCGCTTCGTACTCTTCGACAAGCAGGACAACCGGAGTAAGCTCTTCGCCCCCTTGAGGAGCAAAGAGGCGCACCAGCGGTTCACAACACACACGACGACAACGACTGGGTCTGGGCATACTTCAAAATTGCAATATCGTTTCCGACAAATGTCGGAATCAAGTATAGCGCGAAATTTTCAGAAGTCTCCTTGCCTTTTCTTATCGTTTTGCAAATCCTTTGGAGCGAAGGAACTCCAAAACAAACGGTCGGCGTTCGCGGGCAAGCACGCCGCCGATGCCTTTGGTCCAGGAGTCCTTGCGTGGCGAGCGGCTGCGTGTGGCGAAATACGTTTCGGTGACGGCATCGTATTTTTGCAGTTCGTCTGCATCTGGTTTGATGTAGCGGTTTTCCATGACGGTGATCGCTTGCGGCAAACGCGGCTTGACTTCGTTTTTGAAGGCGGGATGACCAAAAGCGAGCCCCAGCACGGGATAGACGTTTTCGGGCAGTCCCAGCGCCTGATCGGCCTTGGCAATGCCGTTGCGCAGACCTCCGATAAAGCACCCGCCCAGCCCAAGCGATTCCAGAGCCACCATAGCGTTTTGCACGCAGATGCCGACGTCAAGTGTCGAAGTCAGGAATTGCTCGGTCCAGCCGAGATCTGCCTTGGGGCAAAGTCCGGCGTCACGATGGTAATCGGCGCAGAAGACCCAGAATTCCGGTGCGGAAAGAACCTGCGGCTGATTGCCGCTTGCTTCATACATCACGCGGCGCAGTTCGGGGTCGGTGACGCGAATGACGGTGACAAGCTGCAGGAAGCACGAGCTAGACGCGGCAAAGACTGCATCAAGAATCTTCTGACGCATGGCCTCCGACACCGGCTCGTCCGTGTAGTCGCGCACGGAGGTATGTGCGCAGAGCAAATCAACAACGGGAGCATCCACTTGTTTCCAGCTTGCTTCAATAGCCTTGATTTCTCGGTTCAGCGCTTCGTTGACGGGTACCGGTACGCCTACCGCCTTCGCCTTTTCGATCAGAGCGCCGGAGAAAAAGTCGACTTCGGTCAGACGGTGCGCCTTGGTGTCTTGTCTGAGACTGGGCATCCCTTCCGGATCAAGTCCGTCGCCGATGCGGATGTATTCCTCAAGATCGCGCTCGGTGACGTCCACGCCGACTTTTTCGGCTACAGCGACAACCTCACGCATCGCGGCAATGTAACGATCGCGCACGGGGCCGGGCTTTTGGATGTCGGCAAAGGTGCCCTTGGCAACGGCAATTGTTTGGTTGACGCCGATATTGAACATCCACTTGCACCAGATGCGACGTTCGATGTCTTCTTCGTGGCGATACACAACGCCTGTCGAGTCAAAGAAAGCTTCGACGGTTTTCAACGCCGGCAGCCGATCGGCGTGGCGTGCGGGCACCCCGATGAAGAGAAAACCTGGATTCTTGCAGATGACGTGCGTGCCCACGCGCGTTGCGGCCATGCCCTGCGCGACGCTATAAAGAACGGTGGCCTGCGGGAAGGCTTCTTCGAGAATCGTTTCGCTCGTGATGCCGTTTAAAAGCGACACGATGATCGTTTTAGGGCCCACAACGGGACGCACGGATTCGATCGCTTCCTTCAATTGCGTGCCTTTGACTCCGAAGATCAAAAGCTCGGCTTTGCCCGGGTAGTCCTCGGGCGCGCAAAAGGCAAATCGGCAAGGTTCTCCGTTAAAGGTCGGGGGATCGGCGCGATAGCGCTGCTTGCGCTTCTCATCGACCAAAAACGTTACGGCCCCCTCTTTCATCTTCCGGGCCATGGTGTGGCCGTAGAGAATGCCCAAAGCGCCCATGCCGATGAGGGCGACGGATTGAATTGTCTGCATCTGAAATTTCCTTTTCGCTCGTCGAAAAGCCTCTCTTATTTAAATGAGAGGCCGGCTCGTTTCTTGTCTTTCGGACAATAGCGCAATTTGGGCCCGACGGTCATGGCATCGGCTTTTCAAGAGTGATCATGTGCCGTATTGAACCAAGGTACAAGGAGAAATTTGACGCCGATCTTCAGAATTTCACTCGAAAACCGGCGGCAATGTATCCACAGATCTGACACGTCGGCGAAAAGAAGCACTTCTTCTCGCACTTTTCGCTTGCTGCAACATCGATGCGTTGTCTGCCACATAACAAACACGTATGCAAATTCAACCGAAAGGAACTCCGAAAAAATGATCGGCGTCTTAATTTCACTTGCAGTCACCGTCCTGGTGGTCTGGATTCTGCTCAAGAAGATGAAAGCCCAGTTCGTGCTCTTCTTCGGCGGCTTGGTTTTGTTGGTCAGTGCCCTGGCCATGGATGCGCTTGGGCTTCTCCCCAACGGTGCTCAGATTCTTCCCAAGGGTGTTTCGAGCACGGGTTTCGTGGGTTTTGACCTCTTTAAATGCATCTCCTCCCTGATGAGCTCCCGTGTGGCCGGCATCGGTCTGCTGATCATGGCCGCCTCGGGCTATTCCACCTACATGGCCAAGATCGGCGCAAGCGCTCTGATGGCCGATTACATCTCCCGTCCGCTGCGCGTTTTCAAGTCCCCCTATCTCGTGCTCGCTCTGAGTTACGTCGTAGGTGCCGTGGCTGACTTGTTCATTCCGAGCGCTTCGGGTCTGTCCATGCTCTTGATGGTGACGATGTACCCGGTGCTCGTGCGCCTCGGTGTCTCCCGACTTTCCGCCGCCGCCCTGATCATCACGGTGTCCTGCCTTGACATGGGGCCGACATCGGGCGCAGCTAACTACGCCGCTCAGGTGGCCGGCATGGATACGATGACCTACTTCATCGAATACCAGTTGCCCGTCGGTATCGTAACCACGATTGCCGTGGCCGTGTTGCACTACTTCTCCCAGAAGTACTTTGATGCTAGGGACGGTGAAAAGGCCAACGAAATCGACGAAACCGTTGCCAAGCAGAATGACCTCGACAGCAAGGGCGCTCCGGCTTGGTACGGCTTCCTGCCGATGCTGCCGCTCATCATGCTCTTCGTGTTCAACCGCTTCGTGATTTCGAGCATCAAGCTTGACGTGCCGACAGCCATGTTCATTTCCTTCACGGTGGCTCTTGTTTGCGAATTGATCCGCAAGCCCGCCAAGGAAGTGCTCACGACCGCCATGGACTTCTTCAACACGATGGGCCGTCAGTTCGCGACCGTGATCACCCTGATCGTCGCGGGCGAACTCTTTGCCAAGGGCCTGATCGCCACGGGTACCATCGATTATCTGATTGACGTCACCAAGAGCATGGGCCTGCCCGCCTATGCCATCATGATCGTCGTCGTGACCTTCATTTCGATCGCCTCCGTTGTGATGGGTTCCGGCAACGCTCCGTTCTATGCTTTCTCGCCGCTCATGCCTGACTTCGCTCAGCAGTTCGGTGTCTCGACCATCCTGCTCCTGATGCCGATGCAGCTTTCGACCGGCATGGCTCGCAACATGTCTCCGATTACCGCCGTGGTGGTGGCTGTGGCAGGTTGCTCGGGCATCAGTCCGTTCGCGCTCATTCGCCGTACGGCAATTCCGATGATCGGCGGCTTGATCGTGATGGTGGTGACCACGATCCTGCTCAATTAATTTCCAATCATTGTCCTCCTGTTGGGCAGGCTGAGCGTTCCTTCTTCGGGCGCACAGCCTGTCTTTTTCGTATTGGTACAATCAAAATTTGTCGATCTCTCGGAAAAAGGTACCGATGGCCCGTACTCAACACAGCTTGCTTCTGAGCAACTGCTTGCGCAAGGTTTTGCCAAGGGCCTCGGCCTTGGTCTGCGCCCTTATCATGGGCTTCGTTTCTCCGTCGTTTGCTCAAACCGCAGAAGACGTGGAGGATGCCGCCGACTATCTGCAAGCCTCGTCCGAGGCGCACAATCCTGCCCGGCAGCCTGCAATGCTTCGTGTAGGCGTGTACTACTCGCCGCTGTTTACTTTCCGCACCGACTTGATGGAAGTCACGATCGAGCGACTCAAAAACGCGATGCCCGAGTACGCGTTTCAAGTCGTTCCTCTGACCGAATTCGATCTGACGGTGGCTGCCGTCAAGCACGAGGTTGACCTCTTTGTGGTCACAAGCGGCTTATACACCTACCTTGAAACCTCCGGCGCTACGGCTTTGGCCGTGCGCAAGTCTCCTCAGTCGCAAGATCCGGGCAAGGCCATGGGCGCGGTATTCATTGCGCGTGCCGACGACGCGAGAATCACGAGTACGTCTGACCTGCGCTCCAAACGTGTTGCTGCCTTAAGTCCCCAGTCCTTTGCGGGCTGGATCGTTGCTCTGGGGGAAATCTCCAATATCACGCAGTATCCGAAAAACTACTTCGGCAAGGCCTACTTCAAGGACAAGTCCGGCATGCCCATCGTCGAGGCCGTACTCAATAAGGAAGTTGACTTCGGTATTCTGCGCACCTGCGAATTCGAAAGCCTGGTGGCCCGAGGGCTGGTGGCGCCCAATACGATCAAGGTGGTGGGCAAGAAACCCGAAGACACCTTTGCCTGTCTGCGTTCGACCGATCTATATCCCGATCTCATCTTTGCGGCTCAGGCCTCCTTGTCACCCGACATCAAGCGCAGACTTTCCGCGACGCTCCTTTCCATGCCGATGAGCGAGTCGGGATACGGGTGGACCGTCGGTGCGAATTTGAGTGAAACTCGCCATCTCGTCGAGCGCTTGGGGTACAGTCCGACCGTGCGCACGACGGGCTCGAGCGTGATGATTGATCGATATAAGTACGCGCTTCTAATTGGCGTGTTGCTGCTGTTGGCCGCCGTTTTTTATAGCTTTGCCGTAAGCCGAACCGTGGCGCGCCGTACCAAAAAGCTCGTAGAGGTGATCGACGAAAAGTCGGAGCTTGAAAAGACTGCCCGCATTGACCGAGAGCGCCTCTCGCAACTTGAACGCGCTGGCTTTGTCTCAGAAATCTCCAGCATGATCGCACACGAACTTCGGCAACCGGTGGCAAGCCTCATCAACTATGCCGACGGCTTGTCGCTATACCTAGGCGGCCGAGGCAAGGACCCGGTGATTGACGAGGCTACCCGCGAAATTACCAAGCAGGCCGAGCGCGTGGCAAGCATCGTCGATCGCGTGCGGGCCTATGCGAAGAACCGAGAGAAGGCACATCAATCGGTGGATCTGTGCGACATCGTCAAGCATGCCTTCGGTTCCTTCCGATCAGGGAGCGACCTCACCGGTGTTCGCATCCTCTCTTCGCTTCCGCCCGAAGCGTTTGTTTCGGGCGACGCCTTGGAGCTTGAGCTCCTTGTGGTCAATTGTCTCAAAAACGCCCTTTCGGCGATTCGGAAGAACCCCGATGGCAAGGGAGAGATTCATATTTCGCTGACCTCCGAATCGAGCACAACGACAGCTTTCTGGAGACTCAAGGTCCAAGACAACGGTCCGGCCGTTTCCGACGAGCAGTTCCGTACGCTTGCGCGTCCCGTGGCGAGTGAAAAAATCGAAGGGCTCGGCCTGGGCCTGTCGATCAGCCGTACCATTGCCGAGCGTCACGCGGCCCGACTGGAATTCACCCGCAATCAGCCGGGTGGCTTGGCCGTCTCGCTTTGCATTCCGGCCGTCGATCAACCTCATGAGGAGCAAACCGCATGACCGAAGAACTGAGCAGCCGAGCTCTGCGGCCTCTGGCTCGCGTCATCGACGACGAAGAAACGGTGCGTAATTCCACCGTCTTTACGCTTCGCGTGGCAGGTATCGAAGCCGTGGCTTACGAGAGCGCCGCTGCTTTTTTGGAAAATGACGATATTCGTACCCCCGGCTGCGTGATTCTCGACGTGCGCATGCCCGATATGAACGGACTGGAACTACAGGACGAAATGTTGCGCCGCGGCATTGATTTGCCGATCGTGTTTCTCACCGGCCACGGCGATATCTCCATGGCGGTGATGGCACTGCAAAAGGGTGCGGGCGACTTCTGCGAGAAACCCGTCGAACCCGAGCGTTTGCGTCAGACCGTGCGTCGGTTGTCGGATCAAAACATAGAAGCGAGAAAAGAAAAATTCCGTATCGACATGATGCGCGGCGCCTTTGAGACGCTCACGCAGCGTGAAAAGGAAATTATCCGTTTGGTTGCCGACGACAAACTCAATAAGGTGATCGCGATCGACTTGGGCATTCAGGAGCACACGGTGAAGATTCATCGAGCCAACGCCTGCAAGAAGCTTGGCGTGCGCTCGGCCCTGGAAGCGCATAAATATTTGGCTGCCATCGGAGAAATCGCATCGTCTTGAACCAAGGTACAAGGCGAGTTCGAGCTCAATCCTGAAGAATTGTCCCTATCCGATACACCTCCCGGGAAAGGGACATTTTTTAAGGACAAACCAAATGCTCGAGACCTACCTCCAAGACCTCGCCGAAGTTGTCAATCTCGACTGCGGCAGCGCCAACTGCGAAGGCGTCACCAAGGTGGCCAACATCATGAAGCGCCACTTCGACTCCATCGGTTTTGCGACGGAACTTGTGGACCTCGGCCCGAAGGCCGGCAAGGGTCTGTTTGCGACGAACAAGCCCGGTGCCGAAAAGTTCGACATCATGTTCAATGCTCACCTCGACACCGTGTTTCCCGACGGTACCGCCGCCGCACGCCCCTTCAAGGTTGAAGACGGCAAGGTGACGGGGCCGGGTTGCGCCGACTGCAAGGCCGGTGTCATCGCGATCTTCCACGCTCTCAAGAACGCCCGCAAGGAAGACCTTGATCGTCTGGCCATCGCTGTGTGCTACAACCCCGACG
This sequence comes from uncultured Sutterella sp., assembly GCA_900538905.1. Taxonomy (GTDB): domain Bacteria; phylum Pseudomonadota; class Gammaproteobacteria; order Burkholderiales; family Burkholderiaceae_F; genus Duodenibacillus; species Duodenibacillus intestinavium. Next base: position 10,541 of record UPZS01000052.1, read on the forward strand.
AAGAAATCAGTTCGCTTTCCTCCCGCGAATGGCTCCAGCAGATGGCTTCCAAGTGCAAGCGCGCCATCGTCTGCGAACCGGGCCGCGCCACGGGTGCCTTCGTTCGTTCCCGCAAGGGTCGCTCCGTTTGGAACGTGGTCGTGCACGGTGTGGCCGCCCACGCCGGCAACAATCCGCAGGACGGCCGCTCGGCAGTGCTCGCAGCCGCTCACCTCACCATCGCCATCACGAACCTTCAGGATCTCGAAGGCAAGGGTACGAGCGTGACGGTCGGCGTTATCGAAGGCGGTACCGTCTGCAACACGGTTCCCGAAAAGTGCATCCTTAAGATCGATACCCGTTGCTGGAACGACGAAGACGGCCGCGAAATTGACGAGGGCATTGAAGTGCTGGCTAAGCAGAACTGGGGCGACGGCATCACGGTTGAAGCCACGCGTGTTTCCAAGTCCCCGGCTATGCCCTGCACGGACGCCACGAAGGAATTGGTTGAAATTGTTAACCGTGCGGCCAAGGAAGAAGGCTATGAAGCCACTTGGGTTGATGCCGGCGGCGGTTCCGATGCCAATCGAATCGCTCAGGTTGGCGTACCCGTGATCGACGGCGTAGCTCCTGCCGGTGCCGGTTTCCATTCCGAACGCGAATATCTGCGCGTGGATACGATCGAAAACCGTGTCCGTACGCTCACCCGTGTTCTGCAATATCTCTGATGAGACAATCAGACGTCTGATCTGACGAAAAAAGATCTCCTTCAGTTTGGACGGCGTTCTGAGGACAAAAACCGAAGACGCCGTCCTTTTTTGCGGACGGATTAAACGTGACTATTGATCGGGCACATACTTTGTCCCGCCTTG
>UPZS01000053.1 GCA_900538905.1 uncultured Sutterella sp.
CGATGTTGCGGCTCACACCACCGTGTACCTGCTCGACCCGGCCGGAGTTGCGCCCGCCCGGGATGATGTGCATGCTTTGGATCCTATTGGTGTCCAAAAATCCGATACCACTTCAATTCCTTCAAAAAAAAAGGCCCGCTGTCCAAAGGAGTGGATAGCGGGCCTAGCTTAATAGCTGTTTTGAGATTAACCGAAGAAGATCTGGTTAAAGATCAAAGTCGTGATCAAACCGAGCGTCATCGGAATCCAGGTGCGGCGTACGATGGCCATGGGCGAGACACCTGCGGCACCGGCCACAGCAATGATCACGCCTGCCACAGGACTCATGGCGCGGATCATGCCGCTTGCAAACTGCATCGGGGTGACCAGGGCTTCAACGGAACCGCCGAAACCGGCCGCCACGTCCGGAGCCAGAGAGGCGAACGAGGAGTAGGCACCGACACCGGAACCGGTGAGGAACGTTACTAACGACACAATGGCCGTCAGAATCACCGTCATCACGCCCATACCGGCACCCACGCCGTTGGCCGAATTGATGATGACGTCAATGAGGCCAGAAGTCTTAAGACCTGTCGCAAAGAACTCAGCGCAGATGATCAGGGCCACAATGCCCGTGAACATCTTGCCCATGGCCTGGAACATGGCCATGCCGTCTTTGAAGATCTTCTTGACATCGCGCAGGCGGATCAATTCGACGATCACCACAAACACCCACACCATGAAGAGAGCAGCCACCGTATCGAGCTTGACCGAGGTAACGACGAGCTTGGAGAAGATAATCAGCAGGGCGATCGGAAGAACCGGGAAGAAGGCGTACCACTTCGGAACGACGGGGACATCAACTTTTTTAACCTCGACAACTTCAGCGACTTGATCGTCATTCTTTTTGTCGTAATAACGTTGCACAAAGTAGTGTGCAATCGCCGCAACGATTAAGGTCGGAACAGCCAGCGGAAGCTGGTATTGAACGAGATAGATGATCGGATCAAGACCGCCCACTTTGGCAGCCAGGCTTGCGGTACCTGCCGTCGGTGCAAAGGTCATGCCGGCCGAGGTGCCGATGACGGCAGCAGCGGCTGCGGCTGAAACGCCCACAGCCTTGAGAATCGGGAACAATGCCACTAAAAGGAGCATTGCCAGACCAGCGGCCGACGGGATCACGGTTACGAGCAGTTGGCCGACGATGTAGCCGAATGCCAGCACAAGATACGGTGCCTTTAGTGCCGACAGAGGTTTGACTGCCACGTCAACGAGCGCTTTGGCCGCACCGATACGGTCCATGTAGGCAGCAAAGCCGCCGGCGGTCATGATAAGAAAGCCGATGCCTGAACTCTGCTTTGTAGCGATTGACTTCAGGGTTGCAAAGATGTCAAAGAGCCAGAAGCCCGACGGTTTGACACCCTTGGGCAGGAAGCCCGTGCCGGCCAAAGCCACGCAAATGAGGATAGCCAAGCCGGCAAATAACAGCACCATATGCGTCTGAACGCGCTTGATGAGCGCCCAGCCTGCGATCACCGTCACGATCACGGCAATCAGTGGCAATACCGAAGACATAGTGTGATCTCCTTAAGGTTTGGAATCAAAGAAATTTTGAAAAGGCAACTTCGAGCTCACCGATCGCTTTTTCGACCTTGGTACGCAAAGCACTGGTCTTGGCTTGTTCTTTTTTCAGCGTTTCAGTGAACCCGGAAATCATCGCGTCAACCTCAGCGGGAGCGGCGCTGCCCTTGGTCTTACGGTTGGCAATGATCTTGCGCGGGTCAAGCGCATCGAGAAATTCCTCTTTGCTCATGGGGAGCACCTCGGGACCTTCCGGGAACTCTTCGCGAATTTCTTCAACGTAGATGCGTTGCATCTGTTCATACGGGAAGTCCTGCGGCAAAACATTGTTGGCGCGTGCCCAGGAAACCATGCGGCTGGCGACGTGATGGCCGATGCGGAAAGGCAGTCCGTGGTCGTGCATTAAACGATCGGCGATTTCCTGAGAAGCCGTCCAGTCGCTGTTCAATTCTTCAAGCGCACGCGCCGGATTGATGCGAAGGGCGTTCAAAACCTTCAGGAAGCGCTCGAGCATGGAGATGGCGGCCTTTGTCATGCGGCCGTTCTTGGCCACGCTCTTGCCGTCGACCATGCCGGGCACGAGGTTGTGCACGCGGGTAAAGACCGCGGTCATTTCAGAAACGACATCACTTGCGTCGCCGCGGCAGTTGTTCATGAGTCCCGGATTGCGTTTTTGCGGCATGGCAGAAGACACGTACGTGTTTTCTCCGCCCTCCTGCAGAATGATCCAGGGACGGCTCTGGGCGTACTGCACCATGATGTCGTTGATCATGGAACCGACATGCACACCGACGGAAGCCGCAACGGATGACACTTCGAGCGCAAAGTCAACGGGTGTTTCGCACGTGCAGTCAAAGGCGTTGAGGCGCGGACGGTCAAATCCGAGCAGTTTGGCCATCGTGTCGCGGTTAAGGGGCCAACCCGTACCGTTTAAGACAGTTGCGCCCATCGGGCACTCGTTGTAGCGCACAAGGCACTGATTGAGGCGCTCGCGATCGCGCAGGAAAGCCGCGGCAAATCCCAGCAGATAGTGTGCGTAACTGTTGGGCTGGGCTGCCACACCGTTGGTGTAGTTGGGCACGACCGTGTCGCGGTGTTCTTCGGCCAGAGCAAGAATCTTTCCAATCACAGCATCAAGCGCTTCGCACAACGCTATCGTTTGTTCGCGCAAGATGGCCACGCGCATCGTGGAGAGAATGTCCTGACTCGAGCGCCCGGCGTGCAGAATCGTCACTTCGGGACCCGTGGCTGCAATCACCATCGGTTCATAAGCGATGTACTTCTTGACGCGTTTGGAAGTGTCCGCTTCGGCTTGCTGCTCCACCGTCACAATGCCACGCGCAGCAAGTTTTGCTGTGGTTTCGTCAAGCAGTTGTTCTTCGCTGTTTGATACCACACTTGCCTTGTTGATCTGAGAAATCCAGTAAAACTCGTCGTGAATCACTTTTTGTAGCTCCCAAAAAAGCTCTTTTTTCTGAATCGACAGTAGTATCAACTGCCAAGCAAAACAGTACAAACGCTTTTGAACAAATGAGTTTTGCGTCTTTCGCAAAGTATGAGAAAATGCGATGTCATAAGGCCTTAGAAAAGGGGAGGCTGAGGTGACAAAACTGGATGACTTGACGGCATGGCGCTATCTGATTGCGTTTTCCAAAACGGGAACTTTTCTCGCGGCCGCAAACCTGCTTGAGGTTGACGTTTCCAATATCTCACGAGGTATTACGGCTCTGGAAAGGGCGCTGGGGTGCGATCTCATTCGGCGTAATTCCCGGCCGATGGAACTTTCCGAAACGGGCCGGATGGTGGTCAGGCGCATGACGCAGATTTTGCGGGCGCACGACTCACTTATGCAGAAGATCATTGACGACAACAGTGCTCTCACGGGTAATATTCGGCTGTCGTCGGCTCCCGGTTTTGCGGCGCGTCGCTTAACGCCGCTGCTGCAACGATTTCATGAAATTCACCCGGACATTACCGTAGAGATTTTGGGTGGTCTTAAACCCGCCGATGTCCAAAAAGGACTTTGTGATGTGGCAACCATTACGGGGGAGCCGACATTGCCCGGCCTTTGCTATATGAGCCGCGGACGCAACGTTTATTTGCCTGTCGCAAGCCCAGGTTACATCCAAAAGCACGGCATGCCGATTGACCCCGTGAGTCTTCGTCAGCATACGGGACTTGTCTACAACGGTCCCGTACGAGAAGAAACTAAGGTGCTTTATCGCGGGGACAGAGCCGTACCGATTACCTACGCTTCCTGCATTCGTTCCACTGACATTTTGGCAATCCGCAATGCGCTTCTTGAAGGGATGGGCGTGGCAGTGGATATGCCGTTGGTGCAGATCTATGAGGACCTCCTGGCCGGTCGTCTGGTTGCCATTTTGCCCGGCTGGTTTCACCCTCCCGTGGAGTGTTTCATCGTGGCAAGCCATGAAGCTTGGCACATGAAGCGCGTGCGAATTTTTTTAGAGTGGTACGCCAAGGAAATGCAGCGGTTGTTTGATTCCTATGAGGCTCAGGTCTCTGATGTCGTCGGTTTGCCGAAAGACAGTCGGAAGTATGATCGAAATATGCTCTATCGCACCTGAGCTCCGTTTTTTTGCCACTGATAATGAGGAACTATTTTGCGTAAAGCACAAAATAAGCTTGCGTAACTGCCATTGCCCCCCCCCTTGCTTTTTTTCTAAGCTCGAGACGCTCCAATCAAAACCTAAGGAGAATCAAATGTTTAGAGCAAAGAAAATTGCCTTTGCTGTGGCGATGGCAGCCGCCACGATGAGCATGGCACAAGCGGCAGAAGTTGAAGTGTTTGGCCGTTTTGACACGGGCATGATGTACACGATCAATTCAGGTGACAGTAAAGACAATTTCCAGATGACGTCCGGTCATTCCACCGGTAGCCGCTGGGGTATCAAGGCTACTGAAAAGTTGAATGCCGACTGGACAATCAAAGCGCACCTTGAGTCCGGCATTGAATCCGATACCGGTGAGTTTTGCAGTTCTTGCTCGGACCGTATTTTTGGGCGCCAGATGACCATCTCTTTGAAGAATGACACTTTCGGTGAAATTGCATTTGGTCGTTCTGGCAAACCCTTGTCCGGTTCCGATCAGTTCACGCGTATCCGTCCGTTCACTCCCTTTGGTGTGACTTATGGCGATGCCGGTCTGCTTTTCTATGGCAAGGGTGGCCGTATTGATAATGCTGTGTTCTATCAGTCGCCGAAATTTGCAGGCTTTACTGTATTAGCGGCAGCTTCCACCCAGACCAAAAAAGAAGAAGCTCAGGAATGGACTGACAACGAACGTTTCTGGGGCGGTTCTGTTGACTGGAAAGGTGGAAATCTCGGCCTCATGATCGGCGCCGAACAAATTGTCGTAGCGGCTGAAGATAAGGCTGAGGGTAATGAAAATCACACAACGCTTTATCTAGGTGCCTATTATGACTTTGGTGTTGCCAAGATTATGGCCGGCTACCAGCGCGGTTGGAATCTAGAACGAATCGGTTGTCTGCAAAGTGTCAAATTCAACGACACCAAAGCTGCAGTAAAAAACTTCGATGCCAATTTCTACCTGTTGGGTGCAACAATTCCTGCCGGCAAGGGGCTTGTACGTTTAAGCGCCATTTACATGGATGGTGAAAACAGTCAGGAACTTGGTCCCAACCTTGGGAAAGACGCCAGCTACTGGTCTCTTGGCGCAGGCTACACCTATCCGCTTAGCAAACGCACCAGTATCTACGGTGTGGTTGCTCATTTGCATGGCGAGGACGCCATCGACAAAGATAACAATGCATCCAATGGCGACGGCGATCTGACGCGTTATCAGATTGCAGTTGGTCTGGTGCATAAGTTCTAATCAACGGCTCCATTGTGCCTGCCGCCGGTCTGATATATCTGCCGTCAGAATCGGAGGCAGGCACGCCGCCCACTTTTTTCGAGGGTTTGCAAATGCGTTTTTCTTTTAAATCGACCGCTTGCCTTTTGGCCGGATGCCTGACGATGGGCTCCGCGATGGCTTTGGATAACTCTGTTAAGCCCGAAGTCACCACGCCGCTCGCATCCTCGCCGAAAGTGGCTCTTTTGATCGGCAATTCGTACTCCTTCTACAACTGTGGTGTCCATACCTACCTGCGCGGGATGATGCGGGCGGGCACTCCGAAGGAGAATATGAAGACGCGCCTTCTGACAATCAGCTCCGGCGCCCTGTCCTTCCACGATGTGGCTTATTACCTCAAGCCGCATGAACAGGATCCGTACGCAATTGTTGAAGACGGCAAGTTGAAAAAGCCCATGTTCGATGTGGTGCTTTTGCAAGGTCATTCGGCTGCAGCCACGTCTAAGAAACGTCTTCCATATTTCGAGAAGTATGCGGTTGCTCACGCTGACACGATTCGCAACGCCGGCAGCACGCCGCTTCTTGTCATGACGTGGACCAAGCAGGACAAGCCCAACGATATTCGCAAGCTTGCCGACAACACAATCGAAATAGCCAACAAGGCCAAGATGATGGTTGTTCCGGTGGGTCTGGCATTTGCGGAAGTTCGCAAGACTAAGCCCGATCTCGTGATGTATATGCCAGATAAGAGTCATCCGTCGGCCGCCGGCAGCTATCTCTATGGTGCCGTGCTCTATTCCACGTTGTTCCACCGTACTCCTGCCGACATCAACTATCTGGGCGAATGCGAAAAACCGTTGGCTCCCGAAACGGCCAAATTCCTGCGTGAGATCGCCTGGAAGACGGTGACCGAGTTCTACGGCTGGAAGTGATCATCTCAACCCAACAAAGCTGAAGTCTTTTTTGTTCCTCAAACGCATGCTGCTTGATTCCGGGCGCATGCGTTTTTTTAGAATATCAACACTGAGCAGGTTGTTTTTGCTGTCATTGAAATCGCAAACGACAGATTAAAAGACGAACTGGAGATGACCATGGATTGGTTAATGCAACTTCTGACGGATGCCGATTCGGTCGGTCATATTTTGCTGGTGTACTCCGTGGTCATTGCGCTTGGCATGGCCTTGGGACGCATCAAAGTTTTCGGTATTTCTCTGGGCGTCACATGTGTTCTTTTCGTTGCTCTGGCCGTGAGCTACGCCGGCATTACCGTCAACGGTACTGTTCTTAACTTCTTGCGTGACTTCGGGCTCATCCTCTTTGTCTTTTTCATTGGCCTGCAGGTCGGGCCGTCTTTTTTCTCGTCCTTTAAAAGCGGAGGAGTGCAACTCAATCTTCTGACGCTCCTTGCGGTGGGTTTGAGTCTGGTGGTGACCATAGCGCTCTTTTTCCTCTTGCAAGGTACGGTGACGCTACCTCAAATGCTCGGTGTTCATTTCGGTGCCGTGACGAATACTCCGGGCCTTGGGGCAACACAAGAAGCGCTCGATATGCTGGGCTATAAAGGCGAAAACATTGCCATTGCCTATGCCTGCGCTTATCCATTGGGCGTGGTGGGCATCATTGCCACGGCGGTGATCTTGAGAAAGATGTTTCGCATCAATCTCAAGGAAGAAGATCGGCATTGGGACGAGGAGGCGAGCGCCAACAGTGACGCTCCGATTTTCTTTCACGTCGCCGTGACCAACGCCGGCATCAACGGTCAGGCGATGCGCACCATCCGAGACTTCATCGGTCGGCCCTTCATCTGCTCGCGCGTTTTGCACGACGGCGTGATCACAAGTCCCAGCCCGGACACACAGGTTTTTGTGGGCGACAAGCTGAGGATCGTTGCCGGAGCTGAGTCCAAGGCGGCCATTATTGCCTTCTTTGGTCAGGAAGAAAAGGACATTGATCTTGCCACGGCGCATTCGCCTCTGATTGCCCGCAATATTCTGATCTCAAAGGATCAGGTCAACGGAATGCGTTTGGGTGAGTTGCATTTGAGCCGCTACGACGGCGTCAACATCACGCGTGTCTTTCGTGCCGGCATGACGCTGTTTCCGTACCAGAATCTGCATTTGCAGATGGGCGACCAGGTCTATTGCGTTGGTCCGCAACGATCCATTGAGCGTCTGGCCGATCGTTTGGGCAATCAGGTGCAAAAGCTGGATCACCCCAACATCATTTCAATCTTTTTGGGCATTGTGTTGGGTATCTTGTTGGGCTTTTTGCCGATTGCAATTCCCGGCATGCCTGTGCCGCTTCGACTCGGTCTTGCGGGCGGGCCGTTGATCGTGGCTATCCTGCTTGGCTATTGGGGACCGCACTTCAAGCTGATTACTTACACAACTCACTCGGCCAATCTGATGTTGCGCGAAATGGGGATTGCGCTGTTTTTAGCGAGTGTGGGCTTGAGCGCAGGCGATCGGTTTGTCAGCGCATTCCTTGAGGGCAACGGTGTGCTTTACGTGGCGTTGGGGCTGATTATTACGGTTGTTCCGCTCCTTATCACGGGAATCGTGGCGCGACTTAAATTCTCAATGAACTACCACCTGATCGTCGGGCTTCTTGCCGGTGCGACGACCGATCCTCCGACGTTGGCGTACGCCAATACGATTTCTGAGAAGGACTCTTCGGCGATCGCTTATTCAACCGTCTATCCGTTGGCGATGTTTTTGAGAATTCTCTCGGGTCAGGTTGTGCTTCTGGCTCTGTGGAGCTTTGTTGCTTAGCCGAACAAAATTCGTGTTCAGACAAGCGGTTTTTTCAGTGTGGGAGTGCCGCTTGTTTCGTCAGTGAGTTTCAAAGCATTCCGGCCTTGCGGAAGGCTTTTGGTGACATACCGAAGTGCTTCTTGACGTACCGTGTGAAGTACGACACCGATGAAAACGACAGTTCGTCGGCAATCTGCGCAATCGATAAACGCTTGTCGGAAAGAAGGCGCGCAACTTCCTGCAAAGTGAAGAGATCAACAAAGTAACCCGCACTGCGTCCGCTTGCGCGTCGGCAGATCTCCGAGAGGTAATGAGGCGTCACGCAGAGCTTTTCGGCGTACCACTCAAGATTGCGGTGCCGACGAAAACTGCCGTTGGCTAACTCTTCGGTAAAGCGGCGCAGCAATTCCGCGGCGCGCGACGGAAAGTCATCGGGCAGACAGTTTCGTGCGTGGATGTTGTAGAGATCAAGGATGTGCGCGGCCAACAGATGGCCCACCATTTCGTCGTGAAAGTAGTGCTTCGTGTCACGAGTTCGCTCAAAAAGCCGCTCAATATCGGATCGGCAACGCTCGAAGTCATGGTGAGAAAGGCGCATCACGGGGTTCTGCAGTAAGGACAGGTGACCGATGATGCCGTAGTTGGAGCGAATTGCCAGACGGTTTCCAATGGATGGCGTTAGAGAAAAGAGAAGCGCCTTGAAGTCGCCGGAAGCAGCAAAGTCCTGAGCGAGCGCTGCGTTGGGAAGAATGATGTAGTCGCCCGGTGCCGCGTTGTAGCGCGTGGTTTGATGCAAGAAACTTAGGGTTCCTCGTGTCAGCACAATGTGCATGATGCGTGATGAACCGATGTCGTGCAGCATCATCGATAAATCGTCATAGAGGCGTAAGGCGGCATCGAATTCGGTTGTATTGGATTCAGTGTCGTTTCGCATGGCTCAACTGAAAAACCACGAAAAGTGAAATTTTTTCTCTGATTTGGCTCTTCCGGCAACAACAGAAAATTCCTAGGATTTCAGGCGTGTAACAAGCGATGATAGTCGCGTGAAACCATGAAAGAAAAAGGAATTGATCAAGATGAAGGAAGTGCGTCTGAATAACGGCGTCATGATGCCGTCTGTTGGATTTGGAGTCTATCAGATTGCAAAAAGTGAAACGAAGCAAGCGGTTCTTCAAGCACTCGAAGTCGGTTATCACATGATTGACACGGCAGCCAGCTACTTCAACGAGCGCGAAGTGGGCGAGGCGATCCGCGAAAGCGGTTTGCCGCGTGAATCCGTTTTCGTGACAAGCAAACTGTGGGTTCAGGACTATGAATACGACGACGCGTTGCGCGGTTTTGATCGTTCTCTGTCGGAACTCGGGCTTGATTACATCGACCTGTATCTGCTGCACAAACCTTACGGCAACTACTATGCAGCCTGGCGCGCACTCGAGCGTCTGCACAAGGAAGGTCGCATTCGTGCGATCGGCGTGACGAGTTTTTCCAACGAACGTTTGCAGGACTTGTTCCTGCACAACGAAATCAAGCCCGCGGTCAATCAGATCGAAACGCATCCTTTTCAACAGCAGCAGGATGCCAATGCCTTTTTGAAGGCAGAAGGCATCGTTCACGAGGCCTGGGCGCCTTTTGCAGAGGGACAGAAGGGCGTTTTTGTCAACCCGGTGCTCAAAGACATTGCGGCAGCTCACGGCAAAAGCGTTGCCGCTGTCATTCTTCGTTGGCTCAATCAGCGCGGCGTGGTCGTGATTCCCAAGAGCGTACGTGTGGATCGTATCCGAGAAAACTTCAATATTTTCGATTTCAGATTGACTGATGCGGAAATGACTGCGATTTCTGCTTTGGATGAAAAGAAGAGTCCCATTTACGACGACATGGATCTCGCAACCGTCCGTGCAATCGGCACCTACAAGATTCACGAATGAAGAGGAAGCAACACCATGAAAACGATTACGCTCAATAATGGCGTCGAGATGCCGTTGCAAGGTTTCGGCGTTTTTCAAATTGCGCCGCAAGATTGCGAAAAGGCTGTACGTAACGCGCTTGACGTCGGCTACCGCATGATTGATACGGCGCAGGCTTATTACAACGAAGAAGGTGTCGGTCGTGCTTGGCGGGCGAGCGGCATGGCCCGCGAAGAGCTTTTCCTCGTGACCAAGGTGTGGATTTCCAATGCCGGCGACGAGCGCGCGGCCAAGAGCATCGATGAATCGCTTCGAAAGCTTCAGACCGATTACATTGATCTGTTGTTGATCCATCAACCTTTCGGAGACTACTACGGCACCTATCGAGCTATGCAAAAGGCTCTGGCGGCCGGCAAAGTGCGAGCCATCGGTTTGAGCAACTTCTACGATGCCCGCTTTGTCGATTTGGCCGAAAACATGGACGTTAAACCTGCGGTGGTGCAGTTGGAAGCCAACGTGTTTACACAGCAAAAGAGCATGCGCAATGTAATGGCTTCCTATGGAACGCGTCTAATGGCATGGGCACCGCTGGCCGAAGGTCAGCACGGCATCTTTACGAATCCGACACTCACGCAAATCGGTGCCAAATACGGCAAGACGGCGGCGCAAACAGCCCTGCGCTTTTTGATGGCAGAAAACATCATTGCGATTCCGAAGTCGGTGCACCGCGAGCGTCTTCTTGAAAATCTGACGTTGGATGATTTTGATCTTTCCGATCAGGATCTGGACGCGATCCGAGCATTAGACGGCGGCAAACCGCTATTTGCCGATCTCAATGATCCGGCTTTGGCGAAATTTCTTCTGGAGTACGACGCAAAGTTCAACCCGGAACGTTGAAGCACAAACGAAAATTGCTGCTAAACGGCCAAGGCTGCATCCATTTTTTTTCGGATGCGGCCTTTGTTGTTCTTTTGTCAGTTATTTTTCAAACTTGTAGCAGGATCAGAGTCGATATCCCAAATCGGCTGGACGACGACATCGCAAGCTCCGAATCAAGGTGTTTTTTTATGTTCACGATCAACATGTAACCAGGCTTCACCAGATTTTCTGATACTGCTAAATGCCAGGGCTATGCAACAAATTGAGAAGAGTTGACCTTACAAAAAATGTTCGGCAGATAGTGAGCTCATAGAAAATTAGTGAATAATCGCGAGTGGTTTCTGTTGTTTATGTCGGT
>UPZS01000054.1 GCA_900538905.1 uncultured Sutterella sp.
CGTCTCCATCCTCAAGCCAGATGTCGCTGACTTCCTTGCCTCTGGAAACGACAATCACACCGTCCGGTTCAAGTTGTCCTGCACGTTTGACAAAGTCCTGGATCAGTCGCGCCTCATCCACGCGCAGCTGCGCTTCTTCCGGAGTAGACGAGGTTGCCGTGAGTGCGGTTTGTTCCAATCGACGCAAGGAGTCTTGAATAACTGCCTTCTGATCTCGTGCCACACTCTTACGTCGCAAATAAATGGAATCTGTTGCAGCAAGTTCGGGTTCAACCTCGATTCGACGCAAAAGATCGCGCAATTTCACTGTTTTATGGATGGGGTAACGCGACGCTCCGGTTATGGCCCCTGTGACAGTTGCCATGATGGTTTGACCGGGCATATCGGCAACGAATTCAACAATGTCTCCATCGGCCAGTAAGAAATTCTTGAATTCGTCCAGCGAGAAATAGCGGTTAAAGGGAGCCTTATTACGTGTACCGCTTACGCTCACGTGCGAGACATTTTTCAGAGGGGACGACAATTCAATAAGTCGAGAACCTTTGGATGCATTCTTATCCTTTGTCGCGGCGCCTTGCGCTAACTCGTAGACTGCTTCCTCTCGCAGCAACCCGTAGGCTGAGACGCTGATGCCTTTTTCTTTAACAAGAATGACGTCTCCATCCTTCAAGCGAAGCGTGTTAACACTTCCTGCCAATGCAAATTGGTAAAGATCTAAATCGGCAATGACCTTCTTGTTGCGGATGATGTCGATTCGGCGATAGCTGCCGCGTTCCGGATCAATGCCTCCGGCACGATCCAGGAACGACAGTACGGAATCGAGAGATCCTCCGGCATACCGTCCCGGGTGATTGACAAAACCCGTCACATAAACAGCAACGGGCTGAGCGCTTTGCAGGCTGACATAAGCCTGTACGTTGTCGGTATAGACGCGAGAGATGGCCGTTCGAACGGTGGAGAGCAGACTCGAATTTTTAGTGCCGCCCACGTGTACCGGTCCTACTTCCGGGATAAAAAGATTGCCCTGTTGATCAACGATTAGAACATCGTCGTATGAACGAGCTCCCCAAATGCGAACAACAACGCGATCGCCCGGTGCTAAAACATAGTCACCGCTCGCTGCATCACTGAACGTTGAAGCAAATCGTCCTTCAAACAGCTTGGATGCAAAAGGCATTAGAGCAATTGATGTCGAATTGCTATAGGCACCTTGTGCCCAAGCGGGAGGTGCCACTGTGATGTTGTTGGTGTCGGTTGGAATCACCAACGGAGTTCCAGCTACAGGCATGACCGTGCCGTTGGGACCCATAACCGTACCGGCCGGCATATTGGCAGGATTGACTGACATACCGGCACTAGCGGGAGTCGGGTTGGTACTCGTTCCGAGTGACCGAGAGCGAGTACCACTCGTGTAGGAGGAGGATCCGGTGCTGCCGAACACAGCGGCAGTCAACACGTCGGCCGCCTGTACCGCTGGGCTAATTGCAGGCAGAGTAACCGCCAGTGCCGCCAGCACGATCCCTTGCTTGGTGAAATGCATATTTCAACAACCTATTTGGTCTTTTTTAAAAACCCGCATGTTCGCGGATTGAAGCAATGATTAATCGGATGAGGCCATAAAGCAAGAAGAGCCCCAAGAAAGTCACTAACGTGAACACCCAAGCCAACGGATAACGGGATTCATCCGGTAATGTCGGCTTTTCGATGGGCACGATATAGCGAGCTTTTGCAAGCAACGAGGCTCTCGCAGTTTCAAGTGCCGTCATCGCTGTCGTAAGTTGTTTCTTGGCAAACTCGCTTTCAATCATGAGCGTCTCGTATTCGGAGACCCAGGCGTTGATTGCGAGCCCTTCACGTGTACCTACAAGACGCGCTTTTTCTCGAGCAAGCTGCTGCTCGACGCCAGCAAGTTTGCTCTTCATACTTACCATTGCTGGAGCGCTTTCTTGCATGTAGGTTTTAGCGTCAGCGATTTCCGCTTTGATCTTCGCGCGTTCTCCCTCGAGTTGCATTACCAACGACTGCAGACCTGTCGCTGTTGCTTGAAGATCCAGTTCCTTATGCTTATCACGGAAATTTTCCAATGCTTTCTGCGCTGCGGACACACGATCACGAGCCAGATCAACCTCTTTTTGTGCAAGATCCAGCGTGTCCTTGCGAGCACGTTCATTCATCTCATTGATGAGACCTTCGCTCTGACGCAAAACTTCCGCACCAATAGCCTGAGCCATCTTGGGATCATAGGCTTTGATCTGATAGGTCACGATCCCGTTGTCAGGGTTAACGACCGGATTGGAAACTCGATTCCAGAACGTCTGCTTGTCAAACAGTGTTGGCTCTGACGTTAGGCGGCTGATAATGTCCCACTTGTGCGAACTGTAGTAGTCAATGATCTTGAGTTTGTCATCAACGGCCGCGAATGCATCCGGCGATCGGATATATGCCTCAACAACCTGAGCATCTTGAACCGACTGAGTGTTGGTTCTAAAAATTTGCGAAGTCAAATCCACCGCCATCGGTTGCTCTGTCCCGGAGCGCACTGCAAACTGCGTTTCGGAAATGTACATGGGGGAAGACCACAAAGACACATACCCGAAGACGGCAATGGTGGGCACAACTACGAAACTAATCACTTCCTTTTCAAAGGATGATCGCTTCTCCCACCACTCTTTGATCTTCTCAGCCCAAGGGGACAATGTACGCCCCAGTCCCTTATCCGTAACTCCAGCAGGCACTTCAGCTTGCCCCACAGCAACAGATACTTCCGCTGGACCTGTTTCTGCCTGCGCTTGAGACTGAGTTACCACTGCTACAGCTACTGTTTTAGGTGCCTGCTGAGATTCGACTGGCGGCACTGCTGCTGTTTTGTTTTCAACGTTTGCCATTACAAATTTCCGCGTAGTGTTGGATTGCGTCGTTTAACACAGGGTAGTAAGAAAGTTCTCCGCCATAAAGTACTGCTCCGCAAACACAGGACTGTTTTACAGCGGCCATCGAGTGCGAAACAAAAATCAACGTTGCACTGGATGTCCGTTTTTGGATTTCCTCACTAGCCTTTTTTCGGAACGTTGCATCTCCAACGCTAAATGCCTCATCAATCAAATAAAAATCAAATTGAATAGCCATGGAAAGGCCAAAAGCCAACTTGCTTCTCATACCGGAAGAGTAAGTCTTCACCGGCATATCCAGATATTTACCCAGTTCCGCAAAATCTTCCACGTACTCCGTCACCGTCTTGATATCCGCTCCGTAAATGCGAGACACAAAGCGAAGGTTCTCACGTCCAGTCAGCGACCCGTGGAAACATCCGGAAAAACCAATCGGCCATGAAACTTTGGACGTACGAATCACTTTGCCTGAGTCTGGAGCCTCTGCTCCGCCAATAATGCGCATCAAAGTGGACTTGCCAGCACCGTTCAATCCCAAAATCGCAATACTCCTACCTTCTTCGATCTTGAGGTTCACATCGTTTAAAACGACATTACGTTCGCCGTTTTTAAGCGGGTAGGCTTTGTGAATATGAGAGAGTTCAATCATTGATCCACTCTCCTTGAACGCACGTAACGCTCCAGAAACCCGCCCAATCCCAGCGAACAAACCGTGAAAATCACAAGATAACCAAAAGACAGTCCTGTGACGGTATACCCCTGATGCAAACTTGTTCTCATCAGTTCAATCGCCTGCAAAATTGGGTTCCACATGAGGATTTCAGCGATGTACTGCGGGAACATATCCACTGAAAAGAATACTCCAGAGGCAAAGAAAAGTATTCGAAAGATCATCGGCACAATCTTTTCAAGTACCGGAACAAAAACAGCTAACGCGGCAATGACCATGCCCATTCCCAATGCACACAAAGGGATGAGAATTGTTAACACAATTGCCAGAAGCCAGTCTGCTGGTCTGAACACATATCCAACCAGAATACTTGCTGCAATGATGATCGTCGTTACGATAAATTGTGTCGCAGCCAGCACCAAAACACGTGCAAGCATCACATCGAATTCAGTCACTTGCGGGAAGCTCAACAGAGCTTTGTTACCCGCAACTGCCGTCATCGTTTTGGTAACACCTCCACTAAAAACAGCCCACACCCCAAAGCCCAAAGCTAGAAATAACGGCATACTCATACCGTGCGGCGCATGGGCATTCATAAATTCACGCAGCCCCCAGAAGACTGCGATAGAAAAGGCACTTTGCACCAGCACCCAGAGATAACCCAGTTTGCTATTGCCGTTAATGGTGTGTACTTCGCGCAACATGAGCGCTGCAATCACTCGGCACTGGACAAGGAACCCGCTTCTGAGCTCTTGATCAAGCGTCATGCCTGATTCTCCACTCAAAAATCATTCAATTGGAAAGCGGCACATAGCGCCACACGCCATCTTTGCCTTCACAAAGACCGGCCAGAGACTTACTTGCCTGAGTCTTTAGTTCAACCTTGGTGCAAACCTCTCCCAGTCCGTTGGTGTATTGCATTAGAGCACTTACCTGCGCAGTGCCGATGGGCGTTTTATCAAAAAGCGCAGAAGTACCGATGGGAAGAACGCCAGCCTCCTTCGCAAAAGCGCTTTCGACTTCGCTTTGCGCCGCATCTGCTACCGGCAATCGAGGCGAGGGCTCATGTCCCAACCCTCTCGGAGAAGAACACCCTGCCAAAAGAGCACTTATTGCCACACCAACACAACCAAGTGTCATCAAAGAAATCAATCGCTGCGAGCTACTCATTTTTGTATTTTGAATAAGACCATGCGGTAGAAACGAAGATACACCTCTACCCTCCCGCGATCGGGAACTGCTGTTTCGCTATTCTGACACGAGTCACAGTTTTGCGCCATGCTCAAAGACAATGAAGCCATTCTCTGGATAAAGCCAAATTTAACCGGGCATTCTGGACATGGTCTAGCGCAATGTGGTCTAAACACTTTTCTCCCACCGCTTGAGAGGCCTTTGTCTCTGACAATCAAGTTCCTGTTTTATTTTCCTGATTCAGCCGTTATTTAGACCTGTCCAGTGTCGAGTGCGTCTCGCTTCCCTGCTTCGCTTTTACAGCCCATCTTTTCCGAATGAACGCCGGCCTGGTTCTTCAATTTCTATCAATCTGTACGGTGACTTTTCTCGTCCGTACACTCGGTATATTCCTAAGGCTGCTGATCTGCTAATCGCAGAGACTTTCCTTTTTGCTGCTGGTTCAACCTCCCTTAACTCACGCCCCGCATGGCTAAACGTCGTGGGCCAGAATCACAAGTCCCATGGCAATGGAAAGTTTCTTGCCAATGAGAGCGCTTTTCAAAAATTTCGCCGCCATCTTTGCTTAAAAGTGCACAAAGATAGCGGCGAGAATTTCGGGACTCAGTTAAAAGTCCCGCTCGGTTAAAGAGACTTACCTCTCGTTAGGCTTTTCCTTTAGATGCCTGTGCAACCGTATTGGCCGCGACATAACCAAACACCAAGCCTTTGATGAAGGCCGTCGCTGACATGTACGTCTTTCCGTGGAAGCCACCGGTTACTTCGCCGGCCGCATAAAGTCCCGGGATCTTGTTGCCGAAGACATCAATGACCTCCGTTTTTTCGTTGATCTTGACGCCGCAATAGGTAGCTAACAGCACAGCGGTACCCGGGAACACATAGAACGGCGGCTTGTTAATCGGACGCAACTTACCCATTTCACCGGCCTGATGCTTACGACCGAATACGCGATCTTCACCGTATTTCTCAATATCGCTGTTATAAGCCTTGACCGTCGCCTCAACGACCTTCGGATCCAACCCTGCCTTCGCCGCAGCTTCTCCGATTGTCTGGCCCTTAAAGACGAGTCCACGTTCTTCGGACTGCAAAACGCTACCGTTGTTACGTGCTGCCTTCAGGGACTCCTGACGAACCGGTTCATCGTAAACGATGTACCCGATACCGCCTTCCTGTTCGAGAACGTAATCACCGACGTCCTTCTTGGGAATGGACTCATTGACAAAACGTTTGCCGGCTTTGTTGACCACGATGCCGCCCAGCCAGAACGGATAAGCGGAGTCACTGATTGACTGCGGTTTGGTATTGAACGCAAAGGTTGCCTTGATGTAGGGCATATCAGCAACATCCGCCCCGTAGGCTTGAGCCATCTTCAATCCGTCGCCGTCGCTTCCCATTCCGCAAATGGCCAACGTATTGGCCATACGGGGAACATATTGCGCAAGCATCTTCTTGTTGCGAGCAAAGCCTCCCGACGTCAGAATAACGCCTTTCTTTGCTTCAATTGCCATTTCTTTTTCTTCCGACTTCGCATACACACCTACGATCGCGTGTTTCTTACTGTCATAGGCCAGGCGAACGGCAGGCGTCGAAGTCATGATCTTGACACCTTTTGACTCGGCCAATTTCTGGAGTCCCGACAAAACGGATCCCGGATTGATCTGGTGGTTACGAGGAACCGACACATTGCCCGTCAAATGTTCTTTGTTGAGCTTGCCACCGTGAGCCATGAACCAGTTGTAAACCTCAAGCACATGATCCGTAAATGTCTGAACCACTTTAGGATCATTGAGGTTGCCGCCCACCTTCATGATGTCTCGATAGAGCTGCTCCTTGGAGTCCTTAATGCCCAATTTCTTCTGATGCTCCGTGCAAGCTACCGTGGATCCGCCGCCGCAAATCGCCGATGAACCGCCCACAAAGGCCAACTTTTCAAGCAGAAGCACCTTGAGTCCCTGTTCGGCTGCGTGAGCTGCAGCGGCCAAACCTGCACCGCCAGCACCCACCACGACCACATCGTAGGATGCATCCCATTTATCCGGCCGATCTGTCGGCATAGCAGATGCTTTACTCAAAACACCCATGGTTAGGCCGCCTGCGACAGCCGATTTCAACAAGTCTCGACGAGATTTTTGCATTTTTCCCTCCTCCGGTTTTTCTGATTTGTACATTCCTCAAAAGTGTTTGAAATGTCTATATTCGTCAGTTTATTGTCGGATTTGTGCATAAAACGCAAAACTATCATGCAATAAAATCCCCTTTTTCCGCGCTAATTTAACTGGTAAAAAAACAGAAGATTGACTGTCTCTAATGTCGCTCTCCCACACAAATCTCACCAATAATTTGGCGCTGTGGCGTTTGTTTATTGAGGTTTGCCATAAAGGCTCCATCAGTGCAGTTGCCAAAGATCATCAGGTTGATCCTTCGACCATCAGCCGCAAGCTTTCTGCGCTCGAATCCTCGCTTGGCGTGAGGTTTTTATCCCGCAGCACTCGTTCTTTGTCATTAACCACCGCCGGCGTTGATGCCCTGATGCAGGCGCAGTCCATGTTGGATGTTTACGACGATTTTCTGCAGAAGATCAAGCCCGACACCGCCCACCTCAAGGGACTTGTTCGCATTGCAGCTCCGCCAACCATCATCGATGAACTCCTCTGGAAGTGGCTTGCCGAATTTCAAAGACTGCACCCAGATGTGCATATCAACATGCTTGCAAACTCGGAAGCCCAGGAACCCAATCGCGACAGCGTTGACATCGCTCTGGTGACCGGTTCCTTTATTCCATCAGGCAGTGAACACATCGGCACGTTTTCCCGCGGCATGACGGCCAGTCCCGCCTACATCGAAAAATACGGCATGCCTAAGCACCCGTCAGAGCTCATCAATCATCGTGCACTTCGCTACAGCGGCGGCATGGCCGAAAAGCGGCTATTTGTGCGCAGAGGACACGTGTTGGAACCGCTGACGTTCAATGCAACCGTTTTTTCAAGCTCGGTTTATGCCATCAATCAAATGGCAATTGCCGGAATGGGCATTGCGTTGACGACTCCCGACTACCTGTGTCGCCGAGATATTGAAGCCGGACGGCTTGTCAGAGTTTTGCCGGATTGGCCGATTCCGGACCATTTGGTCCACGCTGTCGTGGCTCGGGATCGTTACCGGTCTCATTGCGTGATGGAAATTCTCAAATGCATCAAACACGGATGGCGTAGCCATCCTGATCTGAAAAGTTAAGCCTCATGCGTCAAACACTGTTGGCCTACTTCGGTCTGGCCGTTCTGATATTTTGTTTCGCTGGTATTGGAGCCTGGTTCGTGCCGGAGGGTTCCTCCTTTTTTCTGGATTTCCAATCACTCATTGGTTCTTTCGGTTGTTTGCAGTTCCCCAACGGCACAGAAGTCTGCGACGTGACACTCAAACACGGTACCGGGGCCAAAGCTGGCTTCATTTACTGCCTCGGTCTGATCCCTTCAATCATGATTACCTGCGGCATTTTGAACGTATTGCAATTTTGGAATACCGATAAAGCTGCTCAACGCCTCTTTTCCGCTCCTGTTCGCTTCCTGACAGGCTTGCCAGGAATCACCACCGTAGCCATGTTTATTTCACTGCAATCCAGTGATGCCGGAGCAATGGCAACCAAGGAACTTCATAACTCCGATGCCATTACGGACAACGAGCGCGATATTCTTGCCATGTGGCAATTCTCCTCAAGCGGAACGCTCATCAATGTCTACTCCAACGGCTTAGCGTTGCTGCCAATCATTGTGACGCCCATCGGAAATATCCTGTTGGTCATCATTGCCGCCAAATTTTTAGGTGCAAACCTTATGCGACTCACGCTTCGGCTATTCCGCCAATCGGAGGTAACCCGATGAGCGAAACACCTCAATCTGCCTCTCAGGCTTTCTTCTCGGGTTGCAAAAGCGGCTTGAATTTAGCTCTTTACGGGATATTGCCACGCGTCATGGTAGCGTTCATCCTTATTTCCGTTTTGGAAGCCTGTGGTGCAATGAACCTCATCGGAGACGTCTTCACTCCCGTCATGCACGTATGGTCTCTCCCCGGTGAAGCCGCTGTTGTGCTAGCTACAGCAATCTTTTCAAATGCCGCTGCCGTAGGTACCATCGTTTCTCTTTTTGCTTCCGGCACCCTCTCAGCTACCGATGCCACGATTTTGATGCCCGGGCTCTACCTCATGGGGGCTCTGTTTCAATTTGCCGCCAGGGTTTTGGGAACCGCCGGCGTCTCCCGAAAAATTTGGCCTGCCATGTTCGCGATTTGTCTCGCAAACGCTGCCGTGGCGATGTGGCTAACGGCATGGCTTGTGAGATAAAACACCTTTCTGGACTTCTTGATTCCGCTCATATTAAATCGAATCAGATAATGAAAATTACCATTTATTCGGACGATGATTCTCTTGCATTCGGACACCCCAATTCTCGAACATTCGGACTGTGGTTT
>UPZS01000055.1 GCA_900538905.1 uncultured Sutterella sp.
ATTTTTGATGCAACAAAAAGTCAGTTATTGCCTGTCAGTGCTGGCTTTTTTCTCAATTTGAGTCTCTAAAGTCGGGATACAATCACAGAAAGCGCATTCATTTTTGTCTTCGGCCAAACGAAAGCGCCCGAACAATTGCAAAACAAAAGGAAAGAAACAATGGAAGCAGTCAAAATCGGCATCGCCGGACTCGGAACCGTAGGGGGCGGCACGTATGCCGTTCTTAAGCGTAACGCACAGGAACTTTCGCGCCGAGCCGGTGCTCCCATTGAAGTCAAGACCGTGGTTTGCCGCAATATTGATCGCGCTCGCGGCATCGTTGACGAACGAGTGACGCTCTCTAAAGACTGGCACGATCTGGTCAATGATCCGGAAATCGTCATCGTCGTGGAAGTAATGGGCGGCATTGAGCCAGCCAAGAGTCTGGTGCTTGAAGCCATTGCCGCCGGCAAGCATGTCGTAACGGCCAATAAGGCGCTTCTTGCGTTGCATGGCAATGAAATTTTCACGGCGGCAGCCGAAAAGGGAGTGGCCGTATCGTATGAAGCTGCCGTGGCAGGGGGCATTCCGATCATCAAGAGTTTGCGCGAAGGGCTTGCCGCCAACCGCATCGAATGGATCGCCGGCATCATCAACGGCACCTGCAATTTTATTTTGTCGACCATGCGTGACAAGGGGCTTTCCTTCGAAGAGGCGCTCGCGCAGGCCAAGGCCTTGGGCTACGCGGAAGCCGACCCCACGTTTGACATCGAAGGGATTGACGCCGCTCACAAGATTACGCTCTTGAGCGCGCTCGCTTTCGGCACGCCCGTTAACTTTGATGCCGTGACAGTTGAAGGCATCACAAAACTGACGGCGACCGACATCCGTTACGCGGAAAACATGGGCTACCGCATTAAATTGCTTGGCATTACCAAGCGTACGGAACGCGGCATTGAGCTGCGCGTGCATCCTGCACTCGTGCCGATGCGCCGACTGCTTGCCAATGTCGAAGGTGTGATGAATGCGGTGGTTGTCAAGGGCGACGCTGTCGGCAGCACGCTTTTTTATGGCCGCGGTGCCGGTGCCGAACCCACTGCCTCGGCCGTAGTAGCCGATTTGGTAGACATCGTGCGTATGACGGCAGCGGGCGACGCTCAGGCGCTTAAGCCCGCAGAACACAATCAGGAAACGACGCAACTCGGTTGGTTGCCGATGAGCCAAACAGTGAGCTCTTATTATCTGCGCATTCCTGTGGCCGATGAACCGGGCGTGCTCGCACAGGTCGCTCGCATTTTTGCCGAACAGTCAATCTCGATCGAGTCGGTGCTGCAGCCCGAGGCGGTGATCGGCGAAAAGGACACGGAGATCGTGGCGATGACGCACAGCGCTCTGGAAGGATCTGTGACGGCAGCCATTGAAGCCATTGAGGCGCTGCCGAGCACGCGGGGCAAAGTGGTAATGATCCGCAAGGAAGAACTCAATTAATCCGGAGCTGAGAAATGGCAATCAAATACGCAATGACCTATCAGTCCACGCGCGGCGAAGACGAGGGCGCGGGCTACAGTGACATCGTGCTCAAGGGACTTGCGGCCGACGGCGGTCTTTTCATGCCCCGCATTTATCCGCAGGTCACCAAGACCGATCTTGAGGATTGGCGTCATTTGTCCTACGCAGAACTTGCGTTTGAGATCCTGCGTTTGTTTGCAACCGATATTGAGGAAGATACGCTCAAGACCATGCTTGCGGGAGTGTACCGCGAGGATGTCTACAACAACGGCCGCACCGGTGAGGACTTTTCCAAGATCACGCCGACGCGGTCCATTGACGGCAGCAAGATTCGCATTTTGGAACTTTCCAATGGCCCGACGCTTGCCTTCAAAGACATGGCGATGCAGTACCTTGGAGCGCTCTTTGAATACATCCTCGAAAAGCGCAACACGGAACTCAATATTTTGGGGGCAACATCGGGGGATACAGGGTCGGCTGCCGAATACGCCATGCGCGGGCGCAAAGGCGTGCGCGTCTTCATGCTCTCTCCTGAGGGACGCATGAGCGCGTTTCAGCGAGCCCAGATGTACAGCCTCAAGGACCCTAACATCTTCAATATCGCGGTCAAAGGTTCGTTTGACGACGCGCAGGATATCGTCAAGGCCTGCAGTCAGGATGCCGGCTTTAAGGCAACCTACAACATCGGCACGGTCAATTCCATCAATTGGGCCCGCGTTTCGGCGCAGGTCGTCTATTACTTCAAGGGCTGGCTGGAAGTCACGGAAAAGCCCGGTGAAGTGATTGATGTCACGGTTCCGTCTGGTAACTTCGGAAATATCCTGGCCGGCTGGATTGCCAAGCAGATGGGACTGCCGATCGGACGACTCGTGGTGGCGACAAACGAAAATGACGTTCTCGACGAGTTCTTTAAGACCGGTGTCTACCGTGTGCGCGATAGCGAACATACGTTCGTGACGAGCTCTCCTTCGATGGATATTTCCAAGGCGAGCAATTTCGAGCGCTATATCTACGATATTGTCGGACGTAACGCCGGGCGCATCAGGGAACTTTGGACACAGCTTGCTCTTAAGGGTGGTTTTGCTCTTACTGAGCGCGAAATGGCGCAAGTGCGCGAAAGCGGCTTTGTGTCGGCCAAGAGCACTCACGCCGATCGCATCAATACGATTCGTGAAGTCTTTGAAAAAGAAGGCCTTATCGTGGATCCGCACACGGCCGACGGCATTTTTGCCGCACGGCAATACGTGCGCGCAGGCGTCAAGATGCTTTCTTTGGAAACAGCGCTTCCGGCGAAGTTCGCCGCAACAATTCAGGAAGCGATCGGCGCGGCTCCCGAAGTGCCTTCAAGCTATGTCGGCATCGAAAATCGCGAACAACACGTCACGGTGATGCCTGCCGATGTCGGAGCGGTGAAGAAGTTCATCTCTGAAACACTTAAGGCGTAGTCATTTTCAGCAAACTTCGCAAAAAAGAGCCGGAATTCGATCGAAAACCGGCTCTTTTTCCGAGAACAGTGCTTATTTGCAGAGAATTTCTCTCATGTTAAGCGTCTGGGCCTGTTGCTTTTGGTCGGCCGACAGCATCTCGTCGAGCATCATCATGCCGTGCTTGGCGCGGGTGTCTCCTGAGAGGTTGTAGAGCGCATAAGCGTAGCTCGGATTTTGTTTGACGCCTTTGCCTTCGGCATAGACAAGGGCCAGGTTGTTGGCGTGCATGGGTTCTGGCGCTTTGCAGAAGGCCGACTGATAGAGCGAAGCGGCTTTTCCGAAATCTTGTTTCACGCCTTTGCCTGAGAAGTATAGGTTGGCAAGATTGGTGTCGCTGCCGGCCGAACTCTTTTCTTTAAGCAGTCCGTACCAGTGTTGTGCAGACTGATAGTTTCCTTTGCTTTCGAAGTAAAGCCCCACGGTGAACGCCGCATCGGCGGCAATCACGTCGCTCGTACCGAACTTGATCGTGACGGCACGGTTGGCCCAGTCCAAGGCTTCTTTTTCGTTTCCTGTTTCCAGACAACTGTCGGTGAGCAGACTCGCAATTTCCTGCAGGCGAGCCGGGTGCGGCATTTCACCGCGGTAGACTGAGAAATCTCGAGCATTCGCACGATGCTTCTCAAACATTTGGACACCCAAAATCTCACACACTTGGACAGCCGGCTAAGGGTCAATCCTAAACATTCGGACACCTGGAAGTGATTGACCAAGTCCTCTGTTTAACCAACCGGAGGACTTATGAATAAGTTTCCAGTTTCCCGTCTGCGGCAATTGCTCGGTTGCATGCAGGATGGCCTTTCAATCCGCGTCACCGCTCAGAAGTTGGGGATTTCCAAATCCTCTGTCAGTCTTCTTTCTCAAACAGCGCTATCGCATGGCGGCGGCGCCAAAGTGGCTGAGTTGATCCAATTGCCCGACACGCAGCTATTGGAGACTTTTTACCCATCGACCACCAAGGCATACCAAGAACCGGACTGGGTAGAAATTCACAAAAAGCTAGCCCGCCGCAATGTCACACTCAAATTGCTGTACGACGCCTATAAGTCACAAGTCGTCAGACGTCCATACACCTACACCTCCTTTTGTCGCCGCTACTCCGAGTGGCGGCAAACCAACGGCCTTGGCGTACCCAACGGCAATGTCCAATCCATCCCCGGTGAGCGCATGGAGATTGACTTCGCCGGAGACAACCTCAAGTGGATTGATCCGAACTGTGAGGTACAACGTGCGCGGTTGTTTATCGCGGTGTTGCCGTACAGCAACCTCACCTACGCTGAAGCCTTTCCCAATGAGAAGCAACAGAGCTGGATCTCCGGCATCGTTCACGCACTCGAATACTTCGGCGGTACGCCGCAGGTTCTTGTCATGGACAATGCAAAGGCACTCGTCAAGCACTCGAGCTGGTATGAGGGCGAAGTGCAGCAGACGGTACGTTCCCTGTGCAACTACTATGACATTGAGCCATGGGCGTGCCAACCTCGTCGCCGCAAGCAGAAAAACCGGGTCGAGGCCGGTGTAGGGCTCGCAGAGAGACGGATCATTGCTGCGATGGAGCTGGAGCGTATCCCGATGGCCCGCGATCTCGATCACCTCAACGAACAGGTAAAAGCGAAACTCGAAGAGCTTAATAACGCGCCGTTTACTGCAACAGAAAGGTCAAACTCCCGCAGGCAAATGTTTGAGGAAGAAGAACGCGAGTTTCTTGGCCGTCTGCCGCTCCAAGCCTTCTGCCCGTTGGATATTCGCGTCCTTGTCGTTGATCGTGGCCATTGCGTACGCATCTCCGGTGATGGTCATCGCTACAGCACGCCGCCGGAGTACATCGGCAAGCGCGTTTCCGTAACGATCACCGATGACAAGATCTACATCTATGACCTGGATTCGTGGGGCAAAATCGCTGAGCGCAAGCGATACAAGAACCCACAGGGCAACAAGACCCACCTATTGCCGGAACACCTGACTGACGCAGAAAGAAAATACCGACGCCAACCTCGCGAATGGGTTGCCGAGTTTGTCAAGGCTGGATTGCCGGAAGACTTTGCCGATCGTCTGGTGCGGCATCTAAAAAAAGGAAAAACCAACTTTCCTTGCGGCCGGGCTTGCAATGCTCTGATGAGGCTCTTCAAGTTTTTCCCCGTCTCCATCATCTATCAGGCTCTGAGTTCGCGTCTTGAGTACGGCAACGTCACCTATCATGAAACGCGCAAAAGATGTGAGCAGCTCATTTGGGCCAAAGAAAATAATCAGGAGCCCAACATTGGAAACGATCAAAGGATCGCGGACGACTATTTGTCTCCGGCTCACGCCAATATCAGAAACAACTATCGATGAGGGGTGAACGATGAGTCGATCGGTAATGGATCTTAAAGAGGTTTGCTTTGAGCTGTGCGCCGACGGCGTCCTGATAAAAGCGATGGAACTTGTCAAGCTTCCGAATTACCAAAGCTTAGATCCGGTGGAGTTCTTATACGAATGTCTCGTGAGCGAAGCGGCTCGAAGGCAAACGAGAAAGGTTGCGACGCGGATCAAAAAAATCAGCATGCTTCTATCCGGGCGCATGTATTGAAAATACTCTGTATGCACCTGACCGCAATCTGAATCGCGGATTGATTGAGCGTTTGGCCAGTTGCGATTGGATCCGAAATGGCGAGCATTGCGTCATCACAGGCGCCATCGGCAGCGGCAAAACTTGGTTGGCCAGCGCGTTGATGAATGCCGCAATCCGAGCAGGATTTAGAGCAAAGTATTATCGCGTCAACGATCTTTTGTTCGAATACGCCGAAAGTGCCTCCGATACTACGTTGCGAGCGAGTAAGAAGAAACAACTGAACAGGTATCACCTACTGATGATTGATGAATTCGGCCTAGGCGGCTTAACCGCGAATCAACGTGCTGACCTGTTGGAAATCATAAATGAGAGAACGCGCGAAGGAGGCAAAAGCGTGATAGTTACAAGCGTGTTTCCGGTAGATGTCTGGTCGAGCTGTATCGGGGACGTGTCGTTTAGCGATTCCATTCTGGACAGGCTCATTCATCGAGCTTGGCGCCTGAAGTTGGAGGGACCGTCTATGCGGAGCCGAACAGAGTGCAGCGCACTTGAAGATCCCTATGGAAAGAAACTGAAGCCTTAAGGAGAAAGACTTTCAGACCGGCATCTCTTGAATCTTGAGTTTGATTAGCTGTGACTCGGGGCGCGCTCCGCATTCGCTCCGCGCGACTGAATAGCTATGACAGCCTGCAAGCTCTCGCTCTGATTACACGGGATGCCCCAGCCGACGCTCCGACCTGCCTACTGCCCATTGTTTAACGACATGAGCGGCAGGTCGAACGCCGACTGGGTTAGAGAGGTAGAAACATCAACAGTAAAGAAGCACTCGGAACAACCACGCTTTCTCGATCAACGGCATCGAAACCACAGTCCGAATGTTCGAGAATTGGGGTGTCCGAATGCAAGAGAATCATCGTCCGAATAAATGGTAATTTTCAGTAGACCGGAAAGTCTCCCTTTTCAACGAGCGAATAGGCTTTCTTCAAAGCTTCTCGAGCCTTGATGGGATCGCGCTTGAGCGCATCGCCATCGGGTGCCCACAGGTAGCAACGCCCCATGTCCTGATAGACGGCAGCCAAATCTTTGGGGTCGGTTGTTTCAAGAATGCCCGAGAGTGTGCGTTGGTACCACTTCACGGCTTCCGAGCAGTTGATACCAAAGAGCGACGCGTCGATGAACCCGTTGGCAATGCTTTGTGCGGCACTCGGCTTTTTACGGGGATCATCGCCGTCGGCGGCAATAAAGCGGATGCCGGAGATTTCTTGGTAGGCCTTTTCAAGCTGGGCGGCGAGATCTCCCTGTGAAACCTTACCGCTTTGAGCCTGATGTTTGGCGATGCGATAAGCGATCTCCATGCTTTCCTTGGCGCTGGAAGCATGATCGAACTTGTCTTGATAGTACTCGACGATACGATTTTCCTGGCCTGTGGCTTTGGCAAATTTCTCGAGCTGATAGAGCTCAAAACTCATGCCCAGATCACCGATCGGATAAAAGAAGTTCTTAGCAAGGAAACGGTAGGTGTCAAGCGTGTCTTGAGCTGAGACATTGCCCTTGGCGTCGTGAAAGAGACTGTCGGCGAGTTTAAAGAGCAGGTTTTCTCCCGTATAACCCAATTTGCTTGCCTTTTGAAAGGCTTCGATGGCTTTGTGATAGTCGTCCGTGGAGAGATAAACGGAGGCCATGGCCGCTTCGGCCCAGCCGTCTTTGTTGAATTCGTTTTTGACGACGCTCTCAAGCACTGCCGCATCCATGGCACCGGCGATCTTCGCAGGATCAATGCGGTAGGCGAGCATTTTCTCAAAAAGCGTTTTTTGCACGGACTTGTCGTTGACTTCCAGGGCAATTTTGCAAAGCGTGGTGTAGTCCGAGTCGAGTGTGCGTTCATCGGCCGACTCAATGGCGGACTTCACAATGGCGGCAAACTGTTCGTGCGTGAGCTTGAGTTTGTCTTGCGTGAGCGCTCGCGCAATATCGAGTGAGGAATGCGTGGGCTTGCCGTTGAGTTTCTTTTCAACGGCCTCGTAGTTGCCTTCGCCCAGGCGTGAGTAGAAGAGTTTTAAGGAGTCAAAGTCCTTCTTTTGCAGGCAATTGTCGATAATTTCGTCGATTTCTTCTGCAGGAAGACTGCTTTTGCCGTTTTTTTCGGTTTTAAGAAAGGCATACAGTCCAGCAAAGCCGGGATGCCCGGCTTTGTAGTTATCAAAAACCCATTGCCGATAAAGTTTGAGACTTTCGCTTTCGCTCAGGCCTGCCATGTTTTTCTTTTCACCATAGAGCCAGGAGGCAAAAAGAAAATTGATTTTGGTAACCGGATAAATGTCGGCGTCCGTCAGATGTTTGAACACCGGAGCGATAAGCTCATGGGGCAGGTGCATCGACCATTCCATGAACCAGCGATAAGTGGAAGGATTTTTAGCGATGTCTTTCGCGTACAGACGACAGGCTTCAATATGTTTGTCGCGATCAATCAAGCGCATTTTGAGCTGAGGCAAGTTTCCTTGACGGCAGACATAAGCAGCTGCAGCCTGATCACCTTTGAGAGCTTGTTCGAATTTGGCCTGCATTTCAGCAAGTTTGTCGCTGTAGGCGGAGGCATTGGCAAATGAAGAGAAGAGGCCCAGACTTAAAAGGGCAAGGCAGTTTTTTTTGAACATTGTTTTACTCTTATGCAACTCAGCGCGTTGTATGCACTGACACAGCCGCTGATTTTGGCAAGCGAATGTGTGTCACAGCTTAAAGGGAAACGTGATGACGATAAAAAGCAAAAGGCGCTTCCGACAGATGCCGGAGGCGCCTTTTTTGGGTGAATCAATTTTGCTCAGAGATCAGCAGCGGTCAAAGACAGCTTTTAGCTGCGTAAATTCCATCAATCCGTAACGACCGCCTTCGCGGCCGATGCCGCTTTGTTTATAGCCGCCGAGAGGTGCCGTGACATCGCGAGGCGCCCCATTGACATAGACGTTGCCGCTTTTGAGTCTGGAGGCAACATCAAGCGCAAGTGATCGTTCTCCGTAAACGGCCGCACTCAGGCCGTAAACCGTGTCGTTGGCAATGGCGACGGCTTCATCGAGACTTCGATACGTGATCACGCATAAGACAGGCCCAAAAATTTCTTCACGTGCAATACGCATATCGTTGGTAACACCCGTAAAAATAGTCGGCTTGATGTAGTAGCCGCTGCCGGCTTCAGGAGCGGCTCCGCCGCAAAGCAATTCGGCTCCTTCTTTTTGACCCAGTTCGATATAGGCGAGAACTTTTTCGTACTGAGCCCGACTTGCCATAGGTCCGATTTTGGTATTCGGATTCATCGGATCACCAACGGCGAGTTCGGATACGC
>UPZS01000056.1 GCA_900538905.1 uncultured Sutterella sp.
CAAAGGCTCAAAAATTTATTTGCGAACAATTTGATCCGAATCAATGCGCTTGTGATCTAGCGATCCGGGAGGTTGGGAACGACAAGGCGACTTCGTTTTTGTTTTTTGACGAATATTTGACGGCCATCGGCTAGAATCTTCGCGCTTTTTCAACGCCTTGCGCGATTCCCGAAAATAAGAAACAAGGTAATTCGGGCTTCTTGGCGCTTCCGGGCGCCCATTAACTTCTAGTCTGAATCCTTTTTCTATGCCTGCAACGTTTCGTAAACACGCGCTTGTCGCGTCTCTTGCCCTGTCCGTATGGGCAAATCAATCTTGCGCTGGTTTCTGGGAAGATGCCGCCGCCACACTTCCGGGCGGTCTCGCGCCGTCTTCTGCTGACTTTTGGTCCTCTCAGGTTGACGGTTTCAAGGAAATCATGAACAAGGGCCGAGATGGCGTTGCTTTCGGCATCTGGACCGAACACCCTGCCTTTGATTACGACAATCGATCGGAGGAAAACGCGCTGCCGTTTGGTGCGGGCGTTGTGCGCACGATGATTGACGAGAAAGGCAACGAGCGCATGCTCTTTGGCATCGTCTTTTCTGACTCACACTACTATCCCGAGCCGACTTTCGGCTACAGCTGGGTGGCGCGATGGCCCGTGAGCGAAAAGTATCACGTGGGTGCGGGCTATATGTTGGGGGTGACGTTTCGCGAGGACTACCATTGGCTTCCCATCCCGATGCCGCTTCCGGTTGTGAAAGCCGGCACTGATGATGTGGGCCTTTACATGACGTATATCCCGTTTACGAACGTCTTTTTCTTCTACGGGACGATTGCAACCGACAGTCTCGAAAACCGACTGCTGCCGACGTTTGAGACCTCTCCG
The DNA here is from genome assembly GCA_900538905.1 of uncultured Sutterella sp. GTDB lineage: Bacteria > Pseudomonadota > Gammaproteobacteria > Burkholderiales > Burkholderiaceae_F > Duodenibacillus > Duodenibacillus intestinavium. The sequence goes on from UPZS01000056.1 coordinate 872, forward strand.
TTCTCCAATCGCTTTGAGCTATACGGGGCCTGGATGTGGGAAAAGACAGATTCGGCAACGGAAGAAGGTTATATGGTGACCTCCGACGCCGGTTATCTGCTGGGAGCGCGCTACTTCGTCGCTGACAATTGGGCCGTGGACTTCTCTTACACCGAAAGCGAACACGACACCACCAATCGCGGAGTCAAAGATAAGACGTTCGATCATACGACTTATTCGGTGGCGCTGCAGTATCACGTAAACTTTAGCGAGGCGTTGCGTATGCACGCAGGTGTCGGCGTTGGCTACGGCCAATGGGAGCAGCAAGGCGGTGATATTTCCGAAGACTCCGTCTTTCCGGTGGTGCAGTTGGGCGGAACATGGGCACCGACCGACCACACGCGTCTTTTGGCGGGTATTAATCTGTCGTTTCCGCGATACCACAATGTCGCACCGGAAGGCGACGTGATGTTTCGTCCGTCGCCCGTACACATGTACATCGGTGCGGGCATAGCGTTTTAGACTCAAAAAGATAGTTTTGGCGAACGCTTTCTCTTTTCGGTGGTATCCTCAAAGACCGATCGCAACAGAGGAAATTTTCATCAAATGTCCAACGGATTTGAAGCGCTCGCCCCTTTGGCCGACAAACTGAAGACGCAGGCCCGCAAACAAGAGGCCGAACGCGAAGCCAAGCAAAAGGCCAGCGAACACATTGCACGCGAAACGAACGTTTTTCTTGACGTGATGAATCAGACGGGCGTCAAGGCCATGGCAGGCGTTCGCATCAAACCGCGCATTGAAGAAAAAGACATTGATTTTGCGGCGGCCATGAGCAAAGCCGGTGTTAAGCCTCTGGGCGACGACACGCGAGCTCAGCACAGGAAGGTTCGTCGCCCGATTCCCGTTCAAACGATCGCCGACAACAAACGCGTGCTTGAAGAGAGCATGAGCGACGATCTCGACAGTATCGAGTTTCTCGAAAGCGAAGACGGCAAAAGCTTTCGCCGTCCCGGTATCGGACCGGACGTGCCACGCGATCTGCGTCGCGGGCGTTGGTCGGTGCGTGCCCAAATCGATCTGCATGGCATGACGGTTGATGACGCACGATGCGCCGTTGCGGAGTTCTTGAAAAACGCACGCAAGCAGGAACTCTTCTGCGTGCGCATCATTCATGGCAAAGGCAACGGGACGCCCGGTCGCATCGGTGTGCTGCGCGAAGTGGTGCGCCGCTGGCTCAAGCAGCGCGACGAAGTGGTGGCGTTCTGCGAACCGCGGGAAATTGACGGGGGAGCCGGTGCAACCATCGTGCGTCTGCGGGCGCTGCCTCGCCGCACCGATGGTGACGAAAGCGAAACAAATCGCACAAATTCGGCGCTCTAAGCGGTTGGCCGTATGCCAACTTCAGCTTTCACTCGTTAAGATAAGCAGATGTGCTCGGAACGATTCGGGCGCGACGATACAACGACATCGCAAAGGATAGAAATGATCAAGCAAGCTCTGATCGGTTTGACGGCTGCCGCTCTTTTGGCGGGCTGCGGCGGCGAAGACAAGGCCCAGGCGCCGGCAGCTAAGGCGGCCGACGGCACGAAGACCGTCGGTTTGGTGCAATTGGTGGAGCATCCTGCTCTTGATGCCGCCAGCCGCGGCATTCAGGATGCGGTCAAGGCCCGCGGACTGAAGGTGACCTTTGACGTTCAAAACGCTCAGGCCGACCAGTCCAATCTCGCCAACATTGCCCAGCGTTTCGTGTCTCAGGAATATCCTTTGATTTTTGCCGTGGCAACGCCCGCTGCGCAGACCATGGCCAATGCCGCCAAAAACACGCCCATCGTCGCGACGGCCGTGACGGACTACGAAGCTGCCAAGCTCGTGATCAACAAGGATAAGCCAGGCACCAACGTGACCGGTTCGTCCGACTTGAATCCGATCGGCGCACAGCTTGATCTGATCATGCAGTTCGTGCCCAATGCCAAGACGATCGGCACAATCTACAACAGCTCGGAAATCAATTCCCAGTTCCAGGTTGAGATTCTCAAGAAGGAACTCGTCCGCTACAACGTCACTCTCGTCGAAGGGACGGTCTCGAGCGTCAACGACGTGCAGCAGGTGGCTCAGGGCCTGATCGGCAAGATTGACGCCCTGTACGTTCCCACCGACAACATCATCGCGTCTGCGATGCCCGTTCTCACCAAGATCACCACACCCGCCAAGGTGCCCGTGATTACCGGTGAAGAAGGTCCGCTGCACGGCGGCGGTTTGGCCACCGTGGGCGTTGACTACTATGAACTCGGCAAGATCGCCGGCAACATGGGCGCAGACATTCTCGAAGGCAAGGCCAAGCCTGCCGACATGCCCATTCAGTACCAGAAGGAATTCAAGGTGAAGGTCAACGAACCGGTCCTGAAGACTCTCGGTTTGCAGCTGCCCGAGTCGCTCAAGGGTAAAGCGGAACTCGGCGATTTCCATTAAAATCCGTTGATTACGAATCGGCGCGGAGTTTGATTTCTGCTCCGCGCCTTTTTTTATTTGTCAAAAAGAAAAAATCGCGCTTGGGCGTTTTGCGTCAAAAGCGCCGTTTCCAAACCAAGTTGGTGACATGGCTGATATTCTGATTCCGACCGTGGCGCAAGGCCTGATGTGGGCTCTGATGGCGCTCGGGGTCTACATCACTTTCCGCGTACTTGACATTGCCGACCTTTCGGTTGAAGGCAGTTTTCCGCTCGGTGCGGCTGTGGCCGCTACGGCGCTCGTCTCGGGCTATGGCGTGACGGCGGCTTTTCTGCTTGCGGCTGTCGCCGGTGCTCTCGCAGGCATCGTGACGGGGATTCTGACGACGAAGCTGAAGATTCCGCCGCTGCTGGCCGGTATTCTCACCATGATTGGGCTGTATTCCGTCAATCTGCACGTGATGGGCAAGGCCAATGTGGCTCTGCTGCGTGTCGACACCGTGTTTAGCTACGCTGCCGGCATGGGCCTCACATCCGATATGGCGATGATGGCGGTGGGCCTTGTGGGCGTGATGCTCGTGGGCGTGATCCTATACTGGTTCTTCGGCACAGAGCTCGGCACGGCTATTCGCGCCACCGGCTGCAACTCGCAGATGGCTCGCGCGCAGGGCGTCAACACCAATTCAATGATCGTTCTAGGTCTTTTGATTTCCAACGCTCTTGTTGCTTTGTCGGGCGCTCTGGTGTGTCAGGCCAACGGTTTTGCCGACGTCGGCATGGGTACGGGCACGATCGTGATTGGGCTGGCCTCCGTCATTATCGGCGAAGTGCTCTTCGGCACCCGCAGTTTCAAAAACTGCCTGATTTCAGTGATCCTGGGTTCGATCGTTTACCGTCTTGTGATTGCTATTGTGCTGCAGCTTGGTATGCCGCCCAACGACCTCAAGCTCTTTACGGCCATCCTCGTTGCGATTGCGCTTTCGATGCCGCTTATTCGCGAAAAGTGGCGCGCACGCAAGAGCGCTCTTTGATTTGATGCGATACGGAGAAACAAATGCTTAAGGCTCAAGGCGTAAAAAAGACCTTTTTTCCGGGCAGCGTCAATGAAAAGCGCGCACTGCGCGGCGTGGACCTGACGCTCGAAGACGGCGACTTCGCAACCGTGATTGGTTCCAACGGCGCAGGTAAGTCGACGTTTCTGAACGCGATTGCCGGCGTCTTTCCGATTGACTCCGGTACGATCGAAGTGGGCGGCGTCGATATTTCGGACATGCCCGAATACAAGCGCGCACAATACATCGGCCGCGTCTTTCAGGATCCGATGCGCGGCACGGCCGGCAACATGATGATCGAGGAGAACCTCGCCATGGCTTCTCGCCGAGGGCAGAAGCTCGGTTTGAGCTGGAGTTCCAAGCCCGAGCAGACCGAAAAGTTCCGCGAGATGCTCAAGGAACTTGACCTCGGTCTGGAAGAGCGCATGACTGCGCACGTGGGCCTTCTTTCGGGCGGCCAGCGTCAGGCGCTCACGCTTTTGATGGCCACGCTTGTGCGTCCCCAGTTGCTGCTGCTTGATGAACACACCGCAGCCTTGGATCCCAAGACGGCCGCTAAGGTGCTCGAACTCACCGATCGCTTGGTGACCACGCAAAAGCTCACTACGCTCATGATCACGCACAATATGCGCGACGCGCTGCGCTACGGCAATCGTCTGGTGATGATGCACGCCGGCCGCATTGTGGTTGACGTCAAGGGCGATGAAAAGAAGCATCTCACGGTACCCGACCTGTTGGCGCTCTTTGAAAAGGGCGCGGGTGAAGTGAGCGACGCCATGATGCTTTCTTCCTGACCAAAATACTTATAATTCGACCGCCGCAGGGACGACCCTGCATCAAAAGGCCAATTTCCGAGGACGACCTCAGAAGTTGGCTTTTTTGTTGAACTGAAGTCTCTAGGAGTATTTCAATGAGCACGACGATGAGCTGGATCGTTTTGATCATCGCCGGTCTTTGTGAAACCGGTTTTGCCTTTTGTCTGGGAAAAATGAAGCTGGTCTCCGGTTTTGCATGGTGGGCCTGGGGCACGGGCTTTGCTGTCTTTGTGGTGGTGTCCATGTTGCTTCTTGCCAAGGCCGCACAGGTGCTGCCGATCGGTACGGCATATCCGGTCTGGACAGGAATCGGCGCCGTCGGTACAGTCCTTTTGGGCATCCTGTTTTTAAACGAGCCGGCGACGTTCTGGCGTATTTTCTTCATCACCACGCTGATTGCATCCATCGTCGGTCTCAAGATGGTGTCCCATTGAGTGTTTAGCTCGAGACGGATCCGTTTCCCGGATTCTTGGTTTTGTGGTTTAGGTGCGCCATGTCAGAAATGATCTTTTGCCAAACGTTTGGGACGCCCTGCGGCGAGTTGATTTTGCAGAGCGTTGCAGGAAAACTGATTTGTTGCGATTGGTCCGACGGATGGCATCGAGCCACGATTGCTCGTCGGCTCGAAAGAGCGTTTCCTCACGCTAGCTGCTTAGAGCGTGAGGACGAAGTGATTGCCCAAACCAAGAGACAGTTGACGGAGTATTTTGCCGGCATGCGCAAGACGTTTGATGTGCCTCTGCGCTTTATCGGCACGGATTTTCAGCATGCCGTCTGGCAAGAGTTGTTGAAACTTCCATACGGAACACTCACGACGTACGGTGAAATTGCCCGCCGTATCGGGCGACCCGGAGCCGTCCGGGCCGTCGGAGTGGCTGTGGGAGAAAATCCGTGCTCCATCCTTGTGCCGTGCCATCGGGTTGTCGGTGCAAATCGTGCACTCACGGGCTACGGCGGCGGATTTGAAGCCAAGCGCAAACTCCTTCAGATTGAAGGTTTGGAGTTCGATGACGTTAGCGAAAGCGGTGCAGAGCTCAAAGTCTGCACGAGCGCTCAGTTTCCACTCGCTCCGGGAGCTTGAAGATCCTCGAAACTTCGGCATTCGAATCGGGGCGTGAAGTCTCGGTATTTCGCGTTTTGCGACAGGAAGAGATATGCCTTGCCGCGCAGTTTGCCTTTATGTAGCTACCAGATTCCAGTTGTCCGTTCGTAAAACAGGCACGACATAGGCTGGGAAAAAAGATGCACAGCCAAAACAGTTTTGATCAAACAAGTTTCGACTGTGCGATTTTTCTTCCGATTCCAAGGTTATTTGTCGATCTGACTCTCGGTGAACGGATCAGCACGGTGACCAACCAGCTTAATTTGACCGAATTCTTCGTCGAACTTCTTCCATTCATCAGCAGAAAGCGACAGAGAGGCCGCTCGCAGATCTTCATCAAGGTGTTTCGGGTTGGTGGTGCCCGGAATCGGAGCAATGTGCTTGCCGCGAGAGAGCACCCAACCGAGAACAAACTCAGCCGGCGTGCAACCGCTCTGCTTTGCCCATTTCGCTACCAAGTGTACGAATGGCATATTGGCCTTGAGCGCTTCGGGCGTGAACATCGGCAATGTGGCGCGTCGATCGTTCTTGGGGAAAGTGGAGTTTTCGTTAATTTGTCCGAGAGGGAAGGCGCGGCACAGCGGGCAGTAGGGGACAAAACCAATGCCAAGTTCAGCAAGCGTCGGGAAGATCTTGGTTTCCGGTTCGCGCCACCAAATAGCGTATTCCGATTGAATGGCCGTAAGTGGCGTGACTGCATGAGCATGGCGAATGCTACGAGCAGAAGCTTCCGACAAGCCCCAATGCAGAACCTTGCCTTCCTTGATTAGCTCGCCCACGGTTCCCGCAACATCTTCCATCGGAATCTTCGGGTCGACGCGGTGTTGGTAGAGAAGATCAATATGGTCGGTACGCAGGCGCTTTAACGATCCTTCCACGGCTCGACGCAGATGCTTGGGTTCGCTGTTGAGAGCCGTCGGCTTTCCTTCTTCAACACCGAAGCCAAATTTAGTGGCAATGACCACTTTGTCGCGCACGGGCTGAAGTGCTTCGCCGACCCATGTCTCGCTCGTATACGGACCATAAACCTCAGCCGTATCGAAGAACGTGCAGCCTTCGTCGAAGGCGCGGCGAATAAGCGCAACCATGTCCTTCTTTTCAAACTTGCCGCCGTAGTAACCGACCATCGGGAGGCAACCCAGACCGACCGCGGAAACTTCCAGCGGTGAGGCTCGACCCAATGTACGGCGCTGCGTGATCAGTGTTGTCGGTTGGTCGGCAGCAGGCTCCGCTCCGGCAAACGGGGAGACCGCCATCATGGCAACGGCGGCGGTACACGATAAAAAATCTCGACGAGACATCTCAAAACCATTCATCAACATGACAGTGTTTCCTTCTAACGAGTGCCGATACAGCCTCGGTTAGTGCCATGGTAGGGCAGAAAATCAAATGATTCCAATGGTTTATTTTCATCGAAATTTATAAAATTTAGGAATAAATATTCCGAGGAGTCAACCGATGGACATCAAGCAGCTCCGTTACTTCGTGGAAGTGGCGCGGCGCCGCAGCTTTACCGCCGCGGCCGCTGCTCTGTACGTGACGCAGCCCGCGTTGTCGCGACAGATTGCCGACCTTGAAGACGAACTTGGAGAAGTTTTGTTTGATCGATCGACTCGCCGCATTGCGTTGACGGAAAAAGGAGCGATGCTTTTTCGTCGCGCCGAGAAAATTCTCGAGATGGTGCAACGTGCTCGGGATGAAGTAATGAAGACACAGGAGCTTGTGGGCGAACTCACAATCGCCGCAGCAGAAACACCGGTGATGCAACTGGTTGCCGATGTCGTAGCTCAATTCACCGAGCAATACCCGGGTGTACGCGTGCAGCTGCAAAGTTCGAATGCGGTGGATGCGGTCTTGAGTCTCAAAATGGGAACGGCTGATTTCGGTGTTTTCAATTTGCCGGCTGATCTGAACGGTCTGGATTTCTTTGTGCTGCCTGAACAAAACCGTTGGGGACTCATGACACGCCGAGACGGGATTTTTGCTGGTCATGAGAGCGTGCAAACGAAAGAATTGTCAGGAGTCGAACTTTATGTGCCGCGGCAAAGGGCGCTGCAAAATCTTTGGGCGGGTCGAATGGAGGAAGGTTCGCTGAGAATCCGAGGAACCTATAACCTGCTCTACAACGCATCTTTATTGGTGAGAAGCGGCGCGCATGTGCTTTGCATCGGAGGAATTCTTCCGGAAGACGATGACGTGATGTTCCTACCGTTGCAGCCGACTCTGGCCACGGAAGTGGCGGTGGCGTGGCCGCCGCTGGCGATCAAGAGTCCGCTTACACAGCTCTTTTTGAAGGCACTGAATGCTGCCATTGGAGCGGATGCGGACAAGGTGACAAGAAAATCTTAGAAAAGGACTTGCATTTTTAATTTTCTTTCGTAAAATACGCATTCTTCGCCGCGCAATGCGACGGAGACAAAAGAAAAATCAGATGTGCGCCAGTAGCTCAGTTGGATAGAGTACCTGGCTACGAACCAGGGGGTCGTGGGTTC
>UPZS01000057.1 GCA_900538905.1 uncultured Sutterella sp.
AGGATCCTCAGCAAAAAAAGCTTCAACAGGGCGGATTATTGGATTGACTGCCGGATTGCGGAAATCGTTCAGATAAATCCAGACGTTTCTTCTGAATGTTGCCTTTGTAGTTATTGATTGCTTTCTGAGCCATTTCACACTGCATTGTCTGGCTACATCCTGAGCCAAGAGAATTCCAGTTTGAGCAACCATAGAACATGTGTCCGTTTCGACTGTTTATACGTCGTTTCATGAACCCCGAAGCGCACTTATTGCAGCGAATTTCTATGTAATTGCATTGAGAGTTGAGGCAATAACGACCGGTGTGATCCTTGATCAATGGAGCACCGCAGTTGGGACAGCAACTAAAGACTTCCGAGCATAATCCGTTGCTGCATTGGTAGTATCTGCCGCCGCTTCGAGATGCGTGCAAAATCAGATTGCCATCTTTGCAGCGTGGGCATGAAATTTCATAACTTGCGTCGGAATACTGAGATAACAGATCTGGGGGACTTTCTCGAGTGAGTTCACTCATAAACGGAGATGGCTTGACACTGTCATAGAGAATGATCAAGTGTTTTTTGGGGCGCGTCATGCCAACGTAAAAAAGACGCCTTTCTTCAGCATAGGGATAGCTTTCGACCATTGGCAATACAGACTCAATGATTTGATCGCTTTGTTTGGTGCAGGGAAATACTCCGGAATCAATTCCGATAAGGAGAACATAATCGGCTTCGAGTCCTTTGGCCGAATGAATTGTTCGGTAGGAAATCGACAGCAGAGGAAAACTTTTGCGGAGTTCGGCTTCAGTGATTTTGGACAGGGACGGCATGTTTTTCCACATCATGCGCCCGAGCAGTAAGACGGTAGGAGGTTGGGAGTCCAATTCTTTGTGCTTTTCCGAGATGCGATGAAGACACCAGTAGAGGGCATTTCGGTAGCAAAGCGTATTGTCGAGGGCGCTTTTAAGTTCAAAGGACTGAGAACTCATCTTCAGCATGAGTTTCCTCACATCAACGGCAAGAGCGGAGGGTTTGTCGACGAGTTTGACGGCAGTCATGTGCTTTTTGAACTGCTCAGGATTTTTACAGATAAACCCGGAGGAAAGTGAGTTGAGTTTGTTGCTGAAGCGATATGTTTTATCGAGCTGCAATATCGAGCACTTTGGGTAATGCCGATCGAAATGCACGAAAAGATCGAGATCTGAACCTGAGAAGCGATAGATCGACTGCCAGTCATCGCCGACGGCAAAGAGTCGTGCTGACGAAGCGTTTCTTAGCACGCTGTTGAGCAGAAGACTGCGCGAACGACTGACATCTTGGAACTCGTCAACGAGTACGTATCGATACGGCAGCCGCTCTTGTTGACGATCCAGAATTTCACAGGAACGCAGAACCATGTCTGAGAAGTCAATTTCATAATGATGACGTTTGAACTCCTCATAGCGCGTGATGACCGGCCGAAACAGTGTTAGGAAAGCGTCAATGCGAACGGCGTCATAGTGAAACTGCCTGGCTCGCGCAAGAATTTCTTCATCCGAATATCCGGAATCTTTGAATAGCACAAGAAAATTTCGAATGAGTGAGATGAATTCTTGCCATTTTGGGTGTAATGGACGATTTTCTGCCCACAGATTATGGAGAAATTCCTCGTCACTCATAGGGTTGATTTCAAAGCCCAATTCGCAGAGTGCGTGACGCAGTTTTTCCTCGAGTAGACCATCTTGCAAATCGCCTGTGGTAAGTTCGATAAGCGATGTTGCGTTTGCTTGGTGCAGATCTCGCTTCCATTGGCGGGACTTCAAGTACTCTTCGCGATTGATGAAAGGGGCAAGATTGCCGTTGCGGTCAATGCCGAAATATTCAATCCAAGCCACACGTGCACCGGAACGGATCGTCCGAAAAGAACGTTCCGAATAGAGGGGATTGGTCTCGGATTGCGCAAACGGCTGATCGGTAATCAGGAAGTCCGGTTTGTAACTGGCGTTAGTGATATGAGGGTAACGGGCTTCGTATGCGTAAGGGATCTGCCAACGGTAGAGCAGATTGGCGATATAGAGCTCGCCGCCGCTTTTAACCAGCTCATTTCTGAAGGTTCTTAAGTCCAGACTATTGCGAAAGGCGTTGAAAAGATCGGCGTCGCTGAAGTCAGACTCAGCATAAACAGGTATTTGGTGTTCCTGAAAGAAACGAATTAAGGTTTTCTTATAGGCGGGATTTTTCTCGGCTGCTTCTTGTACAGTCGAGACGATAAAACGTGAAAATTCGACATCCTGTTCGAGAAAGTTCGTCAAGCGCAGGTTATTGTCATTGTGTTGATTAAGGATCTTGTTCCCGAAAGAGTGGAAGGTGTGGACGTCTAGTTTTGTACTGCCGATTTTTCGCTTGATGCGTTCTTTTATTTCATCAGCCGCATTGCGGTTGTATGCCAAAAGCAGGATTTGTTCGGGCAGAGCCAATCCGCTTTGAATGAGATAAAGACATTTGCTGATGATCGTAGAGGTTTTGCCGCTGCCGGCTCCGGCCACCACAAGCGTGTTGTCATCATCATTGATACAAGCTCGACGCTGAGCTTGCGTCAGCGGATTGGATTCGCATTGATCAAAAATTTTTTCCCAATGCGATCACGGACAATCTTCAGCTTTGCGGTTGTAATCCTCTCGATTTCCAAGCCCGGACTTAACGGCGAGAGCAAAACGCAAAAGAAACTGTGCCGGCGGTTGCTCGATTGCTTCATAATCGGCAAGAGGATGGTTTCGCAGTGTCTGCAGGAGTATTTGCCGGCACTCTTGCAAGCGCTCCCAATCCGTGTGACTGAAATACTTATGTCCTGAAAGGTATTGCTCAAGTGTGTTTCTCGACAAAGGAAGAGAGTCGAGAAGCGAGGAGAGGGTTGAGGCAAGTCCCGAGCTTTGAAGGCGGATTTGCTGTTTTTGCTTCTTTTTCCGCCAGAGCAAAAGAACGCTCAGCACGACCAAGAAGATCACAGATGCGGCGATTTGTTCCATGGAATGCATTGCCGTTGAAAGACATCTGTCAATTGTCCTCTTTTTCTTCTCTTTTTGTCCAAAAACAAATCGATCGTTATTGGACAAAAAAATTCCGCACCGAAGACTCAGATCGATGCGGAATTTCTGTCGTCAAGCAATGACGTTATTCGAAGTCGCTTTCCTTGCCGACTTCAACAACCCAACCTTCCGGAGCTTCGATTTCGCAGGCCTGGATGCCGGTAAGCGTTTCGCGCAGCTTGCCCGAAATTTCGCCCATCTTGTCCATGCCGGAAGGCAGTGCAATCACGCCGTCCTTGGTGTGAATTTCGCCGATCGGAGCCAGAACGGCCGCCGTGCCGCAAAGAGCGGCTTCCTTGAAGTCCTTGACTTCTTCAAGGGCAACCTTGCGTTCGATGACCTTCAAGCCGAGATAGTGTTCGCCGACATACACGAGCGAGCGGCGCGTAATCGACGGCAGAATCGAGTCGGACTTCGGAACAATGAGGTTGTTGTCCTTGTCGACGAAGATGACGTTTGCGCCACCGGCTTCTTCGACGTAGGTGCGGCTGGCCGGATCCAGGTACAGGTTTTCGGCAAAGCCCTGACGATGAGCTTCCATTGTCGGATAAAGGCTCATGGCATAGTTAAGACCAGCCTTGACGTGTCCCGTACCGTGGGGAGCGGCGCGGTCATAGTCGGAGACGCGAACCTTGAGAGGCTTGACGGCACCCTGGAAGTAGGCTCCAACAGGCATGACGGTGATGCGGAACAGGAATTCGTGAGCAGGAGCCACTCCGATCTGGGGACCCGAGCCGATCATGAACGGGCGAATATACAAAGAGGCACCCGTGCCGAAAGGAGGTACCCATGCGGCGTTGGCTCGTACGGTATCCACAACGGCCTGCACGAACTTGTCTTCCGGGAATGCGGGCATTTCCAGGCGGCGCGCCGTGTTAGCCATACGCTCGGCATTCATGTCGGGACGGAACGTGACGATGCGACCGTCTTTTGTGGTGTAGGCCTTTAAGCCCTCAAAACAGCTCTGAGCGTAGTGAAACACGCAGGCTGCCTCCGAAAGGACGATGTTGGGGTCAGTTACCAGGCCGCCTTCATCCCAAGATCCATCTTTCCAGTTCGCTTGATAACGAAAGTCCGTCGGACGATAGGCAAATCCGAGTTTGGACCAATCAAGAGGTTTCTTTTGCATTTGCAATTGTCTCCGCGAGTTTGTTTTTTATCGGAATCCTTTCCGGCTGTCTGCGCGACGAGGTAGGCGCAGGCGGCGTAACGAAAAAATAATACTCCCGTTTTAGTCCAAAGCGTCTAGGCAAAATTCCCTGCAAAACAAGCGCGGCCGGTGGAAGGACACCACCGACCGCGACGATCCGGATGTTGAATTTTTCGCCAGATTGTGTTTAGCTCGCTCGAACTTCGGCTTCAACCTTGTCAAAGGTTTCGCAGATTTCGTTGTCGGGAGCTTCCGTGAGAAGACTCACAACATAGATGGCGATGGCGGCAAAGAGAAAGCCCGGAACGATTTCGTAGAGACCGAACCAGTTGAATTGGTGCCAAATCAGGACTGTGGCTGCGCCCGTAAACATACCGGCCATGGCGCCGTATTTGTTCATGCGTTTCCACCAGAGGCTGATGAGGATCACCGGGCCGAAGGCCGCACCGAATCCTGCCCAGGCGTAGCTAACAAGCGAGAGCACCAGGCTTTGCGGATCCATGGCGATGAAGATGGCCACAAACGAAATCAGCAGCACCATCATTCGACCGAACCACAACAGTTCCCATTGGTTGGCCTTGGGGCGAATGAAGCCGCGGTAGAAATCCTGAGTCAGGGTTGATGAGCAGACCAACAGCTGGCAGGAGAGCGTGCTCATGACAGCTGCCAGAATCGCAGCCATCAAAATGCCGCCGACCCAGGGATTGAAGAGCACCTGCGAGAGCACGATGAAGACGCGCTCGTGGTTTTCCGTAACGAGCGTGGCCTGATCCGGATGCGCAGCAAAGTAGGCCGAACCAAAGAAGCCCACCGAGACGGCGCCACCAAGGCAAAAGATCATCCAGATCAGAGAGATGCGGCATGCGCGAGGAATCACCTTGATTGAGCGCGCAGCCATGAAGCGCACCAGAATATGCGGCTGTCCGAAGTAGCCTAAACCCCAGGCGATGAGACTGAGTACGCCGATAAAGGTCTGATGCGAGAGCATGTTGACCATGTTGACGTCGATGGCTTTGACTTGTTCAACGGCACTCGAAAAGCCGCCGAGATCGGTCATCACGACGATGGGCGTTACGACGAGCGCCACGCACATGAGCGAAGCCTGGAAAGTGTCCGTCCAGCTTACTGCCAAGAATCCACCGATGAACACATAAATGATGGTTGCAGCCGCGCCGATCCAGACAGCGCGTTCATAGCTCATGTCGAAGGTGTTTTCAAAAAGGCGGGCACCGGCCACAACGCCGCTCGCACAATAGATCGTGAAAAACACCAAAATGACGACGGCCGCGAGAATGCGCAGCATGCGCGTATCGTCCTTAAAGCGATGCGTGAAAAAGTCGGGAAGCGTCAGGGCATTATGAGAAACTTCGGTGTATACGCGCAGGCGGGCTGCGACGAATTTCCAATTCAGATAGGTACCGAGCGTGAGGCCGATTGCAATCCAGCTTTCCGTGATGCCCGAAAGAAACACGGCGCCGGGCAAGCCCATCAGCAGCCAGCCGCTCATGTCGGAAGCGCCGACGGAAAGAGCCGTCACAACGCCACCGAGACTACGGCCGCCCAAAATGTAGTCGTTGAAGTTGCGGGTGTATCGCCAGGCGACAAAGCCCAGGATCACCATCAAAATCATGTAGCCGGTAAAAGTAATGGCGGTCGGATTAGAAAACATCTCTTTGGTTCTTTTTGTGATTGGCGGCGCACAGTCACATCAGCGGATTCGACTTTACGCCGTATTTTCTTTTGAGAGATTGCTGCGGCTTCGGGGCAGGCCGCATGGCAGAAAAAAGAGACGGGAGCCGCGAGGCAACTCCCGCACTGCATTTGGAATTGTACCCGCCTTGAGCCTGCGCCTTTTCCTTAGAAGGCTAGACGCAGGTCAAGGAGACGGCACTAAATGTCTCCGTAGAGATCTTTATGTACCAAAACGGCTACGTTGGAGTCACTCCAGACGTTGAGAGTTGTTTCGATAGCGTCGATCACAGCGTAGAAGGGCAGGATAACGCCCATAAGCAGAATGGGGACATTCATGCTGGCCAGCAGGCTAGCCGAAAGGAAGAAGCATCCCATCGGAACGCCTGCGTTGCCCACCGCAGCGATCGTGGCAATGAAGATCCAGACGGCGAGTGTTGACCAGGTAATGTCAACACCTGCGTTTTGCATGAGGTAGACGACCGTAATCAAAATAAAGGCGGCACATCCGTTCATGTTGATGGTTGTGCACATCGGCAGCACAAAGCGCGAAACGCTTTCTTTAACACCGAGATTGACTTCCGAGCAGCGCATGGTTACGGGCAACGTTCCTGCCGACGACTTCGAGAAGAAAGCGACGGTCAAAGCCGGCAACATGCCCTTAAAGACCCGAATCGGGTTGATGCCGCGCAGCAAAAGAAGCGCAGGCAGCACGATGAGCATCTGGATGAAGTTGGCTGAGAGCACCGTTGCGAAATAGGTGCCAAGACCGCCCACGGCAACACCGGCGTTGATTTCTTTGGCCAGCACCGTGAAAAAGCCGAAGATACCCAACGGAAGAATCATGATGATCCAGCCCACCAGCGTGAAGAGCACAGCCTGAAGGCCCGAGAAGAAGGCCATCAGCACGCGCTGTTCGCAGCTGTCATGCGGCAGTTTGGCAATGGCGATACCGACGGCGGCGGCAATCAGCAAAACCGAAAGAACGTTGGCCGACAAGAACGGCGCAATCGCGTTGTCGGGGACAACGGATGTGATGTAGTCAAAGTAGCTCTTGCCTTTGATGCCTGCGATGGCGGCTGACGCTTCGGTCGTGTCGCTTAGGGTTACGTTGGCGGGCGAAAAGACTTCAAAAAGAATTGCTGCCAGCGAGGCGGCCAAAATTGTGGTCAGAAGCGTGTAGAAAACGCTGTGACGGAAAATGCGTCCGGATTCCGTAGAACGCGAAATCTGAGAGAGCGTGGCAATGATCGATACGGCGATGATCGGGACCGCGATGAAACGGAACAGACGAATGAAGATCGTCGAAATGAATTCGCCCGTCTGAATCCAAAATTCGGAACCGTAAAAGCCGTTGATGAGGCCCAAAATGATGGCGATGACATAGAGGACGGCTTGAATCGTCTGCATCCGTTTTTCGTGCGGATTCATCACCGGGCGCTGCATCTGTGTGGAGTCTGCAGTCATTTTTTTTCTCCCCGAGGTCAAACTTTTTGAAAAGTCGACTTTTTTTATGGTGTGAGTTCGCCGAACTCAATCAAACCCAAGTTATCAGCTGAGTTCGTCGAAAGGGCAGGCACGGGCGCGTACCTGCCCAGAAGTTTCATTAAGGGCAGGGACTACGGTGTGACGTAGGTTGCCGTGATTTTTGCGGTTGCCAGAGCCATGGCGTTGAGCATGAAGCCTGCGTTGGCGGCGGTGGCGCCGTCGGGCAGGTCAAGTTTTTCCACCGGCAGTGCCCAAACCGTAAATACGTAGCGGTGCATGCCGTGTCCCGAGGGAGGACAGGCGCCGCCAAAGCCTTTGGTGCCGTAGTCTGTTGTCAGTTCACGTGCCGGAGCCGCAAGCTTTGCTCCTTCGGCCAGCGTTGTGACATTGGACGGAATGTCGAGTGCAACCCAATGCCACCAGCCGGAACCGGTCGGAGCGTCCGGATCGTAGCAGGTGACCGCAAAACTCTTTGTTCCCGCCGGGAAGTCGCCCCAGGAAAGTTCGGGAGACAGGTTGCCCCCGTTAAGGGAGTGCTTGGCGGGCATGCGGGAGCCTTCTTCAAGGCTTAGAGATTTCAAAAACATAGTAAACAATCCTTTCGATGCACTGTTGGCAACATGTGAATTGCCGATGCAGATCCTCCGATTCTATCCGAGCGATGGGATAAAAACGTACCTGGACAGTCTTTTTGGATTTAGTTTTTCCAGAGCACCTCGAGTCTGTCACTGTTGAGGGAAAAATATGAATATGGGTGAGCGAAAGGAGTTCAAGTTTCTATCAAGACAGGAGGAGTAGAAAGAAATTAGCGTGGAGAAAAACCTTTAAACAGATTCATAGAAGTTGACGAATGACGAGAAAACTATCGGTAATAAGCTGGAGTATTGGAATGTTTGTTTTACATAGTTGATTTCGCTTTTAGCACTTCGAGTGCTCATAAGCAGTACGAAGCTTGGTGAAAAGTTGTACGTCACCATCGAAGAACCATTTGGCGTTTTCAGCATCTGTTAATTGCATTAAGTTTCGTGTTGCATCAGCACCTAAAATTTCACGGGCAGCCCATGAACTACAAGAGGCAAGCCGCCTAAGTTCCTTTGTGTGATTTTTGAGCAGATAATCTTTCCAATAGGAGTGTTTTCTCAATACGCAAACCACAATATGTCCCAAAGAGTCGAAAGTTACCCAGTTGCTCTCTGTTGAGTAACCTTCTCCGTTCAAATCTCGACCTTTTAGATTTAGCCAGTAGTTAAAGCCATCACTTAGAAGTTGAACTTCGCTGTTCCAGGCGTCTCTTAGG
>UPZS01000058.1 GCA_900538905.1 uncultured Sutterella sp.
GAGATTCCCGGGAAGATGACGATGATGATGACGAAGAGGAGGACGAAGAAGACATCAACAAAGAAGTCGACGCGCGCAATCTTAGGTTGCCGCTTTACGACGACAAACCCTAAACCAACCAATTAACACACCGGTTCACTCTTTTTTGCCCGTGTTTCCTTCGATGCGAATCCGGGCTGTTTTTTTCTTCAACTGGTGTAGTTACTTAAGCTGTTGAAGCTTCCAGATCGGTCAACAATACTTTGTTTGACTCGCATAACTAATTGGTTTTGTCAAACAACGTCCAACAGAAACCACTCACTTCCGCATAATTTTCTTCCACCATTCATCGTGTCTGTACTTAACCGGCGAGAACCGCACCTTGCCGTCTTTCTCCATCGCCCAGACATCAGAAACTTCGCGAGGAAGAATCAGATTGAAGCCGGCAAACGCCTCCTCGACGTCTTCTGACTCAGTGATTCGTACGGCAGCGTTCAACACGGCTCGTTGCCGTGCCCGCCAGGCACGATGCCAACGCTGCTTGTCCTTCTTTTCGCTTGCAACTTTGACAAAGGACGTAATCGGTTTGTAACGGTGGGATCGAGACATTTTTTCAACCAGACCTAAAGTTTCTTTTCCGGCAAGCCTAAGGTCTCTTGCGTCAGACTCAGACGCAATCAAACAATCGTGAGTATGCGTCATAAAATGACGCATTAAGCATTACCTTACTTCTCGCAACCAGTCGATTGGCAGGACTAACAGAAGTAAGGAGACCCACGCATGTGGTCGCAAATACAACGCAAACTCTACGATCTCATTGATCCCAATCTCAAACTGCAAGTGCACTGTGCCGTATATCCGGGCGGCGGCAGGACGTGCCTAAACGGCATTCCTCGTTTCTGGGTAAAGCTTGGTGGCGAAGTCATTTTCGATTGTCTGCACGACTACATGTTTATGTGGCATGACAAAAACTTTGACATCGGCAATCTTCCTCTCGAAGACGACATCGCCTGGTGCTGCGGCATTGTCATACGTTACTTTCAGGCGCCTGTCGACTGCCTCATGACACTGCACGACCGTTTCGGCCTTACGGACATTCTTTTGGCAGCAGACCGGCGCATCGGCAAACGCCGGTGGCCGGAAATCTACGCAACGCGCTCCGAAGCGGCACAAAAAGTTTTAGTCGCCCGCGGCTACGTACCACCCGCCGAGAATGAGGCCAAGCTCGAAGCAGAAATTCAGAACGTTTTGGACACCTTCGCGGCAAGCAATACCGCTCTCAAATCTCTTTAGGAGCCGACCATGCACCTTCTCAAAGCCGAAGAAATTCTTCGCATTCACGATGCCGTTTTAGAGCGATTCGGCGGCCTGAAATCTCAGCCGATGACACCTGACGCGGGGCTTTCCAAAGCGCAGGCGCTTGTCGGTCGTATTCGTTCTGCGATGACTTACAACACAGCCTACGACTGGAACAACGTGTTTCTGTGCGCAGCCTTTCAGACCCACTGCATCGCTCGTGCTCACGCTTTTGCCGACGGAAACAAACGCACGGCGCTCAACGCAGCAGGACTCCTATTAAAACGCGCTGGATACGCAATCAAGGACTCCGAAAATCTTCCTCAGCTGTTGGTGGAACTGGCGCAAGACCAAATCAAGTTCGAAGAAATCGCCGCACGCCTGCAAACCGAAATGACCGTCTCCGAGAAGTCCACGGCCGACCGAGAACCCTACGATCCATTCGCCATACTGGCATACAAGAAAATTTCCCCGCAAACGCTGCAGCTCCTTCGCGATTTCGCCGAAGAACGAACCGACAATCCGACGCTGTGCATCATCGGATCTTCACGCTGGCTCTCGATGGATCCCTCGGGACTTGCCTGGGTGAATGTTCAGGAAACGTTGCGCGAACGCCATCCGGAATGGTCTTTTGTCACGTTCGACTGCGGAATTCGGGCCTTCAATAAAGACAAGCGCGCTGACGTCGTCAACTCAGCGCTCACCATCATTGAATCGGCCGACCTTCTGCACCTGCGCGGTCCTTCTTCGTTTCTGCACAGCTGGCCTGAAGACTTCGAGACCGTCATGCGGGCGCTCGACGAGCGTGCCCAAGCAGGAAAACGCACGATCGTCACGGCAGACGAATCCGTCGCAAAAACATTCATACGGTACAACCGTCCCGTGCCGGTCTTTTTCGCTAGTGCCCTGGTCGCGGAT
Organism: uncultured Sutterella sp.; assembly: GCA_900538905.1. Lineage (GTDB taxonomy): Bacteria > Pseudomonadota > Gammaproteobacteria > Burkholderiales > Burkholderiaceae_F > Duodenibacillus > Duodenibacillus intestinavium. The sequence goes on from UPZS01000058.1 coordinate 2,194, forward strand.
TTTTCAATGGAATCATTAGACAGATAAACCACTTTCGAGGAAACATATATGCTCGGAGCCATTGTCGGCGACATCATCGGTTCGCAGTTTGAACACACAAACCACCTTTCGAAGACGTTCGATTTATTCACGCCCGATTGCTTCTACTCGGACGACACCGTTCTGACGCTAGCCGTCTGTCAAGCACTTTTGGACACCGACGGTCAAGTTGACCATCTCGCCGCAGCTGCAGATAAACACCTTGCAGATTTTGCCAATACCTATTGGAAGCTCAGCTACGGCAGTCAGTTCAACCGCTGGCGCATTGCTGAAGTCCGAACCCCCTACTTCAGCTGCGGTAACGGCTCGGCGATGCGCGTGAGCGGCTGCGGCTTCGCGGGACACACGCTCGATGAAGTCCTCGCTCTTGCCGACGCTGTCACGGCAGTGACACACAACCATCCGGAGGGTCTTAACGGTGCGCGAGCGGTAGCCGCCTGCGTTTTCCTTGCACGCACCGGTCACGACAAGGCCGCCATTAAAACCTTCATGGAGCGTCACTTCTACGACCTCTCGTTTACGCTCGACGAAATTCGACCAATCTACTGCCGAGGCAAGATGCTTAACACCTGCCAGAACTCCGTACCGCAGGCCTTGCAGTGCTTTTTCGAGTCGACGTCCTTTGAAGACACCGTGCGCAATGCGGTGAGTCTCGGCGGCGACAGCGATACGTTATGCGCCATTGCGGCAAGTATTGCCGACGCTTATTACGGCATACCGGATGAGATCGCTCAATCAGCTACTCGATACCTGGACGACAACCTGCGCAATGTTCTTGCTTCGTTCGAGCGCAGATTCCGGTCATGACTGCCAGCGACAGTGATAGACGCAAGAGGCTTTAACTTTGAGGCGTCGGACGAAATTAACTTTCGTTTCTGCACCAGATTTTCAGCTACATCGCAAACAAAAGACACCATGTACTCCACGACCCGTATCAGCGCCGCCTTTGCTCTCGCCGCTCTCGTACACGAAAAACAAACACGCAAATCCACCAACATTCCGTACATCAGCCATCCCATGGCCGTAGCCGCTCAGGTAGCCGTTTGGGGAGGCTCGGAAGAACAATTCATTGCGGCGCTGCTGCACGATGTTGTGGAAGACGGCGGCGCCCAGTACATGCCAGTCATCGAAGAACACTTTGGCAAACATGTACTTGACCTCGTCATGGCATGTTCGGACGCGGCACCGCAGCGAGGTCAGCCCAAAGGCGCATGGATCGAACGCAAAGAAAAGTACATCGCCAATCTGCGTTCGGCTGCGGATGAAGTGCTTCTCATCAGCGCCGCCGACAAATGGCATAACCTCGCAAGTATCCTGGCCGACGCCAAGCGACTGGGCGAAACGGTGTTCGACCGCTTCATCCGCAAGGACTTTGAGCGCGCCGACAAGAAAAAGATGGTTCTCTGGTACTACAAGGAGCTTCTTGCCGTCTACCGCGAGCGAAACGTGCCGGTCGTTGTCGAACTCGAAAACCTGCTTAGCGAAATTGAGAACGTCACAGGCCAAAAACGCTGACACTCTTTCAACGCCACCTATCTGATTTCAACCTCCTTGAAAATACTTACGGCCGGTCTTTGGATCGGCCTCTTTTTTTGTTTTCGCTGCCGTCTATCCCATATGTTTTTCTGACGAATCGAGAATATTCATATACGTCAGAAATTGACGCATAGGGTTTCACAATGTCACTTACCAACAATCGACACGTAAGCCTGTCATCATGAAATTCTCCGACCTGAAATCTTCCATCCTCGAGCAATTCAAGACCACCAACGAAGTCGTACCGTTCATCGTCGGCAAGCCCGGCGGTGGCAAAAGTTCCTGCGCCCGCGAAATCGCTCAGGAACTTGCGGTCGCCCACAAAATTCCTGACGAACGCATCATCGAATTCAACCCGTCCCTTCGTGAGCCCTGCGATGTGCTGGGGTTGCCACAATTCAACGGCGATTGCACGAAGTGGCTTCCGCCCGAAGAGTTCTGGGCGCTGCGTCAGGGCGTGGGTCCCTGCGTGCTGATCCTCGAGGAATTGAGCGACGCCGACATGAACATGCAAAATCCGCTCTGCCGTGTGGTGCTCGATCGCTGCGCCGGCCAGCTGCGTCTGTCGAACGAACTCTTCATCATCGCCACGGGCAACCGCACAGAAGACCGCTCCGGCGCCAACCGGCTGAGTACGAAACTTGCCAACCGCATGCGCGAGATTGAATTCACAGAAAACCTCGACGACTGGCTCGAGTGGGCGCAGGAAAACGACATTCCCGTAAAGCTTCAGGCTTTTCTGCGTTTTCGCCCGAATCTGCTCTCCGACTTCAACCCCAAACGCAGCAAGAATCCGACGCCGCGCTCCTGGGCATCCGTCGCTTTGATCCCCGAATCAATCGAAAAGAAAAGCTCAATTTTTATGGAACACGTCGCAGGTTCTGTTGGCGACGGCGCTGCCGCCGAATACGTAGGCTTTTTGAAAATCATGAAGCGCCTGCCGGACGCCTCCAAGATCATCAGCGATCCGGACGGCGGATTGATTCCGGAAGGCAACGATGTGCAGTGGGCGACGATAGCAAAGTTGAGTTCCGTTCTGACCGCTCACAACGCCGAGGCGATCTGGAAGTACACCATGCGCCTGAAACCCGAAATGACCGTGGCCGCCGCCAAGATGTACCTCTCGGCCAACCGAAAGGCCTTTACGTCTGCCAAAACCCGTGAAGGCAACAACCTCTACGGCACGGTGGTAGCTCGGTTTCTACTCGAGGGCGGTCTTTTGATCTGACGGCGCAAGGAGTTGAAAAATGTTTGAAACCAACGAGGATGCGCGCAGGAAAATCAGCAAAGCCGCCGTGGGACTGCTCTTACGTCATCCGTTTTTCGGAAGCCTTCTCTATCGGCATGATGTCCTGATCTCGGAGTCTGTCGAGACGGCGGCCGTGACGCTCAATCGCACCATCTTGCTCAATCCGGAGTTTGTGAAGAAGTGCTCTGCGCCGCAACTTGAGTTCTTACTCGCCCACGAGGTGATGCACGTCGTCTTTGCGCATATTGCGCGACGCGGTGACCGAGATCCTGTGATCTACAACATCGCTTGCGACGCCGTCATCAACGAAACTCTGATTGCAGAAGACGTGGGTGCCTTCATCGATGGCGGCATCCGCATGGAAGGTGCTCAGTATCGCACGTCGGAGTCGATTTATAACGAAATCGCTCCCAAGTTGAAAACCCGGAAAATGCCTTCTTCCTCGAACGGCCAAGGCCAAACATTGCCCCTTTTTCCGGGTGCGCCTGAGTCCGGCGTGAAAGACGACGCATCCGAAATTATGAGCGGCGTCTCCATCGGCTCTTCTCCCGTCAATGGGCATCTTTCCATCCGTGACCTTCCCGCGAAGGTCCGTCAAATGACACCGGAGGAAATCAAAGAGCAAATCGAAGCCGGCAAGATCGAAATCGGTCAGGCGCTCGCTACTGCCAGGACCTGTGGGAACATGAGCGGCGCACTTGGTCGTTACGTCACTTCGATGCTTGAGTCGAACCTTCCCTGGTACGAGCTTCTTGAACGCTACATGGTAAGCAAAGCAAACCAGCGCTACAACTGGAGCCGTCCGGACAGACGGCGTCTGAATATCGCCTACCTGCCGAGGCGCGAACGTTTTCCGTCCTTAGGAACGGTCGTGATCGGCATTGACGTCTCTAGTTCAATTTCCGACAAAGAAATTGCCGCGTACCTCGGCCATTGTCAGCGCATTTTTGAGCTTTGTAGGCCCCGCAAGGTTTACGTCGTCTACTGCACGACCCGTGTGGAAGCCGTAGACAGATTCGAGGAAGACGAGCCGCTTGAACCTCGCAAAAACCTTTGGCACGGCGGCACGTATATGCCTGCCATCATGGATTGGATCGCAAAGAAAGAAATCGAAGCCGACGTCTGCGTGACGTTTACCGACGGCTATACGGATTTCCCGTCCGAGAACCAGGTTCCCTGCCCGCTTGTTTGGGTACTGAGTACGGATGCCACCCCTGAAGAAGACGTGCACGGCGAGGTCATTCGCATTGAAAATCCTCAGGAGACTCGTCTATGACCGCACTCAAACACAAAGAACGCTGGAGTTTATCTTCAAGCACTGGCCTCGACGTGTTCTACGGTTCGCAGATCGAGACTTATCTACGCCAACACGCAGCCGATCTCGAACCCGGACGTCCTGTCCCCTATGGCGAAATTCCGGCGAGCTGTTTCTTTCTGTCGGTCAACTTTTATCAATATTCCTATGAATTGTGTAGTGCCGACGGTTCGCCTCTGGAATTTCGTATCTCAACAACGCACGTGTTCAAAAAGGACTCGCCTGAACGCTACGCTGAGGCCAAAGCGAAGTTGCTCAAGAACCACCGCCATCCGTGGTTCAAGCTCCTCAACGGCATTTGCAGGATGCCCGAAACCGACCGAGAGCTTTTCCGAGACTTTTCCGTCAAGGACGTCAACCGCATGGCTTGTTGGGTTTGGGAACGCGTCGCCGGCCAGGACAAATCGTTTCGTGCTTACGCTTTCAGCGTGATCATGACCTTGCTTGAAGGCAGACTTGCCATCGAGTCGCTCGTAGCACGAGCCCGCAACGGGATGCTGCCTGAGCGCCTTAAGCCGGCCTCTTTCGTCTTCAATGAACTCAAGCCGAACATCAAGCAACTCTTAGCAGAATCGTCCCTCATAAAGACAACGCCGGTCATGCGCAGCCGCTTCAAGAATCCGACCGGCGTCACGCACTGCTTCCCCCTTTTTAAGCAAGCTGTGGGAACGCTCGCTTGCGTTGCCCCGCATGACCCGGAAGTTTTGAAACATCGCCCCGCGTACTTTGTTCTTCAGACGTCTAACGGCTGGAAACTGTACTTTTCCGACATACGAGACGACAAGCCCGAGTTCGTGGCTTTCGGCAAAGGTCGCATCGAAAACTTCGAAAAGAAAATCTGCGACAAGGCCAAAGCGCATCTTCTGGAAATCCTGCTGCATCAAACCGGAAAAACGTTTGCTTTGCAAAATCTTGGACAGGAACGTTTTTTTGACGTCCGGCCCGTGCCGGCGTCCGACGTGTCGACCCTCGCCGTTTACGAAGACATGCTTGCCCGTTACAAAGAGAGCATCGCAAAACTCCTTACCCCGCCTCACGGTCGGCGAATCCGCGACAAAAAGGAAAAAGAGAACTTCGAGAAAATGTACGCCGCGATGCATGAAGCCTTCGAGTTTTTTTCCGAACAGTCCGATAAAAGCTTAAGGAGTCGCCATGATTGAGCACAAAAAACGCGTCATTTTCTACCCGATGCAACTGCGTGATTTTGTTCGCGACCATGGCGCCGAGCTGCCCATCGGCATTCCCGTTGCCTATGACACCATCAAGCCGGAACGGTACTGCATTGTTCGCCCGAACCGATTTCGCTTCTACCACGAACTCTGCGGCGCAAACGGACTGCCTCTCAATTTCTTTATCTCAATGCGTCATATTTTCACGGGAGCCTCACCGGTTTTCTACGCCTCGGCTAGAGCTGAACTCATGCGCATGGGCGAGCATCCGATGTTCACGCTCGTTGACAATTGGGATCCGCTGCAGCGATTCGGCCTAAGACGAAACAACCGTCCGCAGCTGCAGATGCCGTTGCACGTCCGAACCATTGCTCGAATGGCCGAGTTTGTTTGGGAAAAGCTACCCTTTCATAGCGTTTATTCACGTCGGCACGCCTTCAGCCTCGTCATGACGGTTCTTGAAGGCAGACTGACGCTTGAAACGTTGGTGGAACGTGCCCGCAACGGGTCGTTGCCTAAGAAATGGAAACCAATGACGTTCTCGTTTCAAAACGCCGAGTTGGCAACCGATCGGCTTCTAAAGCGTACTTCATTTCTTGTACCAAGTCCGAGGGCAAAAAGCCGCTTCCTTCAGAACGATGACATTCAGTTCTGCGTGCCGCTCTACTCGAAATTCTGCGGATCGTTTGCCTGTGTCGCTTCTGAGAACACGGATTTGTTCGAGGATCTGCCCGCCTACTTTGTCGTCCAAACTGGCAAGGGATGGCAACTGCTTCTTTCGGACAGTCGGGCTCCCAAGCCCGAGGCAGTGGCTCAAGGCAGATCGGAAGAGCGTCGTGTAGGGAAAGAGTGTAGATCTCGGTGGTCGCCGTATCATTAAAAAAAAAAAAAAAA
>UPZS01000059.1 GCA_900538905.1 uncultured Sutterella sp.
AGCTCTTTTTCTTAGCTAGTGCGTCATCTTATTCGTAGAATCAGATTTCGGAAACCAATTCCGCCGTCAAGTTTGTGATCCAAGCTCGGACGGATAGGAATTCGTTTGTATGTATGAAACGTATTCCCGCTCGCGCATCCACGAAGCCTACCCTCAGCTTCGCGCGCACGCCTTTAAGCATTGGGACCGCATATTCGACAGTAGGTCACACAGTACAGACAGGCGACCCCTGGTGCTGTATGTCTCTGTCGATCTATTTTTCCGAACTCAAGACTCGGAGACGCGGATTTGCGTTGGCGTACCGCGGCGGTTCCCGACACTCTTTCATAACAAAAAGCTGATAAATATAAGGTGTATTCATGCAATCGGATTCCCGAACGCGATTTATCCCTATTGGTCTGATGCTCTTTGCGCTGTTTTTCGGCGCTGGTAACCTGATTTTCCCGGCCTCCATGGGGCAAGCTTCCGGTACGGATGTCTGGTGGGCTCTTCTTGGTTTTTGCATTACCGGTGTCGGTCTGCCATTGCTGACGGTTATGGCCGTTGGCTATTCCGGCCTGCCCGGCGTGCGTGAGATCGGCAATCGTGTCCATCCTTGGTTTGGGGTTTTTTACTCGACCGTCTGCATTCTTGCTATCGGTCCTTGCTTTGCTGTTCCTCGTACCGGCACGGTCTCTTGGGAAATCGCCATTGTTCCTTTCCTTGATCCTTCTCAGTTAGAAATCGGCATGCCGATCTTTCTGGCTGTCTTTTTAGGCGTAGCCGGTTGGCTTGCTGCGTCTCCGTCCAAGCTTGTGGATCGTGTCGGCAAGATTCTTACGCCGCTGCTGGTTCTGACGTTGGTGGTCTTTATTATTAAGAGCTTCATCACTCCGATGGGCGAACCGCAGACTCCCGCCGCTCCCTATGCGACTCCTGTGATGGCAGTTGTCCAGGGGATCCTTGATGGCTACAACACGCTTGACGCGATCGCCGCGTTGATTTTCGCGTCTCTTACGATCGGGGTTGTCCGTGATGCCGGCTTTACAAAGCAGTCCGATATTGCACGTGAAGTGTTCAAGGCTGCGTTGATTGCCGCTCCGATGCTCGGCGTTATTTACATTTTCATTGCGAAGATCGGCGCGGAAAGCGTGAGCGCAATCGGCATTCAGGAAACCGGTGCTCCAATCCTTGCTTTGAGCGCCAAGCTTCTTTTCGGCAATGGCGGTGCGATGCTTTTGGCGGCCATGGTGATTTTGGCTTGCTTGACGACTGCGATCGGTTTGATCAGCTGTACTGCCGCTCACTTCATGAATTTGTCCGGCGGCCGCATCAAGTACGGTGTTTGGGTTGTCATCTTTACGGTGATTTCTTATCTCATCGGCTTGTTCGGTTTGAAGACCATCATTGTTTCGACCATTCCGGTTCTGATGTTCTTGTATCCGCTCTGCGTGGCGCTTGTGATTCTTTCGTTCTTGCACACCATGATCGGCGGGCGTCGTTGCGTATGGGCCTGGACGATTGGTTTTACGTTCGTCATGGCGCTTTACAACGGACTGCAGACAGCCAAGATTGCCATGGGCGGGCTTGAAGCTATTCTTGCTCAGTGGGTGCCGTTGCACACCTATGGACTCGGTTGGATTCCTTTTGCCGTCGTCGGCTTTGTAATCGGTATGATTCACAGGTCGCTTACGAAGGGACCGGCCCAGCCGTAACTTGCTACGTTTCGTGATGTCTACACAGGCTGCCTTCAAAAGAGGCGGCCTGTTTTGATTTAGCTGGTATCCGAGGTCGTCAGTGATTTAGTCAACAGGTGCTTGAATATGGAGGTAAAAGGTGAAATAGTTGACTTATGTTCTGTTTGCTCTTTTAGCAGTTCCGTTGGTTGCCCAGGCAGCAACATCCGATGCTGAGGAACTTGGCCGTTGCATCTACAACAATACGAGTTCCGCGGATAGAGATACGCTTGTGCAGTTCATGTACGTTTCGCTTGGTTCGACCAATGCCGCTAGAAAAGTCCAGTCGATTCCTCAGACCAAGATCAATCAGGTTAACAGCAAGACGAAGGCTCTTGCATCCAAACTGGTGCTCGGTCCTTGTCGCAAGCAGGCTGCTCGTGTTCTGCTGTCTGATCCGAGAAACGGTATGCAGCAGGCTCTTTCCTACACGGTTGAGCGATTGGTGGCAGACAGAATCGCCGAGAGTACATCGGGATGGCTGTCAAGTTTGGGGGGCAGCTCGGAAAACGCAAGTAAAGTGCGAAACGCAATCGAGTTTGGAAGCGCGTTGATGGATGTGTTCAGGAAGTGATTCGCCGAGTCCTTGGAGCTTTGAACATAGTTAAAAGTCTTTGCTGGACTGTTGTCAAATGTCTCGTGGTATCTGGATGGTTTGACTCCCATGGTGTCCAAAAATTCAATACCACTTCAAGCAGTAAGTGGTCTGCAGGTTCTGGCCATAATTGATGGATAAATTGATGGATAAATGCAGTTTTTTCAATGACCGGACCATTCTATCCATCAATTTATCCATCAATTCGTCGCGGATTTGGCCGAACGAGAGAGAGCGTCAAAGAATGAAAAACTGACGCAAGTGACTGAATATAAAAGAAAAACCGAACGATTATGAATCGTCCGGCTTTATCTGCTGGCGGAAGGAGAGTCCTCCAACGAGTCCCATTTTTCAGGCAATTTCCGGCATTTTCAGGAAATGTACCACTCGATGTACCTCAAATAGTTCGAGGTACATCGGAAGAGTGCCCTGTAAGCACTCACTGTGACTATACAGCCGGTATTACCTGTTAGCAAAAATCTGCAATTAGGTCATATTGGGTTGTCAAACCCCACTTCCACAATTGCACATGACGCCGGGCAGAGAATCTGTTGGGCGCGGTAGTAGGATGCCACAAAACGACATAAATTAAAGCCACCCCGGAAAGGGGTAAAAATGAGTCGTAAGAAGGCGAGCAGAATTGGAGAAGGTCCACTTTCTTCTCCTAATCAAATGCTCAGCAAGATCCAAGTCGCTCAAATCCGAGCGCTATCAGCCAGTAACCACTCCATGCGTCGCATCTCCAAAATGACAGGCATCTCACGCAATACCGTGAGCAAGTACCTTAAAGGCGCAGAGCCCGTTGCACGGCGTAGGTCTATTCAAACTCAATGGTTGGAAGACAACCGGGAACGAGTTCGTGAAGAGTTTTTCAATGGCGGTTGCAACTGTGCAGTCGTGCAGCGCAACTTGAAGGAAAGCGGCATCAAAGTCGGCCTGCGGCAACTGCAACGCTTCAGCGAGCCGTTCCGGCAGGAACAAAAGGCGATCCAGAAGTATTGCCGTCGCTACGAAACTTCACCCGGCGACCACATGCAGATCGATTTCTGCGAGAAGACCGTGGTTGTTGCCGGCGAGGCTGTCAAGATCCATGTCTTCGTGGCCGTATTGGGCTTCTCCAGAAGAATTTTCGCTAAAGCGTATCCGGCAGAAAATCAGTCTGCCTGGCTCGACGGAATTGAGTCCGCATTCTTTTACTTCAAGGCGCGCCCCCGTACTCTCGTTTGCGACAACACCAGATGTTTGGTTCGCGCTCATAAGAAACGGGGCGAGACTCAATGGACGCAAGCCTTCGAGAGCTTCTGCAACTATTGGTCGGTCCAGGCCATTGCCTGCACACCCTATCATCCCCAAAGCAAGGGCAAAGTTGAAAGAGCCATCCGTTACGTTCAGGGTAACGCGTTGATAGGAAAGTCGTTTGACTCTCTTCAGTCAATCAACCAATGGTTGGAGCGTTGGGCGCTGACGTACTCTGACGGCCGAGTGCTCGATGACTATCTCAAGGAGCTTCGCACTCCCAAGGAGCGGTTCTTGGTGGAAAAGCCGATGATGCTGGAACTCGACGGAATGCCCAGATTTGTGAGGGTGCGTGAGGAAACCAGGAAAGTCGACGCGGCGGGCCTTATCCGCGTCGACGGCAATGCTTACCATCTTGCACGAGAATTCGCTCAGCAAGAGGTCCAACTCCTAATTGATGAATTCAAGATCGTGGTCACTCGAAAAGCACGCTTGATCGTCGAGTTGGATAAGGCTGGTTCAGTTTACAAACCTCTGCTGCAAAAAGAAAACCCACGTCCGGAAAAATTGCCGCACTTGCCGACAATCGCCGATCCGCTGTTCTGCCGTAACAATCTGCAGCGCAGTCTGAGTGAGTACGACATTGCCGTAAGGAGCTAGGTCATGAACATTCGTGAAACGGACGAAGCTCTGCGACAAAAGGCAGTTCGACTGAAGCTGACGTATATGCGCGACAACATGCCTGAACTGATGCGTGCGGCAACGGAATCGAAGATGACGCCGCGAGAAGTGTTGGAGTACGTGTTGGGTAAGGAGGTGGATCGCAGAGACGCCAATCGGGTGAAGTTGGCGATGATGGCGGCTCACTTTCCTAGAGCTTGTACCCTGGAAAGCTTTGATTATGCCGCGCAACCTGCTGTCGACCCCGGAACGATCCGTGAGCTGGCCAAGATGGAATGGGTTCGCGGCGGAGAGAACGTTTTGTTTTTGGGACCGCCCGGCGTGGGGAAAACACATCTGGCGATCGCGCTAGGCCGAGAAGCAGTGAAAAAGGGGTATTCGGTTTTATTCCTCTCAGCCAGCGGGCTTGTAAATCTGCTTGAGAAAGCCAAGAAGGAATCGACGCTCAATGAGAAAATGGCTCAGTTGAGTAAGCCGCAACTGCTGATCATTGATGAAGTCGGATACTTGCCGATCTCAACGGAAAACGCCAATCTGTTTTTTCAAATTGTGAGCCGTCGGTATGAACGCAAGAGCATCATTCTGACGAGCAACAGATCAATTAACGACTGGGGAGTGATCTTCGGGGACCCGACGGTGGCGACGGCCATTCTCGACAGGTTGCTGCATCACTGCACACCGGTCACCATCATGGGGGATAGCTATCGTTTCAAACAAGCAAAGAAAAACAAGCTACTGAAGGAAAACTAATTTTTTTGATCGAGGTGGCTTAAATATAGTGCGTTTTGTGGCTTTCGCTGTTCTACGCTTGACACCCTAGCTCGAAAGAAGATTTCGTTCAGCTTATTTCGGAGTCTCTGAAGGCTTTTGGCATGAACTCGGGCTGCCCCAGTTCTGCCAACTACAAATTACCATCTATTTGTACGATGACTCTCACGCACGCGGACACCCCAATTCTCGAGCATTCGGACATTGATTTCGATGCTGGAAGTAAGAAAAAGTTGGCGAGCCCGGGCCGCAAAGTAACCATTCAATCCGTATTTGCGACGTGACCTTGGCACTGTCAAGCGTCGTGGAATAACGAAGGGCGGTGTACCACCCGAGGATATGCCGCGAAAGCGCTAGACAGCGACAAGAGGCACGGTGATAGCCTAGGCCGAGGAGAAGGGCTTCTGACCTCCTCCCGAGCCACGTGGCGGCGAACACGGTGGGGGATTTGGGGGAGGCAGAGCCTCCCACATGGGGGTCCGAATATTCAGGATTGTCCCTTAGCCGGCTGGCCAAGTGTGTGAGATTTTGTGTGCCCCGAATGTTTGAGAAGCTTCGTGCAAATGCCCAAGATTTCTCACCAACGAATGTATACCCAAGAAATTTCGCTTTCGAAGATCGAAACACGCCGCTCTTGTCGCGATTAACTCGCCACTTGAACGTCCCCTCTATAAACGAAATCATGTTCTCGAGTGTCCTTTCTGCCGCCTTTCTCGATTTGGCATAACAGTTGCAGTCGTCAGCAAACCGTCAGTACTTCAAACCTCGCTTGTCCAGATATTTGTCGAGTTCGTCTAAGACGATCAGCGACAAGATTGGTCTCAGAGGTGATCCCTACAGTGTGCCCTCCTCCCGCACTTGAACCACGCTGTCAGACATAATGCCCGTTCGCAGATATCGGCGGATCAGCCTCAGAAGCATATTGTCTTCGATATGTTGCCCCAGTTTCGACATCAGTCGATTGTGGTTGACCGTAACGAAAAATCCAGCCAAGTCTAATTCTACAGCCCACGTTCACTGTGTCTGGTGTCAAGCGCAATGACTTTTTTCCAGGGTAAACGCAATGAGACCTTTCCAGCGAGATTTACGATTGTGTCGTGAGTTGCGGTGGTTGATTTATTATTAGTCCCTCTCTTTTTTTTCTCCAATAGGCGATAGCTGTCTCCATTGATTGTCAGGGTACAACTATGATGCAAAAAACGGTCTAGGATGGCCGATGTGGCTGTTGGATCCCCTAGTAGTCCGTGATATGCCGGTTTGTCGTAATGACAATGCTCCTGCGTTCATAACGTTGGTTAAACAAGCTGAATAACAGATGTGCTGTCTCTGGTCCCATGGGTTCGTAACCCAGCTCATCAATGATCAGTAGCTTCGGCTTAAATAAGGCTGTAAGTCGATCTTCCAGACATCCCGTTGCCTGTGCCTTTATCAACGTATTGACGAGTTGCGCTGCTGTTACGAACAGGGTTGAGTACCCTTTCTCGATCGCGGCTCTTCCCAAGGCTATTGCCAAATGCGTTTTGCCTACTCCCGGTGGACCTTGTAGCAGCAGATTGTGACCTTGAGCTATCCCAATCGCATTGAGCCAGATCGCGTACCTTGGCCGGCTCGATACTGGGCTGCACAGAAAAATCAAAACCCTCCAATGTCCTTTGCATTGGAAAATGAGCGGCCATAACACCCATTTTGATGCGATGAATGCTTCGACGTTTCAACTCCAAACTGAATATGTGCATCAAGAACTCGCGATGAGACATTTTGGCCTCATCGGCTTCGTGGAGCATCATTTCCAAGTCTTCAGAAATGAGCGTGAGCCGAAGTGACTTAGCCATTTGCTTGATTTGCTCGATCTGAGTGGCTGTTTTCACCATCGTGCGGCCTCCTCATAATCGGACAACGAACGTCCCAAAGGGTTGTATTTCAGACTGTTAGCCACCCAGGTGTTGGCGGCAAGAGCCTTGCCAACCATATCGTTTGCGTCACGTTTGAGAATACGTGCCATACTTTTGACGGCGTCGGTGTTCTTATCTAAACGCGCAATGGTGCTCCCTTGGTGAAGTACGACGATCGTGTTAACTCCGATCATCAGATCGACAGACTGTTCCGTCAACTCGGCTGGTAACTGGTAACGGCAATAGTCCACGGTGATAAGGCCACCGATGCCCACTTTTCTTTTTTCCAACGGTAGTTGTTTAAAGGTGGTTTGGAGATTGGCAGTAAAGCCGCCTTATCCAAAGTGAACCTTTCTCGCGGAGTAAATGGCAAGCCGTCAGCTGTGTGCATACGTCGCTTATCAGCCCACTGTTCAGTCCAAAGTTCGAATTTCTCTTGGATGTCCTCCAGCGAAGTGAAGGCTCGAAAATCCTTCAAAAAGCTCGACTTCACGTAGCTAACAGTGCGTTCTACTTTGCCTTTTTCCTCTGGATTGTGGGGCTTACAGGCTTGAGGATTCGTACCCCAGTAGCGACAAATTGCTTTGAATCGCTTGTTGTACTCGATTGGTTGACCATTGGCTGCCGGTTGATAAACGAGGGCTTTCGCGTTATCACAAACCACGTGTCGCGGAATACCGCCAAAGTGCAAGAATGTTTGCTCCAGACCGTGCGCCCACGCTTCAAAGTTTTCGGCTTTGTAGAACACGGCATAGATTTTTCTGCTGTACCCCAAAGTCGCAGTAAAAAAATGGATCGTCGTTGGTTCGCTGTTGACTGAAACGGTTTTCTCGCCGAAATCAATCTGAACCTCAAACCCGGGAGGTGTTTCGATACTTCTGGTGTGCTTGGTAGCTCGTGTATGGCGCAAGCAACTGCGGAAACCTTCTTTCTGGCAGTACCATTGAATCAGACGTAGCGAAGGCTGCATTTCTGGATGAAGTTTGGCGAATACTTCCTGGACATTGACGCAATTACCTTCTGTGTCATAGAAGATTCTTTCTATTTGATCTCGATATTCGTCCAGAATGCTGCATCGGTTGAGCTTCTGGTGCGTTCTTGCCTGCTGGGCTTGTTCCTCAGGCATGTTTGCGTATCGCCTCACCGTTGGTCGACTGAGAATTTCGCCGACCTGATTTTCGTTGATCATGCTTGAAGGGCTCCTATGTTGGACTCCTTCACGAATGATCCTCCAGTTTTTCGTCATTTGATCTTTCCTATTTTTAGGTGGAAAGATCTCGTTGCGTCAAAG
>UPZS01000060.1 GCA_900538905.1 uncultured Sutterella sp.
CGATTCTGCCATGACCGTCTTTAGTGTCGCTTATGCGTGCCGAACAGAGCGGGAAAACGGAACGTGTTTAAAGACAATCGAATGGTCGGATGCTCGAGACGAAAATTTTGAGGGCATTTAAACGCGCTTGTGTCTTGAGGTCAAAACACACGAAAAACCATACAAAATCTAATGTCATTTAACCCTACTTAATTTATGGATACTTAATAGTTCCTCGCTATGGAAACGAAGAGGTAGACCCACTGGACCCTCAGAAAAGGGAAACAGGCCACTTTGTTAATTCGAAACAACGCCGCCTGACTAAGAACGACGTTGTTTGAACAAGTTTTTGTCGGCTTGAGAACTTAATAACACGTTAGATCAAACTAGTAAACTATGATAAAAACTGAAATCCTACAAGAAAGGCAAAAGAAATCCATAAAATCAGAACGATTAATCAAGGTCTTACCACGATTTTTAGAAATCTTGAAAATGTGAGATAATTATCATAATGAAAAGAGTTATCTGGTATAACTAGTTGAATCAAATAGATATGAGACCGTCCTTTGCTGTTGAAGAATCTTTGGTAGCGCTTGGTCACAATATGAAAGTGGCTCGTTTGAAGCGTCGCCTCCCCCAAAACATCCTAGCCGAACGCGCGGGTGTCTCTCTGTCGACTCTGTGCAAAATAGAAAACGGCAATGGCGGAGTCGCGATTGCAAGTTACGCAGCCGTTCTCCTCGCTCTCGACCTGGGCACCCCTTTCGCCGAAATCGGACGAAGCGACCCTTTGTCCCTGGCGCTCGAAACTGAGACCCTTCCGAAACGCATTCGCAAATCCGGAAAATAGTCATGCCTCAGGTTGTTCCCATTGCTTGGCTCAAAAAGGACCTGACCGTTCCCATCGGTCAGTTGGTTCTTAGTGACGACTCCGGCCAGGGAGCGTCGATGGCTTTCCGCTACGACAAAGAATGGCTCTCGTCCGGTTTTCCTCTCGGTAGCGACCTTCCATTGAGTCCGACGATTCATTACCCCTCTCCAGATCCCATGGAAACAGATCCGGTGCTGGGGTCTCGCAGCGATGTCTTCGGGTTCTTTGCTGACCATGCTCCCGGAAAGTGGGTTGAGAAGTTGATTCGGCAGGCGCATTTAAATGACCTCAAAATTGATTTTCTTGAGGGTGCACCCGCGTCAACCGAAATATGGACGCGCTCAGGACACGTTTTCGGTCGATTTTCTGCCCTGTCCCTTCCTCTAACTCACGGATTTCACACGAAATTTTTGCCACCCGTTCTTGAAATTGAGGGTTTCGGCAAAAACTCAAAATCGGTCAAAAATCTGGGTTTGGCCATGCAGGCACTGAACGCCGGAGCCTCAATTCGAGGTAAAGAGCTTGTGGAGATGCTGCTTTCAAGTGCTATGGAGCTTGGCGGCACCAATCCCAAATGCGTGGTGCGTCTGGGCAAGTCCGACGATGAGTGGGTCGTACGCCACGCTTCCGCACGTGAACCCGTTAACTCTGCCTTATGGATGGCTGTGACGCGGGAGCTCGCTCAGGCCTGCGGCATCAAGGTTGTCGAGGGTAAGCTGATTGCACCGAGACTTTATGCGGAACGCCGCTTTGACCGCGCCGAGGACGGATCTCCCCTGCTTTGTTTGTCGGCCGCGACGCTTGTTCGACGGCAGATGACGCGCGAGCGGATCCTTCATCCGACACCCAAGACCTATCTTGACATCGCCGATATTCTCAATCGTTGCGGCGCAGATCCGACAGCTGATTTGCGTGCTCTGTTTGCACGATTGCTTTTCAATACCCTTACGGGAAACAACCGTGATCGGCTCGATCAGTTTTGGTTCACTCCGACCGAAATGGGATGGAAACTTTTGCCTATGTATGCTCCCTGTGCGCAGTTGCCGTTCCTATCGGCTCGGTTTTTGTCGACACCGCTAAAACCCGGCGCTAATGTCGCGGATCCTGAATCCGCTATTGTGCTTTCTCGATATTTTGGTGTCTCGATCAAAGACGCCAAAGCGATGCGGCTAGAATTCATGCTGGTACTTTCCGAGTGGCGTCGCATCGCCGAAACAGCCGGTGCCGACCTCCTTGAAATTCGCCAAATGCAAGGGGCCTTCGGGTAGCTGTTGTAGACAGTATTGTTATAGTTACTACCTTAAATAATACTAAATTACTCTTTCAGGTCTAGGATTATGGACATCAAAAAAGACAATGCGATGTATATGCAGATTGCGCAGATTGCTGCCAACCGCAGCTATGCTCAGCGTCTGAAAGTCGGCTGTGTCATTGTCAAAAACAATTCGATTATCAGCTTCGGTTGGAACGGGATGCCCACAGGGTATGACAACTGTTGTGAGATCGAGGTAGACGGGAAATTGGTGACGCGGCCGGAGGTGCAGCATGCTGAACTGAACGCGATCAGCAAATTGGCCTACAACGGTTATTCGAGCCACGGAGCGAGCATTTACATCACCCACTCCCCCTGCATGCATTGCTCTTTGCTGATTCAAAAGTGCGGAATCGAAGCGGTCTATTACCATGAAATTTATCGCGACGATTCAGGGCTCAAGTTTCTGCGCGCGGCAGGCATTCACGTTGAGCAGCTCTGAGTTTCGAAACTGTTCTCACATAACAAAGGACGCCGTCCGATATGCGGATTCGGCGTCCTTTTGATTACCGGCTATCCTTCCGGTCTAGCCTAAGCGGACTTTTTCCCATATCTCTGCGATACCGGGATTGCGGCGCTTCTGTTGACGATCTTTGTAGTTCGTATGCAGAAGCGTTTCAGCGCGATGGCTCAACGGTTTTTCCAGGAATTCCTGATACAGACGAATAACGTCCGGATTACGGTGGCTCTGACGGATCGGGCGTTCGGCATCAATCTTGTAGATTGATTGCGTGCGAGCATCAAGTTTATCGAGATAGCTGTTCTTTTCGCGGATCGTACCGCCGCCGTCCACACAGCCGCCCGGGCAAGCCATAACCTCTATGAAGTGGTAATCGCACTTGCCTTCGCGAATGTCTTCAAGGATTTGTTCGACATGGGCCAAACCATGCACCACGGCGATTTTTACCTTGCCCTTTTCGCCGAGATCAACCGTTCCTTCTTTGACCCATTCCTTGCCGCGGGCCGGTTCGTAGACAACATGGCCGAGCTCTTTGCCGGTGACCACGTGATACACCGTACGCACAGCCGCTTCCATCACACCGCCCGTGACGCCGAAGATGGCGCCGGCGCCTGTGTTCTGAGACATGAAGGGGCTGTCGTATTCGCTTTCCGGGATCTGCGGTAGATTGATGCCGTGACGACGCAACACACGGGCGAATTCTCGGACAGTGAGCACAAGGTCGGTGTCGGGCATGCCTTCAGTCTTGAGCTGACTGCGGGCGGCTTCGTCCTTCTTGGCCGTGCAGGGCATGATCGAGATGAAACGCAGTTTGTCCGGATTGATGCCGTGTTCGCGGGCAAACCAGGTCTTGGCGAGCGACCCGAAGATCGCCTGCGGAGAGCGCGTGGTCGAGAGGTTCGGAATGATTTCCGGGTGTACCTTTTCGACAAAGTTCACCCAGCCAGGGCAACAGCTCGTCATCATCGGCAGCGTGCCGCCGTCGTTGAGACGTTCGAGCAGTTCTGTACCCTCTTCCATAATTGTGACGTCGGCGGCCCAGTTGATGTCACAGACGTAGTCGGCGCCGAGCTGCTTTAAAGCCGTTACGATGCGCTTTTCAAGGTTGGTGCCAGGAGCTGCCAGGAAGGCGTCGCCCAAGGTTACACGCACGGCCGGAGCAAATGCCACGACAGTTTTAATTTCGGGGTCGGAGAACCAATCCAGGGCGACTTCGGTCTGATCCTTTTCGCTCAGAGCGCCCGTCGGGCAAACAAGCGAGCACTGGCCGCACTGCACGCACTTGGCGCTGTCGGCCCAGAGTTTGGCGCCGGCAATACCCACGCCGCATTCGTTGCCGATGTTGTCCATCGTAAGAGCCGAAACTCCCTGAACCTGACGGCAGACTTCCACGCAGCGGTAACAACGGATGCACTTGTTGGCATCGCGCACCAGGCCATTGGCCGACCAGTCCAATGGTCGCTTTTCGGTAAAGCGGCCGTTGCAGCTGTTGTGTTGCAGGCCCACGTAGAGCGCCAAGTCCTGTAGTTCACAATTGCCGTGACGCGAACAGCTTGCGCAGTCCTGATCGTGATCGGAGAAGATCCAGGCAACCTGCCAGCGTTGCATTTCGCGAATGCGTTTGGTGCGAGTTTGAACTCGCATACCGTTGGTGAGCGGTGTCGTGCAGGCTGTCACGATCTGACCGCGGCCGCGGTCATCGGTGACTTCCACAAGGCAGACGCGGCACGTTCCGGGCGTGTGGTTCAAAGGCAGATAGGCGCACAGCGTTGGAATAAAAATACCCAGACGCTTGGCGGCATGCAAAATGGTTTCGCCTTCTTGGAATTCAAATTCTTTGTTGTTGATCCAGGCTTTCATTTTTTTGTCCCCTTGCCTTTTAGAACACCGAGCTTACGGTGCGCTTGTTGTTATAGTTGCCGGGAATCGGACGCGGTGTCACGACAGCATAGATGCGGTAGCAGCGCATACAGCGCTGAGCCTCGAGCCGGGCCTGTTCGTCCGTAAACGTAAGATCAACTTCGCAGAAGTTCTTTTCGCGATCTTGCACAGCAATATGCGGAACCTTTTGTCGCGGTGCAGTGCGCACCGGGGTAACGGGTTCAATGTCTTCGAGAAGCTTGCAGTCGCGGATGATTTCACCCATGCGAGAGCGCGGCGTGAAGCCCACGGAACCGCGAGAGAGGTATTCGTCAATCGAGTACGCTGCTTTTTCGCCCTGAGACAAACCACCGATGAGCGTGGTCGGACCGGTTGCGCAGTCGCCGCCGGCAAATACGCCCGGGCGCGTTGTGGCAAGAGCCGGTGTCACCGAAATGGTACCCCAACGATTCAGAAGTACACCGTCGGCTTCGCTGAAAACGTCGCGCTCAACTTTTTGTCCAATGGCGGCGATGACCGTAGCGCATGACAGATCGAATTCGCTGCCTTCGACCGGGCGCACACCGCGGCGGCCGCGGGCATCTTTTTCGGTGAGCTCCATCTTGGTCAGACGAACTCCGGTGACATGCCCTTCTTCGCCGCTGATGGCCACCGGGTTGGTGAGGAAGTGAAATTCAACGCCTTCGTCAATGGCCGCATCAATTTCTTCTTGATCGGCCGAGGCTTCGTTGCGGGTGCGACGGTAGACAACGTGTACCTTGCCCGAGGCAATACGGCGTGCCGATCGGCAACAGTCCATGGCCACATTGCCGCAACCGACGACAACCACGTCGCCTTCGAGCGTAGGCGTTTTCCCTTCGGATAGTTGGGTCTCGACGTTCAAAAGGAAGTCGATGCCATTTTGGTAACCGGACAGAGAACGGTTTTCACCGGGCAACCCCAAATAGGCGCCTTCAGCGCAACCAATGCCGAGGAATACGGCGGCGTATCCTTCTTCAAAGAGACTCGAAACAGAGAAGTCCTTACCCAGGCGCTTGCCGTAGTGCCAGACGCCGCCGAGTTCGGTGATGGCATCCGTTTCCTGCTGCAGCAGGCCCTTGGGCAGGCGATACGGCGGAATGCCGCGCAAAGCCATACCCCCTGCTTTTGTATCCTTGTCGTAGATGTCGACCGGATACCCCATCAAAAGCAGGTGGTAAGCACAGTTAAGCCCTGCAGGACCGGCACCCACGACGGCGACGCGAGCTTTGCTGCGATCCACTGTGGGCTTCATGCCGTTGAAGAGTTCATGAATCGGCACGCCCGTGTTGTCGCTTACCCATCGTTTGATGTCTCGAATGGCTATGGGCTTGTCGACTTCGTTTCGGCGACAGGCCGCTTCGCAGGGGCGTACGCACACGCGGCCGCAGGTGGCGACCAGCGGATAGTGATTGAGCAAAACCCCTGCGGCGAGTTCCGGATGTCCGTCGCGCACGTAGTCAATGTATCGCGGCACATTGACATGAGCCGGGCAGGCTTCGATGCATTTGGCCGTGATCGTCACGAACATATCACCGCGCATGGCTTCTGCGGTTTCAAAGAGGCGTTCGCGGAAGTGTTTCATGGCTCCCACAAAGGCCGCGGGTGCAGTGCGGCCGATGCCGCAAAGACTCGTGAGCATCATCTGCTCGGCGGACTCATAGATATGGTCCCAGTCAACGGCGGCGCCTCGTCCTTCAACCAGATCGCGCAGGGCGAGTTCAATGAGTCTAGAACCCGTACGGCAAGGTGTGCAGCGACCGCAGGAAGCCTCCGACACTTTCTCGTAATAGCGCAGCAAAACGCCGGCAAGACTCACGGAATCGTCAAACACCAGAAATCCGGCGTTCCCAATGATAACGTCAATCGGATTGCCGGGATTGAAGTTCATGAGGGCCTTGAGGTCAAGTCCCTCCGGGGTCTTGTCGTTGCCCAGTGTGTTGTCGTACTTGATCCCGTTCCATACGCCGTAGCGGACCATTTGTTTCTCTCCTGTTGCAGAGATTTCGTTGCCGGGTGGAAACGAAAGGGCATAGCCGGTGCGGGGTTGTTTTTTTGCTGCTTCCGGAAGCCCGCCTTTGATAAAAGGCCTCAAAAAGATTGGCAAATTGTACTGAAAAGCGGCTCAGGGAAAAGGTCGACTTTACGAGTCGTCACTGATCCTGACCGCCGTTATTTGTTTGTCTAGGATTATAGGGACGTAGCTATTTACAATCAAATAACTATTATTTTTGAATTTTGATAGATGGGAAGTTATTCTTCGAGTTTTATCTGATGCGCTCTACGGCGGCTCTGTGTCATCATTCTCATATGACCTCTCACAATTCTTCCCATTCAGTCCCCACGCTGCGTTTGGCTGTGGCTCCTCACGCAGAATCGTTGCCTGGCGATCGGCTTCTGGCGAATGTCAGTGCGGAGGCTCTTCTGCGCGCCGCTTCTTTTCTAAGTCCAAAACGTCGATTGGAGTTTCTCTGGTCGCGTGTGTTGCTTGCCAAATTGCTGGAAAACGAACCGCAGGCCGCCGTTATAGAGATCCCTCCTCGGTCCCCTCGTATTGAAGGCGCGGATGTTTCGGAAACCTCAATTTCCCATACAAAGACATGGATCGGGGCAATCGTAAGTTCCGTGCCTGTGGGTATTGATATGGAAGTGATGCGACCGAGTCGTGTGAATGAAGCAATATTTACCCGGCTATTTGATAAGCGTCATTGGGATGCGGCGGAAAACCGAGTGGCCGACTTCTATTGTTTCTTCGGTATGTACGAATCGGCTGTGAAGATGAATGTGCCGTTCTGCTCGGCATGCGATCGCCCGTACGTCGGTCATTGCGCTCAGAGCGCGGCGTCGGTACGTTTTTTCAGCGATGGGCAAACACTACTTACTGTGGTGACGGCAGAACCGGTTCAGCTCGAGATTTGTCAATTTGAGGTTGGACCGGACGCCCAGGAACTCATCGCAACCGATGCTCTTGCATTTATCCCTGTTGAGGGCCCTGCTTGCCTGCGGAGAGTCTGAAGATTCGGGGCCAAATAGCAAAAAGCCTGTGTTAACGAGACAGGCTTTTTTGCTTTGAAGAAGACAAAAAGTTATTTGCGCTTCTTGCGTCCAACCTTGACTTCCTCAATCTTGCCGGACTTAAAGGCAAGTTCGCGCCAGGTCTTGCGGGCGAAGATGAGAATGCCGTAGACGACCATGGCAATACCAAGTCCCAACAAGGTGGCTGTAAAGAATGACTTCTGATAGAAGAGCACCGCGGTCACCATGCCAACCACGACAGCGACGGCTTCGGGCCAGCCCATGCCGGGCTTACGCTTTTCCAGACCGAAATCTGCGCTGGAGCATTCTTCAAGCGAAATC
>UPZS01000061.1 GCA_900538905.1 uncultured Sutterella sp.
GTATAGAGTTCGTACTGGAAACCGCAGATGATTTTCATGATCAGAGAATCATGCCTGAAATTTTGTATACGCGCCAGTATTGCCCGTTTGTTATCGTGCGGTGCACGATCGGCCTTGTATCCCCTGGCTGAAGTCAGGGGCTTTACGGCCTCTACTGTAAAAAAGGCGCCCGCATCCGAAAAAGACAGGCGCCTGAGGAAAGATTCCTTAAGAAGAAATTATTTTCCTTTTGCTTTCGTGTCCGAAAGATCGCTGATCTTGGCGTTTTTGATCAGATCATCGATATAAGTCTGCACGCGCTGCTGATTGAGAAGTTGACGAAGCGCGTGGCTTTCGGCTTGATAGTTGACGAAGCGCTGGGCAGGACGAACGCCTTCGAGCTTGACAATATGCCAGCCCAGCTGCGTCTTGATGGGCTTTTTGGCGATTTGTCCGGGCTTGAGGTTTTTGAAGCTTTCGGCAAATTCCTTGTCAAACATGTTGGGCGAAGTCCAGTCAATCAGGCCGCCCATGGCGCGGTTCTGAGCCGTGTCCTTGGAGTTTTCTCGGGCGATGCGGTCAAAATCGCCGCCCTTCTTAACGCGTGCCAACAGATCCTTGGCGGTCGTTTCGTCTTCAACGAGGATGTGACGCACCGATACTTCGGTTTTGCCCCAGCGCTTCTGTTCCTTTTCAAAGAGAGCTTTGACTTCTTCTTCCTTGACAGGATTCTTGGCGAGCCAGTCGTTGATGACCGTGCTCATCAGAATGTTTTTGGTGGCGTTGTCAATCATGCGGCGAACGTCATCGCGCTCGGAAATCTTGGCCTTACGGGCTTCCTGCAAAAGCAGCATATCGCGGGTGAGCAGATGACGCACTTGCGTCTCGAGCTGAGGCGTGCGTTCCTGACCGCGGGAGGTATAGACACGGATGAGTTCTTCCTGCTGAGCCTTAGTGATCGTCTGGCCGTTGACAGTGAAGCTGGATGTGGCGGCCATGGCGCCGGCGGCAGCCATGACGGCGGCGCATCCGAAGGCAATGTGTTTGAGAGCCATAAAAGAATTTTCCTTCACGGAGTTAGATTCGAAGAACAAAAAAAGTTTCGGTCATTCTGGCATCGAGGGAACATGCTTTGCGATCCAGAAACCCATGCCAATTGTAAAAATCAGTGTCAAGCCCATCAGCCCGAAAAGCTTGAAGTTGACCCATGTGTCCGTCGAACATGTGTAGGCCACGACGAGGTTGATGACGCCGACGGTCGCGAAAAAGGCAATCCAAGCCTTTTGAAGTGTGTTCCAGGCCGTATCCGGCATTTTGATTTCGGCGTTGGAGAGTAGCTTTTGGATGTAGTGGCGCCCAGTGCACGGGGCAAAAAGAAGAAGGCCGCCGAAGATCCAATAAAGAATGCTCGGCTTCCACTTGATGAACATTTCGTTTTGCAGCCAGATGGTGAGCGAACCGAAGACAACGATCACGGCAAGTGATATCCATAGCATCGGTTCCGGCTTTTTGCCGCGGGCAAAAACGATGGCGATTTGCACGAAGGTCGATACGATGGCCACCAGTGTGGCGAGCATCACTGGAGCGTGTTCCGGACCGGTGCCTCCGGTGATCAGGGTGAGAATATCGGCGGCAGTCTGCGGGTCGGATTCTCCGAATTTGAACGCACCGAAAAAGAGAATGATGGGAAATAGGTCGAAAAATAATTTCACGGCGATGTTTTTCTTGAGTCGTAGAAGAAGCGACAGGGCTTGAGCTTGCCGCGTTTTGATTCGGCGGCCATTATAAAGTCGATAGAAGGCAGCTTCGTACCGTGGACATCTCGGGACGGATTGCGTTACATTTCCGAACTCTTGCGGCACTCTGACAGGCTTCCATGTGGTGCGGGGCGTTATAGATTTACGGCTATTGTGCAGGATTCGGTGTGCCATATGGCCCGAATCTGCGGACTACCGCACGCTTGTTTGAGTGCTCAGATGGGATTTCCTGTATATGAATCAAGGACTTAAATACGTACTTATGACTTCAGCAGCAGTCACCGCCATGTCGGCTTCTGCCGCGGCATTAAAGCCCGTGCACACGGTCGAAGGCATCAAAAGCTATGAACTCGACAATGGTTTGCAAATTGTTCTTTTTGCAGACCAAAGCAAACCCACGGCTACGGTCAACACGACTTATCTCGTGGGCAGCCGTATGGAAAACTACGGCGAAACAGGTATGGCGCATTTGCTTGAACATCTGATGTTCAAGGGCAGCAAGAACTACCCTGATCCCACCAAGGAGTTCACACGCCGCGGCTTTCGCATGAACGGCACAACGTGGCTTGATCGCACGAATTACTTCGTGAGCTTTACCGCAAGCGACGACAATATGAAGTGGGCGCTGGGCTGGAGTGCCGACGCGATGACCAATTCCTTCATTGCCAAGAAGGATCTTGATACCGAAATGACCGTTGTGCGTAACGAGTATGAAATGGGGGAAAACAAGCCTATTTCCGTGATGCTCAAACGCATGCAGTCGGTGCTCTATGATTGGCACGCTTACGGGCGCAGCACAATCGGTGCACGTAGCGACATTGAAAACGTGCCCATCGAAAATCTGCAGGCCTTTTACCGCAAGTGGTATCAGCCCGACAACGCCGTGCTGACCGTCTCGGGCAAGTTCGACGAAGCCAAGGTGCTTGAATGGATTCAGGAAACGTTCGGCAAGATCAAGCGTCCGGAGCGCGTATTGCCCAAGGCTTGGACGATTGAGCCCGTTGCCGACGGTCCGCGTACCTTCGAAATCCGCCGACCGGGCGAAACGCAGCTTGTCGCAGTGGGATACCGCGTGCCCTCGGCTTTGGCCGAAGACACCAATGCGGTGGAAACCGCCACCGACATTCTGGCCGACTCTCCGCGCGGACGTCTTTATAAGGCGCTTGTGGAAACCGGTATGGCCACGCAAGTTTTCGGCTGGCCCATGTCCACGCGTGATCCGGGCTTCGTGATGTTTGGCGCGATGGTTAAGAAGGGGGACGACATTGAGTCCGTGAAGAACAAGCTCATCGAAACCATCGAGCTTTCCTTTGCCAAGAAACCTGCTACCAACGAAGAAGTCGGCACGAGTCTTGCGGAAGCTGCTGTGGATTACGATCGTGCGCTTTCTGATCCTGAAGGCTTTGCCGTGGATCTCTCGGACTATATCGCCTTGGGTGACTGGCGTTTGTTTTTTGCCGATCGCGATGCGACTGCCAAGGTGACGCCTGATGCCGTCAACACGGCTGCGGCTACCTATTTTGTTCGAGACAACCGCGTGGTCGGTCTCTTTATTCCGGATGATCATCCCAAGCGTGCGCCTTATATGACCACGCCCGACGTCAAAGACGTGATCGCCAAGGCAACTTTCAAGGAAGAGGGAGATCAGGCCGAAGCCTTTGACGCGAGTCAAGACAACATTGACGCTCGTACAGAACGTTTGCGCATCGGCGGCGTTGAAGTGGCGCTGCTGCCCAAAAAAACGCGCGGCCGCACCGTGACCGTTCTCTCGAATTTCCAGTGGGGTAATCTTGAAAGCAATCGCGGTAAGGCGGCACTTAATTCGATGGTTCTGCCGATGCTTTCGCGCGGTGCCGAAGGAATGGATCGTAAGGCCATTGCCGACGCCTGTACCGAACTCAAGGTTCAGGGCGACGTAATGGGATACACCACGACGGCCGACAACCTTGTGGCGACCATTGAACTCTTCGGTAAGCTTTTTGAAAAGAGCACGTTCCCGACCAAGGAAGTCAATCAGCTCGTCAAGCAAATGACAACCATGATGGAAGCCAAGAGTGATGATCCGGTCTATATGGCTCGTGAAGCGTTGAAGAAACACTTCCAGACTTACCCGGCGGGTGATCCGCGTAACACTGTGCTCAATGAAGACCTGATTAAGGGACTCAAGTCGCTTACCCGTGAAGAACTCTACGACTGGTACAAGACGGCTGTGAGTGCAGAACACGGTGCAATTGCCATCGTCGGTGAATTCGATCCGGCCGCCGTCAAGGCCGCTCTTGAAAAGCTCTACGGCAACGCTAAGAAGGTTGACGCGAAGTATGCCTATGAGCGTTACTTCGGTGAATACAAGCCTGTGGCTGCCGAACGCATCGTGATCGACGCTCCGAGCAAGGAAAACGCAGTGATTGTGGCACGCGTTGATTTTGCAGCAAGTGTCAACGATGAGGATGCAGCTGCGCTTGTCGTGGCTGACTGGATTCTGGGCGGCGGTACGGGGCTTTCCAATCGCCTCGTTGATCGTCTGCGCCAGAAAGAAGGTTTGTCATACGGCGTCGGCTCGCACGTGAAGCTGCCGCAGTTCGGAAATCGCTCGAGCTGGATGATGTCCGCAATCGTCGCGCCGCAGAATTTGCCCAAGGCAGAAGCCTGCGCTAAGGAAGAAATCGAGCGTGCGGTCAAGGAAGGCTTCACTGACCAGGAAGTGAAGGAAGCCATCAAGGGCATTTTGGATTCTCGTGCCGTCAACCGTGCTCAGGACGATTATCTCGCTCAGAGCTGGTTGCAGTTTATGGAAGCGGGAAAGACGTTTGCTTTCAGCAAGCAGTTTGAAGAGCGAATCGCTGCTGTGACGGTCGACTCCGTCAATGCCGCTTTGCGCCGCATGGTGGTGCCGGAAAATGTGACTTGGATTCTTTCGGGTGATCTGGCAAAGGCCGGAATCAAGAAGTAATCCGCTCCAAAATCTGGTACAACCTAAAGACAGCGTCAACTCATCAGTAGTTGGCGCTGCTTTTTTCTATTGCTGTTCGCGTAGAAAACCTTCGCCTTCAGGCGTGAGCTCAATGCCGGCGGCTTTGATGCTCGCAGCGATCTCTCGCGTACATTCGAAAACGGCAGGATCGATTCGTCCGGCAGCCTTGGGCCAGAAGACATAGAAGGGAATGGTCAGCGGCTCTTTGAGATCGATCAGTTTGCAGTCGTTGGAAACGCTTTTTGCTGCCAGTCGGTCAGTGAAATGCACTCCGACGTTACGCTTGACGAAACGAAGAGCCACCTGCGTGGACGATACTTCGGCAGCAATGCGAGCCTGAGTTGGCATGAGACGTCTGGCGTGTTCCTGTTCGAGCGTGTCTTTAGAAAGAATCACGAATTCGGCATCTCGGCAATCTTCCTGACCGACGGCGTCGAGCTGCGCGATCGGGTGTTGACGGCTTGCCACCAGACAAAAAGGCAGGTGAGCAAGCGCCGTTTTTTCCAGATCGTCGTGACTGCTCAGAAGCGTGCCGAAACCAACGTCAAACGGGTGTGAGTATTTGGAGTAGTGGATGTCGCGGCTGGCATGTACGTCCATCGTCACTCGCAAGGTTTCCTCATGGCGCTTCATGATGGTGACCACGGCCGGAATGATCACGTCGGAGCAGTGGCGAGCGAGTACCGCAATGCGAAGTATCTTTTTTCGATCACGCTGTCTGGAATACTCTTCCAATCGTTGCCAAGCTCGCATTGACTCCATGGCAACTCTGTAAAAATCGGCACCTTCTTCGGTAAGGGTCAATGCCTTGCCTGATCGATCAAAAAGCGTAAACCCGAGTCGTTCTTCTAGCTGAGAAATCACACGGCTTGCGGCGGAGGCCGAGAGCGCGATTTTGTCTGCGGCCGCAAGCAAACTTCCCGATTCGACGACGGCGCAGAAGAGGCGGACGGATTTCGATTTGAGTTCCATGAGGGCGATATGAAAAAAGGAGCGGGTCTGAGCTGCTTTCAGGGCGACCGAAAACGAGTCGTGTGCAATTAGGCGACACACGATAAAACTATCATCCGATAATAGGGGATCGTCTACGATTATCGAAGATAATACCCTGGGACGGTTGACTTGAGGTTGGCAAGCCTTCAGAAAGAAAAAAGGGGCGCATATAGCACCCCTCGGATCTGTTGCATTTTGCAATGCTTGTTAGTGGCAAAAGCTCGTTTCCTAACGATATTACCTGACAAGTTTAGCCTGCTCCTAGCTTCACGTCAATGATCAGAGTAGCAACAAGCGGAGTTTGATATGTCTTCAAAGATGCGTTATCGCCTTGCGCTGGATTTAGGAACAACGTCGATTGGTTGGGCTATGCTCAGGCTTGACCAACAAGACCGGCCGTGCGCTGTTATCAGGGCTGGTGTGCGAATTTTTAATGATGGAAGAGTTCCGAAGACGGGGGAGGCTCTGGCAGTACAACGACGCTTGGCGCGACAGCAACGCCGGACGCGTGATCGCAGTCTTAGGCGCAAGAACAAACTGATCAATATGTTGGTTCGGTTTGGCTTTTTTCCCGAAAATCTGGCAGAGCGGAAATCGCTTGAGAGACTGAATCCGTATGAATTGAGAGCAAAGGGGCTGGAGCATCAACTCAAGCCGGAAGAATTTGCCAGAGCTTTGTTTCACCTGGCACAGCGTCGTGGATTTAAATCTAATCGAAAAACGGACAGAGGCGATGCTGAGTCCGGTGTTATGAAAACAGCGATTGTAGAAACCAGACAAGAAATTGAAACCCTGGGTTGTCGCACAATTGGCGAGTACCTCTACAAGCGATTGCAGGCCGGGTTAGGAACAAGGGCGCGTCTTCGAGACAAGCCCAAGGTGAAAGGAGGTGCGACGAAGTCATACGACCTGTATCTGGAAAGAAGCCAGGTAGAGACGGAATTTGATGCACTTTGGGATGTTCAGAGTCGTTTTGCTCCAGAGCTTTTTACGCAGGAAAAACGTGAGGCATTAAGGGATACCATTTTCCATCAACGAGATCTGCGCCCTGTGAAGCCGGGGCGCTGTACTTTGTTCCCTGAGGAAGAGCGAGCACCTCTGGCTTTACCCTCTCAGCAAAGATTCCGGATCTGCCAGGAGGTAAATAATCTGCGCAAAATCGACGAGCATTTGTGTTCGATCGAACTCACCCAGACAGAAAAAGCAAAGCTGGTACAGGCTTTGAGCGGAGCCCGAAAGAAAACATTCGAGCAACTCCGAAAGGTCATTGGTTATGAAGGTCAATTTAATCTTGAAGAGGCAGGTGCAGGTAGGGCGGATCTTAAAGGAAATGAAACAGCTGTCGTCATCGGGAAGATCATTGGGAAGGATTGGCTGAAATATTCGCTATCAGAACAAGATAAGCTGGTACTGATGCTACTCAATATTGAATCTGAATCCGAGCTTATCGGCACGCTTCAAGAAGAATTCGACTTGTCGGAAGCTGTAGCGAAGAAATTATCTGGGGCCCCATTGGTTAACGGGTACGGATCCCTTTCCCGTAAGGCAATAGATTTGATACTGCCCTTCCTTGAGCAGGGTATGACTTACGATAAAGCGGTTGCGGCTGCAGATATTCCTTCGCACAGCGATTTGACATGGCAGG
Source organism: uncultured Sutterella sp. (assembly GCA_900538905.1). Taxonomy (GTDB): domain Bacteria; phylum Pseudomonadota; class Gammaproteobacteria; order Burkholderiales; family Burkholderiaceae_F; genus Duodenibacillus; species Duodenibacillus intestinavium. The sequence goes on from UPZS01000061.1 coordinate 7,346, forward strand.
TGAAGAGTGACGAATTGATGGATCAACTTCCTTACTATGGCGAAGTTCTGCAACGTCACGTTGGGTTTGGCACTGGAAATCCTGAAGATGCGCCGGAGGTGCGGTTTGGAAAAATTGCTAATCCGACGGTTCATATTTGCTTGAATC
>UPZS01000062.1 GCA_900538905.1 uncultured Sutterella sp.
AATCAACTTCGTTTGAAATCAACGAGTTAAAGCGTCACGATCTGCCTATGCACATTTTGTTTTGGACAGCAATGACTACAAATACAAGGGATTGGACGCCGATCCGCTCGCAGCCGAGCCAAATCGGGAGCTCGTAGAAAGCGCTCCGCTATTCGGTCGAGACGATCGCGACAAGCTCGGAAACTTTATTTCTCAACACGTCGGTCGTGGTGACGGCGACCTGATCATGGAACTTCTTGCAAGTGGTCAAGTGGTTCCCAGCAAACGTCTTGTAGATGCTGTCGGCATCATGTTTGATGAAAACAAAAAACAGGCCTTCACACTCATTGACGAACAAAAGAACGCCTATGAAACCGCCATGCGTGCCGTTCGCGAAACACCGTTAAACCAGAAACGGTGTGTCGTCATCACAGGCGGCCCGGGAACCGGTAAAAGCGTTGTCGCTATGACCTTGCTAGTCGACATCCTTCGAAAGTTTCGGGAAAACGACAAGCGCCGCAACGTACGCTTTGTTTCGCCAACTTCATCATTCCGCCAAGCCATGATCTCCATGCTGGCAGGAAGCCATCAAGACAAAAAGGAACGAAAGCGGCGCAAAGACTTGGCAAAGAACCTCTTTTGCGGAAGCATGGGCTTTTATATGCCCGAATTTAACAGCGATTCCGCCAAAGAAAGCCCCTATCACTGCCTGATCTGCGATGAAGCGCATCGTTTGCATTCCCATCAGAACATGTACCGTGGCAAGAACCAAATTGAGGACATCGTCAAAGCCGCCTGCGTCTCGGTTTTCTTCGTGGACGACAATCAGGCTCTTCGCCCTTTCGATATTGGTTCGGTGGATTCAATTCGCCAAGCAGCCGACAAGTACAACGTTCCCGTGGAACAGGTTGATCTTGCCGCTCAATTTCGCTGCCAAGGCTCCGACGGTTTTCTCAACTGGCTTGCTGTAGTACTCGACCTTGCTGACGCTCAAAGCACCGGAAATGCCAATGGTTGGGACAAAACTGCATTTGATTTTGACATCGTTGATACGCCGGAAGAAGTCATTGATTTCGTCAACGGAAAAAACCGTTCTGCTGGGTTGCAAAATCCTGTGGCCGGTCGCAGCGTTATCTCCGGCGCTCGCCTTCTGGCCGGTTACGCTTGGCCTTGGACCAAGGAAGGCAATGATCTCGGTGAAGTTCCCGACGTGGATTTAGGGTCTGTCAAATTGCCGTGGAACAATCGGAAATCCAGTTACGAATGGGCCATAGACCCGGCAACAATGCAAAGAAACGAAGTCGGGTGCGTACACACCAGTCAAGGCTTGGAATTTGACTGGGTTGGAGTGTTCATCGGAAAAGATCTGCGTTATGACCCCGATAAGAAGATTCTCTTTGCCGACATTGACAACTACCACGACAAAGGCGGCAAAAACGGCCTCGGCAAAAACAAAGTCGAACGGTCCAAGAATCTTCTCAAGTACGTCTGCCGTTGCTACCGAGTGCTTTTGTCTCGCGGCGTGCGTGGTGCCCGCGTCTACTGCTGTGACAAAAACCTTGCCGAATACCTCAAAGCAGAACTTGCTAAAACAAGCAATTTGAGCGCTAATTGACCACCAAGCAACAAGGCGACTTCAGGGTTGAGCACCGATACTGCTTCACCATAAATAGCAGAATTTCGGCCTGTTGCTCTCAGGAGCTTTCTTTCCGTCATATCACCAAACGGAAAGAAAGCTAACAGAAAGAACGGCAGACATTGAGAACACCGACATGTCTGCTGTCAGAAGCGATTAGTTCCTTGTTTGTCCTCTACCAAAAGTCGCTTAACTCTTGGAGCTCGCCGCGCCCCAAACATCAGCCCAAGAACCGGTGAGCGCCCCTTTGGCGTAGTCAACCACGCGGTTTTCAAAGAAGTTTGTGTGCGTCACACCAAGCATCGCGTCAACCCAGTTGAGAGGATTTTTCTCCGATTTGAAGATCGGCTTCAAGCCGAGCCCCATCAGGCGACGATCGGCAATGTAGCGGATGTAATCCTTGACTTCCTGCTTGGTAAGGCGCTTCATGTCGCATACGCCGAAGGCGAGTTCAATGAAACGATCTTCCAGGTCAACCATCGTTTCGGCGATCGAGTAGATGCGTGCCTTGAGTTCATCGTTCCAGAGCTGCGGATTCTGCTTGATGTACTCGCGAAAGAGCATCGTCATGGATTCGGTATGAAGCGTCTCGTCGGCAATCGACCAAGCAATGATCTGCCCCATGCCCTTGAGTAGTCCGTTGCGCGGAAAGTTGAGCAGCATCACGAAACTCGAAAACAGCTGCATCCCTTCGGTGAAGGCCGAAAACGCGGCAATCTGGGCGGCAAGCTCGTTTTCTGACAGGCATTCGTTAAAGAACTCGTGCTTCTTGGCCATCGCCTCGTACTGCAGAAACTCGTTGTAGACGGTCTCGGGCAGGCCCAGCGTCTCGATCAAATGCGAGTATGCCGCAATATGCACCGCTTCTCGGCCAGCAAAGCTCGAGAGCATCATGCGGATTTCCGGCTGAGGGAACTGAGGCAGGTACGTCGTGACATAGGCACCTGACACGTCAATATCGCCCTGCGTGAAAAAGCGAAGGATCTTTGTAAGAAAGTCACGTTCGGAATCCGTGAGCTTGAGCTGGAAGTCCTTCACGTCTTCCATCATCGGCACTTCCGTCCAAAGCCAGTGCATTTGTTCGCTTTGTACGAACGCGTCGTAGGCCCACGGGTAAGCAAAGGGCTTGAAGTAGTTGCGGTTGCCCGCGAGTTTCAGTGCGCTTTTTTGCATTTCTTATCCTTCACAGGCAAGGCAACCAGTGTCGTCGGCCACGGCCCGCATATCGATTTCGTCTTCAAGGCGCCGACGAACGGCAACCTGACCGACCTTGTCAGCTTTTCTCAATTTGTCACTGCGGCAGTAGTAAAGAGACTTCAGCCCCTTCTTCCATGCCATAAAGTGGCAAGCGTGCAAATAACCGATCGGCACGTCCGGCGCAAAGAAGAGATTGACGCTCTGCCCCTGGTCAATGTAGGGCTGACGGTCTGCTGCCAGTTCAATGATCCAGCGCTGATCGATTTCCTGAGCCGTCTTAAACACGTCTCTGACCTGCTGCGGCAAATCCGTGCGGTGTTGCACGCTGCCGTCGTGGGCAATCAGATCACTCCAGACTTCATCCGTATCGAGACCAAGTTCAGCCAAAACACGTTTGAGGAAGCGATTCTTGACGATATGCGCGCCGGAAATCGTGTCCTGCCGGAAAACGTTAGCGCGAATTGGCTCGATTGACGGGCTTGTACCGCCAGTGATAAGCGACGACGAAGCATTGGGTGCCACGGCCATCCAGTGACTGAAGCGGCGAGCAACGCCGGCAGCGGCTGCATCAGGGCAAGCACCGCGTTTTTCGCACAGAACCTTGTCGGCCCGTTCGCATTCGTTTCGGATATGGCGGAACATGGCCATATTGGTTACTTTGGCGACAACGCTCTCAAAGGCAATGCCGTTTTTCTGCAGATAGGCATGGAAGCCCATGGCACCGAGCCCCACGCTGCGCTCGCGCATGGCGCTCAATCGCGCACGTGCAATCGTGTCCGGAGCGTGATCAATGAAGTATTGAAGCACGTTGTCGAGAAATTCCATCACATCCTCGATGAACTGAGGCACGTGCTTCCATTGATCGAAATACTCCAGATTCACGGACGAAAGACAGCAGACGGCCGTACGCTCCTCGTTCGTGGGCAAGAAGATTTCGGTGCAAAGGTTCGATCCGTTGATCTTGAGCCCCTGATCGGCAAGCCACTTGGGCAACACGCGGTTGGCCGTATCGGTAAAGACCAGGTACGGTTCGCCGGTGTGCATGCGCATTTCCAAAATACGCTGCCAGAGATCACGTGCACTCACCGTTTCAACCACTTTACCGGTGGCCGGGTGTTTGAGCTCCCACGAATCGTCATAGTCAGCATCACGCATGCTCGCTTCAATCTTCTGCATGAAGGCGTCGGAAATATTGATGCCGTGATGCAAATTGAGCGCGCGCATGTTGGGGTCGCCCGTTGGCTTGCGCATTTCGATGAACTGAACGATATCGGGATGATCAATCGACAGGAAGGCCGCGTAGGACCCGCGCCGCGTCGAACCTTGACGATACGCAAGACAGGCCGCATCGTAGACCTTGAGATGAGGCATGACACCCACGCTTTTGTCGTCAGCGTTGCGAATGCCCACGTGAATACCGACGCCGCCGCCGAGCATCGACAACCAGTTGACTTCGGAAAGCGTATTGACCAGCCCTTCGGCCGTATCGGGCATGTAGCTCAGAAAGCACGAGACCGGCAAACCGCGCTTGTTACGCCCGAAGCTCAAAACAGGCGTCGAAAAACTCAACCAATGGCGACTCGCGTAGTCATAAATGCGTTGAGCATGTTCGGGATTGCTCGCAAAACTTTCCGCCACAAAGGCGTAGCGTTCCTGCGGGGACGTTTCCCCTTCTCGCATATAGCTTTCGCGCAAGCGCTGCAGCCCCAACTCGTCAAAAAGCGCGTCGCGTGATAAATCAATCTGAACGGGCATGTCGAATTACTCGGCAAAAAAAAGCGGCTAACCGCCGATACGCGGCGCCTCGAATTTAAATGTCCGAAAAATACTATATGGAGACACCAACAATCGCAATTGCACAAGATGCTGTTGTTTTTGCCGATGATTTAGTGCCAACCTGTTGATACCGCGGCAAATATTTTTCCCCACCTCCAGACTGGAGTAACACTTTTTTGCTGATTTCGACTGCCAAAAATGACAGTCTGCGTCCTATCGCGTAATGAAAGCCACGTGAAGCATTCTTTTTCTGTTGAAAAATAGAAGTTCAACAAAGGAAGGAGGTAGAATGCGGGTTTTCCTGCTTATGACGGGAGGGGTGGTTGTTCCCGTCATTTTTGTCTGCCAAGTACAAGAAACTTTGTGACGCTGTCGGCAAAGTGTTTCGTCGCAATCCGGACCGACGTTCTGATTTCGCGCAACGTTCCACAACATTTTCCCTAAAAACAGATCACTAGAAAGTTTGCTTTCCATCGAACTTTCATCAAGTTTTCATTTGCTCGGCAGATAAAGCACCTAAACTCTAGGCTGTCTCTTTCCTGCCTAAAAAAACAACAAGGACAGAGCGCATAAGTAGTCGTCACCGATTTATTGTCGTTTGAGCGCTACAAAATCAAACTCTCGGAGCCAAAGTCGTCATGGACTTTCTTAATCATCTCGTCAGTGAGATCAACAGTGTCCTTTGGGGCGTTTTCTGCCTGATTCCCTTGCTGTGCGGCACGGGCATCTTCTACAGCATCAAGCTTCGTTTTGTGCAGGTACGCAAGTTCGGCCTTGCCACGCGTCTACTGTTCGGCGGCGCCACGCTTTTCGGCAAGCGTGCTGATAAAACGGGCATGAGCTCATTCCAAGCTTTGGCTACCGCCATCGCTGCCCAAGTGGGTACCGGTAACGTTGCGGGTACGGCCACAGCTATCGTCTCGGGCGGCCCCGGCGCACTGTTCTGGCTGTGGGTTGCCGCCTTCTTCGGCATGGCCACCATCTTTGCAGAAGCAGTGCTGGCTCAGACCTTCAAAGGTAAAGACGCCAACGGTCATGTGGTCGGCGGTCCTGCCTACTACATCACCAAGGGCATGGGCGAGAAATGGCGTCCGATGGCTGTCTTTTTCTCCATCGCCATCATCATTGCTCTGGGTTGCATCGGCAACATGGTGCAATCCAATTCGATTTCCAACGCCATGCACACGGCTTTCGGCGTTCCGCTGGTCATCACCGGTATTGTGACAGCCATTCTCGCCGGTGCGGTTTTCTTCGGCGGCGTCGCCCGTTTGGCGTCTGTGACTGAAAAAATCGTTCCCTTCATGGCCGCCATCTACATCATCGGTGGCTCCTACGTCATTGCTTGTCACGCCGGAGAACTTGGCAATGCGTTCCGTCTGATCTTTGTGGCTGCATTTGATCCTCAGGCTGTCATGGGCGGCGCACTCGGTCTGACGGTTGCCAAAGCCATGCAGTTCGGCGTTGCCCGCGGCTTGTTCTCCAACGAAGCCGGTATGGGTTCCACACCGCACGCTCACGCCGTTGCCAAAGTAGAGCACCCGGCCGAACAGGGGCTCGTCGCCATCTTCGGCGTTTTCGCCACCCTGATCGTTGTTACCTTCACGGGCATCGTGATTCTCGTGACCGGCGTACTCGACTTTCAGAGCACCGGCATTGCGCTCACTCAGAAAGCTTACGACGTGGGGCTGGGTTCGTTCGGCGTAAGTTTTGTTGCTATCTGCCTCTTCTTCTTTGCCTATTCAACGATCATCGGCTGGTACTTTTTTGCCGAACAGAACGTGCGCTTCCTCTTCTCTGAAAAAGCGCTCCTTCCCTATCGCGTGATTGTCTGCGCTTTCATCATTGTCGGCGCCACGCTCAAGGTTGATCTGGTGTGGGCACTGGCCGACCTCTTCAACGGTCTGATGGTCATTCCCAACTTGATTGCATTGATCGCTCTGCACAAGGTTGTCGGCAACTGCCTTGATGACTTTGAAGCCAAGTTGGCCAAATACGAGAAGACACAACAAAACATCTCTCACAGTTAACGAGAGTTTTGCCGCAGTCAGTACGAGGCGCTTTCTTCACGAATGCGCCTCGTTTTGCATCTGCTCACGGACATCCAAACCGACACATCACACGGGCATGGTCATGCAAACGATTGAGGACCGCCTCAATCTCCGCACCCTGTAGCAGTTGCGTCTCGGGAGCCTCGTCGGCAACCGCACGTAACCAAAAACGCTCGCGGTTTACAGCACGATCGTATTGTTGCGCAGCCATTTCAGAAACCAGCAACGCCCCGGCTTCGAGTCTCTCGCGACTGCATTCGATGATTGCCTCGGCATACGTTTCGTTGCGATCCATCCAATGGAACAAATGCCCGGGCGCAGCAAGACGGTCCGACTTGCTGCGATTGCACTTCGGACAAGCCAGTACAAAGTTAAATGTCCTTGTATGCGCGAATCGCGAGTACGGCAAAAAGTGGTCAACGTCGCAACTGGAATCCAACTTGCGACCGCATTGACGTCCTCCCCTGATTGAAATCAGAGGATCCCTTCGGAGTTGCTTACGCAACTCCAAGAGGTTGGTTCTCGCTGTTGGCGCCGGAGTTTCGTTCAAAAGGCACGACGGCTCCTGCGCTCACTTCACGAGCGATGCGCTTTTTATCGTGTGCGCTCGGACCTGTCCGGCCC
>UPZS01000063.1 GCA_900538905.1 uncultured Sutterella sp.
ATCCCCTTATCAATTCAGATTAAGGGCGCAGGCCTTGTAATTCGGGCTTTTTTATCGAGATTCGAAATTCCGCGCCCGCGTCCCTGTTGGGTGACACTGTAAGCTTCCACAAAACGACAAAGAATTGAGCCATCCCAAACAAGGGATAGGAATGAGTCAAACAACATCGAGCACAATGAGCAAAGGTCCACATCTTTGTCTCAAAAATATGCTCAGCAAAACAGATATCGTTCAACTCAAAGCGCTTGCAGCCAACAAACTGTCCATCCGTCGAATCTCCGAGCTGACGGGATTTGCCCGCAACACCATCAGCAAGTACCTCAAAGGGGCCGAGCCGGTCATGAAACCCAAGTCCGAACAGGCACGATGGTTGCAGGACAATCGTGAACGGGTACGACAGGAATTTTTCGACAGCGGCTGCAATTGCGCCGTCGTCCAACGCAATTTGCAGGAACAAGGCGTCCGGATCGGATTGCGTCAGCTTCAGCGTTTTAGTGAGCCGCTGCGCCTACAGTACAAGGCCGTCAGGAAATACTGCCGACGTTATGAAACCGCACCGGGCGATCACATGCAGATCGACTTCTGCGAGAAAACCGTCATGGTCAATGACGAGGCCGTCAAAATCCACGTGTTCGTTGCCGTATTGGCTTTCTCCAGACGGATTTTTGCCAAGGCTTACCCTGCGGAAAATCAATCCGCATGGCTTGATGGCATTGAATCGGCATTTTTCTTCTTCAAGGCGCGTCCAAGAGCGCTTGTCTGCGATAACACCAGATGTTTGGTACGCGCCCACAAACGCCGCAGCTCAATCGAATGGACGCAAGCCTTTGAGAGTTTTTGTCAGTACTGGGCCGTCAAGCCTATTGCTTGTACGCCATATCATCCGCAGTCAAAGGGCAAGGTGGAAAGAGCGGTACGCTATGTACAAAGCAATGCCTTGCAAGGCAAACCGTTCGAAGGTCTGCAGGCAGTCAATCATTGGCTGGAGCACTGGTCCCTGACATACGCTGACGAGCGCATTCTTGACGATTATCTCAAGGAAATTCGCACGCCTAGAGAGCGTTTCACTGTAGAGAGACAGGCGATGATGGGCATTAAAGGTTTGCCCAGATTCGTGCGCGTACGGGAAGAAACAAGGAAAGTCGATGCGGCAGGCCTTATCCGCGTCGACGGCAATGCCTACTTGCTGCCGCGAGAACTCGCTCAGAAAGAGGTCCAACTCCTTGTCGACGATGTCAGCATCGTGGTCACAAGAAAAGCTCGCGTGATCGCCGAGTTGGATAAGGTGGACTCAGTGTACAAACCTCGGGTTCAAAAAGAAAGTCTGCGGCCTGAAAAATTACCGCATCTGCCTCAGATCCCCGATCCGCTGTACTGCTGCAACAACCTGCAGCGCAGCCTGGATGTATACGGTCATGCTGTCAGGAGGGGATAAAACATGAATGCAAGAGAAACGGACGAACGCTTGCAGCGAATGGCTGCGCGGCTGAAGTTGGCGTTCATGCGCGACCACATGCTTGAGCTAATGCAAACAGCCACGGATGCAAAGATGACGCCGAGGGAAGCAATGGAATACGTATTAGGCAAGGAGGTTGATCAAAGAGATGCCAATCGCATCAAATTGGCTACGATGGCCGCTCACTTTCCTCGTGCCTGTACTCTGGACGGGTTTGATTTGGCAGCGCAGCCAGCTGTTGATCCAGGAACAATCCGGGAGTTGGCAAAGATGGAATGGGTGGCTAGCGGTGAGAATGTTTTATTTCTTGGACCACCGGGAGTGGGCAAGACGCATTTGGCAATTGCGCTGGGGCGCGAAGCCGTGAAAAAAGACTACTCGGTTTTGTTTATTACGGCTGCCGCACTGGTGAATATGCTGGAGAAAGCCAAGAAGGAATCCATGCTTAACGAGAAGATGGCAATGCTGAGCAAACCTCAGCTATTGATCATCGATGAAGTCGGCTACCTGCCGATCTCGACGGAGAATGCAAACTTGTTCTTTCAGCTGGTGAGCAGGTGTTACGAACGCAGAAGCATCATTCTGACAAGTAACAGAGCCATCAACGACTGGGGTGTGATCTTTGGGGATCCGACGGTTGCAACTGCCATTCTCGACAGACTGCTGCACCACTGCACCCCAGTAACCATTATGGGAGACAGTTATCGACTTAGAGAAGCCAAGAAAAACAAGCTTTTAACTGGTAATTAATTTTTTTACTCGGGTGGCTCAAATATCCCGCGTTTTGTGCGCAGACGTGCAGTCGCTTGACAGTTTTCTGAATTCCACTGGGCTTAAGCCGCCCAGTGAAACTTTGATTCTCTTTTGCGCGTACCAGTTCAAGTATTCGTCAAGAATTTGCTCGAATTTAGTTAAAGAAACAGCGTGCCAGTCACGGTTGTAGAACATCTCGTTCTTTATTCTCCCGAAGAATCCTTCACACGCGGAATTATCCGGCGAACATCCTTTCTTGGACATGGATCTGATCAAGTCTGCCTTTTTGTGATCTCAATCCATTCCGGCCAACGATAGTGACCACCTCGGTCGAAGTGAATAATTGGATTGTCTTCGCTGCCGAGCTTGGCTACAGCCTTTTTGAGCATTGTATTGGCAAGCTCTGCCGTTGGACTGGTGCCAATGGTCCAGCTCACGGGCATGCCGTCATAACAATCAATGATAGGTGATAGGTAGAGATCTTGCCTGCTGGAATCGCAAATTCAGTTATGTCTGTCAGCCACTTTGGATTAGGCTCCGTTGCTTGGAAATTGCGTTTGAGTAAATTGGGGACTTCAGGAGAAACTTCACCGCAGTATGAACAGAATTTGCGTTTCCTGGGGTAATACACATGCAATCCTTCCTGTTGCATGAGTTTCCGCACAACCTTCTTGGAGATTCTGGTGCCGACTCGGCGGAGGCTGTACCAGATCCGTCGGTAGCCGTCGCACCGATAGCTTTGGTTGAAGGTTTCGATTATTTGTTCTTTAACTTGCGCATATTTATCCGCTCTTGCCTGAGCGTTTCGCTGCTAGAAATAAGAACTCGTCGAAAGTTCCAGAACTTCCAGGAGCTCCTTGAGCTTAAAGGATTTTCTCAGGACGTCAATCACCATCGTTTTTTCGCGATTGCTCAAGGTTTGTGGATTGCCGTCCTCGTCTTTTTTTAAGATTTTTGCAACCTCTACAAGCACGTCCTTTTGCAGTTGAAGTCTGCGAATTTGTTTTTGCAGTTGCTCGGACTCTAGAACAAGGGCTGTAACTTGTTTTTCGAGAAATTCAACCCTATTGCAAGCTTGCCTAACCCTTTGATCCACCGTTGCATCCCTTGAGGGAGCCTTATGAATTAGGGAACTGAAAACGGCACGGGAGTCGACAAAGATGGAACGATCGATTGGATCAAATCCGCGGCGACAGTCGATTCCAGCCGAACGACTGGCGACTTCAGATCGAACGACAGTCGACAAAAACGAACCGCTCCCCAAAAATTCTCTTCCATTTCCCGCACTTAGCTTCCGCGGTGACTCCAGTCGAACGGGAGTCGACGAACATCGAACGCGTGTCGCCTAGCAGGGGACGCTAATCTCTTCTGAAGAAACGTATGTCGCCCCAGACGGAACGTTTAGCTCCGCTGATAGAACACCACACGCCTTCAATCGAATGGTCATCTCCCTTGACAGGCCGCTACTCGCTTTCAATCGAACGCTCGGCGATTTCAAGTCGAACGATTGTCGCCGGTCGCCAAATTTGGAACGTTGGCTTCCAGCGCCTCGGATCGACCGCGAGTCGAAGCCACAGCGAACGGCTGTCGACGCATAGTGGACGTCTTTTAGCGTATGCACGCTGAGAGGATATGCGTCGAGTCTTAGCTGATAGGATGAATTAACCCTTTGTTCGTAAAGGGGATTTTCCCAATCAACTAAATAGGAGTAAGACTCTTATGCATACATTCGACGTGCAAGAGATTCTGCGTCGGACGCTAAGCGGTGCTTCGCGGCAAGCCATAGCCGGAGAACTCGGAATCTCCAAATCCACCGTACAACGTTACCTTGATCGCATCAAACAGGCGAATCTGACCCTCGAGCAAGCCATCGGTTTGAATCCGAACGACCTCGAGTCCCGTCTTGGTGTCGGAACCGGCGTTCGGTCCGGCTTTCATGAGCCGGATTTCGAAACCGTTTACTGCCGACACAATGTTCACGGTAAGAACCGACGGACCTTAAAAGCGCTCTGGGACAGTTATCGTGACAGTGTGCCGAAAGGCGCTTCAGCTCTCGGCTACAAGGGATTCTGCAAGGCCTACGCCCGGTTTTGTCAGAATCTGCCGCCTTCGTGTCGGGAAGTGGAGCTCACCAATCAGTGGGACTTTGGTTACGTCGCCATGATTGATTACAGCGGCGACACCTTGCCGTGGACGCCCGACGGTGTCGGTAAAGTCACGGAAGCGCAAATCTTTGTCGGCGTCTTGCCAGCATCCGGATACATTTTCTGTTGTGCGACCGAACGTCAAACACGGGATGACTGGCTCGATGCCCAAGTCAAAATGCTCTCCTACTTCGGAGGAGTCCCAAAACATATTTACTTGGACAACTCAACTTCGCTGGTGGCCAAGGCCGACAAGTATTGTCCACGTCTTTGCAGACAATATCGAGAGTTCTGCGATTACTACGGCACCATCCCGGTCGCAGTCAGACCAGGTAAGCCGAGGGACAAGGCGATGGTTGAAAACGCTGTTTACCAGTGCCAACGCTTCATCCTGACAGCCCTGAGAGGACGCCAATTCTTCAGTCTCGAAGAAATCAACAGAGCTATCGGCAAAGAACTCGCCAAACTCAATGCACGTCCCCTAACAACGCGTTCAGACGGCTTTTCTCGTGCCGATCTCATGCAGGAAGAAAAGATCACGCTCCGTCCTTTGCCGTCGATTCCGTACGAGCTGTCGTCCGTAAGCAAGATCTTGAAAGTGCAAAAGAGCAACGTCGTACGTTTTGAAAACTGCAGGTACTCCGTTCCCCTCGGTTATTTGGGCCGACAGGTCAAGGTCATCAAAAGCTGCAAGTCGCAAACAATCAGCATCTTTGATCTCCGGACCGGGGAACGGATATGGATACATTACCTTCGTGACAGCAAATCGCAAGACATCATCTTGCGTGAGCATATGCCGGAGACAATCCGCGCGGTCATGCTGACCAAGGCGGAACTCATCGAGTTGATCGGGCAGAGCGGCGAAGCAGCCCGGAAGCTTTGCACGATTTTGCTCAAACAAAACCACGGCGAGATAGGCCGAAAAGTACTGCGCGGCGTCAACAGTCACAGAACAAGGCTCGGCAACGAGCTCTTTGAAAAATGTTGCCAAGCAACGCTCACTCGCTTAACCCCTTCGTACAAGGTTCTTTGCGAAGAAATCGACTCGGTTATCGACAACCGTACCAGACGTTCGGATGGCAAGAGTTGCGATCGAAGTCAGCTTCGGCCTGAAGACATTCGAGGTTCAGCCTATTACGACCAATTGCTCACACAAACCACGGGTGAAACCAAATGACGATGCTGACCAAATGCAGAGAGGAAATCGCCACAATCTGCAAAGAGCTCAAGATCCCAGAATTCTTTGCCACCTTCCAGACGCAATGGGAAAAGCCCGCGTACAGCCAAATGACGTTTGAAGAGCGGTTGTTGAGCATGCTGCAGGCGGAACAACGATGCCGCCAACATAAACGTCAAAGCCGCAACTTGAAGAACGCACGCTTGCCGCAAGTGCATATGGCACGTCTCGAGCACGTTGACTGGGAGGCAAGCCGAGGCCTGAATCGCTCGATGCTCGAAGAGCTTTGTGAATGCGAGTGGATCAAGTCGCCCATGAAACCGTGGGTTGTTATCCATGGGGCTACCGGTTGTGGCAAAAGCTACATCGCAAGCCTGCTGGCATACCAGGCTTGTATGCACGGCTACACAGTCAGCTACTACAACATGGCGCAACTGATCACTGAGATTGATTCTGCCAAGGCCAACAACAAAGTAAGCAATCTACGCAATTCCCTGTTTAACAAGCAATTGCTGGTCATTGACGACTTTGGTATCGAGGCAATGGACGACAAGACCGCGTCTGATTTCTTGACCATTCTGGAACAACGTATGGGTATTCGATCGTTGATCATTGTCGGCCAGGTTCCGATCAAGCAATGGCACGGGCAATTCAGTGATCCAATCAAGGCAGACGCCGTCATGGATCGAGTGATTAACCAGAGTTACATCATTGAACTGAGCGGCAAATCAATGCGCGAAAAGTACGGCGCCATGGCTCAAATACGACAGGAGGCAGAACATGCAAAGAATTCGTAAGGTGATCCTGGCCGAACAATCGGATCTAAACGATGCGGCACGGAGCATGGTTGCAAATCTGCGAGAGCTCTGCCGAGGATTAACCAAGACGGAGCGAGTGCGTGTCTGGGGATACTACGCAAAATGGCAAGCCAAGAGACGCCAAGAATCGCTTGATGTTGTCTATGCCGCAACCTTGAACTACGAAGCCGACGATGATAAGTCGGAAAAGGAGGATGAGGCCATACCGTTTTAACGATCGGCTAATGCTGACGCCGACGGCAGCACCGTAAACCGCGCCGTCACGCAACCTCCCACGGATAACCCCTCTCGGCTACGCCTTCAAGGCATTTCCGAGGGAGGTTGCGGAGAAAGGAAGCCAAAAGAAGGAACAGCAGGAAGCCAGAACCTCATTATTTGCAAGCCGTTCCGTTGAAAGCGACTCCCGTGCTTTTGCCAGTAGATTTAATCAATGGGGTTGAATTCGTCGACTATATCTATCAGGTATATGGTGGGCTACATCCTCGTACACGAAATCCAAAACTTCAGGGCGGGCAGTCTTATATCAAGGCTTTGAATGCCTATGTTGATAAGCTCGGAATTGCCCTTCTCACCTCAACTGCGGTTCAGAACCTCGTTCGTGAAAACCCGCTCGATGGAAGAGTTCTTGGCGTACAGGTTCAAACCGAGGAGAGAACGGAATTTATCCGTGCCAAAAAGGCTGTGATTGCGGCATCTGGTGGCTTTGCTGCCAACGCCAAAA
>UPZS01000064.1 GCA_900538905.1 uncultured Sutterella sp.
GTCCCCGGTCAAAATTCAATCCTGAGCACAAAAAAAATATTTTTCTCTTCGCTCTTTACAAACTACAGGATTTTCCTTAGATTGCGCACTTCGCTTTTGGATTCAAAAGCGATGCAAAGCGATAGCAAGCATTTTTGCCTGATATCGATACCCGACTCTGCCTTTTGTTATTCAATTCAACAAAAGGAGTTATTCGTGAGTTTGAGTTTTTTTGTACTTTTAAATCAATTGGGGAAAAACCGATGCACAAACCAAAGGATAAAAACTTCGTTTGCGCTCCGCTGCCTGAGTTATCCCAGCACCGTCAGGCCGCACGCATGCGCTGGAACATTCAGCAAATCTGCGACCTTAGAACCGCCGCCACCGTTTTTGACGGCGTTGACGGCGGTTTGCCCAGAGCCCTCATTGATCGCATTCAAAGTTGCGTGCTTCGTGCGCACGAACCGCTGACGCTCGAAAGCCTTTCCGTTGCCATGCGCATTCTGGGCAATGCCCGCGTCGATCGGTTTCGGATGCTTGAGCGCGCCTGCGGTCTCGGACGCATCACCAGCATCTTCATGCAAACGCTTTCGCGCGCCGAAGTTCACGGTCTCAAGGCCTCGCTCGCCCGTCATTTCGTCGCGACACTGTCTTGCGTGCGTGCCTATCGTCAAGTCAACTCAACCCCAAAGGCCGACTGCCGAACGCTTTTTGTTGATGTGACGCCGATGCGCTTGGGCCAACACGGTCTCGTGGAAGCACTGGGCCAGAACCGCAAAGGTTCAGCCAATCGTCTCATGCGCGTGACGATGATGAAAGGCGACAATCGGGTTTCTCATGCTCTGATCCGGACTCAGGCAACGGCGCAAACAACAGTGCGCACCGAAGCCGACGCGTTTGCCTGTGCACGGGCTTGCAGCACCGAACACTCTCACGAGGGGTTATTTGTTTGTTGCCCGCGGCCCGACGCCAAAACGTTGCCGCTTCTCGAACCCACTCTGAAGCCCATTGATCCGGTTGCGGCTCTGGCTCAATTCATCGTGCATGCGGTCAAGGCTTACCGCGAAGGTAACAAAGTCGTTGTCATGCTTTCGGACGCCACCGGCGCCGTTGATCCCGTTTTGCTCAAGGAAGCCCTTGAACGGCATCCGCTCAAAACGGAAGTGGCGTTTGCTTATCTTCCAAGCATGAGATAAGCGTTTATTTGCGAACGGTAAAAACGGTCTGCCGAATGGGAATCTTCGACAGACCGTTTTTAGCATGCATTGCCCAAAAGAACCTTCATTTGCGGGAAGGTTTATAGATTCTGAGTGCAAAATCTTTGACGTTTGATAAGACAAGATGCCAACAGGTATTAACAGTTTTTTTCGTCAGCACAGAGCCACTTCATCGAACGCGTCAAATGTAGCACCATTGCCGCTTCGGCCATTTCGCCATCGCCTCGCAGTATGCCCTCAAGGATCAGGCTGTGCTCCACACTTTTAATTGAGCTATGTCGCGCTTTATTGCCGACGAAGTACTCAGAGACCTTTTCCATCCCTTGCCCTGCCTGAAGACGCACAATTTGCATTGCCTGAGGAAAGAATCGGTTGTGAGTTGCTTCGGCAATCGTCAGATGAAAAACAAAATCGGTATCGAGCGCCAACCTCTCGCTTTTCTCGTACGCTGCTTCTGTTGCATCAAACGCCCGTTGAAGTTCAATCCGGTCGGCTGCATTGCAGCGCAAGGCTGCCCAGTATGCCATTTTTCCTTCCAAAGCAATTCGATATTCATAGCAGCGCACCATATCTTCAAGATCATTGATTTGGGAAAGCCGAATAGAAGAAACCTGGTCGTAATTGCAACGCTTGACGAAAGTGCCCAGACCTTTGGTTGTCGTGACAAAACCCTGAGCACGGAGTTCCTGAATAGCTGCCCGGATGACAGGTCTTGAAACGTTGTAGTGACGGGCAAGATCTGTTTCTGAAGGTAGTTTCTCGCCTTCTCTCCACTGGCGCGTTGTGATTTTGGAAAAAAGATCGTCAAAGACCTGGGTGCCGAGTGTTCGCTGTCCGCTACCGAGCATATCGTTGAGTCGTCCCGAGAATTTCACAGAAGATCTCCCACGATAAACGAAAGAGCGGCGCTGCTCAAGAGTTGCAACGCCGCCCCGCCGAATTACTGATCAGTTGAGTTCATGACTTTCAATCAGAACATGTTCGCAATGAACGCAAGCACTGTGCACATTGCTAGGCCACAGAGATGATTCGGTCGCTGGAAAAGGTTCGCATCCTTTAGGTTGGAACCCGGTGTCACGGGGATCAGAGTGGGAAGATTGGCAACCGGACCGCCCGTAAGGAAGTGCTGGAAAATAGCCGCAGGACCGCACGCCGCGATGCAGGCCGCGAGCGGAGAGGCACCGGCGGCAATCACAACGGGCATCAGAGGGATCGTCAGAGCACCAGAAGCCGAATAAGACTGTGTCACAGTTCCGGCAAAGCACGAGACAAGGACCATCACCAGAATCGGTGAAATATCAAGGAAAGGCTTGAGAATCAAATTGATGGTCTGGGTCATGCCGATTGCCTGAATCACGGAACCCATGAAAACGAAACCAATTGTGGCAACCAACGGAATGGACATGCGCTTTAGACCGTCGAGCATGAACTGTTCGCCTTGAGTTGCGGAGATTCGTGCCATCACGATGGTCAGAGCACCGCAGGCAATACCTACGATAAAGACCGGGAAACCCACTGCAAAGCCAATCATCAGCAGCAGGAACGGGATAAAGGCTTTCCCGGCAGAAATTTTCCTGTTGTCTGCTTCCTCCGTCTGAGCAAGAATTTTTTCAGCCTCTTCGGGAGAAAGAAGCTTGCCTTCCCTCTTCATCTTGAAATAGTTACGCACAAATGCTGCGCCGATCACCGTAAGCGCAGTTATCACACCGGCAACGTTAATGAGACCGAAGCCAATGCCTGCCGTACCGATCAGTGCCACCTGCGTCGGATGGGTAAAGCCACCGAAATTGCCAAGAATTCCGGCGTGGCCCTGAGAGCCAGCTGCGCGGTTGGGATCCATACCCATTTTGACAGCTGCAGGGCAGGCGATGGCACCCGTGACGATCGGAGGAGCATAACCGGTGAGCATGCCAATAATGCCGCTTGAAACGGCGCCTGCTGCAATGACACCCGGGGCGCCGCCAAACCGTGTTCCAACACGGATAACCCAGCGCACAATGGCTGCGAGGTATCCGGTGGCTTCCAGAACACCGATAAAGAGCAACACGCCTGTCATATCGGCAATCACACCAATGAGCCCCGAACTCACAAGTTTGGTAAGTGTCACACCTTCCTTGCCTGTAATCGGAAATCCGGCACCGAGCGCAACCACGGTGGAGCCAAGAATTGCAGTCAGGTACAGTGGCGTTTTGCCCGTAATCATCAATAGCAGCACAACAGCCATCAGGCATTGCGCCACGATCATTTGTGTTGTCATTGTTTTCTCCTTGGATTGTTTAGGGAGGGCATGTCAGTCAAACCGTTCGTTTGCAAACACAAGAGCTGTTGCAAGAACCTTCAGTCGTTCGGAAAGAGACGACGCCACGGCATACTCCCGGTCGGTATGAAGATTGCCGCCCACTATGCCCATGCCGCAGATCGTGGGAACACCCTCGCAGGAAGCAATGCCGGCGTCAGCGGCTCCGCGCACGCAAATGCCCTTGAGATCAAGTCCGTAGTTGGTCCCCGCCTCGTGCACCAGATCAAAAAGTGCTCGGTTGGCATCGTTAGGAATAAAGGGCAGGAAGCCCACCGGTTTACTGATCGTTACCTTGAGACCGTCGTGACTGTGACGGTCACAGATTTCGGTGAAGTTTTTTAGGAGATACTCACGTTGCTCGAGCGTGGAAAAGCGCGTGTAAATACGTGCAACTGCATAATCCGGAACGATGATGGCGCCGGTTCCGCCTTCTATTGTTCCAACATTGCAGCTATAGCCGGCTACGTCATCGGAAAGTTTTGCGAACTCCGAAATCACTTCGGCGATACCGTAAATCGCAGAGATACCCTCGGCAAAGGAGTTACCTGCGTGTGCTGAATGACCAAAAGCTTCCAGTGTGAGAAGATCTCCGCCATCCCGGCCCGTAACGAGTTCCCCACCGGGGCGAGCCGGTTCAAGGAAAAAGGCTGCCTTTGCTTTTCTGCAACGCGAGGTAATGAATTGAGCCGATGCTTCCGAGCCGATTTCTTCGTCCGAGGAAAAAACGATTTCCAGCGGCACATCACCTGCAAAATCAGCAAGTGACTTCAGCAGCTTCACAGCGTGAATGCCGATCGTAATGCCGCCTTTCATGTCAGCGCAGCCCGGACCGTGGCAAAGGCCCTCTTTGACGGTAAAGGGACGGGCTTTGGCGGTGCCGTGCTCAAACACCGTATCGCGGTGACAGATCATCAGCACACGGCGCGTGTCATCATCAGTTTTGCAATTGAAAGCACAGGCAATTGGATTACCGTGTACTGAAGAATCATGCACGAGGACATCTGCACCAAGTTTGCGGCAGGCATCAGTCAGAAAAACGCCGAACGCATTGACGTCTTCTGTGTCGTAGCTGCCGCTATCCTGATTGACGGCTTTTTCAAGAAACTTCAAGAGCTCAGGCTGCATACTGTCAGCCAGCGCAGCAATTTTTTCGCACAGGGCGTTTTGATCTGCTGTCACCATTTGGCCACTCCTTTTCTACGTTATTCGATACGTCTCGAGTCTACGAAGCGACCTCTTTCTATGTCTATAGTTGTCACATCAATATGACAACAACTATTGACAGGATGGTTGAGCACCATAGAATGCTTCAAGTCAAATCCATTTAGATTGAGGAGCAAGTCATGGCTCATTTCCCTCTGATCACGCTGTCGGGTACGGCTGCAGAGCGCGGCCGGCAATACGGAGAAGCCGCAAGCGAAAAGATCCGCATCAACATTGACTTCTATACGTCGCTGTTTCAGGCCTACGATGTTTCATGGGAAAAGGCCAGGGTTGTTGCCAAAAGTTTTGAGCCTTGCATCCGGGACTATCTGCCCTGGGCCATTGAAGAGATGCGTGCCATTGCGCAGTCTTGCGGAATTTCCTATGAGGACATCCTTACGATCAACTGCCGCAGCGAAGTTTTGTTTGCTCAACCCGATGGATGTTCGGCCTTCGGTGTGCTTCCCGAATTGACAGAAAACGGTCATACGCTGCTCGGACAAACCTGGGACTGGTTGGCAGGATCCCGTGCTGCCGCTGTTGTTCTCAAGGTGAAATCGCCGACAGAGCCGGACGCCATTATCTGTGCGGAAGCCGGCATGATCGGCGGCAAGGGACTGAACGCTCATGGCATTGGTGTCTGCCTGAATGCTCTGAGTGTCGGTCACGGTACCATCGGAGTTCCGCTGCACATCATGTATCGCAAGATTCTTGGACAGGACACCATCAGCAATGCCCTTGACCAGATTGCCAAGCCACAGCGTGCCGGATCCGGTTGTTTTGTTCTGGGTTCTGCATCGGGCTTTCTGATGAGCGTGGAATTCACGCCGGAAAATTTTGATGTTCTAATGCCGATCAGTGAACCGCTTTATCACACCAATCACTATCTGTCTCCGATTCTTCGGGGCGCGGATACGTTTAAACGCGACCTAACAGATACATTTGTACGATTGAATCGTCTGCAGAGATTGTGCAGGGCATTTAAGAGCCGGTACACCGTCGAAAAAGTGTTCGAGTATCTCTCGGACCACGCAAACTTCCCTGATTCCGTCTGCAGCCATGAGGATCTTGCCGATCCGGAAGGAAAGCGCCTGTGTACGGTCTATGCCATGGCAATGGATCTCAACGAAAAGTCTCTCTGGATCACATCGGACAATCCCTGCTGTTCGGATCGACAAAAAATTTCCCTATGAGGACATCCTGAGATTCCGGAAAGGCCTCGCCCGCCGTTTGACGAGTTCGGGCGAGGCTTTTTGTTATATTGAAGATTATCGCTTTGTCAGCGACTCGAGTAAGACCTGTGAAACATTGCTCGCCTTTCCCATTAATCAGCAGTCTGGCTCCTGCTCAAATCGCAAAACTCAAGGATCGTACCGTTTATCAAAAAGCGCCAAATCTACCGCACGCCTTTAGACATTTCTTCAATCTGAGCACCCACGGTTTTCTTCATGAGTTCAGTCCGGCGCATCGCTTCTTTCGATTCCAACAACGACCGGTTATCTTGACGCTTTCCTTCGCATAATCGCCGAGGCTAACCGTTCGAGCGAACAATCTGTGCGAGACGGCATTTCTTTGACATACTTCTAGCTTGATTCGAAAGGCGTTTTATTCTCGTCTCGGTTGTCTTGCTAGGTGCGTCATGCCTCATTTGACTCTCAAACACACTTGCGTCTTTATGGCGGTATGCGCCGTCCTGGGCCCGCTGTCGGTCTGCGCCGAACCCACATGCAATCCCAAAATAGACGCTATTAGGGAAGCCGGAGCCTATGCGCAGGGCTTTACCGGAGCGGGCGTTCGCATCGGCATCATGGATTCTGGGTTTGATACCTCGCATCAAGCGTTTGAAGGCAAAGACATCGTCAAGCTTTACAGCGATCCGTACCTTCAAACTTTTTAGAAATCGTTTAAGATAGCAATGCGGCTCCACTTGAAATTTTTTCTTTTACTGCAAAAACAGCCTCTTGGATAGAATAGGTTGTCGTTTCTATAACATTCGATTCATATATCCTCAAATTACAAAATTGCTCCCACATTGTTTCTACTAATTCAACATTTGTTTTTCCTCGCCGACAAGACCGCTTTCAAC
>UPZS01000065.1 GCA_900538905.1 uncultured Sutterella sp.
TTTTGCACGAAACTCCGGCGCCAACAGCGAGAACCAACCTCTTGGAGTTGCGTAAGCAACTCCGAAGGAATCCTCTGGTTTTTCAATCAGGGGAGGACGTCAACGGATTTGATCTCTATCGGAGTGATGTCTCGTCCGTTTTGGATGACGAAATCAACTTCTCCCAGGCGTTTGGAGTTGTAGTAACGCAGTGCAAAGCCGTTGGCATGCAGTTGTTGCGCAAACAGATTCTCCAGTACGCTACCAAGATTGACTTCGACGTTGCCTTGCAGAATATCGAACTGAATGTTCTGCATGCTTGCTGCGGCAAGCAAACCCGTGTCGCACAAGAAAAGCTTAAAGAGATTTCGCTTTTCGCTTAAACCCAGAGGCGATGTTGGCTGTGTGACGTTGAAGCATGGCAAGGCCACACCTGCGTCGGAAAGCCAAACAAATGAATTCTCATAACGCAGAAGCCGGGCTGACTTCGCAATGTCGGAAAGAACGAAACGACGATTTTTGGCTTCCAACTGGGAAGGAATTACATCAAAAATTTCCCTAATCTTTTCTTTATCTCTGTCAGCGTAGCGTGCAATGTCGAGGCGGTAAAGCGCAAGGATATCGTTCTGGATGGCAAGGATCTGCCCGATGTCGTGCGTGGCAATATAGGTGCAGACACACTGGGGCATCCCGCCGACAACCATGTATGCGTATAAGAGCTGCATCATGCTGTTGTGAACGGTTTCAGCTACAGGTTGCAATGTCTCAAAACACGTCTTGAGGTAGTCGAAAGTCTCGGGCTGAAGGCCGCAGGCCATACAAAACTCCGAAAAATCCAACGGATACATCGTCAACGGCGTTTCAAAACCGACGGGAAAAGACGGGACGGAATTTGTCTTGACACCTAATAGAGAACCTGACTCGATGTAGTCAAACCGTCCGTCCTCAACCAGAAACTTTATCGCGGCTCGCGCCTGTGGGCAGTCCTGAATCTCATCGAGAAAAATGAGTGTTTTCCCGGGAACCAACGGCCGACGTAGATATGCGGAGAGCGCGGCGACAATGGCATTGGCATTGAGCGAACCGGCAAACACGGCCTTGGCCTTCGGTTCTGTCACAAAATTTATTTCTACAAAGTGTTCGTAGTATTGCCGCGCAAAATGACGGATAAGCGTTGTTTTGCCGATCTGACGTGCGCCAACTACGCACAAAGCGCTGCGTCGAGGTGCTTCCTTCCAGGCAATCAGCTTCTGTAAGGCTTTGCGAGCAAGAAAGAGCTTTTCATTGGGATCATTTGTAACGTTTTTCTGAAAATTCTCGACCAAAAACGTAGAAATCACCTCAGTTTTTGCAGTGCGCACAAAAACCAAGTTAAGCCGGCTCTCTAGCGTTTTGCGCCGTCAAACGGTCGCTGCATTTCAATAATTTCCAGCAATCGTTTTTGTGACGGCGTGTTCTCGAGGCGATCTTTCGGCAGAAATTGCTGATCAAATTCAAATGCCGCCTCCTGGCTGATGTTGTAGACGGCATCATCGCTGTAGCGACCGGCAAAGGACTCCGGTCTCTTTTCCTGCAGCGGACAGATCTGTAGAGCAACAAAGTACTTGTTGTCAGCCGTTCGAATCCCAAAATTTTCCGCAGGCTCAAACCCCACTCGCGAGTAGTAGAGAGGATCTCCGCACAAGACAATCGCTGCATACCCCTGCCGTATGGCTTCTTTGCGAGCGTGGTCAATCAAACGGCGCCCCACTCCCTTCTTTTGGTATGCCGGAAGCACGGCAATCGGCCCGAGCGTGAGAACCTCTTGCACGACACCGTCGTCACCCGCTATCGTTCCCTTCACGAACATCACGCAACTGACTATCTTGCTGTCTGCAACCGCCACAAAGGCAAGCTCTCGCACGGAGTTTTCACTGCTGCGCATGACGTGCACCAGGTAATGCTCCGTGCAGCCCGGAGCGTATACGTTCCAAAACGCCTCGCGAACAACCTTTTCCGTCTCCGCATAATCCGTCGGCGTCTCTAATCTCAGCTCAATATTCATATGCTCAACTTCTTTCATACCTTTATCCGCCGCAGTTTAGCGGACTCGAGCCAGACATCCCCAGACACCGATCAGCGTCAGCAACACCCAAACGGAAAAGCCAATGGCCATCATGGTTTCCGTCACCGGCATCGGCATGGAAGCAATCACGAGGTTGGGAATCACCGAGCCCACGTAAGCCGACAAATAAAGTGCCGAGATGACGCCGGCACGTTCCTGAATCGAAGTTCCCGCCAGGAGGAAACGCAGACCGCTTGAACAGGCCGCACCGTTGCCGGCACCTGTCAAGGCAATGCTGATCAACAATACCCACACGGACGGATGAATGAGCGTTCCGAAAGCCACCAGAGCTGCCGCTGTAAAGAGCAAAATGGAGCGCTTGAGCGTGGGACGAGGCTCAAATCGCCCTGCAAAGACACCCATGGTCGCATTGGGAACGATCAAAACGAGATACAGGACACCGGCAAGGAGTGCATTGCTGTGTCCGAAGACAGCCTGACACAGATACGCCGAAAAGCCTTGAAGAAAGCTGCCAACACCCCAGGTTCCCACAAAAGCAATGGCGCTTGCGAAAAAACGACGACGCAGGTGCACGGGCAAGGCGATCTTGGGTACAAAGACGCTGCCCAGAGATTCGCTTCCAAAGCGCATGGTTTCGGTGGAAGCAAACGCCAATCCGGCACAAACAACGAGAAGCACAACAGCGCAGTCAAAAAGTTCGGCAGGCGTCAAAACACCGCTTTCAAGCACCAAACCTGTGATCAAGGTTCCGAGCGACAAACCGATATTGGGCCCTGCCGCCGTCAGAGCCGTGCCGAGCCAGGGATACTTGAGCGGGGCCGAGTCAACCACCCAGGACATCGCGGCACTGGACGCAAAGCCGCAGGAAAAACCCTGCAGAAAACGACCGATGTAGATTTCAGAGGCCTCAAGTGCATTGGCGTACATGAGGCTTGCCGCCATGCCGAGCAAAAGTGCAGCGAGAACCACCGGCTTGCGGCCGAAGAAGTTCGAAAGGCGCGCAAAGAAAAACAGCGTGAGCACGCAACCGGCGAAATAGCTCACCACCGTCATGGCTATTTCGGATTCGCTCAAGCTCAGCCCGCTTCGCCACTCGGCCATCATCGGAATGGCGATGGCCGCAGCAATAAAGGTGCAGATAAGACAGGCTGTCGCGGCCACAAATGTGACGCCGCGACGCGGAAAATCGTTGTCGGTCTTGGCAAGTGACTTGTGAAAGACGGTGGTCATGGTCTTTTGTTTGCGAAACGGTATGGGAGCGAGATTATTCCACCATCCAAAGCGCGCCACATCCCGAAGGATAGGTTGCTCACAAAATTCGGCAATTTTTCGACACGGTCAGCCGATTACATCGTTTTTTCGGCTCCTTCGAACAAGTCACTGACTGGGTCACCTTGAAGCAGTACGGATTTTTTGGACACTTAGGAGTCCAAAAATTCCATACCACTTCAGTGATGGTTGATTCGGGAAACCCAAATCAACCATCTTTTCCGTTAGCACCAAGGCTTTTCCTTGGCGATTTCCTTACCGATGATGCGGCCGTTGACAAGGCAATCCAGCGTAGCGCAGCTTCCCAGACGAACAGCTCCATGCACGCCGCTGATATATAAGCGCATTGCCTTTGCCGGAGATGTCTTGTCGGGAAAAGAGGTGCTGTTAGCTGCGGAAGGAATTTCTGTCGACCCGTCATTTCACATTTGTCGACACGAAATCGAACAAGGGCGTTTAGTTCGGGTACTTGCCGGCTGGCACAGGCCGCCCTGGGATTTGACCATCACCGTTTGTGACAAACGTGTGACGGACAGCAGAATTCTTAATTTCTGCAGGCTGTTTGCGGAGTACGAGAAAAAGGCTTCGGCCATGCGTCTGCGTCACATGCACAAACTTTTCCTTGAACGAGATCTCAACAGCCGATAAAAAAGAGGCTGGCACCTGTAGCAGGACACCGGCCTCTTTACTCGTTTTGCTCGCAGAACGCTACTAGAGACTGCCCCCTTTGAGCGTTGTAGACGTCCCTGCTCGAGGCTGCCAGCGCATGGCTCGGCGCTCCACAACGCCGACGATCCAGTCGAGCACCAAAGCAAACGCGGTCAATACCAGGATGCCAGCCATCACGGTATTAATGTCAAAAACACCCTCGGCCTGAAGAATCAGGTAACCCACACCGTGGCTCGAGCCCAGATATTCACCGACCACCGCACCGACAAATGCCATGCCGACTGATGTATGAAGCGATGAAAATACCCAGCTCATGGCCGACGGCAGATAAACGTTTTTTAGCAACTGCTGACGATTGGCCCCAAGCATACGAGCAGATGCCAAAACGTTCGGATTGACTTCCCTGACCCCCTGATAGACATTGAAAAACACGATAAAGAAAACCAGCGTCACGCCCAGCGCTACCTTACTGGCGATACCCAACCCGAACCAAACTGCAAAAATCGGAGCAAGAATCACACGAGGCATAGAGTTGAGCCCCTTGATAAAGGGATCAGCCACCGCCGCGGCAAACGGCGTGAGCGCAAGCCACATACCGACCAAACCTCCGCTTATCGTACCGAAGGCAAACGCGAGAATCGTTTCAACAAGTGTCGTCCACAAGTGCGCATAAATGTCAGCGTTGACGACAAACCAATCCCAAATTCTCGAAAAAATCACCAGCGGTTCGCCGAAGAAAAAAGCCGCTTGGTTATCGTTATCAAAAACAAAGGCTGGTATGAGGCCGGGTTTGGTCAGTGCCCACCAAACGAAAAAGATCGCAGCCAGAAGGCCGAATTGCCAAACTCGAAGTTTGAAGCGATACTTTGCCACTTGATTGCTGTTCATTTTTGTCTCCCGAGTCTTTCTTTTCTAATTCCGCATTTACCGTTGTACTTTTCGCTGCTGCTGAGCATAGCCCTTGAGCACTTCTTCTCGCAGCACCGACCAGATGGCCGTGTGCAGCTCGATAAAGCGGGGCGTCACGCGCACCTCACTGACATCTCGGGGTCTGGGCAGATCAATCGAGAACTCGCCGATGGGATGACTCTCGGGGCCCGCACTCATCACCACGACGCGATCACTCATCGAAATGGCTTCATCCAGATCGTGCGTAATGAAAAGCACGGCTTTGCGCTTTGCCTGCCAAAGATTGAGCAGCTCGTTTTCCATCAGCTGCCGCGTCTGAATGTCCAACGCCGAGAAGGACTCGTCCATCAAAATGATGTCGGGATCCTTAATCAGAGTCTGAGCCATCGCCACGCGCTTTCTCATGCCTCCCGAAAGATGATGCGGATAACGATCTTCAAACCCGGACAAGCCGACGCGGGCCAACCACTCGCGGGCTCTTTCAGCGGCTTCTTTCTCCGGCACCCCCTCGAAAAGAAGTCCTGCCGCCACATTGTCCAGCGCACTCTTCCAGGGCATCAGGCTGTCAGCCTGAAACATATAGCCGGCTCGGCGATTGAGGCCGACAAGCGGTTCTCCGAAGATACTCACAGTCCCGGCGCTGGGTTCCAAAAGGCCCGCACTCATATTCAACAAAGTGGATTTACCGCAACCGGTGGGACCGACGACGCTCACGAATTCACCGTCGGCCACCGTCAGATCCACATTTTTGACAGCCGTATATGTGGACATCATCCCGGAATCATCACTCACAAAAGTACAGGCAATGCCTTTGAGTTCTATTGCAGCTTGAGACATTTGATTCTTAGTGTTGTTTTTCAAAAATGAACTTGCCTATGCCCAAATATGCATTACGCTCAGTTAGGGTACTTTTTGTGCGCCGCTTCCACGAACTGATTCGTAAAGACCGCTTTGTAATCCGGTTTGAAGTTGTCCAGCTTGTCGTTAACGATCTGGAGTGATTTAAACGAAATGGCAGGCGCGCCCTCCGGAATAAAACCGTCTTTGGAAAGCGCAGGACGGTTCTTCATAAAGCCTGTCACATAAATCTCCTTGTTGCCCAGGAAGTACGACTCGGGAACAGCTTTGACGATATCCTCGGCCGTAGCCTTTGCAAGCCAGCGATCCGCGCGGACCACTGCATTCGTCAGTCCCTGAATGATTTCCGGATTTTCCTTAATGTAGCGCGTTGGAGCATAGAGGCACCCCGCTACCATTGGACCTCCGAAGATTTTGTCGCTTTCTTCCACAACACGGGTATCGGCGACAATCTGAATCACATTGTCTTTTTCGAGCGTTGCGATGACCGGATCGAGATTGACAAACGCATCAATTTGTCCGGCACGCATAGCGGCAACAGCCGCGGCCGAAGCACCCACACCGATGAAGGAGACATCCTTGGGTTCAATGGCGGCATTGCGAAGGATAAAAATGGCAATGGCGTGCGAACTTGATCCGGGCGCCGTCACACCGATTTTCTTGCCCTTAAGATCTGCCATTGATTTGAAATTGGGCATGGTCTTCTTGCTTACGGCAAAAACGCACTGCGGCGCTCGGCCCTGAAGCACGAATGCCTGCATGGCCTGACCTCTTGCCTGCATGGCCAGAGTATGCTCGAAAGCACCGGAAACCACATCCGCAGACCCGCCAACAACGGCCTGAAGTGAACGGGAACCACCCTGGAAATCAATGATCTCGACATCAAGCCCCTCGTCTTTGAAGTAGCCGAGACTTTCGGCAATCGAAATGGGCAGATAGTAGTAAAGTGCCTTGCCGCCGACTGCAATTTTGACGGATTTGTTTGCCGCGAAGACGGTCGGCGACGCACACACGCCTACGCT
>UPZS01000066.1 GCA_900538905.1 uncultured Sutterella sp.
AATCAGCCAGCTTCTGAGTTGTGTGATCATAATTTCCTCCCTGTAATGAGCATCGTTAATCAACAGGAGAAGGCTAATTGAAATAATTTCTTACGTTTAGCAAAATTCAGAGAAAGATCGCGACAACACAAATTGACTAGCCGATATGCATTATGGGAATAACGCTAAGTCGGCCAAAGATGGATCGGGTTGGTTATGGCGCAAATGAACAGCGCATGTAAACGAATGTCCGTGATTATTCCTGTGTCAACGTAACAGCAAAGAAAAATCGCAAGCAAGCAAGGTCTAGATATAGTTTTCCATTAGCTACGGGTTTTGTTGCTGAAAAAAGCTAAAAAAGATACTTACAGCCCATAAAATCCCAGACTCAGGAGAAAAACATGTCGACCTTCATGCTCGGTCGCCGCGACTTCTTGAAAGCTGCGGCAGCGGGCGGTTTTGTGCTGACGCCTGTTGCACAAGCTGTATCCGCGGCAATTGACAACCTAGAAGAAACCAAGTGGTGTGCTTGCGTGATCAATTGCGGGCAACGTTGCCCGGTGCGCTGCATTACCAAAAACGGGCAAGTGATTCGCATTGAGACGGACAATACCTCACCGGACAATCCGGCCGGTCCTCGTCAGATTCGGGCTTGCCAGCGCGGTCGCTCCATGCGTGAGCGCATCTATTCGCCCGATCGCCTGAAGTACCCGATGAAACGCGTCGGCAAACGCGGCGAAGGCAAATTTGAGCGCATCTCTTGGGACGAAGCCACTGATATCATCGCCAAGCAGTGGAAGCGCATCCTCGACAAGTACGGTCCCGAATCCGTCTATTGGCAGTATTGCTCCGGTCAGCAGTCCATCGTGAGCTCCCGCCGCGCCTGGCAGCGTCTGATGAATTTGAACGGCGGCTATCTGAAGTACTACGGCTCGTATTCCAATGCACAGCTGCAGGAATCCTTCCCGCTCACCTACGGTAGCCGTGCCGCTTCGTTGCCGTCTGAAATCGCCAATGCATCTTTGTACGTGCTCTTTGGCAACAATTTCTCGTCTACTCGACCTTCGGGCAGCGGCAAAGGTTATCAGATTGACGCGGCCATGGATCGCAAGCGTCCGCGTACCATCGTCATTGACCCGTGCTACACCGACACGGCTGCCACGCATGCCGATCAGTGGATTCCGATCCGTCCCGGCACTGACGCGGCTCTGGTCGGCGCGCTGGCCTATGAGTTCATCCGCAACGGTTGGATTGACCAAAAGTTCCTGGATACGTATTGCGTCGGCTTTGATGCCAAGACGCTGCCCGCATCGGCTCCGAAGGGCAGTGATTACCGCAGCTACATTTTGGGTGAAGGTCCGGACCGTACGCCCAAGACACCTGAATGGGCCTCCCGCATCACAGGCATTCCCGTTGATACCATCAAGGCGCTTGCCAAAGAACTCGGTACGACCAAACCCGTTTTCGTTTCGCAGGGTTGGGGTCCGCAGCGTCAAGCCAACGGCGAAGAGACGGCTCGCGCCATCGCTATGGTTCCGATCTTGCTCGGCCAGGTCGGTTTGCCCGGTACCAATTCGGGCGAACACGAAGGCAATACGCCGTTCCCGGCCGTCTATCTGCCCGTGTTCAAGAATCCGGTCAAGGCTTCCATTCCGGTCTTTATGTGGACGGATGCCATCCTGCGCGGCACAGAAATGTCGCGCACGACTGACGGCGTCAAGGGGGTTGAAAAGCTTTCGACCAACATCAAGATGATTGTCAATTCCGGCGGCAATACGCTCATCAATCAACACGGCGACAGCAACTGGACGCATAAGATTCTCCAGGACGAATCCAAGGTCGAGTTCATCATCGTATGCGACAACATGATGACGCCTTCGTGCCGGTACGCCGATGTTCTCTTGCCAGATACGCTTGGTCCCGAAACCGACGATATGGCAACGCTCGGCGGCAGCCATGGCGACACCACCGTGATGCTCGCCATTCAGAAGGCCGTCGAACCGCAGTTCGAACAGAAGTCGAGCTTTGAAATCTGTCGTCTGATCGCCGCCAAGATGGGCATCGAGGAAAAGTTCACCGAGGGTCGCTCTCAGTTTGAGTGGGTGAAGTGGTGCTACGAAGAGTCGCGCAAGAAGATTCCCGGTTTGCCTGATTTCGAGACGTTCTGGAAGCAGGGCATGGCCAAGCTTTGGGGCGTTCGTAAGGATCCCATCGCGTTGGAAGCCTTCCGCAAGGATCCCGTCAAGAACAAGCTCAAGACGCCGTCGGGCAAGATCGAAATCTATTCCGAACAGCTCGCAAAACGCGTTGCCGACTGGAAGCTGCCCAAGGGAGACGTCATTTCGCCGATTCCCGTGTTCTGGCGCAGCTGGGAAATGCCTGGCGACGCTCTGCAGAAGAAATATCCGTTGCAGTGCTTCGGTTTCCACGGTCACGGACGCATTCACTCCACCTTCCACAATTTGCCGCAGCTCAGAAGTATTCATCCGGACAGCGTCTGGATCAACACGATTGATGCCGCTCAGCGCAAGATCAAGGAGGGTGATTTGGTCGAGATCTTCAACGATCGCGGCATCGTGCGGCTGCCCGCACGCGTGACCTCCCGCATCATGCCCGGCGTTGTCACCATGCCTCAGGGTGCCTGGTACAAGCCCGTCGAAATCAACGGTAAACGCGTCGATATCGGCGGCAACATCAACACGCTTACGCACCATCGTCCGAGCCCGCTTGCCAAAGGCAATGCGCAGCACACGATTCTGGTGGATGTTCGCAAGGCAGCTTAAGGAGGAAAGAAAATGGCACAAAAAGGTTTTTTCATTGATGTGTCCAAATGCACCGGCTGCCGCACGTGTCAGGTGGCTTGTTCCGATTTGAACAACACGCCCGTCGGTCTGCATCTTCGTCGCGTGATGGAAGTCGAGGGCGGTACCTGGAAAAAGACGCCCGAAGGACTCTGGAAACAGGATGTCTTTGCCTACTACGTCAGCATAGGCTGCAATCAGTGCGCGGATCCCGCCTGCGTGAAGGTTTGTCCGACAAAGGCACACTTCAAGCGCGCCGAGGACGGCTTGGTCGTGATTGACCGTGCCAAGTGTATCGGCTGCGGCATGTGTGCCAAAGCTTGTCCATACGGTGTGCCCCGTCTGGACGAAAAGGCGCACAAGATGCTCAAGTGCGACGGCTGTGTGGCTCGTACCTCCAAGGGAGAAAACCCGGTTTGCGTTGAGAGCTGCCCGGAACGCGCAATTGTCTTTGGTGATATTGAGGAGTTGCGTCGCAAGTTCGGCAAGGTCGATGCGATCGCTCCGCTTCCGAACGGTGACAAGACACATCCGAGTTTGGTCATCAAAGCTCCGTCTCACGCCAAACCCAGCGGAACCCCCGTGACGGTACGCGGCGCCTAAGCCTGGAACTTTTCGGCTCTGTCAGCTTTGTGCTGACGGAGTCGATCGTCAAGTTCGGGCGCAGGCTGAATGCTCAAACACAAACGCTCTCCGATCTCAATGATCGAAGAGCGTTTAATTTCAGTGATTCAAAACCAATCTGGGTTTCTATTCTTTCTTCTTCCAGTTGTTCCCAAACGTATGCTGTTCCGTCTCCACAAAGCCGCGGTGGCCGTGGACGGTACAGGCGTTCAAGGCCGTCTCAAGCTGAGTGAACTCATCGTCCGTAAGCGAGACGTTGGCGGCACCCAGGTTCTCAAGAATTCGTTCCAGATTCTTGGAGCCGGGGATCGGTACCACATTGGGATACTTGTGAAGCATCCAGGCCAGAGAAATCTGCGCATTGGTGGCGTTCTTGCGCTTGGAAAAGTCGGCAAGCACATCAAGAATCGGTTGGTTGGCCGCAATATTTTCCTTTTTGAGCTGCGGAACGAACTTGCGCACGTCGTCGACTTCCTCGAACTTGGTGTCAACCGTTACTTTGCCCGACAGGAAGCCGCTCGCAATCGGAGAGAAGGGGACAAAGCCGATGTTGTGGCTAACGCAGTAGGGGATAACTTCAGCTTCGCAGCCGCGCTCAACCATGGAGTAGATGTTTTGAACCGCGGAAACGGGCGTCACAGCGTGGGCTTTAGCAAGCGTATCGACATCGACCTGCGATAGACCCCAGCCTCGAATCAGACCTTCTTCGATCAGTCGGCCCATGGCGGCGGCCACTTCCTCAAACGACACCTCCTCGTTGATGCGGTGCAGGTAGTAGAGGTCAACGTAGTCCGTCGCAAGACGCTTCATTGACGCGACGAGATGCGCTTTGACGGCGTCGTACACACTTGGGCTAGTCGCTACTTCATCGGGACGCAGGTGCAGTTTTGTGGCGAGTACCACATCCTTGCGCACGGAGCCAAGAGCCTTGCCGACGAGTTTTTCGTTGTGTCCCGGATAGAACACCACGTCACCGTAAACCTCGGCCGTATCAAAGAAGTTGCAACCTGCTTCAAAAGCCTTGCGCATCGCGTTGATGCTGTAGTCGGCTTCCGGCACCTTGCCGTAGCCGTGAGAAAAACCCATGCAGCCCACGCCAATGGCGGAGACTTCGAGATTGCCCAGTTTCCTTTTTTGCATCTTTGTCTTCCTTGTTCTGTTTTACTTTGCGGACTCAATGAGCCCGCAAAGGAATGCGACTGTTGATGCGTTGAAT
The DNA here is from genome assembly GCA_900538905.1 of uncultured Sutterella sp. Taxonomy (GTDB): domain Bacteria; phylum Pseudomonadota; class Gammaproteobacteria; order Burkholderiales; family Burkholderiaceae_F; genus Duodenibacillus; species Duodenibacillus intestinavium. The sequence goes on from UPZS01000066.1 coordinate 4,621, forward strand.
TATGACTGTAGACGTGAAAATACGCCTGCCACAGGTTGGGGCAAAAATGTCACTTTTGGGAGATGATCGAAAAAAGACGGATGAGAATATCCATGCACAAAAACGGACGCTTATGAATCGTCCAAGTCCAATCGGTCCTCGAGAAGAGACTTTTCCACATCCACGGCCGCTCAGTCTACGAAATGGGCCGTAGGCCGCGGTTGTGGAAAAGTCAGGCCGAGATGCGGAGACTCTGAGTTTAGTCTCGTTTCAGTTCCGGCGTCTCCGGAAGTTCCGAATCCATCGTGTCCATGGGCCAACGCTGTTGAATAACTGTTTCCCGTAGGAACATATTCACAGCGTCTTGCAACGTGATGCCAATGTCAGCACAGACCTTTTCAGCTTGAGCAAGTACGTCGGAATCAATTGCGAAGGTGAGAGTTTCCAACGGTGCAATCATTGTAATATTATTGAGTAATAGTGTGAAACAGTGGGTTAGCTGCAGAGATCATCGGCTAATCGATAGTCGAAGTCTATATTGCATCATCAAATAGTCCGCACAAGTACACCGTTGGCCGCTTTTCGTACCCGCGTCTTGCCGTTACTCATGCGTATTGCCACCTGATCGCCGCTAAACGAAATGTCGACCGCATCTTTAGGCTCGAGTGTACGAAGCAGAACTCCGTTGATGCGGCGAATTTCTGCCTTGCCGCTGGCATAGACAATGCCGACAAGTTCTTGATTGGAATTCATCGAAACGCTCACAACGTTCGACGAACCCATGGTGCGCACAAGACTGCCGTTGTCGTTGCGCAGTTCAGCTTTGCCGTTTCGGATGGTGATAAGCATTTTTGATTCCTTACTGAAAAAGTCTCAATTGTCTTTCTTAGTCGATTGTAGGCCTTTGCCAAAGGCAGGGAAGAACGTTTCGAAAGCCTCTTTGATTACCCGATAGACCTTGATCTCAAGCTCGGTTTTTACGTCGTCTCCGTCTTTGTCCGTGTACTTTTCGGGCGTCACAAACACCTTATGAAGTTTTTTCATGTAATGGTCGAGCACGTCTTCATAACATTTCACCCGATCGGTCGGTGTCATGGGCACCAAGTTGATCTTGAAAAATCGCTCATGCGCAAGGTTCATCAACAAGCTC
>UPZS01000067.1 GCA_900538905.1 uncultured Sutterella sp.
GACTCGCCTAAAGAAACGATCTTAGATGTTGTAAACCCTCTCGCAGACCCTGCTTACTTCTACCGAATCATTCGCAACCCTCAAATCCACTCAGATAGTATCTACCGCTACACTAGACCGAGAATTATCTCTGTGCCCATGGGAGGGCAGCCTGGTTGGAAGCTAGGCCGTCGGTACAGATAACAAAACCGATTATTTGATGTGAGAATGTGGAAATCAAAAGTACTGTAGTTGAACATGTGCTGAATTCAACCATGAATCAATAACTCTTTTGTTTTGTGGTTTGCTTTTATCTCTAAAAAAAGCAATGGCCCATCCAAATGAGGATAGGCTGGAGGCCTGTACTTGCTATAAATCCGCAAGACATGAAATGTGGAAACGATCATTTCTTTTACTACAACCTCATTTGTTGTGCCACTACTCTCGAATCTTCTAAGATTGCGCATATTCATTTCATAAGCAGATTCGTTTCATGCAGAATACCCATGAGTACCGCTCAATACTCGCTTCGCAAGGTCCTTACCCGCAGCTTTCATACGGGCAAACCGCCCGTCGATATCCCTCCGTACCAACGCCCGTATCGCTGGTCAATCAGCGAAGTCCGCAAACTTCTCGAAGACCTCGATAGCTTCCGCTACAACCCCGGGACAAAGTCCTACGACGAAAGCGCACAGTACTACTACGGTACGATCTGTTTTCACGCTCACGACGGCAAGCTCGAGCTCATTGACGGCCAGCAGCGCTTGACGAGCTTTCTGGTTCTCATCAAGGCGCTTTTGGACGTCACCGATGGCATCAACGAAGTCAAACACTTGCGCGACGAATTGATCGAAACGATCAAAACGCTATCGAGCGACCAAGACTGGCATGAGAACAAATGGCAACCTCAATACGAATACCGCCAGCCACAGACGCAAGAGCATATTGCTGCCATCTACCGAGAGCAGTTTGCCGATTACCTGCGCGTCAGAAAGCTCATTCATGAAGCGACGCAACTCGCCGGAGGCGAGCAAGAGTCAAATAATGAAGGCCAATCCGACGTTCCGCACTACGTGATTCAGTTTTTCACCGACGAGTACAAGCGTTTGAAGTACGCACTCACAAACGGCGTCTTTGCTGTGCGTATCATGGAAAGTCGTTATGAAGCCGAGCTCTTTTTCCAATGCGAAAACAACCGCGGCAAGGAAATGGAACTCATCGACATGCTCAAGGCCTATCACTTGCGCATAGCACTGTCGGTTGAAAATTCTGAAGCAAAACGCAAAGAGACGCTCACAGAAATTAAGGGAATTTGGGAAAAGCTGACAGATGACGCGCGCTACTTGCGCTTCAGAACGACCGTCATCTCTTTGCTGTTGATTCGCTGGGGTGTGGCCTATTGGATGCATTGGGACACATCCAACGTTGAAAAGCTCAAGGGCATTCACGGCACTTATCGGGGCAATCTCGTTGTCGACGAGAAGCTCTCGCAGACAGGCAAAGGGACCGAAGCAGGGACCAAGTTTCTTCCCGATCTGATGTCGCCCATCGCACCCGGGCTGCTGTTTTTCCAAACGCTCGAATACTATCAGCGCATTGTGGAGGCGCTCTACAGCACGGTACGTCTTAGCAAGGACCCCGAAGCCAAGACGGATGAAAATGTCGGCGCGAACGTGTGCAACATGTTCCACGACATGGTGCTGGCCCACAAACCGTTTTTCGACAATAGTCACGAAATTGCCGTTCAGGCTGCGGTTTGCTGGCTCGATCGCTTTGCGACAGTTGCTCCGGACCTTGAACGCCCGTTTGAAAATGATGTCGACCGCTTGCGCGATGCTTACAACAAGGACATGGATTTTCTTGTTTATGTCCAGTGCTACATTCGGCTATTTAAGCGCCTGCGCGTTCCATTGAAACGCAACGATAAGGAGCAAATCCTTTTGTTCGGGCAGCTTCAGGGCGCTCGGCAGATTGCCTTTTTCAAGTTGGACCGGCCCACCGAAAATCTCATCACGATTCCGTACCGCACCAACAGTCCGGCGGAGTGCCGTCGCGAGCTTGAACGGCTTACGCACCCTGATGAAGTCACGTGGGCTATGGTTGGCGACAGACGACAGCGATACCGCGAATACGTTGATGAGGAAACGCGTGTTGAGACAATCGCGTTCAAGGAGCAGGCACAATGAGTACGTCCTTTGATGCAGATTTGTTCACGGTGGGCGAGCTGCAAGCCGATAAGAAGGTTCTGGTTGTGCCGGCCTATCAGCGTCCGTTTTGTTGGACGGACAAGCAAATTGAGGTTCTTGTTCAGGATCTCATCACGCACTTTGCTCGGTACAGTAAAGACAAGACTTGCCGCTATTCTCTGGGTACGGTCGTTTGCCATCAGCGAGAGGCTCTCGAGGTTTTGGACGGCCAGCAGCGCCTGACGAGCATTGACGTTCTTCTGGCCATTCTCGATCAACGCAAGGGGCATTCAAACGACCCGGAATATGCGGTCAGAGAAGAAGATTTCGGCTGGACGCCTTCGGTCATTCGTCAGTACGACAATTTGGCTGAAAACAACCGCCCCAAAATCAGTCAGGCGATACTCTCGTCCGTTTGCCTTAAGATCAACGGCGCCGCAAAAGACGGTTTGATTTTTTCGGACGAAGAGGGGTTAACGCCGTTTGAAAAATTTGCCGACTGCATTCGCAAGAGCGTTTGCGTTTTGCGTGTGATTCTGCCCATCGACGACGCCAACCCTTATGAAGGTCCTGCCATGTTTGAGATTGTCAACATGCGCGGACAGGCATTGCGCTCCATTGACATCGCCAAGGCTACGCTTGTGGAATGTCTCAAGGATGCGAACGACGCCGAGCGCATCGCCTTTGACCGCCTTTGGAGCGGCATTGCCGCCTTGCTACGTTCCGATCCGCAGCTCAGTGTCAAAGACATCGTTAAGAGCGTGAGTGACGTACTCGGGGAAAGTTCTAAAGCTTCCCGGGTCGATCGACAGGAAGGTGGCACGAAATTTTTCGAGATCGTCGGAAACGCCTTCAGCACGAAAACGAAGTCGCAAGAGCAAAGCAAAACAGACGCGGAAACCGCCGAAAGTTCTGTGGAACGGCGTTTTGTCGTTGACTTCGAAAATCTCTTTGTGATTGCCAATGAGGTTTTCCGCTCGGTCAAAGGCGCAGACGATGAAAAGTTCGAGACGCTCAATATTCGTCCGAGACCGGGCGAGTCTGACTACCGCGGCCTGCACGATCGCATCGTTGTCGGTAAAGACGTCAAGAACGAAAACGCCAAGCTTGACGATCAGGAACGACGCAAAGACGTCTGGAGCTTCATGTCGATTCTGTGGATTGCAGCGATGGTTGCGCGGCAAGCAGACGGTCTTCTGGTCGCCGAGAACAAAGCCAAGACGCCGTTTGCTTTATTGCTCGACACCTTCTATGCCGCTAACGGCTACCAGTACTCCGGACAGTATTGGCTTCTGTCGCTGGTTCACACCGCCGTTCAGGATCTTTGTCCGGTCAATTGCCTCCCTAAGAGCGTGCAAGCTTTGCTTTCAGGAGTCTCATCGGCGCAGGAGTTGGCCGACAAAGTGGAAAAAAGCTTCGGCAAGGGCAATGGTTTTAAACACGGCTATTTGCGTCTGATTCTCTGGGGACTGGAACGTTTTTTGAATCCGAACGCTGCGGGCAAGATGACGGCAAACGTACTGAAACTCGGAGCCGATGAAGACGAGGTCAAGTTGATTGCGGCCGTAGGGAAAGCTTTTGAGTCTGTCGGACAGTGTGACAAGCAGGACGAAAAATTTGCCGCTTGGCGGTATACCGAAAACGGCGTGCGTTGGAAGCTTTTTTTCACCGACTGGCTGCTGTGGGTGGATTCAAAGCAAAAGGGGACGAGCTTTTCTTATTTGGCCCAAATGCTCGATCATCCTCAACACGTCGAGCTCATCCGGGATCTGAATGTAGAAAAGTCGTCAGACGATCCGCTGAAGAATTTCCGCAAACAGTTCGCGAGCAAAGCCGAGACAATGCGGATTGTTTCGCGCTCTCAGATCGAGCATTGGATTGATCAGGAAACTCCGAGCATCCAAGACAGAACGGTACTGCACCATTTTGCCAATCTGGCACTGATCAACGCCTCGGAAAACGTGGAAAACAGCAATAAGACGACGGATCAGAAAGCGACACAACTTTACGACAATCCGTCAGCAAAGCTGCTTTGGCTGGCTTCGTATGCACGAGCGACAGCGAATCAGCAGGCGCTGCTTGCCAAGCGCTTGTGTACGGTGGAAACGGACCGTTTTTGGGCTGACTACATCGCATCGTTTGCCAAGCACGACTGGCTGGGCTCGTAGCCGGAGTATTTTTGTGCAGGCGGAAAATGAAAAAAGCTCGGCCCTCCATTGGTAGAGAGGACCGAGCAAAAGCCGTAAGGCCTTCAAAGGAAGGCGCATTATAACCGAAAGGTTAAATCTGTCAAATGGGGTTGAAAAAATTTATGAATCGCCTTGGCAGATACCGCTCCATAACCGCGACAAGCGCAAACCAATCGGCGACCTGACTTACGAACATACTCCAAAACGGACAGTGAGCATTGCTGTCATCACGTACGCGTCAGTCGATGACGCACCCGCCTTTACGATGGGCAGCAAGTACCTGCACAGAAAGGTGGTTGTATGTCAGTTATTCATTTCACGACCCGTGAAAAGGAAGTGTTTCCTTACTGGACCAAAGCGCCAGAAATCGGTCTTCGTCGCATCATGGCTCTGATTGCGTTGGCTTCAAAGACGTTCCTAACGGGAAGCAGCACGCCGGTTGTGCGGGACAGGAACGGTCGGGTGATTGACGGCCTCGTGGTGGATTCGTCAGATGCAAAAGAACTTGTCGAGCGATTGACGAAGCACGATTTTTCCAAGGATTGGAGTTTTCAGATTTCAATCGGCAGGAAAAAATGCACCATCAGCTCAAAACAGATTTATTCGTCTGAACGATGGTCGGGTGCTGTGCCGCGCAAT
>UPZS01000068.1 GCA_900538905.1 uncultured Sutterella sp.
CCCGAAGGGTCGAGTCGACAGACCTCACCGAGGACGAAAGTGGAGTGCTGAAAAGAAAAAGGCGCCGTTGGAATCGAGAGAACCGTTGGGCGCCTGACTGACCTCACGGAGAAATCTGTGGGTGCTCAGGGCAAATAAATGTCAAAAGGCGTGTGCGGTAGATTTGGCGCTTTTTGATAAACGGTCGCACGGACCGGCCTATTATCTGCGCATCCCCAAGGATCAGAAGAAGTGGCTGCCGGAGTGCACGGCCAACGATTTGGGCAGTTGCTCGGAAAAAGAGCTTGGCAACGCTTATGACAATTCCGTGCGCTACACCGATAAGGTTCTTGCCGGCATTATTGATACGCTCAAAGGTGCTTCCGGCATGAACACCGCGATGCTGTACGTATCGGACTACGGCGAGAGCCTGGGAGAGAAGGGACTTTATCTTCACGGAGCGCCCTATTGGATGTCGCCCGACGAGCAGGTGCAGGTGCCGATGGTGATGTGGATGTCGGATAACTTTGCTCAGGACTACAAGGTGGATCGTGAGAAACTTGCCGCGACGGCAAAGAGCAAAGTTACACACGAAAGCCTCTATCACACCGTGCTCGGCCTGCTTCAGGTTTCGATCACAACCAAGGCTGATCGTTTCGATCTAACCAAACGTTAAAAATTCGGTTGAGGAGACCGCGGGCGCTTTGTTGCAGTAGAGGCCGTAAAGCCCCTGACTTCAGGGGATGACGTCAAAGCAAGCCTTTTTCGTACTTCTCGGCCAATTGAGCCAGGAACTGTTCGCAATCGGCTCGCTCGGCGGAGCGCTTGCGGTATTTCACGCCGTTGTAGGTGACTTCGGCGCGATAGGAGTTGTGACGCCGCGTTTTGAATTTCGTGACGCCTTTCTTGCTGGTGTCAAGGTAAATCGTGCCCTTGGTCGGCTTGGGCATTTCTTCAAAAAAGAAGAATGTCAGCTGTTCGGGTTTTTCGCGGTTGGCAGTCATCTCTAAATTTCCAGGCAAAGAAACAGGAAAAGAACCGACTTCAAAAGGCACTTTTGCCTGCGATGCAGACTCTTGCAGAATCTTATAGCCGAATATTTTTTCCGGAACGGTTTCCACAGACGAATTGTTAATTTCTTTGTTGCCTCGTCAGGTGATATTGACAACCGTCGCGGGTTGTCCGCCGTAGCCGTAACGGCGACGGTTGCGAATCACGAGTGTTGCGCTCAATATCAGCGTGAGAAGCTCGGCAAGCGGTACGGCAAACCACAGACCGATTTCTCCGACCGCGAGTGGCAAGCATTCGATTGCCAAGACGGTGAACAAAAACGTTCTGCAAAACGACACGATCGCCGCGCGTTTTCCGTCGCCCATGGCCGTGAAGAGATAAGCGGCAAACATGTTGGGACACAGAAGCAGAAGAGACAGCGCAAAGTACCCGAAGTTGGCAAGCACGAGTTCAAACACATGCGAATCCTGCGGCGCAAAAAATCCCAGCACCGGTGCGGCAAAGAGAACCGATAACCCGTAGGCTGCAAGAGAAAAAACGGTCATGATGATCATACTGTTGCGGAATACGCAAGCGAGTTCAGTCCAATTCTGTTCGCCGTACTTGTAGCCGAGAATCGGGGCGGTTGCTTCGCAGAAACCGTAGAAAATCGAATTGAAGACATAGGTGGAATAGGAGGCGATCGTGAGCGCAGCTACGCCGTCAACACCGAGCCAATACATGAAAGCGGCGTTGAAAAAATAAAGCGTAACGGACGAGGATAGGCTGCCGACCATTTCCGAGACGCCGCTTGTGCAGGCTCCTTTAAGAGCCTTCCAGTCCGGGCGCGTGCAAATGATGCGAATCGGAGCTTTGCGGCGGCAAAAGAAGGCAAGTCCGGCCGCAACGGCTACAACCCATGAAATCACGGTAGCCAATGCCGCTCCGTGCATCCCCCAGCCCAGAGGGCCCATGAAGAGGATGTCCAGAAAAACGTTGGTAAGTCCTGAAGCCACCGAAACGGTCAGTCCCAGCTTGGGATACCCCGAGACGGTGAAGAAGGTCTGAAAGAGCACGCTCAAAAGAAAGACCGGCATGAACGCCAGCCAGACAACCTGGTAGTCGTAGGCATATGAGTACTGTTCCTCATTGACGTGCAGGAAATCAAGCAAAAGAGGGAGCACAAGTATTCCGAGCAAACCCACCACAAGACCGAAGGCAAATTCGGCATAGATGACGGTACTCAATGCACGGTCGGCGCCTTCTGAGTCGCCCCTACCCATACGCCTCGAGACGACCGATCCGCCACCAGCCGAGAGCATGATGCCCACAGCTCCCAGGAAAATGGCGAGCGGAAAGATCATGTTGAGTGACGCAAGCGCCACCGTTCCCATGTAGCGGCTGATCAGAACGCCGTCAGCCACCATATAACTCATGATAAAAAGGGACATGAGCATGCGCGGCAGCGTAAACCGCAGCTGCCGCGCAATTGTGAAATGTTGGCCAAGAATAGAGTTCGTCGGACGCATAGAAAAGCGCAGAATGGTCTGACCTCCGGAAGAGGTAAGTTCTCTGTCTGCTACTTTAACGAACTCTTTGGTTTGCAGCTAAAGGTGCGCTTGGATTGAGACGATAGAGCAAGGAATCAATCCCGGTTTCGGTGTGAGTCTCTCAAAATCATGTTCAAACCGATTTCAGCCAGGTTCAGATCACTGTTTTCACAAGCTGCTCAGAGTTGTCTCAAAACTCAATGGTTTGTCCGTCATTGGGGATGAACAGGCGATTCAGATTATTTTCACGGGCAAATTTTCGCAGCAAGGGGCGAGTGACTGTCGCATGCGAGACGCCTTCGACATGCGTGGCGATAACGTCAATTTCGGGAAAACGCCGCATAAGGGAACGCACGTCGTATTGATTCATGATCAACAGATGTCCAAGTGGGAATTGGGCGCCCGCGGCATTAACCGCGACGACTCCGGGCGTGTATTTTTCTATTGCGTCGACAACGTATTGGCAATAGATGGTGTCTCCGGCGAGATAAAAACGCGTTTTTTCAAGGTTGCTTTCAAAAACGACGCCGGAAGCTTTTTCGCTGACACCGCAGTCCCGGTAGCTGTCCATAGTTACAAGATTGCTTGAGCCATGATCACAATCGGTACGAAAAAGACGAATGCCGTTGAAATCCGTACCGAAATCTGCAAGAACGCGTACGTCCGTAAAGCCCAAACCACTGAGAATCTTTGCCTCCTGAACGCTCTGAGAAAACAACGGAAGTTTTTTTGGCAGTAATTCAGCTGCAGCTTTGTCGAAATGATCAAAGTGAAGATGGGTCACAATGACGGCATCAACGTTAAACAAATCTTGAATCGGGCAAGGCAGATCGCAATCCGGATTGCCGCGACCAGTGCTGGTGGTGTCTGGGACAGCCGGATAGGTACCTTGAGCTGAAAGCATCGGATCAATCAAAAAACGCCGGTTGGCAAATGTCACGATGCTGGTGGCGCTGCGTATTTGTTGAAATTTCATGGTGTTACTCCTACAAAAGAGTTGCCGGTATTGGCAAGAGACATCATAAAATCTATAGTTACTGTAGCTTCAAGTATTGTGGAGAACGAGATGAAAATCGGTGAATTGGCGCAAAGGACGGGATGCCCTGTGACCAGAATTCGCTTTTATGAACAAAAAGGTCTATTGCCTGAACCAAGACGCAGTATGGGAGGACAGCGCAACTACTCTCAGGAAGCGGTAAAACGGTTGGAATTTATTACGACTTGCCGCGCCAACGGCATGAAGCTCGAATGCATCGAGCGCTTTATTGAGTTTGAACAGGATCCGTCCAAGGGAACAGAGTGGCTTCTTGAACGCGTTGACGAATATTTGGAACAGGCAAAGGTGTATCGCGAGCAGCTTGACCGAGCGGAAAAGTATCTTCGACACTTACGTGAACAGTTTCCCAAGTCTGTACTGGCAGAAAAGACGCACAAACACACGCGTGCCGCTAACACGAAAGAGGACACGCGTGAGACCAAGCCGCAAGACGAAGTGATCAAAGGTTTTTGACAAAGAGGGCACGAATTGCATTCAAGATAGCAAGAATCATGACTCCCACGTCAGCAAAAATTGCCATCCACATGTTGGCCAAGCCAACAGCTCCCAGCAAAAGACACAGGATCTTGATGCCGATAGCCAGCCAGATGTTTTCCTTGACAATGCGAAGACATTTACGAGAAATCTTGATGCCTTTGGCAATTTTTAGAGGATCGTCATCCATGAGAACGATATCTGCAGCTTCAATGGCAGCGTCTGATCCCATGGCTCCCATCGCAATGCCGATATCGGCGCGGGACAAAACGGGAGCATCGTTGATACCATCGCCGACGAAAGCCAGTTTCCCGGAGCCGGTTCGTTGCGCCAGCAGTTTTTCAACAGCGGAAACTTTATCCGAGGGCATCAGTTCGCAGCGCACTTCGTCTATGCCCAACTGTGAAGCCACTGCTAGGGCGACACTTTTGCGGTCGCCGGTGAGCATGACCACTTTGTTGACGCCGGCTTTTCTCACAGCATCAATCGCTTTGATTGCATTGGGTTTCAGTTGATCTGCAATCACGATGTGGCCGCAATAGTTTCCGTTGACGGCAATGTGGACGATTGTGCCGATACTGCGGCAGGCGATGAACTCTATTCCGAGTTCGGTCATGAGTTTTTCATTGCCGACTGCAACTTCCTGTTCGTCGACACTGGCGACGACACCTTTACCAGCAAGTTCACGGATGTTCGTGACGCGACTCCGATCAATTGCTTTGCCGTATGCTTTCTGCAGGCTCTTGCTGATCGGATGCGAGGAGGCACTTTCGGCAAGAGCCGCCAATTCGAGGAGGCGGTTTTCATC
>UPZS01000069.1 GCA_900538905.1 uncultured Sutterella sp.
GATATGAAGCACACTTCCCGCTTTGCCCTTGCAGCCGTCGCCGCCGCAGTTCTTGCCATGAACGCAGCCACCGCTGCGGAGCTCACCGGAACGCTTAAAAAGATTCAGGAAACCGGCTCGATCACGCTCGGCTATCGTGAAAGCTCTGTGCCGTTTTCCTACCTAGGCGCCGACGGCAAGCCGGTCGGCTACGCCTTTGAGGTTTGCCGCAAAGTTGCCGAATCCGCACAGAAAGAACTCGGCCTGTCCAAGCTTGACGTCAAATATCAGGCCGTGACGTCTGCCAACCGTATCCCGCTTATCCAGAACGGTACGGTTGACATCGAATGCGGTTCGACCACCAACTCTCTGGTTCGTCAGCGTGAAGCTGCTTTCTCCGTGAGCTACTTCGGCATTCAGGTTTCTGCCGCCGTCTGGAAGAACAGCGGCATCAATTCGATGAAGGACCTGAACGGCAAGACGATTGCCGTCACCTCTGGCACGACCTCTGTTGCGCTCATGAAGAAGTTTGAAAAGGAAAACGGCATCCGCGTGCGCTACATGATGACCAAGGATTTTGCCGAAGCCATGCAGCTCGTTGCCAACAAGCGTGCCGACGCCTTCGTTCTTGACGACGTGCTTCTCGCGGGCCAGATCGCAAACTTGAAGAACGCAGCCGACTTCAAGATCCTCGACGCGGCTCTTTCGGTCGAACCCTACGGCGCCATGTTCCGCAAGAATGATCCGCAGTTCAAGGCTTTGGTCGACAAGACCGTCACGAACATGATCAAGAGCGGAGAACTCGAAAAGCTCTACAAGACTTGGTTCGAATCTCCCATTCCGCCCAAGAACGTCAACCTGAACTTCAAGATGAACAACTACACGAAGGAACTCTTTGCGAATCCTTCGGACAAGGGCATCTGATACGAAGTTTTAAGCCGGGGACGGTCTCAGTGGCGCCAACGTTGAACCGCCCCGGCCTTTTTAAAGATTCATTTCCCGCGGTTGCGGCAGTCTCACCCCGGACACCGAGCTGCCACACACTAAAAGAGGAAAGTTCAAATGGCTCTCAATTTCAATCTGAACTCTCTGTTTGAGCCCGCACTGCTTGCCGACGAACCCTGGTGGTCATACATTCTGGGCGGCGCCGGCTGGACGGTTGCACTGATGCTTTCGTCCTTTGCCCTCGCACTGGCTCTGGGCATCATTGTCGGTACGCTGCGAACATCGCAAAATAAATTTCTTAGCACGATCTGTGAAGTGTGGATCGAGCTTTTTCGCAATATTCCCCTCATCGTTCAGATTTTCGTCTGGTTCTTTGTCGTTCCCGAATTCATTCCCTGGTACAAGGATTGGATGAACTCGGTCGATCCCGTTTATTCGCAGTTCCTGACGGCCTTCATCTGCATGGGTTTTTTCACATCCTCTCGTGTGGCAGAACAGGTCCGCGCAGGCATCGCTTCCGTCCCCAAGGGACTTCCCAACGCTGCCAAAGCCTTGGGCTTTACGACGGTTCAGACCTACGCCTATGTGATCCTGCCGCTTGCAATGCGCCTTATCGTTCCGCCGCTTACAAGCGAAGCCATGAACCTCGTGAAAAATACCGCCGTGGCGCTTACGATCGGTCTGCCGGAACTCACGATGCGAGCCAATGAAATGGGCGAAAACACGTTCCAGTTCTTCGCCGCCTACATTTGGGCAACCATCATCTATATCGTGATTGCGCTTGTGGTCAACAACGTGATGCGCGTCGTCGAGAAAAAGAGCGCCGTCCCCGGCCTCATTCTTGCCAAGTAAGAGAGGAGTTAAGCCATGATTGATTTTTCCTCGATTACAAACTCCTGGGGCTACATTCTCGAAGGCGTCAAGTACACGATCGAACTGACGGTCATCACGGCCATCGGCGGCTTGATTCTCGGTACGGGTCTGGCGCTTTGCCGCTTGTCGACGTCAAAGATTCTTTCGGAGTTTTCCAAGCTCTACACCAACTTGATGCGCGCTGTGCCGCTTGTGCTCGTGCTCTTCTGGTTCTTCCTGCTGATGCCTGAAGTTTTAAAGGTGCTTTTGGGCCTCGATCATCCCGTCATGATCGGCGCGGAGATGACCGCCATCATCACGTTTGTGCTCTTTGAAGCGGCCTACTTTGCAGAAATCATGCGTGCCGGCATCCAGTCCGTGAGCAAAGGGCAGATGTCCGCGGCCATGGCGCTCGGCCTTCGCTACGGTCAGACGATGCGCTACGTCATCCTGCCGCAGGCCGTGCGCAACATGCTGCCGGTGCTGCTCACCCAGACCATCATTCTTTTCCAGGACACCAGTCTGGTGTACGTGATCAGCGGCAACGACTTCATGGGCGCCGTAAGCAAGATCGCTCAGCGCGACGGTCAGCTCGTCTTGATGTACTCCTTTGCCGCCGTCTGCTACCTCTCCGTTTCCGTGTCGCTTTCGATGCTCGTGCGTCGCCTGCAGCGCAAGATCGCCGTGGCTGCCCGCTAAGAGCACAAGGACATCGCACAAAACCGGAATTACAGGATTAAAAGAAAAATGTCGATGATTGAAATCAAAAACGTGAGCAAGTGGTACGGAGACTTTCAGGTTCTCAAGAACTGCTCGGTGAACGTCGAAAAAGGCGAAGTGGTGGTTGTCTGTGGGCCATCGGGCTCGGGCAAGTCCACACTCATTAAGACCGTCAACGCACTTGAACCTTTCCAGCAGGGCGAAATCCGCATCAACGGCATTTCCGTGGGTGATCCCAAAACGGATCTCGCAAAACTGCGCAGCCACGTCGGCATGGTGTTTCAGCATTTCGAGCTCTTTCCCCACATGAGCATCCGCGACAACCTGGCGCTTGCCCAGATCAAGGTGCTCGGACGCGACAAGGCCGAAGCCGAAGAACGCGGCTTAAAACTTCTCGATCGAGTGGGTCTTTTGAAGCATTCGGAAAAGTTTCCGGGGCAGCTTTCGGGCGGCCAGCAGCAGCGTGTTGCCATTGCCCGAGCGCTTGCCATGGATCCGATCTGCATGCTCTTTGACGAACCCACCTCGGCGCTTGACCCCGAGATGATCAACGAAGTGCTTGACGTGATGGTGGAACTTGCTCACGAAGGCATGACCATGATGGTGGTGACGCACGAAATGGGCTTTGCCAAGAAAGTGGCCGACCACGTGATTTTTATGGATGCTGGTGAAGTCATTGAAAATCTTCCTTCGGACGAATTCTTCAATAAGCCGCACACGGAACGTGCTCAGAAGTTTCTATCGAAGATTCTCAACCACTGACCAGAAAAATTTTTCGATCTATTTTTTTAGCCTTTCCGGGTCGCTCCTTCCCGGAAAGGCTTTTGTTTGCTCTCTATAGCCACAAATAAGCCATCGGCAACATGTCTTTGACAAGACATCGCCAGAAAACAGCCTTTGCTTGAAAAACTCAATCGGAAGACCCGTGCTTGCCTAATGTTCGGTATGGCTGCCTGCTACCGCACCGATGACCGTCGGCGCCGATCGCATCGCAAAAAGAAAGCCCAGAAAGACGAAAATGGCAAGTCCCCACAGGGACGCTCCCGCACCGATAACAGCCCCCAGCGCACCCATGGCCACCGGGAAGGTCGCTTTGCTTGAATTGATCAGCATCAGCCGCAGTCCGATCGCCTCCCCCGTGCGTCCCTTCGGAGCCAAACGGTAGACAAGCGACATCATGTTCGGAAGCGACGCACCAAGTCCCAAGCCCAACAGGAAAGCGCAGGCCATGAGCGGCAGTTGACTTTCAAAGAAGGGAAAGAGAACGAAGGCCAAGGCCGAAATCAGAAGCGTAAGCGCAATCATGATCCATTCGCGCATGTGCCGCATCAGATACGGCATCAGAAGCCGTACGGCAAAGGACGCCGCCGAGAAACTACCCAGCACCCAGCCGATGTCCGAAGGCGAAAGCTTCACGGATGCGCAGTAGACGGGAATCAACAAATTGCCTACTTCCCAGGCAACTGAAACGACGACGGAACAGACCAAGACCGCTCGCATGGGAGGGTCCTTGAAGAAGTCCATCACCTTTTGAGGATGCGTTCCCGCCGCCTTGCGAGCACCATTGCCTCCTGCAGGAAGTACATGCCGCATAAACGGCAACAGACTCATCATTCCCACAAAGATCGGAGCGCCCGCCACCCAACAATAGAAACTGGCAAAGCCAAAGTGCTCAATCATGTAGCCCGTGATGATCGGAGTAAGCAGACCACTTAAGGCCGTCACGATTGACAACAGCGTAAAGGCCAATGCTCGCGTTTCGTTGGTGGAGACGTCACCGGTCAGGCGCTGCACGACCGTATTGGTGAGCAAAAAAGCCGTGCCCACGAGAATGCAGGCAGCAAAAAGCGGCCCGAGTCCTGCAACCTTGGTCGGAAAAAGCAGCGTCGCTGCACCGGCCGATGCCGCACAAAAAATCGCCAGAACAAGCGACGGCCTGGGTCCCGAACGATCCAACCAACGTCCCGCCGCAATGGCGCCAAATGCAGGAAACAAAGCGACGCTGGCGAGCATCGCGCCGACTTCAAACGAACTTGCCCCGTGCGCGAGCGCATCAAGCGTCACGCAAAACCGCATGCCGGTCGTGCAGGAATGCATTACAAGCAGGACGAACAAAACCCGAGCGAGCTTTCCGTACATAGCGCTATCACCTAAAAAATGTGCTCAGTAGAGATAAACGCCTACTCACTCGATGGTACGCCCGAATTCAGGCTCAAGCAAAGGAAAAAGTCTCACATTCTGACTCTTCAGGACTCCTCACAAGATAATCTGCTGATATCAGAAAAAAAATCGTTACCAACAAGATCATGTTGGGTCAACGACCTGCGATATACTCCGTTCGCAATGTTTTTTC
>UPZS01000070.1 GCA_900538905.1 uncultured Sutterella sp.
TAACTTGAATTTGATCTAAGCCTACTTAAAACACATAATTTCTCAGTGCCCCGCTCCAAAACACGCGACAAGACCTATAAGCCTCGACCTGTGAAGGTGCCTGGCATTCTCGATAATCTGCCAGTTCCGCCCGCGATGGTGCAGCGACTCAATTCCGACATGAGTAATCGCATGTTGCGTCTACGGTTGTCGGGATGCAACGGTAAAGACCTGGCAGCGTTAGTTGTGTGTTTCGGCGAGGCTTGGCTTCTTGCCGGCCTGATGGAGCAAGGTGCAGAACTTCGGCAAAAGCTCGAGGCCAGTGTAGATGCCATAGGCAAGGGCATTCTCAAGGGGGCAGCAGATCTTCACGGATCGACGTATGACACGTTACTGGATCTGACGTCGCTCACATCAGCGATTGTGGCCGCCAGTACCAAAAAGGAATATCTGCTTGCCTGCGATCGCCTGAAGTCCGACGGCGTTGTGCCTTTTGTTGACGAGTTTCTCATCACCCTTGCCAAGGCGAATCTACTTGAAGTAATCAAATCTTCCCGATCCGAACATAGCCATGCTGATTAACGGCAATTACGTCAAAGGCAGCATCACCTTTGATACCTCCAAAAAGGGCGAAGGCATCCAGGGAATTAAGAGGCACGCCTCGTGGCGGGTGGTCGTCGTGTACGAAGGCAAGCGGTTTCGGAAACGCTCGATAGACCGAGCTGACTGCGAGAGCTTCTTGATTGAACTAGTCACAGAATACGTCGAGAAAGAGCGTCAAAGAAAGCTCGAAGATGAGTTGGCCAACTTCCACTTGGAGCCGTAAAGACACTTCAGCATTCAGTCAACCTTCATCAAATCGTTCCAATTCGTAGTCGGGCATGGCGAGAGGTGATCTCTGCGCATTGCCCACTCAGAATTGATTTTGGCGCTTGCCAAAGTCACGGCCTTGCCTCCGAATTTTTCATTGACGGCATCAATGGATGCCTGCATGCGCTCCCGCCGCTTTAATACATCAATTTCGTCGCTGTCAAACAATGTTTCCGGAACCAAAGATTGATCCGCCGGAATCAGATCAGCCAAGATGACTCCCGCTTTTTTGTAAGCGCAGCCTTCTTTGAAAAATGCCCAAACAAGGTCGTAAGCAGCCTGAGTAAGCGTCAGAATGTCAGCGCAAGCGTGAGGCAAGGGACGCGATTCGAAGACGGAGTGATGCCGCGCGTTTGACTTAAACGGATCCGTGAAAAAGATTACGCCTACGGTTTTGGCCGCGCTCTTTTGCTGCCGCAGAACCTTGACGGCTTCGGCCATGTGAACTGATACGGCCGCAAGAATGGCGTCCATGTCGCTGCACGTCACGGCAAAGCTACGTGTCCGAACAATCTGTTGCCGCGGCTGCGGATGATCTTCCAAAGGAATGCACGAGACGCCAAGAATCTCTCTGTGAGTTCGCTCAAGTACGACCGTGAAGCGCCTGCGAATGAGTGCAGCGTCCATCCGGGCAAAATCAAGCACCGTCTTCACACCCATGTCTTCCAATCTCTCGCGGTTTCTGGAGCCGATTCCCCAGATTTCCTTGATCGGCGTAATCGCCATGGCTTTGTGTTGACGTTCCGACGTCAGCTCCAGCCAATTGACAACGCCGTTAAAAACCGGATAGGTCTTGGCAAAGTGGTCGCACAGTTTGGCAAGCGTCTTAGTGGGGGCAATCCCTGCACACGTCGGAATGCCGACCCACTTGTAGACGCGCTGACGTATGGATTGCGCCAGAGCGGTCAAACGTGCCGGATCCCCATCTTCCACCCCTGTTAAATCCCCAAACACTTCGTCGATGGAATACGACTCCATGCGCGGAATCATGCCGGCAACGGTTCTTTGCATCCTCCCTGAAATCGAGTTGTAAAGCTCGTAGTTGGAAGACAATACGGCCACCTTGTTGGCTTCAACGATGTCCTTGACCTTAAAAAGCGGCATGCCGCGCTTGAGGCCCACGGCCTTGGCCTCCTTGGTGAGCGCCACGATGCAGCCGTCGTTGTTGGAGAGCACCACAACAGGTTTGCCGCGCAGCTCGGGACGGAAAAGCCGCTCGCAGCTGCAGTAAAACGAATTGCCGTCCAGATGGAGAAAAATAGGCGTAGACATTTGCATACGAATCTTGTTTTGAGGTAGGATACGTTATTCGTATACAAATCGCAAGTGCGAGAATCCCATGGAAAAAAGCAAAAAACAGCCTTCGTCCCAAGAACACAAACCGGTTGGAAGACCTCGTCTGACCAATGAGTTGCTCGATGTCAATCTTCAGGTTCGCGTGACCAAGAAGCTTGCCGACACCTGCAAGTCACTGGGCGGCGCAAACTTTATGAGACCCCTGCTTGAAGCGGCAACGCAGCGGGCTATGGCGCTCAAGAAGCTGGCTCCCGCCCGTCCCGTTGAAGAATCCGAAAGCATCAAGTTCATTGACTTGACGGTTCAGTGCGGCTTTCCCTCCCCTGCTGCGGACTATGCCGAAAACGATCTGTCGCTCAACGACTACTTCGTGAAAAACAAAGATGCAACGTTCGTCATTGAAGCGCGCGGCGACTCCATGATCGACGCCGGCATTTATGAGGGCGACATTCTCATCATTGATCGCTCCATCGAACCGCGCCGCGGCGACATTGTGCTTGCCTATTTGCAGGGAGACTTCACGCTCAAAAAGCTTGAATTTGTCGACGGCAAACCGGAACTGCATCCGCAAAACAACTCCGGCAACTACCCGGTCATTCACCCGGGCGAATACGACGACTTTCAGATCGAAGGCGTTCTGGTCGGCTCCGGCAGAAAGTACAGAAGCTGACAAGGAAAAAGCACATGGACTTGTACAAAAAACGATTTGCCGATCTTACCGCCGATGAGCTCTACCAAATCCTTCAAGCTCGATGTGCAGTCTTCGTCGTTGAACAAAAATGTGCCTATCAGGATCTGGACGGAATCGACCGGCAAGCACTTCATGTGTGGCTTGAAGACGAAGGCCAAATCCTCGCTTATTTGCGCATCTTTGCCGCACCTGATCTCGCCGATGCCGTACAGATCGGACGCGTACTCACGACTGTGCGAGGCAAAGGCTTGGGAGCCAAAATCCTCCAAGCCGGCATCGCCGCCATCCCTGACTTCTTTACAGATGTTCAGACGATTCGACTCGAAGCGCAGTGTTACGCAACAGGTTTCTACATCCGTGAAGGTTTTGCGGTACAAGGCGAACCATTTGACGAAGACGGCATTCCCCATGTGTTGATGGCGCGTCCGCTAGTCCTTCCATAGGATGCAACAAAAAAAACGACCTTGAGCCTACACTTCGGCAACTTGCAAGGCATTACGCTACAAACGCAAGTAGCATCACAAGCTATGATTTTCTAATCACAACTTTCAGAAAAAAACACATGCCAAAAGCAATCATCGTCGGCGCAACGTCCGGCATCGGCAAAGAGCTCGCATTACAGTTACTTGCCAAAGGCTGGGAACTCGGCATTGCGGGAAGACGCACCGAGCGTCTCGAAGAAATCAAAGCCAAAGCGCCCGAGAAAATTCGTATCCGCCGCATTGACGTGCGCTCTGACGATGCCGCCAGCGACTTACTTGCTCTAATCGCCGATCTAGGCGGAATGGATCTGTACGTTCACTGCTCCGGCATCGGGTGCCAGAACATGGAACTCAATCCCGGTGCCGAATTGAACACCGTCGCAACCAACGTCGACGGCTTCGTTCGGCTTGTGGACTGCGCTTTCTCCTACTTCCTCGGAAAAGATGGCGGACATCTGTGCATCATCAGTTCGATTGCCGGCACAAAAGGCCTCGGAGCCGCCAGTGCTTACTCAGCCTCAAAGGCGTTTCAGAACACCTACCTGGACGCTCTGGAGCAATTGTCAGTGATGCGAAAGTGCCCGCTGACCTTCACCGACGTGAGACCCGGGTTCGTAGACACCGATCTGCTGGCCGACGGCAAGACATACCCATTCAAGATGAACGTCACGGACGTCGCCTCCTCCATCGTCAAGGGCATTGAAACGAAAAAGCGAGTCTTGGTCATCGACTGGAAATACAAGCTACTCGTGTTCTTCTGGCGTCTGGTGCCGCAGTGCCTTTGGAAGTTCTTCCCGATCAAGAGCTAAACGCGGAACAGAACGGTATTCCCAACTGACCGCTTCGATGGAAGATTACCGAAAAACTCCGTCTTTGCTTTTCAGCCTTCAAGCATCGTGAGCGGCCCCATCAAAGATTGGCAAAATAAAAACCAAAAACACACCCAATAAATATTTTTTAACCTACTTTTAGGAGTGTTTTATGTCAGAACTTGCCAGCTTAAATCTCAAGCTGCCGTCCACGCTAAAAAATGACTTTACTCAGACGGCTGAAGCTCTCGGCATGCCTGCTGCAACGGCACTTAAAGTCCTCATTACCCGTTTTGTTGAAGTAGGAGGCTTTCCCTTCGACGTGAGAATTCAACGCCAGGGCTTTAACTGGAATGATCCTCGCATCATTAGAACCTACCATCAAAATGGGAAACTGATGATGCCCGCCCAGTGGCGCGATGAGGACGATGATGATAATGTCGAATAATCTGCCTTCTCTGTGGAACTGGGACGTGGGCGCGGAATTTCGAATCTCGATAAAAAAGCCCGAATTACAAGGCCTGCGCCCTTAATCTGA
>UPZS01000071.1 GCA_900538905.1 uncultured Sutterella sp.
GACCTCTGGCTTGTAATCCCTTTTTCAGAACAATATCGCACTCAGACGCAACCCGTTATGTACAAAATAGCATAACGCCAGACTTATGGCAGCGCTAGACTCACACCAAGACCCCAAGAAGCAAAAGAAAAACAAACGAGAAGTGCCGCCGCAAACCATTTGCTTCTACTTCTTTAAGGCGCGAAGATCGCCTTCGGAGTCGCCGACGGGCTTCTCAAAGGATTGGCTTCCCATGCTTTCCAGAAGAGCATTCCTCAGTCATTCGGCTCTGCTCGGCTCATCGGCAGGGCTTTCTCTGTCTCCTGTGAGTCAAGCGGTTGCCGCAGCGGCAGCCGATGCCGAAACAGTTAGTTGGTCTGCCTGTTCCATCAACTGCGGCAGTCGCTGCATTCTGCGCTGCATTTCGAAGAACGGTCGCGTGATTCGCATTGAAACCGACAATACGGGCAGTCCCACTGCCGGCGCCATCGGCAAGGACTTTCCTCAAGTGCGCGCTTGCCATCGCGGGCGCTCGATTCGCCAGCGTCTCTATGCGCCTGAGCGCCTGAAATATCCCCTGAAGCGCGTTGGCAAACGCGGCGAAGGCAAATTTGAAAAGATCACCTGGGATCAGGCTCTCGACGAAATCGCCGCTCGTCTCAAGAATACGATTGCCAAGCACACCAACGAATCGATCCTGTTGATGCACGGTTCGGGCAACTACAGTCTCTTTAACAACCGCAACTGCACGTTCCGCTTCTTCAATTTAATCGGCGGCAATATCGGCTGGTATTCGGACTACTCCGCGGCCTGCATCCAAAATATTTGGCCGTATATGTTCGGCGGCTTCAATTACGGTGCCGTACGCTCCAACAATCCGGGTGTTGGCTCTTACATGAGTCAGATCCGAAACGCCAAGCTTTATGTCACGTTCGGCAACAACCCGGCCGTGACCCGCGCTTCGGGCGGCGGTCAGACATGGGAGCTGGCTGAAGCTCTGCGCATCGGCAAAGCGAGAATGGTCGTGATCGATCCGATCCGCACCGATTCTCTGGCAGGACGCGACAGTGAATGGGTGCCGATTCGTCCGGGCACTGACGCGGCACTGGCTGCCGGCATGGCCTACGTCATGATTACGGAAAACCTGGTCGATCAGAAGTTCCTGGACACTTACTGCATCGGGTACGACGAAAAGACGTTGCCGAAGTCCGCTCCCAAAGGAAGCGACTACAAGAGCTACATTCTCGGCAAAGGTGCGGACAAGACACCGAAGACTCCGCTTTGGGCTTCCCGCATCACCAACGTTCCGGTTGAAACAATCGAGCGCCTTGCCAAAGAAATCGCCACCACCAAGCCTTGCTTCATTTCTCAGGGCTGGGGGCCGCAACGCCGCATGAACGGCGAAACGCAGTCAACCTCCATTGCGATGCTGGCTCTTCTCACCGGCCAGGTGGGTCTGCCCGGCACAAACACCGGCGCCCGTGAAGGCGACTCCTACGGCATCGATACCGGTCTTCCCACGGGCAAGAACCCGGTCAAGGTCTCCTTCCCGATTTTTCTTTGGCCCAAGGCTGTGATCGACGCCAAGTCAATGACCTCCAAGAACGCGGCTGTGCGCGGCGCAGATCACCTGTCGCACAACATCAAGTTCATTTGGAACACTCAGGGCAACACGCTCATCAACCAGCACGGCGGCATCAATCAGCTCAGAAAGATCCTTGAAGACGATAAGCTCGTCGAAACGATCGTGGTCGTCGATAACCAGATGACACCGAGCGCCAAATTTGCCGACTACGTCCTGCCCGACACGATGAACCAGGAAATTGACGAGCTCGAAGGCGACGCTTACGCCGTGGGCGATTACAACTACCTCATCGCCTGCCCGAAGGCTGCCGACATCCTGTGGGACCAGCGACCGAACTTTGAAATCATGCGCGAAATGGCCAAGCGCTTCGGTGTCGAAGACAAATACACCGAAGGCCGCACATACAAGGAATGGCTGCGCTGGGGCTACGAGCAGACGCTGCAAAAAGCCAAGGGGCTTGCCGATGCCGACAAGTTCCCCAGCTTCGACAAGTTCTGGGCTCAGGGATTCATCAAGTATCGCATGGGCAACGACGACGGAATTGTTCTCAAGGCCTTCCGAGAGGATCCCAAGAAGAATCCGCTGCCGACACCGTCAGGCAAGATCGAGATTTATTCCGAGCGACTGGCTGAAATTGCCAAGAACTGGGAACTGCCCAAGGAAAAAGGTCAGGAAATTCATCCGATTCCGCAGTTCATCGCCACAAAGGAAATGCTGGGTCAAGGTGACGCAACCGAAAAGAAGTATCCGTTGGAACTTTACGGATACCACGGTGCCGGCCGCACGCACTCGACTTATCACAACGTGCCGTGGCTGCGAGCCGCTCACCCCGATCAGCTGATGATCAATCCCATCGACGCCAAACCGCGCGGCATCAAGTCGGGCGATCGCGTCCGTGTCTTCAACGACCGCGGCGTGCTGGAAATCGAGGCGTTTGTCACCAATCGCATCATCCCGCATCTTGTCGCCATGCCGCAAGGCGCTTGGTATTCACCCGACAAGGACGGCGTTGATAAAGGCTCTTGCATCAACACGTTGACGATGTTAGACGCCACGCCGCTAGCGAAAGGCAATCCCTCGCACACCAACCTTGTGGAAGTCAAAAAGATCTAGGACGGGAGAAGTCAAATGAAACAGTACGGATTCTATTTCGACGCATCCCGCTGCACCGGATGCAAGGCTTGTCAGATTGCTTGCGCAGACAAGAACGGCCTCGAGGACGGACGCTTCTTCCGTCACGTGCTCGGTTACGAATCGGGTTCCTGGAGACAGGATCGCATGACGGGTGCATGGCACCAGGATGTCTTCCACGGCTATGTGTCAGTGTCGTGCAATCATTGCGACGATCCGGCCTGTGTGAAGGTTTGTCCCACGAAGGCTCACGCGAAGCACCCCGAACTCGGCGGCCTCGTTTTGATCGATCGTAAGAAGTGTATCGGGTGCGGCGCCTGTGCCATGGCTTGTCCCTATCACGCTCCGCAACTTGACCAGAAAGCGCACAAGATGACGAAGTGCGATGCCTGTTTGGACCGCATTTCCAAGGGTGGCAACCCTGTTTGTGTAGAAGCCTGCACGCAGCGCGCTCTGGACTTTGGTTATGTGGAGAATCTTCGCAAAAAGTACGGTGAAGGCGCCCACATCGCGCCACTACCGTCACCGGCTCAAACCAAACCCAACCTTGTGATCAATCCGGCCAAAAAGGCAACAATCGTGAAGTAAACGATTTCCGCCCATCGGTTAACCCAAAGCCGTCCGAAGATCGGGCGGCTTTTTTTAGAGCAGGCTTTCTATCAATTTTTCCACAAAACCTCGTTTTTTCTATCACACTATCAGTTTTGCTGATAGAAAGATAGAAAGAAGCTCACTTGACTGACAGGAAGCTGCGCAATCAAAAGAGGACAACACAACCTCTTTCTCATCTGTTTAAAGTCGCCTGGAACGTATCGATAGCTTGCGATACGCTTTACAGGCAGCAAAGAAACTCGGGAACCGCTCAAGGTCGAGTTCGCTTATGTTTGAAAGGCAGAATTTTCCTTAGTCAAAATTATTTTTACAGTAAAGGCCGTAAAGCCCCTGACTTCAGCCAGGGGATATAAGGTCGATCGTGCATAGCACGAAAAAAAACGATCAATACTGGCGTGTATACAAAATTTCTGGCATGATTCCCCGATCATGAAAATCATCTGCGGCTTCAGGTACGAACTCTATACGACAGACGAGCAGCGTTCTGCATTGGGCAGAAACGCCGGCTGTCGTCGTTTCGTGTTCAACAAAGCCTTGGAGCTGCAAAACGAACGCAAGAAAAACGGACTTTCTCTTTTGCGCTACAAAGAGCTCTGCCTTGAGCTTGTCAAATGGAAGAAAGAGGAAAAGACCGTTTTTCTCAAAGCGGCCATGTCCCAGCCTCTGCAGCAGGCGCTCAAGGATCTCGATCGAGCAATTGCTGACAGTTTTCGCCCCAAGAGCGATTCAGCACACAAAGAATGGCCGAAATTCAAATCAAAAGACATCGGAGATGGCTTTCGCATTCCGCAGTTCAAGCCTGAACATATCGATGATGTTAACGGCCGCGTGAAGTTGCCCAAGATCGGTTGGATGCGCTACCGCAAAAGCCGTCCGCTTGCGTTCAAGTGCGTTGACGGTTCCGTGAAGTCCGGTGCGGTCAAGCAGATTCACATTGAGAAAGATTGCGGCCATTGGTTCGTGGTCTTCACGACGGAGTTCGACATTGAGATGCCCGATCCCAAGGCACTTGATGTCGGCATTGATCTGGGTGTGGTTCATGCGCTGGCTACCAGCGACGGTCAGTTTTTCGATCTCAATACGGGCAGAATCAAAGAGCTCGAAAAAGAGATTGCTCGCTACCAACGCAAACTGGCGCTGAACAAGTCCTCGCGCCAGAAGCTTGCCAAGGCCGGACGAGCAGAAGCGTTCGATAAAACGAAGCCGAGCCGCAAACGCAGAAGATTGTTGGAAAAACTGCAGAAGCTGCACAGACG
>UPZS01000072.1 GCA_900538905.1 uncultured Sutterella sp.
CGCAGCAAATCAAAGTCTTGAGGCGGTCAAGAGGCACGCATTTTTGCAAGGGGTTTTTCAAGGTACGTTGGCAAAAGAAAAATTTGCGGCGTACCTTTGCCAGAATATTGGCTATCTCGACAATTACGCAAGGTGCCTTGATTATCTGGCTGTTCGCTTATCTCGTAGCCGCGGTTTTGAAAAGGAAGTTCAAGCGCTCAAGCAATGGGCTCAGGAAACGAGAGACATGCGCGTTTGGACAATTGATTACGCAGGCAGCTTGATCGGTCAGAAAATTGATCCCCTAAAGATTGTTCCATTGCCAGAGCTTTTGGCGTATCAAGATTTTGAGACGCGTTGCGTACGGGATGCTGAACCGTCGATCGCCATGGCGGCTCTGTTGCCATGCTTCTGGGTATGGAATGAGTTCGGGAAGGCTTTGAGACCGGGTGCTGTCATTGAGGGTAATCCTTTCCGAGACTGGGTTGAAGGAATGGGTTCGGAGGCTGCGGATGTATCTGCCCGGAAAGCTGCCGCACTAGCGGACGGACTGGCAGCTGCGGCACCTGACGATGTTCGCAAAAGGATGACCGATGTCTTTGCCGCCGGCTGCTGGCTGGAGTGGCAGCTGTTTGATGCTGTTTCACACGGATAAACAAAACAGGACGCGAACCGAAATCCGCGTCCTGTTCTATTTCCATCAATTAACCGCGAGGCTTAACGATCCGCTCCAAAAACCGTTCCGCTTGTGTCGCCGACCGGTTTGGCATTGCGAGGCGCTTTCACCAGCAGGTTGGGCTTTGTGACGGACGGATCGGGAAGCGGGGCAATGTGCTTGCGATCCGAGTGCTTCTTCAGCAATTCGCTCATATCCCCGAACTCAATGGCGCGCTGCGGGCAGGAGTCCACGCAGACGGGATTGAGACCCTTGGCGAGACGATCTTGACAGGCGTCGCACTTGGTCATCTTCTTAGCGACCGTATCGAGTTGCGGAGCGCCGTAGGGGCAAGCCTTGGCGCACATGCCGCAGCCGATGCACTTGTCGCGGTCGATCAAGACCAGACCGTCTTCCTTGCGTTTGAAGTGAGCTTTGGTGGGGCAAACCTTGACGCAGGCGGGATCTTCGCAGTGGTTGCAGCTCACAGAAACGTAATAGGCAAACGTATCCGTGTGCCATGCACCGGTGGCGCGATCCTGTCTCCAGCCGCCGCCTTCAAAGTTCAGTACATGCCGGAAATTGCGGCCGACGGGCAGGTTGTTTTTGTCTTTGCAGGCAACCTCACACGTCCTGCAGCCCGTGCAGCGGGAGGCGTCAATCAAGAAACCGTATTGTTTAGCCATGATGAACCTCCTTTAGATCTTGCGGACTTCGACGAGATTGGTGTGCTGCGGGTTGGCCTTGGCCAACGGGCTCTTCTTAAGGGAGGTCAGCGTATTGATGGACGGACCTTTGTCCACGCCCTTGGCGTCAGGCGTGTACCAGCCGCCTTGCGGGAATGCGACCACTCCCGGGAAGATGCGCGGCGTGACGTGTACAGGCAACTGCACGCGTCCGCGGTCGTTGAAGACTTCCACCATGTCGCCGGTTTTGAGCGAACGGCTCTTGGCGTCGATCGGATTCATCATCAGTTCATCGGGCTGGACTTCACGCAGCCACGGCACATTGTGGTAAGTGGAGTGCGTGCGGCCGTGACCGTGGTAGCCGTAACACTGCAGCGGATACTTCTTTTGCAGCGGGTCGCCCGGCATTTCCCAGGTGCGGCAGAACTTGGGCAGAGCCGAGATGACGTCACCTTTGGGAAGCGTCCAGTCCTTGGCAATCTTGGCCAAACGCTCAGAATAGATCTCGATTTTGCCTGAAGGCGTCTTCAAAGGATTCTTCACGGGATCATCGCGGAAGGCTTTCATCACGACAGTCTTGCCTTTACCCAGTCCGGGCACCTTGACGATGCCTTGCTTCCAGAAGGTGTCGAAGTCGGGCATGACGTCGGGATGCTTCTTGCGTGTTTCTTCGTAGCACCAACGCACCCATTGCTCCTGCGTACGACCTTCGGTGTACTTGTCTTCAATGCCGAAGCGCTTGGCGATCTGCGAGCAGATCCAATAGCCGCTGCGCTGTTCCCATTGCGGTTCAACACACTTCTGCAGAGCAACCATGAAGTTGCTCGTGCCTGTGGCGTAACCGTCGGCGGCGATGTCGTTGAGTTCCTGCTGCATCACGTCAGGCAGAATCAGGTCGGCCCAGCGAGCGGTGGCGGTCATCTGGTTGTCAACGACAAGGATGAACTCGCACTTCTTTTCGTCGGCCAGAATCTTGGCCGTTCCGTTGTGGTCGGAGTGCTGGTTCATATTGACGTTGGAGCATTGCGTCCACAGGAACTTGATGCCGACGTCAAGCTTGTCCTTGCCGCGCACACCGTCAGCTGTGGCGGTCATCTTTTCGCCGTGGTCGATCGCATCCGTCCAGGTGAAGAACGAAATAAGCGTTTTCACGGGGTTCTTGCCTGCGGGCAGACCTACATCGCTCATGCCGATGTCGCCTTCGCGGCCGCCGTGACTGGTGCCTGGCAGGCCAATGTTGCCGGTCAGAATCGGCAGCATGGCAATGGCGCGGCAGGTCTGTTCGCCGTTGGCCTGACGTTGGGGGCCGTAACCTTGGGCAAAGAAGACGGGCTTGGTCTTTGCCATTTCACGAGCGAGACGAACGATCGTTTCGGTCGGAATGCCGGTGATGCGGGAAGCGTATTCCGGAGTCTTGGGCGTCTTGTCTTCGCCTTCACCCAAGATGTAGCTCTTGTAGTCGCTTTTGGCCGGAGCGCCCTTGGGCAGCGTCTTTTCGTCGTAGCCCACGCAGTATTTATCAAGGAAGGCCTGGTCGACCAGGTTTTCTTTGATCATGACGTAAGCAAGACCTTCAACGAAAGCGGCGTCGGTGCCCGGACGGATCGGCACCCATTCGTCTTCCTTGCCCAGACACGTATCCGTGTAGATCGGGTCGACGACGATCATGCGCGGACGGTTCTTGCCCTGACGCGCGCAATCGAGTTCCCAAGCCTGACCGCCGCCCGACTGGCGTGTCACCATCGTGTTGTTGCCAAAGGAGACGTAAAGCTTGGCGTTGGCGACTTCGGTCATCTGAGAACCGCCGGCGCCCAGACCATAGGTGTACGGGAATGCGCCGTTGATTTGTGCCGAAGAGTAGGTGCCGTAGCAGCCCAGAGAGCCGCCAAGCATATTGAGCAGGCGATCGGCTGTGCGGCGCGTGGAAACGAGCTGATACGAACCCGAGCCGTATTGCAGATAGATGGCTTCGTTGCCGTATTTTTCAATGGTGTACTTGAGTTGCTTGGCGACGATGTCAAGCGCTTCGTCCCAAGAGATGCGCTCGAACTTGTTTTCGCCGCGCTTGCCCACGCGCTTCATCGGGTACTTCAGGCGTTCGGGCGAATACAGGCGCTGACGCATGGAGCGGCCGCGCAGGCAGGCACGGACGTGAGGTACCGCCAACGGCATCTTGGTCGAGTCGGCGCCGGTGTTTTCCGGTTCGATGCGAATCACCTGGCCATTCTTGACAATGGCTTTCAGCGGGCAACGGCTGCCGCAGTTGACAACGCAAGAAGTCCAGCGAACGGTTTCCATATCATCCATGGCCGCAGCAACGGCTTGACTGAGCGGCGTGAGAGAGAAATTGGCCAAAACGCCTGCAGCGGCGGCGGACTGCAAAAACGTCCGGCGGCTCAGGCCTTGGGTACAAATTGACATGACGATCTCCTGCTCAAAGAATCTGCTTGTTTTCGGGATTTCGGTTACTTTGACGAAGCGCCGGAATTTTTTTGTAGCAGATTTCCTGGGTAAGTCCAGACACGGAACATGGCAGACAAAGTATTTTCCCGTGTCACATGAGCAGGTTAGCGCCGAGGCTATGGGGGTTTCATAAAAATAGCTATTCTAAAAATGAATAACGTTTCATAGTTGCTACAGTGATTTTGTTATATTTAACATAACGTATCAGTTATGACTAAGACGTTCAAGATTGAGCGCTCGATTGCCGCACCTCAAATGTCCCAGATCGAGTGGGCAACAACATCTGAAGCCAAATAACGCTGCTTGGCAGTCATACAAATGAGTGCTCCGCTACCGTGCTTGATCATGTTGCCTTTGATGCAGTCGAAGGCTTTGATCATGCTTGCCTGAGGGCTTTCGTTCGTCTTAATTTCGATTGGATGGTAGTGCGTGCCGTCCAAAATCAGAAGGTCGATTTCGTCGAAGCGCGTGTCGCGGTAGTAATAGAAATGCGGCTCTTCACCGTTGTGAATCCAACTCTTGAGAAGTTCTATGACGACGAAGTTCTCAAAGAAACTACCGCTGTTGTAGACCTTGCTCAGAGTTTCGGCGGACGGAATTTTGCACAACCAGGCGGCAAAGCCTGTGTTGGTAAAAAAAAGTTTTGGGCGCTTGACGACCGTTTGTGAGAGTTTCT
>UPZS01000073.1 GCA_900538905.1 uncultured Sutterella sp.
GGTCTTTTCGGCTTTGGTGAGATCGCTCGATTCGAGAGCGTCATAAAACTTCTCGAGTTTGGCCTTGCGGCTCTTTCGATTCTTAATTGTGAGTTTGTATGAAAACATGCTGTCCTCGATGTCGGTGCGTTTGTCTTTTGGTTCCTTGCCGTTTGTTCGGCTGATGTTGAAGTTTCCGAAAATTTCGGTTCATTTTGCTTCGATATATCTCCTTGCGGCGACATCGGAACAATAACTGTATATGCGTCATTTGTTGTCGCACATGAATCAACGAAGGCATCGATCGCTCTTGCATTTCTTTTTGAATTTGATTTTGATTCAGTCGTAGAATGAATCCTATTAAACAGCGGTATCGCGATAACGAGATACCGCGGATAAATGACCGAACGCTGTCGTGCGTTTCGGCAAATCGACTCAGGAGAAAAACCATGCAAGCATTCGTCTCGAGACGGCGTGCACTCAAAGGCGCGGCCTGGACGGCGGCGCTCGGTGCCGTGCCGTTTTCAACGCTGCGTACGGCCGTTGCAAAAGCCATGGACGACCAGGAAACCGTGACGTGGTCGGCATGTACCGTCAACTGCGGCAGCCGTTGCCCGGTTCGTGTTGTGACCAAAAATAAGCAGATCATCCGAATCGAAACCGACAATACGGGGCGTCCCGAGGCCTGTAATTTCGGTAACGATCAGCCTCAGGTGCGTGCTTGTCTGCGCGGTCGTTCCATTAAGCAACGTGTCTATTCCAAAGATCGCCTGCTTTATCCGATGAAACGTGTCGGGGAGCGAGGAGAGGGCAAGTTCGAGCGGATTTCCTGGGATCAGGCTCTCGACGAAATCGCTGACAAACTCAAGAGCGTGATTAAGAAGTACGGAAACGAAGCCGTCTTCATCAATCACGGTTCGGGTAACAACGGCATCGCGATGAATTCGCGTAAATGCGCCCAACGCTTCTTCAATTTGATCGGCGGCAACCTCAATTTCCATTCCGACTATTCAGCCGGTCAGTTCCAAATGGCTTGGCCGTATCTGTACGGCAGCTTCAGCGCCACCGGCTACACGAGTGCTGCCTTGAGTCAGGACACAAATGTCGGCTCTTACATGGAGCAGATTGCCAACGCAAAACTTTATGTCGCTTTCGGCAACAACCCGGCCGTGACGCGTGCTTCGGGTGGCGGTCAGTCCTATGGTTTAACCTGCGCATTGGGCAAAGGCAAGCCGCGCGTCATCATGATTGATCCGATCTACACGGACTCGATGCTCGGCAACGAAGACGAATGGGTGCCGATTCGTCCGGGGACGGACGCGGCGCTGGTCGGAGGCATGGCTTACGTCATGATCAAGGAAAATCTGGTTGATCAGGAATTCCTCGACAAATACTGCATCGGTTACGACGAAAAGACGCTGCCCAAATCCGCTCCTGCTCACAGCGACTACAAGAGCCATATTCTCGGTCTGGGCCCCGACGGTGTCGCCAAGACGCCGCAGTGGGCCGCCAAGATCACAGGTGTTCCGAGCGAAACGATCATTCGTCTGGCGCGCGAAATCGCAACGACAAAGCCCTGCTTTATTGCGCAAGGCTGGGGACCTCAGCGTCATGCCAACGGTGACAGCCTGTGTCTTGCCATTGCCATGTTGCCGATTCTTACCGGTCAATTGGGGCTGCCCGGTACCAACAACGGTGCCAGAGAGGCCGATCAAAACGGTTTTGCAGCCTCGCTTCCGACCGGAGCCAATCCGGTAAAGGCTTCCGTCTGCTTGAATGCTTGGCATCGCGCCATTTACGAAGCCGACAAGCTCACCAAGCGCACCGGTCTTATCCGAGGGACCGACGCCCTGAAGACCAATATCAAATTCATGTGGGAAACGCAGGGCAACAATGTCATCAATCAGCACACCGGCAGCAATTTGATGGCCAAGCTGCTCAAAGACCCGAAGTTGGTCGAGTGCTTTGTTGTGGTCGACACACAGATGACGCCGACCGCGAAGTTTGCCGATTATCTGCTGCCTGACGTTGCCGGACAGGAAAACGACGACTTCTCCGGTGACTCGTATTCGGTGGGCGGTAACTGCTACCTCATTGCGATGCATAAGGCGGTCGAGCCGCGTCACGGGCAGAAGCGCAACTGGGACATCATGCGCGAATTGGCCAAGCGCTTCGGTGTTGAAGACAAATACACCGAGGGCAAGACTTACGATCAGTGGCTGCGCAAGTGCTATGAAGACACACGTAAGAAAGTGCCCGAACTGCCGAGCTTCGAGCAATTCTGGAAGCAGGGCATCGCCAAGTACAAGGTGAAGGAAGACACCGGCATCACGATGCAAAGCTTCCGCACCGATCCTGCCAAGCATCCGCTCAAGACTCCTTCGGGCAAGATCGAGATCTACTCCGAGCAGCTCGTCAAATTGGCTCAGGAAACTGATCTGCCCAAGGCCCAGGGCCAGGTGATTCGTCCGATTCCGACCTTTATCGCTTCGCACGAAATGCTGGGCCAGGGCGATAAGCTTGAAAAGAAGTATCCGCTCGAGTGCTACGGCTTCCATGGTCAGGGACACGTTCATTCTTCGTACGCCAACTTGCCTTGGATTCAGGAAGTCCAACCCGATCTTCTGTGGATCAATCCGATTGACGCCGAGCCGAGAGGCATCAAAAACGGTGACGTCGTAGTCGTTCGCAACGATCGCGGTGCCGTTCAACTTCCCGCAAAGGTGACGCCGCGCATCATTCCCGGTCTTGTCGCTCTGCCGCAGGGCAGCTGGTACAAGCCCAATCCGAAGACGGGCATTGACGAAGGCGCATGCATGAACTCGCTCACGGGAAGCTTGGTTTCTCCGATTTCAAAGGGAAGCCCCATGCATACCAACCTTGTCGAAGTGACGCTTGCGAAGTAACCGGGAGGAGGACAATAAAATGACGCAATACGGTTTTTTCGTGGATGTCAGCAAATGCACCGGCTGCAAGACCTGTATGGTGGCCTGTAAGGACGGACATTTCGCTCAGCCCGGTATGAATCTGAGAAAAGTTCGTGAATACAGCGGCGGAACATGGCGCAAGACAAACGAGGGCGCTTGGAAGCAGGATGTGTTTGCTTACTACGTCAGTCTTTCCTGCAACCACTGTTCGGACCCTGCCTGCGTGAAGGTTTGTCCGACCGGTGCACACTTCAAGCGTAAGGAAGACGGACTGGTGGTCATCGACACCAAAAAGTGCATTGGCTGCGGCATGTGTGCAAAGGCTTGCCCGTACGATGCGCCGGTGCTCGATGCGCAAGCAAAGAAGATGCGCAAGTGCGACGGCTGCCTGGATCGCCTGAGCCAGTCGAAGGCTCCGCTTTGCGTGGAAGCCTGTCCGCAGCGCGCCATCGCGTTCGGTCCGATTGATGAACTCAGAAAGCAATACGGCAAGGTTGACGCTGTTGCTCCCTTGCCTGAACCGAGTACCAAGCCCAATCTCGTATTGAGGCTGCCCAAGCGAGGCTCTCAGCCGGTCGGAAGCACTCAAGGGACTGTCTACTAACAGGCTTGAGCGGCAATAGACTGCGGGGAGATGCTTTCAAGAAAGTGTCTCCCCGTCTCTTTGTGGCAGTTCGGAGTTCTGAAGCAGACGGTTTTCCAATGGCATAATTGAGGCCACCAACAACGAACCTGATCGGTCCTGTACATGAACAAACTTGCCGCTGTTGTTTCCGCCATTGCTCTGATGCTGTCTGTTCCTGCGGTTTCAGCCGCCGACTCATTCTTCGACTCCATCAAAGAAGCTGGCCGCACGATTGGGCATACCACGCGCGACGTAACTCGTGAAATCGGTCACGCGTCTCGCGACGCTACTCGCGAAGTCGGCCATGCCTTCCGCGACGGCTTCTTCGACGACGACAAAGGTAAGACCGAAGGCAACAATATGGAAAAAGCCGGCAAGAAGGATAAGAAATAAGGTCCTTGTGTGTCGGCCGTGTGTGCCGTTCTCCGGTTTAGTCAAAGTTTTCCGGATCGTACAGGTCTGCAAGAGTGTAGAGACTGAGATTCTCGGTGGACTTAACGCCGTCGTATCCTCATCAAGCAATAAATCCGAATCGAAAGGTAGTCAAATTCTGAGACTCGCTGGTTTGATGGCATTTGAAGAAAACGTAGGGCAGACCGCTTCCGCGGATTGCCTGACGCAACAGTTCGCTTTTGCCGACACGACGGTGACCGTAGACCATAGCGAGCGAATCGGGAGATCGTTCGAGAAACCGGGACTTGCTCTGGCTCTGCCAGACGTCCAATGAACTGCATATGGCTATCCTTTAGTCGAAAGAAATTTATTGACGTCCTCCCCTGATTGAAATCAGAGGATTCCTCCGGAGTTGCTCACGCAACGCCGAGAGGTTGGTTCTCGCTGTTGGCGCCGGAGTTTCGTGCAAAAGGCACGACGGCTCCTGCGCTCACTTCACGAGCGAT
>UPZS01000074.1 GCA_900538905.1 uncultured Sutterella sp.
CCATCGCGCGGACGGTGGGGGATGACTCGCTTGACTGAGAGTTTCTCCGGGATAGCCTGTAGCAGGTAGATGACGCCGGCACTTTCCGCAACTGAAAGCCATTGTTTGGCGGTTTGAGCGGCAACGCCGGCTTCTGCGGCAACGGCATTGAGTTGAAACTCCTGTCCTATGCGTGAAGCCAGCACCGTCAGGAATTTTTGAAAGCTTGTTAAGTTACGGATGCCGGCTTGTATGGCCTCATGCTCGACTTGGGCTTGGAGTAGATTCCGGAAAAAGCCGTTGAGGTTTTGCTTCGATTTGTTTGCAGCACCCGAGAAGGAGCCTTGCCAGATAAGTTTCCAAGTTTCGTCCGGCGTTCTTGAGGAAAGCGTGCCGCGCGAGAGCTCTCCAGTCGGCACATACGGTTTTTACTCGGACGTCTTGTCCTGTAGTTCGTACAGGCTCAATGGCAAAAATTCCTTTTTAGGCGTCGTGTTCTTGTAGATCATGAGCTCTTCCGGTTCGCATCAAAAAACGAGTGTACTTTGTATAAAAAATACAGTACGGTTGTGTTTTTATGCAAAGTACTGAGGGCAAATGCTGGTACGAGCGGGAAGCTTGTCCTCTGATCAATCGCGCTTGGAAAAATCCACTGCCTGCCCCAGAGACGGACGCTTGGAGAGCGCTCCGCGCATATGCAACACGGCATACCACACGATGCAGAGCATCACGACGATAGCGTTTAAGCCGTAGATGCCGTCGTAACCGACGTGTGGCGCCACATAGCCGGCAAGATAAGGCGCCACACCCAGCCCCAAATCAAAGAAGATGTAGAAGGTGCTTGTCGCTTGGGCATAACGCTCGCGGGACACCATGCTGATGGCCGAAACCTGAGCTACGGACTGGAAGTTGCCGAATCCGAGACCGGCCAGAGCGCCGGCCAACAAAACGGACCAACCTTCATGTACGCCCCACAGAAGCGCCAAACTGGCTGTCAGCAAAATAAGAGAAGGGTAGAGGATGATCGGTGCTCCGTGAGCATCGTAGATTTTTCCTGAAAACGGACGAGAAAGAAGTATTGCGATGGCGTAGACCAGGAAGAAAGAAGAGGCGGCCGCAACGACATCAAAAGCCCGCGCATAGGCTGCCATAAACGCTTGAATGTTGCCCCAGGCCAAACACACGACACAGACGAGAAGACTGAATGGAATGAGCTTGGGTTCAATAAAGTCGGCAAGCGAGAGTTTGTGATGGTCAAGCCTGCGTTGGGCCGTGACTTTGACGAATGGAACGAGCAACAAGTTGACGCACGCCATGGCGGTACCGATCGCGAAGATTCCCTCGTAACCGAGCGTGTCAACCAGTGCAATGCCGATGAACGGCCCAAAGCACAGTGCCAAAGCTGTGCTCATGGAGAAATATGCAATCCCGCGGCCGTGAAACTGGGAAGGAACAACAACCGCCACGATCGTGCCGGTGACTGTGCCTACGATGCCGACGGCCACGCCGGAGACGAAACGCACCAGGAAAATCAATGCAAGCGTGTCGGCAAAAAAGTAAGCTGCGTTTGTTAATAGGTACAGCACGACACCACAGAAAAGCACACGCCGATATCCTGCCGAGTGAACAATACTGCCCGTAAAAAAACGCCCGACAAGACAGCCGATCACAATGATGCCCGTTGCAAGCCCCGCGACAGCGGTTGAGGCATGAAACACTTCCGACAAAAACTGTGTGCTGACAACGAAAATAGCGTAGTAGCCCGCCAAACCGAGCATGTTGATGAGCGAGATGGCGACAAAAGTTTTCGTGAAAATTGCTTTGATGGCTGATGAGGACATGGCTGGAAGAGCGGATGATTCTGTTGCGTGAGGCTCTATTGCGCTGTCGCTAGACAAAGGAAGCGGTAATCGACACTCACGCGAAGCGCAACTCTACTCTCGTTGCAAGACGCATAACAACTCCGTCGGAGTCTAACGGTCCGCAACACACGAGCCCGTGACGAAATCGTTTCGATTCACGGGCTCGGATGTGCGGTTACGCAAGTAGTTTATTTGGCTTTTTCAAGCACACGACCGACAACCCGATCGTAAACGTGGGCGGCCGCAATGATCTGTGGTATAGCAACTCGGATGCCATCAAGGCCATGCAGGTCGGCGGCAAGAACGTCTTTGTGAACTCCTGCTCGAACTTCGACAACACGCAGCTTGCTGTCCAGCTCGAAAGCGTCGACCGCGCTTTGGCTCAAGTGATCCATACCTCAGCTTGGCGTACCACGCAGCTCGATGATACGCATCGCACCAATCTGCCGACGTACCTCGTGGCTAAGGAAAACAAAGGCGGCGACGGATTTGCCAACATCGCTCAGTCCATGTCCGGTCTCTACGCTGAAGCAATGGGTCTTATCAACAGCGTCATGGGCTATGGCGTTCCGACTTCGATCGGCATTGAAGAAACGTTTAGCAACGTCAACCAGACTGCCGATCGCTTGAGCAAGATGGCTACTAAATTTACAGCTACGAAGCCTTGCACACGACGCAGGCTATGGATATGCGCATGCAGGACGGCAAGAAGATGGGCGAAGGCACCATCAAGTTCCTGAAGGCTTATCGAAAGTCGGTTCCGTTCGTTTCAAAGGATCGCATCTACACGCCTGACATCAACAACGGCATTAAGTTCCTCCGTACACTCGATCCGGCTACGCTGAAATAATTCAGTCATAATTCACACCCTTTGTTTCTCCTGATTTTCTCTGCGGGTTCCTGATGTTAAGCCGGGGACCCGCAGGGGAAAGTCGAATCTTCGCAAATCAAACCACATCATGAAAAAGACACTCACCGCAGTTGCGGTTTTGGGCGCACTCTCCGGCGCAACCTTGGCGGCGGACGTAACGCTCTACGGCGTCATCGACACGGGCTTTACCTATCAGCACACCGAAGGTGGCGACGACTCGTTTGCCATGACTTCCGGCAGCTATGCCGGTCC
The DNA here is from genome assembly GCA_900538905.1 of uncultured Sutterella sp. Taxonomy (GTDB): domain Bacteria; phylum Pseudomonadota; class Gammaproteobacteria; order Burkholderiales; family Burkholderiaceae_F; genus Duodenibacillus; species Duodenibacillus intestinavium. The sequence continues at coordinate 2,965 of UPZS01000074.1, forward strand.
TCGTTTCGGGTTTAAAGGCACCGAAGCTCTGGGCGATAACTTGACCCTCGGTTTTATTTTGGAAGCGGGTTTTAACAGCGACATCGGTGTGCAGGGTGAAGACGGTAAGATCTTTAACCGCGAATCGCAGATTTATCTCACGGGCGACTGGGGCACTTTGGGCTTCGGTCGTGTGGGTGGTTTTTCTTCGGGCATGAGTTCGCTTTCCTGGTACTGGGACTTTGAACCGTTTGAAACCGGTTACGTTGACGCAGGTATTCAGGCCTCTCAGGTTAATGTCTGGAACGTACACAGCAATACGATCTACTACGTTTCGCCTACGTATGCAGGCGCTAAGCTCGGCGTACAGTATTCACTCACCAATGAAGAGGATCAGGAAGACGCTCGCTGGGTCAATAACAGCAAGTGGCTTAACGTCGCATTGCGCTGGGACGGCGTCAACACGAAGGTGATCGGTGCGGTTGAAGCTGAGTTTTATGGCGACAATGCTGACACGAAGAATTTCGAAGATGCGTACAGCTTCAAGCTTGCGGCCACTTGGACGCCGGGCGGAGCAGCCACGACTCTCTATGCCGGCATGAACTACATCACAAACTACCGTCGCATCAGTGATGCCAATTGGAACGATTTCGACATTGACGGACTAGCCGAAAGTTCCGACGGCTACGATGCGATTTCGGGGTTCCTGGGCGTTCGCTATACCGTGGGCGCAGCCAACTGGCTTGCTCAGGTGCAGTATCAGGATGGTGAGTTCGAAGGGGCCGCGTCTGGTCAGGACGGCGATTTCAAGCGTTACGCCGTGGGCCTGGGCTGCCATTACTACTTCAGTAACCGAACGATGGGCTACGCCGTCGTGTCCTGGGCCAAGGGCGAAGGTTGGCTGAACAAGGACGAAAACATTACGAACCGTACGGCTGCTTCTCTCGGCTTGGTTCACTACTTCTAATCGGCCAGTAAGTACGGCTTTCGCCGAAGTTAACCCTGTCTCCTGCCGAAGACGCATCCAGCGACAAGACGCTTGTGATGCGCCTTCGGTTTTTTACGCTGCCGCAGACAACCTTACTGCCGCCGGCCTTTGCCGATAGCTACGTCAGAGGCTCTCGTCTTCGGTCTGAATCGAATAGAGGTTCTTTACCATTTTGGCAAAAAAACGCATCATTTCATTGGCATCGCCCGTTTCGTAAAAACGCCCGAGCTTTTCGTGGAACTCTTCGGAATCGCGGTTAAGAACTGTTATCGGCCAGTAGCCGTTTTGCATCAGACAACCGTTCATCATCAAGGAGGCTGTTCGTTTGTTGTCATCGAAGAAAAACTGCGACCGCGACATGAAAAGGAACAAAGCCACGGCTCTTTCTTTCGGATTTTTGATTTCTGTTTTCAGAAACTGAAATCCCCGGGCAGCC
>UPZS01000075.1 GCA_900538905.1 uncultured Sutterella sp.
CCGTTTGTTATCGTGCGGTGCACGATCGGCCTTGTATCCCCTGGCTGAAGTCAGGGGCTTTACGGCCTCTACTGTAATCCGCAAGCATTAACTTATAGCAGCTTTAGTCACCAGCTCAGTCCTTAATCTCGCAATACTTCAGAATCGCATCAAGCTTTGAGAACAGACACCTCGTCAACGGCTCAAAGTCGCCGCGATTGAGCATCGAGAACCAATATGGATCTTCCAGACTGTACGGCACATCGGCTTCGCGGTCAATCGTCTCGTCCTTTTTACCTTCACGCAACCACGCCCAGTGACCGGAACATCGATGATCTCCGTAGCCAAAAAGCGTTTTCATCATGTCGGACAAGCTTTCCGCGAGTTCCGGTTCGTCGGCAAAGAAACCTCCGTTGGTTAGGCACACGCCCCAGCAGAAGCCTTCTGCCTTGCCGCGGTTGTTGGGTCGGCAGGCAAAGGAAAGACACCATTTTTCGGAGGTCGTGAAAAGAAAGCGCAAGGCGAATTTTTCAGGGTTCTCGGGCGACACGACATGGGTGTCGCAGTCGACCTCGAATTTGTATCGATCGCGGCAGGCATCCGTTATCGAGAGCACGAATCGTTGCCAGTTACGCTCAACCAAGTCGGCGTAAGCTTCTGCGATGCTGGCAGCCGCCGTTACGTTTTCCGGAGATCGCAAAAGTTCGTAGAGCTTGCGTTTGCGGCCGGCCTGCGTGTCAGCACCGTTGGTGAACAGGTACTGCGCAAAGGCTTTGACGAACCAGCGCACGTCAGGAACGTCAATTTTTTCGACAGTCTGCACCAGCATGTCGGCAAAATCCACGATCGAATACCGAACGATGTCTGCGCCTTCGCCGTTCGTACGCCACGGGCAATCCGAGTCGCCGAAGTCCGCGATCAAAACGGCTTTACCACGCTGCAGCTTGATGTCCAGGGACGGGCTTGAATCAACTGCGCCCGACGCATCCGTCGTGTTCGCAGGAGCACAGCGTACGATGACAAGCCCGTTGTTGATCGATCGGGGTGCAACGTCCTGAGGCTTCGTTGTCTCGGTAAGGTAAATCGATGTGTTGTCAGTAAGCGGCGGAACCTTGACGGAACGGGCAAGGCCCGTAGCTTCAAGGTGCCTTGAGAGATCCTCGCTAAACGCATTCAGAAAAAGCATCGATTGTCCGTGCGAGGCTTTGGGATTGAGAAGAAACGCGATCACGGATGCTACAGACTGTGTCGTGGGATTGAAAAACGATAGCGGAGAGAAGGGGATGCCATCACGCTTATCACTGTCAGCTGCATCGGATTTGCCGTCAGTCAGTAGTCCGGAAACGGTCTCAAGCAGTTCCTGCGCTGCCGCTTGTTTGGTTGTTGATATTGTGTCGGTACGTGTAGGCATGGTGTTTTGTTTCAGTCGAAATATTCTTTAGGAGCAGGAAGGCGGCCGCCGTGTTTTTCCTTGTAGATCTCGAGCGGATATAAGTAGCACTGCCAGCGTTCATCGAGTGATTTTCCTTCGGGGGTCTCCCAGCGGCTTTCGAATTTCTTTTGATCTTCCGGCGCAAATTCCAAAAAGATCGAACCGTCATAGGGCATCGTGATGAAGCCGCTGTCCGAGTCGTAGGCAAAGATAGGACCTACCTTGGTGTCGGGAAGGTTTTCTTCAATCCACTTCAGAAGCTCTCGGCGCCCCGGGATGGCTTCGTAATCCTGAACGTCGGGCAATCCCAGCGGCCCTTTTTTGACTTGCGAAAACGTGACAAAGTAGAGGTCGCGTTGCTTTTCGTGGAAGTAGGACGTGAAGTTGTGTACGAACATGGGCATGGTGTGTTGTTCCTATCTGTTCGGCATGGATTGAGTCGGTTGGTTATTCGTCGTTGTCGAGCGTGGTCTGAGGTTGCTCGGTCTCGGTTTTTTCAGTGACACGCTCAATCCAATTGCCCAGCGTTTCAAGTACGGCAGGCAGAACGGTCGTTGCATTGCCTCTTACAAACTTCGTGAAGTGTCCGACAGAGTCGTTATCGGTCGAAAGCGGCTGAAATCCGTCCAAAGGGGCATCCTTGGCAATGAGAATGCGAGTGCGGCAATTACGGCGACGAGCTTCGGTTACAAAGCCTGCTGCCGGATAGACCATGCCGGAGGTTCCGACGGCAAGAAACGCATCGGCTCGGCGCAAGACGCCGGGAATCCAATCGAGGCCGTGCGGCTGTTCGCCGAAAAGCACCACGTCGGTACGAACGGACCAGCCGGAGGCTTTGCAGGCAGGGCACACATTCCCTTCCTTGTAGAGTCCCATGCGGGGGAAAGTTGCTCCGCATTCGGTGCAGCGGCTCGTCAGAAAAGATCCGTGCAGGTGAAAGACACCCGCGTCGCCCGCTTCTTCGCACAGCGTGTCGATGTTTTGCGTAATGTGGATGATGTCGGCCTTGTTTCGCCACTTTTTCTTGAATTCGGCAATTGAGATGTGCGCGGCGTTGGGTTTGGCCTGATCGTAGGCTTCAATGCGGCGGTTGATCGAATCAAGCACGAGCTGAGGGCGATGCTTCATGTCGACGGAATCCATACTGTCCGTGCGATTCCAGTTGTTGTCGGCATTGCGGTATGTGGGAATGCCGCTTTCGGCCGAAAGTCCGGCGCCCGAAAGGATCACAATGAGGGGCCGTTCGCTCTTGATTTGCATCGATTTGATGCGGAGGTCGGAAAAAGAGAAGGCTGTCATGTTGGTTGCTCACTTAAGTTGTACAAATTTGTTGTAGAAGGCTTTGAGTTGGTCGGCCACTGTGCTGTCCTCGTCGAAACTTGCAATTGCAGCGAGCGGATCGGCATGTGTGTCTGACAGCAGTCGATCATGCACCGCTTGATGGCGCAGACCTTCTGCCCAGGAATGAATGGATCGGCGGCTCCATTGAACGTCGTGAAGCTTGTCCGAAAACCTGACCTTGCGGATGTCGAAGAGCTTTCCGAATCGTGCGGCAATCGAAGCCATCAGGCGGTCAACGGAACCTTTGACGCCGTTTCGGCTTCGTTCGATACGGACAAAGAATTGCGTATGGCCACCAAGGTTGTCGGGATAGCTGCCGGTGGTCAGCCACATGTAGCGAAGGATGCGGCGAAGCAGTTCGACAAGCGGTTGTGCGTCCTTGGCAGAAAGATTCGTAAGAGCTCTGATTTGCCAAACCCAGGTGCGCTCCGGGGTCAAATCATCTGTCAGGTGAGCCTTGTCGATGGCGTTTTCAACGGAAGCGACCAGGTCGTCGGCCGTGGTGTCGACTGCGTGCTTTTCGAGCGCTCTTGCAATGACAAGAAGGTTTTGCAAATACGGTTTGCTGACGGTGTTCGGGATATCAGTACTCATCGAACGGCAGCAGTGTTCGTTGGCGACGGTGAGGAACACCGAGAGAATGGAGCGGACTCGAGCAGGGGCTTTGGAAATGGCGGTACCGATTGTCGTCGCCGAAAGCTGATCTGAAGAAGTTTGATAGCTTAAATGAATTAAGAAGACCTTCCAAAGGTTGGAAACCGCATCAATATCTGCAATTAGATAGTTCGGAGCCAGGCAAAGCGCTTCTTTGCGAGGCAAGGTCCACAGGATTGCAGCGAGCTGATCATCCTGCGAAAAACCTTTGAATTGAAGACGGTTGATGGCTTCAAGAACAAGCCCAGCCGAGATTTGTCCGAAGCTGCTCGACTGCGTTGGTAGGCTATCAATCGCCAGATGCAGTGCTTCTTTTAAAGAAGCCGGTGTGTCGTGCGTACTGGAGGAGGATTCAGTCATGTTGCCACCAAAGAAAAGAGGTCTTTCGATGGTGGTATTGTGGATGATAGTGCGTCAACAACTGACGCACGAGAAACTGTAAATGGACGTGAGCGCGGAAGCTTGAATCTCGATAAAAAAGCCCGGATTACAAGGTTTGCGCCCATAATCTGAATTGATAAGGGATCGAGTTTTCACTTATATTCAATTGTTTCGTCTTCCTGCCAGAGCCTCATCAGATCACGAGGCGTTAAGGTCTCGACCGGACAATCCGGATACGCATTGAAAAAACACCTTACCAGCCTTTGACTTCGTCTTGGGCGAAAGCTTGCATTCGAACGCCCGCATTTTTCCGTCAACGATTTCGATGAAGTCTACTTCGCGCGGAGTCTGCCCCGAAGTTCTCCAACAAGGCTTCCCCAGCTCGTGTTGGGCCAACACGTAGAGCTTGCGTGAACCAATGCGAGGCATCATCTCGCGTTGATGCCTGACGCT
>UPZS01000076.1 GCA_900538905.1 uncultured Sutterella sp.
GTTTTGTTGCTTGCTTTCCGATAATAAAACTTCTGAAAGAAGTGTGTTATATGCCGGTACACATTTGACTACTCGGCTCAAAATTTCATCTTGAGTGAAAAGACCTGCCTTCAACCAGAGTCGACAACCTATATCAGGAAAGGTCAACTTTGCAAGACTATCTTCTCCTTCAAGCGCATCAAAATACGAATTCAGTTCTTTTTCATCTACCTGGGATGCTACGTCCATCAGCAACTCAATGGCTTCTCTCAAAAGACCATATCCTGCAATAGCCCACCCCACGGAAATTCCTCTGGCAGCTGCCATAAAGCGCACCAAGGCGTGCTCAGAACCGCTTTCATCGTATTGCGCACTCCGGAGTGTGGCCAGTGCTGCCAGTGGCTGACTGGCATCCTGTCCACGTTTGAAACAAACTTGAGCTAGCCCCTTCCCCCCCCATTCGGTGAAGAGCTTCCCCGAAACCGACCATACTGTCAGGATCCATCTGCATTTGCCTAATGACACCACGATGTTTTTCCTCTTCGATTCTCAGATCTGTCTGGCCAAGAACCTTGTGGAAATAGATCTCCTCAAAAGCTAATGCGACCTGCCTCAGTCCAAATTGCTCCCGTGATTCCTGAGCCAGCACCGTGCGCAGATCCGCAACGTCGAATGGCACTCGATTGGCAATCTTAACAAACTCCAAGACAGACAGGAGTCGCGTCAAAGCCATTAAGTGATCAACATGGAAATAGCCTGCTTCCGAAGCCATCTGAGCAGGCAAAAGAGCCGCTACCCGTGAAGCGGCAGAGGTCAAATCTGCAGGATTCCTTTGTCTGCGGATCGAACGATTATCAGGCTGTTGGCTCAATCTACTGAAGTGGAAGCCAAGACAATCTTCTATCTCTTCTTCCACATCGGCGATCACGGAAGCTTCTTAAAAAACCTCTTCCCACAGTCGTTCTAAAGATTGGGGTATAGCCAATGTCTCACAAGCGGATCTTGGAGCGCTGTTGTTGTCATTATTCATGGCTTGCGCAGTTATTGGGCGCGTACAAATTCCTCACCGTCTCTCATTGTAAATGCACTTATCGACTCTCTGGTCTCGATAGCTTCAGACAAAAGTTTCAAAAATAAAACTGGCCCCGGAATCTCATCTACCCCGAAAAGCGTCTGTTTCGTAGCAAAAACTGCTCATTTGAGCGTCATTTCGTCTCCAACGCCTCCGTAGCATGGGCGCGTAACGTAACGGCATTCTTATAAGGACCTCATTTTGAATTCAGCCATCTCTACGCGCTCTAAGAAGTTACAACCGGAAAACGTCCGCACAACGGCTCTAAAACTGGGACTAAGCGAAGAAGAAATCATTTTTTCCTACATGCGAGAAACACCTGAGGTTTGTGGTGCGATGCAGGACTGGGATGACATTCCGAACATTTGCATAGCCGTAATACGCGAGCTCAAAGCATTTTTGATTTTTCAACAAGCTCATGACCGGGTTCTGCACGTAATCAAACTGTATGACACCCAAGTCATTACCCCTCTCTGTCAAAATACTTCCTAATTGTTAATCAGGAGGGCACGGAGACAGACAAATGGGTAGCCCCTATCCTCTCGAAAAGAAAAATCAAATCCTCGGAAGAATCCTTTCAAAAGAAATCACAGTCGCACAGGCGCACCGCGAGTATGGGATTGCAGAAAGCTGTCCCACTGGTTGAAGGCAGTCAAAACTTCAGGAGCGCAACCCGCACAACGCGCTCAGTCCGCTCCTTTGCCGCGCGGTATGAATCTTCGAGCGGCAATCGTTGCCGAAGGGTATTGCCAAGAGGTTGGTTTTGATTCCCCGGTGGCCGGTAAATACTGTCGAGCCAAAGGCATAACTCTGGAAGAGATCAAGCGCTTTAGCGCCTGGCTTGCGCAGCACGATGGCGATGTCGTGCTTTCTGCAAGCGCACGGGCTCGCGAGCAAGAGCTGATCAACAAGGTCTCTGAGCTCAACGAAGAGCACAAACAACAAAACCGAGAGCTGCAGCGCAAAGAAAAGGCACTGACAGAAGCCGCGGCTTTGTTGGTGTTGACAAAAAAAGCGCAGGCGATCTGGGAGGACAAGGAAAAATGATCAGCGCCCGGAATCGCCGTAAAGCTGTGGAGCTGGTCACGGAAGCTGTTGCGGCCGGTGCACGTGCTGTCGAGGCATGCAAATGCTTGGGCATTGCCTTCAGCAGTTACCTCAAGTGGCGTGATTGCCCGGAAAACGAGGACCAGCGTCCGAAGCGCGAATTTGCAGCCAACCCGCGGGCGCTGTCATCAGAGGAACGCCAGGTCGTGTACAAGCGTTATTGCCAGCCCGATGTCTGCGATTTGAGTGTCCGACAGGCCTTCTATGCCTTGCTGGACAAGGGCGAGTATCTGGCCTCCGAGTCAACGGTGTACCGTGTTCTGCGCCGTTTCAAGGCCAATGCGCGCCGTGACGGAGTTCGCTCCGCTATCAAGCGGCACAAGCCGACAAGCTACGAAGCGACAGGACCCAATCAAGTCTGGACGTGGGATATCACGTATTTGCGAGACGTAGAGCACTCAACGCGCTTCTACTACGCTTTCGCGGTGATCGACATCTATAGCCGCTACATGGTGCACTACGACGTCTTCGAGGCCGAGACGGCCCAAAACGCAGTGCGCTTTCTAAGCGAGGCAATGGATAAGCACTACATACGACCTCGTTGTTTGGTTTTGCACTCAGACAACGGCGCGGCTATGAAGGCCGCTGAAACCTTAGGGTTGCTGGCGGTGCGCGGCGTGGAGTTCTCTCACAGTCGGCCTCGGGTCAGCAACGATAACCCCTACAGCGAGTCGCTGTTCAAAACCATGAAGTACACTGGCCACATGGGTAAACGCAACTATCACAGCCTTGAGGAATGCAAAAAGGGATTGGCTGCATTTGCGCAGAAGTACAACGAGCAATGGGTGCACAGCGGCATTAACAACGTAACCCCGTGGGCGCGTTTTAGTGGCGCGGATGCAGCGATTTGCGAGGCACGACGCGTGATGCTCGAGAAGGCCCGACAACAGCATCCGGAACGATGGATTGTCGGTCGAGTGATGAGGTGCGAGGCCGCCGGAAGCCAGTGGTTGAATCCGGATAGACAGATTACTTCATTGAAAGTTGCTGCCTAAATCAACAACAAGCAGAAAGACTCCTCATTGAATTTTTTGAAGTACCTTGACAGATACCGTTACCGTGCTTCGAGCTTTTTCCGACGTCAAAAGATTGGCTTTTTTCGTCAACGAAATGGTTGAGACTCTCCTGGAAGTACCCGCCTACTCAGCAATGATTGATCAACAAGTGTTCGCGTTCACTAACGGCGACAAAGATCGAATCGTCGCCCGTGGTTTTGTGTTGCGTCGGATCACCAGTACCGAAGTGCGCGCCCTGTTGATGAAGGACAAAGGCAAATTTTTCAAGGCTGAGATCATGCGCTCGGAATCCTTTGGCAACACACAGCATAACAACGCTGGGGGTTCAAACTAATGGCTAAGCGCGAATCTTCCTCTTCGTTCTGGATCTCAATCGTTTTATTTTCTTTTGCTGTCATGCTTGGGCTTGCGGTCGTCGAACACGATTACACGTTGAAGGCATCCATTTCGGAAGCTAAAAAAATTGAAGCTGAGATGGGAGGTTCGACGCTTAGAAAAATAAACGAACTGGCCAGCCACTGGTACCTGTCCTCGCTACGCAAGCTCGAAAGTATGCAGAGGGATGTCGACTGGTACTCCAAGGATCCGGATCAAAGGGAACGCGAACAACGTTTCTTGGAAGATCTATACGGCAACAACACAAAGCTCCAGAGCTGGATCAACCACCGCAAAGAAGCGTTACTCGACCTCTATTACTGGATACTGCGCCGTTTTGCACTTTTCGTTGTCCTGCTTCC
>UPZS01000077.1 GCA_900538905.1 uncultured Sutterella sp.
TTCAGACGTGTGCTCTTCCGATCTGATTTCCTCAACCGTCAGGAACTTTTATGCGCTAGCAAAGAAATTCAATTGTCTGCCGATGACCATTAAGAGAACGTACGAAAACGCAAAAATCAGCATTCGGATTAAGCTCATGCACGCTGGCACATTGGATGCTCTGGGTGAACAGCTCATCCGACTGTTTGATATGAAATACTATACGCCGGTTCAATTGACGGTCACTTTCCCGAATCCTGCAGGCGACGACCTGTCAGCTGCGATCGAATTGACAAATACAGTCAAACAGAAAACATAGATTCAATATATAACGTTTACGCATTGACTTAGCCTCCCTGCCGCCGAGAGAGATTTACTCCTTTGCTCTTTCGGCGGCAGTTTTTTTGTCGCCAACACAGGCTAACCCCTGCTTCTGTTGACTTAGCACAGATCAGCACCGCGCAGTCTGACAACTTCTGCTTTATCGACAAAGTATTGCTATGAGTTTCGACAAAATATTTCCAGAGGCTCGAAACAGCAACAGTCAGCAATGTTCGCTTAAGTGAGGCTGAAAATATCGGGCTTGATCCTAGTGTGAATTGCTTAATTGAAACAAAATTGATTGTTTAACCTCGTTTATTCATTGACAATTACGAATAAATACTGTTAAACTCGCCCCATCTAACTAGGAGGCTACAAATGACCGAATCCTTTAAGGAACTTTACGCTAACCTGCAGCGTCAGCAGGAAGAACTCAAGAAGCAGGCTCAGGAAGCCAAAGCCGAAGCCATCGCTTACGTTCAGGAAATCATCACCGATTTCCAAATCAAGAGCTCCGATCTGAAGTTTGCTGATGATGCCGTTGTCGCTACCTCGGTTAAAAAGACCCGCGGAAAGTCCCCCATCAAATATCGTCTTCCCAACGGCGTTGAATGGACCGGCAAGGGCAATATGAAGCGTGAAGTCCGCGCTTTCCTTGAAGCCAATAACATGACGCGTGAAGACCTTGATCAGTTCTTGACCGAACAGTTCAAGAAGTAATCCGCCTTCAAGCGAAAAGAAAGCCTCCTTGGGAAACCTCGGAGGCTTTTTTTGGATTGCGGGAAAAGTTATTCCAAATGTCTGTCAATAATCGTACTGAACCTTAGACAAAACCGTCGACAAATTCGAGCCAACGGCTTTGGCCAAGAACACTTTGACGACTACTCGAGACCTTCCAGTGTTTCGGCAATGAACGGATCATCTGATTGCCCGAAAGTCTCGCGCAAAAGCCTGGCGATCCGATTGCTCGCGCAGCCGTATCCGAAAGCGTCGTTTAACAACCCCGGATCGCCTTTGATCAGATTCAGGATGTCTTTGTCCGTCAGCTCTGTCAAGATCTCTTCGTTCCCTAGCAGCGCCTGCCGAACGTCATATGTCGTATCCGTGCACAAAGCTTCGACAGCCTCTGTCGGCAACGCATCCCGGCGGGCGACTTCGCTTCGCACTGCGCGTGACGGATGGTTGGCCAGTCGGATCACAAACGGTGTCGTTTCGTTGTTGACAGGAAGTTCACGAGCCACGTTCTCGAGCCCATCGACCGGGATCATCAGTTTTGGAGCGTCGCTTATCGCAATCACCGCACCAGTCTTTTCTTCTTTCTTCAGAAAAACTAGCGCATAGACATAGTCTTCAGGCCGGCCGTATAGATCAAGACCGAAGGCTGAAGCACTGCGGCGGCGTCGCGGAATCGGCATGCGCCGCTTTGGCAGATCGTCGTCAACGTCCCCCAATCGAGCCTGCAGAAGCCGTGTCTGCTGGCGAACGCTCAAGTCCGGATGATCATAAAAGTGAGCAATCAGACGACGCGCTTTTTCCAGAATCGTTTGAATCTCTTTTTCGATTGAATTGATGCGCTCCAATTCTTCAACGGTACGCGGTCGATCACTGCACTGCTGCGCGCAGTTGCGTTTGGCCTGAATCGCGGCATCGACCATCGAGTCCATTGTGTTTTCAATGAGCTGACCGTCTTCGCTGGCAAATGCCACAGCCTCGTCAAAAGTAAGACAAGCGATTGCCGGGGCGTTGAGTGAAAGATTGTTCTTGACGTCGTGAGAAGCGTCGCCGGCCAATCGTCTGACTGTTTCAGCACTCAGGTTTGGCTCGCCGGCCGCCGCAGCACGCAGACGCGCATCCGGATGACGAGCCAGCAGATTCATGAAAGAGGCTCGCTCGGCCGCCTCTTCCGGCATGGTGGCATCCACACCTCCCCAGCGAACCAAATCCGTCACGAAGTCCGTTGACACCGCTACGGTGATCGACTCGAGCCAATCGGTTACATTGGCCTGTCGCTTTCCGCACATCAAACCGATGCCGCATGGGGCAAGCTTGAGCAGATCGTTGTAGCCGGGAAAACCGGGCTGCAGAATCAGCGGCAGACTCCGATCGGATTGTTGCGTGTTTATTGGGTTTTGAAACATAGTCGATATTCCTCTCGAACACCTTGTTTAGCACTCGACAAATTTTTTGTCATGTGCATCGTAACGGAGGATGCGTCGTTTTGCGACTCACTCGCAAAATAAGCCAACACATCTGCCTTTCTGACAAAAAATACATCCCGCCAAACGGAACTCAGAAGCGACAGTCTTTGACGCACAGCCTGTCACAATGATCGTATGTCAAATGACCTTTCAAGGAACAGCAATGACCGATCAAATCCAATCTTCACCCGTCGGAGCCCCGGACTCATCCTCCGAAATCGCCCTCGCCCAATGGCAGGAACTGCTGCTCTTCCTGTTTCGAAAACGTATCAAATCGCTTGCCCTGCTGCGTTACGGCGACACCTCCGTGCGTCTCAGCTCACCGGCCGTGGACTACATTCTGTCTGCACAATATTCGCCTACGCGTCACACGTCCGACGGCATCTCGCCTGCCGTCATCATTGAAGAGACGGAAATGACCTACACGGCAGAACCCACGTCGGTCCCGGAACCGCAGCGCGCCGTCTGGGAGATCCTTGCCAAAAGCCCGTCTTACGAAATGCGAAAAACGGCAGCCGGCCGCGGCCTTAAGGTAGAAACGTTCATCGAACTTCTCTCCGATCGGGCCTTCTCTGTACGCGAAACCGTGCTCGACAACATTGACGGACTCGAGACGCTTGCTTCAACTGAAGGCGGCCGCAAGGCGCTCGCTCTTGCCCTCAAAGATCGAACGCTACGCAATACGGTGCGTCACCGCATCCGTGACATTGACGAACAGGCTGCCGCCGTCATCCGGCCTTTACTTATTCGTGCCGTGACCGAAGGCGAAGCCGTTGATGGCGAACCGACTCCCTTTGAGCTGGTGCTCAATCCAGACACTGATTCTTTTACGGTCGTTCTTACCGAACCCGATGCTCTTGAAGCGACCATTGACTGCCTGCTCGATGATGACGACTTTGACGATTCCTACGGCAAGTGCGTTTCCGGCTCTTTTGTTATCAACGCAGATACCTCCCATATCATCGAAAAACTTGCCTCAGACCCCCGTGAACCCGTTCGCATGTTCGCCGCCCATTACGCCCGTCCTTCCTCACCCGCGCTGCGCAAGCTTGCGTTTGATATCAGTCCGGCAGTTCGTCGTTGCGTCACTTCTGAACCGGCGGGTTTTACCAATGAAGAGCAAATCGCCTTCTATGGAAATGATCCGGAGCGCCTCATCGAATACGTCGACAACCTCGAGGAGCTTCCGGCAACGACCGACTTTATCCGCTCACTGCTTGCCGACTCCGATCCTATGGTCGTTCTGCACACCACGCGAAAAATCGAAGACCTGATTGCAAAGGCGATCGAAGACGCCGAGGAGTTTGAAAACGACGGCGACGAGGGGGATGAAGACGATTTCGAGCTGGAAAGCGACGGATTTGACCCC
>UPZS01000078.1 GCA_900538905.1 uncultured Sutterella sp.
TCAGATTAAGGGCGCAGGCCTTGTAATTCGGGCTTTTTTATCGAGATTCGAAATTCCGCGCCCACGTCCCAGTTCCAAAAGACGGATAAGACCGAGAAATAGTCTTATCCGTCTGTGACGCGTTGGTTGGAAGAATTGTCGTTAGCGGCTGAACAAGTAGGTTTTGCCATGGCTCATGAGTTTGGCTTCACGGCAAAGGCCTTTGTCTACCTGTCTGGGCGCAAAATACAAGCTAAAACCGTTAGGAAGCTTTTCGGAGACAGATTCCCAAAGACGGGTTTGTTCCGAAGCAGGGGTTTGTTTGAGGTCCGATTCAAACGAAGTTGCCCAGAATTTCCAATGCTTTCCGTCATCAAGCTTTTGAGTCTGTACGACCCAATCGGCCGGTTTCATCGGTTCGTTTTCCGAGAAGTGCGAAGTAAAAACAATTCGGCAGGGAGAACTTTTGGAGCAACCGACGGTCTCATTAACCAGCTTGATCTGCACGCTTTGCCTCAGCGTGTCGCCGGATTGCTCTAGCTCTGAAGTTCGAATGTCATCTACGACGTAACTGTTTTGACTGAACACGGCAACCGTCGCTTCTGCCAGAGCCTGCACGGTGTAGCTCTGCGCCGCTTCCTTGCTTAAATACTTTTGTTGCGGCACAAATGCGAACCAGTGATCAAGATTTTCGAAATAGACCGTGTCGTTTTTCCAGCCGAGATTGGCAAAGTCCAGACCTACGCCGGTACTGAAAGGCCCCTTGGATACGCTCTTGGAAAGATCTTGCAGCGGAGAGTTGGCCAACAATGTGACCCCTAAATTTCGTGCCAGATGAGATTCCGTTCTGACGCGAGAACATTGCTCCGCACCGGTCATGCCATCAGATATTTTCAGAATGCCGAACTGACGCCCCAAATTTTGGGCGTATGAAGCTGTTTGGTCATACGAAGTGCTATTTTCAGGAACTGTTTGCGGTATTTCCGCTGTCGAGCATGCTGTGAGTAAAAGCGAACAGAGGACAGCTAAGGAAAGTGCCGTTCTTTTCATATGAGTGATTCCTATTGTGGCGGGCTTGTCATAAGTCAAATAAAAACATTGTTAGGCTGCATTTGACATACATCAAATGCAAGTCATGATTGTACAGGAAAACACTTGCGTATAAACACTGATGTCTAAGAGAGTTCTATCTTAACGAAAAAATTTTCTGCTGAATCGCAGATATATCCCTCATGTGCCCTCGGATGCATCCTTCATGCTCTGACTATCGTTAAGATCCCCGAAGGAATGTCTGACAGCAGACCTTTCGGCAAGATGCCCATTTCAACTAGCATGGTGCTGAACCGAAAACTGCAAAATATAAGGACGCGATCCACTTCAACCGATACCACTGGGAACGGCATGCTTGCAGTCACTCGTTTTTTCAAAGCCATGCTTCTAAGCGGTTGCATCGCCATCGCCGGTTGCGCCTGCGTCCCTTCCTCAATTGACGAGGAACTTGACAAGATTCTCGCTGACGTCGGGAACCAGTATGCAGCAGATACACGCATATCCGTATGGGAAGTCAAGGCCAATAAGACGTCCGACGGATGGCTGATCGAGGGAAAAACTGATCGCAGAGACGCGTTCGACGAACTCAATAATCGATTGCACGCAAAGAAAATGCCGGTTAGCGTTCGCGTGGCAGTGCTTCCGCAGGACAATGTGGAAATAGGGGACAGAGCATGGGCACTTGTGAATGTATCCGTAGCGACAATCAAAAAGGAGCCGCGGTTTGCGGTTGCCGCTACAACGCAGGCTTTGGCGGGCACCCCATTGCGCCTTCTCGAATTCAAAACTCCGTTTTGGCGCGTACAAATGCCCGACGGCTATATCGGCTGGGTGCATCGTCTGCAAATTGCACGTATGAGTGCTAAGGAGCTCGCGGACTGGAACGCCTCTCGTCGCGTGGTCGTCACCGCACGTTTCACAACACTCACAAGTGAAAACGGAGCGACTCTGGCGCCGCTTACCGCCGGCAGCATCGTTCGGTTTATCGAAAAGCAGGGCAACAGGGTTCTGGTAAAGCTGCCGGACGGTCATTCAGGTTTTCTTCGAACTTCTGATGTCAGGGAAACAAACGCGCATTTCTCCTTTTGTGACCGATTGCGAAGGGAAGAACCTCGGGCTTTCGTTAGGCAGTTGCTTGGCACCGCTAAGCAACTTCTCGGAACACCGTACCTTTGGGGAGGAATGAGCACGAATGGTGTGGATTGTTCCGGTTTTGTGTCGCTCGTGTGGCGTCTTAACGGTGTGATACTCAGCAGAGACGCCGATCAACAGATTGCACAGGCCAAACAACTGGATGTGCTTTGCGTGGAAGATATCCCGGCAGGCAGTCTTGTCGCTTTCGGGCAGAAAAACGAAGCCGGAGAGAACGTGGTGCGCCACATTGGCATTGCACTGCAAAATGGTGACTTTATCCATTCATTGGGGGACGTGCGCATTCAATCGCTGTCTCCGAATTCGCCGATCTACAGCGCGTACTTTGCAGAGCGTCTCTTGGGTGCTTACACGATTGACTTAAATTTGCAAGATGTTCCTAACGCCAATACGCTCTCGAATAACGCGTTTTATCGAGTCGAATAAAAAAGACTCTGCCGCGCAAACGACAGAGTCTGAGATTTCGTTGCAACAACTAATCGGGAATTACCGGATTAGCGGTTGTCACGGCGACGTTCTTCTTGACGACGGCGTTCATCTTCACGGCGAATTCTTTCATCGTTGCGACGTACGCGTTCTGCGTCCTTGCGCATGCGTTCACGTTCCTTGCGTTCTCGCTCTTCCTCACGACGTTTTTCCTTTACATCAAGTCGCTCGTCTCGGCGCTGTTTTTTCTTGAACTTGCGATAGTCCTTGCCGTAGCGCTTTTCTTCCCAAGCGCGGCGCTTGCTGTCACGCCAATCGCGACCTTCTTCTTCAGCGCGGGCACGTCTTTGGATTTCACGCTGACATTCGCTACGGGAATAACGACGGTTGTCATACTTATCGTAGTAATACTTGCCGTCCCAGCGGGCATCGTCACGATACTTTTCAGCGTAACGACGAGAGGCAGCGTCAGCCAGTCCGCCCAGAAAATCGCCGAAACCACCGTCACTGGCTGCCATAACGGCCGGAGCGATCGTCGACGCCGCAGCAGCGGCGAAACCGGTAATGAGCAATCGTCTGCTGATCATATATCTCTCCTGCAAGTATCACCGAAATCGGCTTACTGTTATTGTGGACCTAAAAACTTAGGAAGAGCATTGGCAATTACAGTA
>UPZS01000079.1 GCA_900538905.1 uncultured Sutterella sp.
ATATCGGCGAAGCAGTTGATATTTTGGATCGCCAAAAAGAGCATTTGAAAAAGGGCGTCAAACTCGCGGCACTTGCTGTTCTGTTCGTGGACATGATTGACACGCAGGGACGCAAAAATCTGGAAACGACAGTGATCGCGGCAGCTCAACGCAAAGGACTGTGGCTGGCCAATATCTCCAAGACGAGACTTGCTGAAGAGCTCAATCGACGAGCCGAACAGCTTTCGGTTCAGGCGGCCGTTCAAAAGCTCGATCGCATGGACGAAAAAGTTGTCTTTCAGGTCGGTCTCGGAGGGTGGCTTGAGACGCTCGAAGAGGCCAAGGGCAAAGCTCGGTCAAGCGACTGGGAGCGCTATATGAATTTTCGGGAATCTTCTTTTTCCTATGCGGCGCTTTTGCTGATCACGACTTATGTTCGCCGCATGATCCCGAACCCGGAAATGACTTACGGCAAGACCTGGTGCATCGGCTTAAACGAAACCGGGTGCCCCGACTTGAACTGGATTTCGGTTAAAACACAGGCGGGCTCTGTTTTTTGCGTCGACGTGTGTCATACGCCGTTAGGTTCTGACGTCAAAGCGGTATTTTGGGTGGAACGGCGGCGACTTGATCTTCTTCTTGAGCGTGCCGAAGGCAAGGACGAAGAGATGCAAATCATGCTCGGCATCACCCATGGGACCTTCGACTTGAAGCGCAACTATCATGATTTGAGCAACGACACGTCCATGCATACATGCATCGATTCGCGTCGGAGAATGGTCGGTTGGCAGATGGATTTGGATCAGGCGCTTGATTTTTTCCAGTCACCGCTGGCGGTGGCCCTTCTTGCCGGTTGCGCCGAGACGATTTCAGCCAAAGAGACTGGAGAAGGTTTTCGATTGGGCCGTCTGTTCTTCTGACTACGGTGACGGACTCAAATTTTCTTTTGAAATCCGTACGGATTGACGTGTACTCGGAATGACACGCTACCGGAATGTATACTGCGGGTTTCCATTGATATATCAAATGAGAATTTTGTAGCATGACAAATAAGCGTACTCTGACGGATTGGATTGTGGCGACACGTCCTTGGTCGTATCCGGCTTCGACAATGCCGGTGGCATTGGTGCTGGCTTACTACTTTGCAAACGGCGTCGCGATTGATCCTGTCAATGCCGTTTGGGCGCTCTTGAACATCATCATTTTTCACGCCGCGGGCAACGTCTGGAGCGACTATTTCGACTTTCGCTACGGTGTCGACAACCAGAATACGCTGGGCGTTCGACAGCTTGTCGACGGTAAGTTCACGGGTCGCGAATTCATTTGGTTTGCGATCTTCCTTTTTGTTGTCGGAACGCTTTGTGCGCTCTTTCTCGTCTGGAGAACGGGGATGCCGTTCCTGGCCGTGACTTTTGCCGGCATTGTGGCGGCGTTGGTCTATCCGCCTTTGAAGTACCGGGTCGGAGGTGACGTCGTGATTTTTATCGCTTATACGCTTACGCCGCTTTTTGCGACGGCCTGGATCGTGACGGGGACGTGGTCGCTTGATGCCATCTGGGCGGTGTTACCCACGGGCATTCTGACGGTCGGCATTTTGCACGCCAATAACCTGCGCGACGCTCAGACGGATACTCAGGCCGGCATTCGTACGCTGGCTTCTGTCTTGGGAAAGAAGTGGTCGGTGTGGCTCTATCACTTTGAGATGCTTGCACCGTTTGCGATTCTTTTGGCAACAGTCTGGCTTGGGATTTTGCCCATGACGGTACTGCTTACGCTGCCGATTGCAGTGGCTGTGATGACTTTGTGCAAACAAGCCTTGCGTTTTGACGGTGTGAATACGGCAAGCATTGCCACGCTGGACGCTTCGACAGCCAAGACGCAGCTGATGTTCTCACTGTTGATGGTGTTGGGGCTGGTAGCCGGACATTGGCTGGCCTGACAAAAGCTTTCATGTGACAGAACGCTCGATCCATCGGAAGATAATCGTGTTGAGCATGGAGTACCGAACCAGGACATTTGGACTAAGAAGGCTCTTCATTTCGCCGGTTCTTTGCCCAAGCAAGACCGTCAACAATGATTTTGTCCAGATCTTTTTGAGAAAGTCTTGAATTTTTAACTTTGTCTTTGGCTTCTCCCGAGAGAGAAGCCAAAATATAACGAGATACGGCTTTTTTAACCAGCGCAGACAGATCTTCCTTTATCTCTCCTTGAGAAGCTAAAAAGAATCGAATTTCTTCATCGAATTCCGAAGGTACCGAAATATTCCATTTCACGTTTCCTTTACAAACTGCGGATTGGGTCATTACATTCTCCGGGCAAAGAAGAATATGCGTGGCTATATACCTGACATCTTATTCGTCAGGTTATGGGGTTGGTAACGGTTTGTAGCACTGATATAACCGTATCGGGTGTTGGCGAGATGTCTTCATCTTCTTATTGTGCACACCTCATTGCGATGCGATTCGCGTGACAATGGCAGACGGGGGAAGAGCAAAAAAGGATGTGCCATGACAAAAATTCCTCGCGACGCACGGCAAAACCGCGTTCGCGAGGGATGTTAAGTTTGTCGGTCCTATAGCTACGGGCGTTTGTTGCTTTAATCGTCCTGATTGCTCGTTAAGGTTGTAGCCATTCCAAGGCTTTGTCGATGAATTGACGTGTTGCCAGAGACTGATATCGATTGCGTTTCCAGGCAATGGAAACATTGTTGGGAGGAAACTTCGGCGATGGTCGATAGATGGAGATCGGAAGA
>UPZS01000080.1 GCA_900538905.1 uncultured Sutterella sp.
GGCATTTTCCGCTTGCTCGATTTCTTGCTTGTCTCCAACGGATATCAGCCTTTTCTTGCCATGCTGTTTAAGCGGATTTTGGTATCGATTTTTGCATCCTGCCTGTTGACGACTACGGTGCCTTCGTTTTCAGCTGAAATCGCACCTAAAACTGATGCTCGCCCGCTGCTTCGCATCGGCTATATCGAGAGCAGTTTTTCGCTGTCGGAACGAAAAGGCTTTCAGGATACGTTCGAGTATTTGCAGCTCAAGCTGCCGCAGTACAACATTCGGATTCAGAACTATCTTGTCAAAGATCTTGAACGCGGCGTTCGGAACAACGAGTTTGAATTTTTCATTGGAGCTTCCGGTTTTTATCGACGCGTTTTTCGCCGAGGGTTGAAGGATTTGGCGACCATGACGACGCCGCTGGCTCCTGATCCCAACGAAGCCGTCGGTACTGTTTTTATGGTACCCAACGAATCTCCGATCAAAACCGTGGCGGACATGCGAGGCAAGCGTGCCGCTGCTAACTTCGAGCGCGGGTTTTCCGGCGTGTATGTTCCGTTGGGAGAAGTTGCCGCTCGATATGATCCTGACAACTTTTTCAAGGAAATCGTGGCGGCGGGTTCGCCAATGAAAAAACTGTTGCTTGCGGTTCAGGACGGTCGTGCCGATATTGCTCTGGCGCGTGTCTGCACAGTAGAGGAATTAAAGCAAACAGAGCCGGATTTGGTGGCGCAATTCCGCCCGATAGGACTTAAGCCCAACGAGGGACGATTTGCCTGCTTGCGTTCAACGGAGCTCTATCCGAATTGGACGTTTGTGGCAACGACGATGGCGCCTTGGCAGGCCAGCCGTGACTTTACCGTTGCCTTGCTGTCGATGCCGCCTACGAAAGACGGCGTTGCCTGGGGTGTGGCTTCGGATTTCCTCAAGGTTGATGAATTGTACAAATCGCTCAAGGCGGGTCCATACGCCTATTTACGAATTCAGTCGGTTGGCGACTTCTTACAGAAATACTGGCCTTTTATCGCGATATTCTTGATGGCGGTTCTCGGCATGATGTGGCATGGACGAAGAGTCAGCCACTTGGTCGATGTGCGCACCCGTGAGCTACGGCAATCCATCCAAAAAGAAAAGGACGCCATGCAGGAAGTGCAGAGTACCAAAGAGCGACTGTCGCAGTTTGAACGTGTGAGCGTCATCGGCGCGATGTCAAGTTTGCTTGCGCATGAGATCAACGGCCCGGTGTCGGCAATCTCCAATAGTTGTAATGCATTGGATCGGTATCTGCAGGACGATGACCAACATAGTCCGCTTATCGACAGGACCGTGCAACTGGTGCTCAGACAATGCGAGCGCATTACTTCAATCGTCACTCAGGTTCGGCGCTATGCAAGGCACGAGGATCTGGCAAGAGAACCGATTGAACTCGGCTCGGCTCTTGAGAAGATCGTTTCGGTGATGCAGATGCGGTATCGTAAAGTGAAGTTTGAGCTTCATCGCCCGCCCGAGGACGTTTCGATTTTCTGGAATCCGTTGGAGTTTGAACTTTGCTTGACCAACGTGATGAAAAACGGCGCTGAGGCCTGCCAGGTACAAAACGAAGCGAAAGTCCAAGTTGTGCTGACGCGGCATGAGTACACCGCCGAAATTGCCGTGCTGGATAACGGACAAACTGACAAGAAGTCGCTGGAAAACGCTTCCGTCCCGTTGCATTCGGGTAAAAAATCAGGGCTGGGACTCGGTTTGTTGATTGTGCGGACGCTTGTCGAACGCGCTTCAGGAAATTTTTCAATCGTGCGGGAAGCCGGACATACGGTGGCACGCATTCGACTGCCTTTGACGGAGACAAACAATGGCGCAGATGCCGGTTAAACCACTGATTCGTCTGGTCGACGACGAAGTCGATCAGCTTGCCGCTCTGGAAATGCTTTTGGTCGGGCAGGGCTGGGATGTTGCTTCTTATACCGGTGCAAAAGAATTTCTGACGAGCGACATGCCTTCACGTCCGGGATGCCTGATTCTCGATGTCCGCATGCCCGGCATATCGGGATTGGAACTGCAGGACGAGATGAATCGCCGCGAGTATCCCTTGCCAATCATTTTCCTTACGGGGCACGGCGACATCGAGATGGCGGTACACACCGTTCGGGAAGGTGCCCGCGACTTTCTTCAGAAACCCGTGGATCCGGAAAAACTGCTCAAAACCGTTGCTTGGGTTGTGCAGGAAGACTGCGACAGACGAGCCATGCCGATTGACGAAGCGCAGTGGAAGCAGCGCTACGCTCAACTCACGGAACGAGAACGCGATGTGATTCTGTTGGTTGCCAAAGGCAAACTCAATCGTCAGATCGCTTTGAAACTCGGCATCAGCGAACGCACGGTTCAGGTTCATCGTCTTGGCGCATATCGCAAACTTGATGTGCACAACGTCGCTTCGCTGGCTCCTCTTACGGTTCTGTTGGAACGCGGCGTTTTGTAGATTTCAACGGTAAAGAAATCGGGCGCTCTGCCCGCATGGAAGCAGAGCGCCCGAAGGCTTACAGTAGAGGCCGTAAAGCCCCTGACTTCAGTCTGGGGATACAAGGCCGATCGTGCACCGCACGATAAAAAACGGGCAATACTGGTGCGTATACAAAATTTCAGGCATGATTCTCTGATCATGAAAATCATCTGCGGTTTCCA
>UPZS01000081.1 GCA_900538905.1 uncultured Sutterella sp.
GTATCGTCTGTGTGCCGAGTTCGATGATTGCAGACGAAGAGCAAAGACAAGCGGCTTATGACGAAATGGACGAAGAAGGAACTTGGATTTCTTTTCCGGACGCCTCTGAGCTGCGCTTGGGCAAGGACATGGCGTTGCGGTATGCCGAGCGGTTCTTGTCTGAAAATGATTATGAAAGAGTGGTTGATATCTTCTATCGCCGCGGGGCTTTTCGCCGATTCAAGGATCTGCTTGACGAGCGCGGCAAGCTCGAAGAGTGGTACGCGTTTGAGGAAATTAGCGAACTCGCGGCGCTCAAGGAGTGGCTAACGGAAAACGACATTACATATGTCGACGACTGTACTCAAACCGAGGAAGCCCAAAAACTTGCGGCTCTTCTTGAGCAGGAAGGTTAGTCAGAAGATGCCAAGCAGCGCAAAGGCCATCAGCGTGTAGCGTGCGGTTTTGCCGACGGCCGTCCAAAGCAGTGCCGACCAAAAGCCGATGCGCAGCCACCCGGCGGCCAGAGGCAGAACATCACCGATGACCGGCACCCAGGCCAGAACCAGCCCCGGAGCTCCCCAGCGACGCAGACGTTCGACGGCGTCGGAGGCCGGAACGCGATGCGGCACATAACGGCCGATGGCCCACGTGGTCATACTGCCGAGCGTGTTGAACAGACTGGCGGAGACAACAAGAAGCACAGCGCGTTGTGTTTCCGGGGTGCAAGCGAGCGCCGCTGCCAGGAGTGCTTCTGAACTTCCCGGCAAAACGGTGGACGACAGAAATGCGGACAGACACAACGCCCAGATGCCGCCGTCGCCGGCTAGAAAAGAGGTAATGGATTCAACCATCGAAATGTCGGACTAAATCAGGAACGTCTTGCAGGGCGAATAGTCTTCACCTTCGTTGAGCGCGAGATAACCCAATTGGTTTGAAACCAACTTTGTCTTACCGATGGTGCCTTCGATCGATGTGTGAGAGTGACCGTAAATCCAATAGTCAATGCGCGAGTCGGCAATCCAATTCCCCAATTCCGTGACAAACCCAGATGAAATAGGGGAGTGTTTATGGTCTTCTCGGCACAGCGTGTAGCTCGGCACGTGGTGCGTGACAACAACAATGTGTTTGGCGTCGGATCCGGCAACGGCTTCTTGCAAAAAGGCAAGTGACTCCTTATGCATGGCAACATACTCGTCGACCGAAATTTTTCTGCCGTCAAATGTGATCTCATTGAAGTCAAGAAGGATGGAATTGACGGCGGCGGATTGTTCGGGGATGATGTTCGACCAGAGTGTTGAACAGATGAAATCGGTGTCGCCCACGCGCACAACCTCATTGTTGCAGCACAACACATTGGGACGAATCGGAATCTTGATCGGTTCGATCAGGTCCTCGACTTTTTCCCATTCGCCGTAATAGTCGTGGTTACCCGGTACGAAAATCGTTTTCTCAAAATTGGACGAACAGAGATCCCAGAAGAGGCGATAGGTGCGCAAGGCCACCAGATTGGCAACGTCACCAGCAAGAATGAGTACATTGCCTTCCTCTTCAAAACCCTTGTTGAGGATGTATTCGTAGTTTTGCCCGTAGTCGAGGTGCAGGTCTGATGCGTATTGGACAATCATGGCGGATGGAGCGAGAGAACGAGGCGCGCGAATAAGTCTAAACTGCTTGAAAAGATTTTCCAGACATACGTCCTTATCGTTTAGCCTATGTCTTTGCGCCAGTCAAACTTCGGAAGCTCTTTTTTTCTGTTGACAAAAATGCGACCCTGAAACTGTCTGTCCGAGCAAAGCGCCTTGGCGATCAGGTTGCGGGTGCGCGGCAGTTTGACTCTGACGACGGTCTTTTTCTTGGATTTGCTCATGTAGGCCTCTATATATACGTTGAAACCGGCACGAGCTTAACCTGAGGTGCGACAGTGTTCGCCGCAGGCAAAATACTGTCGGCCATCCGTCAAAGCCACAAAAACGCAAGCGGCACTGCCGTCCCGATCGAATCAAAGCGTCTTAAGCTCTGACCGCAATAAAGAAGAACGTTTTGTACCTCACGGTCTTTGACAAGATCTCTAAATTTAACAAGAGGAATGAACTAAGGTCATCGTTGCGGAATTTTGAATCTCAAAACGAATACGGCTATAAGCCATGTATCAAAAGGAGGTTTC